>NZ_JCAKFL010000001.1:0-838576 GCF_059510515.1 Sinobaca sp. SA16-1 | reverse complement strand
CAAGATCAAACTCTCCATGAAAGTTGATGCTTAGGTCATGCTGGTCTTACATTGCGCAGCAGGCCTTGCCTGCCGCGACTTGATAATTCGCGCGTTGTTTTCATTCCATTTTCAAAGGACACTTATTTACGTCGCCGTCTCTTAACGACTTCGTAAATTATATCATTTGCGTTTAAAAAACGCAATACTTAATTGTGATAAAATATTGAACGTTTTTGAGATGTTTTCTCAGCAACGTTTTCAACTATACCATCTCTATTATAAAATAACAATGAAAAAATTGCATTACTTATAAAAAAAATTTATCCCTTTTCTTGTATATTATAGATAGAAAAAAAGCGGGCAAAAACTGCCCGCTTTACTCCGCTGGTATCGATTCAAAAAGCAGCTTTTCTCCATCAAAGTAAAAACGCGGGTCATAGACTCCCAGCTCCGCCTCGTCTTTCGTCACTACTACGAAAGGAGCCCACTCGATTAACACTTCTGCCCGTTTGTTTTTTTCCAAAAGAGGATCAAGGTTCACTTCTTCCTGGGAATAAAGGGTCTCCGTCAATGATTCTCTTCCAAACGCATTATGATTTTTAATCGTGACGATCTCATCTTTTTTACCAATAACATTAAATGAACCAGGAACAAAACCGGCAGAAAGCGCTACTTGATCAAAGCTGTCTTCTACCTGGTTAATAATGAATGTTCCTTGAAGACCCTGTATAGATGTATGCAGAGCCGCTAACACGAGAACCGCCCTCCAGACACGGGGGGCAGAAATGCTTTTATATTTCCATTTAATAAGAAAGGCGCCTGCGAACAAGCTCCAAATCACCACATCAACAATAGGTAGAAATCCTAAAGCTACTCTTGTTGAGCTTATTGGTTCAAACCAGCCGGTTCCCCAGGCATTCAAGCCATCCAGCGTGTTATGAATAACTACATTAATAAACGCTGCAAAAAAGATCAGCCAATGTTTCTGCCTCCAAATTACAAAAGCTGCCGCAAAAATCACAAGTGCCCATACCGGGGCCATAAAAAAAGAATGCGTCAATCCACGGTGCCAAAGAAGCCCCATGATCTGCCCTGTCTCCGTAAGACCTGTAAAGACGTCGGCATCCGGCGCCTGGCTGCCGGCCAGGCTTGCAAACAAAACAGAACGCTTCACCGGTTTATCGAGACCAGCTTTATCGATAGCCCCGTAAGTCGCCATTCCAAAAAGAGCATGTGTCAGCGTGTCCATTTAATACCTCTTCTCTATCAAGGGTAAGTATGTCCTTGTACTGTACCTTTTCTTTCTATAGAAGAGCAACGTTTTTGACCTGATCCCGCTGGTTCCTTTATAAATAAAAAAAGCAGCCGGGCATAAGCAGCCGGCTGTATTATTTATTCTTTTGAAGTGCCTGCTGATAGCGCATTTCCTTTAACAGAAACATATACTTCGCTTTTTTTATCTTCAGGTACGCAATTGTTTCAGTGGAAGGATCAAGGCTTTTTTCGATGATTAGTTGAAACGATTGAAAGTCGCGCTTTAATTCTTCCGTTTTTTCGATAAGACTTTGTTGTCCGGCATGATAAATTTTGTTTTTTTTGAACAAAGAAGCGCCCTCCCTTTTTTGAATACTATTCATTTAAGGAGCCCCCGCCACTGTTTTTATAATTCCCGGCGGCCTTCTATTGCTTTGGAAAGCGTCACTTCATCTGCATACTCCAGATCTCCGCCTACCGGAAGACCGTGGGCAATTCTCGTCACTTTCATACCAGAAGGTTTAACGAGCCTGGAAATATACATTGCTGTAGCTTCCCCTTCAATAGTAGGGTTCGTTGCGATAATTACTTCTTTCACTTCATCGTTTTGAAGCCTCTTGATCAGTTCAGGTACTTTAATATCTTCCGGACCAATGCCATCCATTGGAGAAATTGCACCATGCAGGACATGATACTGTCCACTGTACTCCCGCATTTTCTCCATTGCAATGACATCTTTGGAGTCCTGTACTACGCATATAATAGATTGATCCCGCTGTTTATCTTCACAGATTCTGCACGGATCCGTATCTGTTATAAAGTGACAGTTAGAGCAGTAGGTTAAGTCGCGCTTAGCATGAACCAGTGCTTTTGCAAAATCCAGAACATCGTCTTCTTTCATATCCAATACGAAGAAGGCAAGACGTCCTGCCGTTTTCGGCCCAATGCCGGGGAGTTTCATAAAACCTTCAATTAGTTTAGAAATTGGCTGTGGATACTGCACCTTTTCCTCCTTTTAGAACATTCCAGGCATATTCATTCCTTTAGTAAATTTGCCCATGTCCTGTTCGATCATTTCATCTGCTTTTTTGAGAGCTTCGTTAGTGGCGGCAAGGACAAGATCCTGCAGCATTTCTACATCTTCAGGATCTACAACGTCCTGGTCGATTTCAATATCAACAATACGCTTGTCTCCGGAAGCGGTCACTTTAATAGCTCCGCCGCCTGCGGTTGCTTCTACGTTCTTTTCCTTTAGTTCTTCCTGTGCCTGAGCCATTTGTTTTTGCATTTTCTGCATCTGCTTCATCATATTTCCCATATTGTTTTTCATTATTATTCCTCCAATAGTGTATTAGTCTTTTATTTCTAAAAGGTCTTCTCCCACCAGCTTAATGGCTTCGTCTACAAAAGGATCCTTTTCCGGTTCGCTTTCCTGCTCTTCGGAAGCCGGCTGCCGGCTTTTGTATTCCTGCTTTACCTTTTCCCACTGCTGATTTAAAAGTGTAACGGCTTCAAGTGTCTGTCCTGTTACTTCTTGAATGGAAGACTCTATGGCGTCACGGAATTTCGTATCCACCATGCTTCGATGCATTTCGTTTTGAAAAGCCAGAATCAGCTTTTCTCCATTTGTTGCTACCGGCTTGGCATCACTTATCCACGCATGGCCGGGTACGCTTGTCTGCTTTACTTTCTGCATAATAGCCGCCCACTGCCCTGTCAGCTCCTGAAGCTTCTGACGATCTGCGCCCTGCACTGCTTCACGGACTTTTCCGTCATTTCCAAGTGCCTGTCCCCCGCCGGCCCGCGGCTGCACTTTCCGTTTAGGAGCCTGGGACGGAGAAGCATCTGCCGGCTTTTCGGGAGCCGGTGTTTCTTTTATCTTTTTCAATTTCTGTTCGAGTTGCTCTATTTTTTTCTCCAGACGCTCGTAAACGTCAGAGGAGACAGCGCTTCCCGCTTCAGGTGCCGGTTGGCCGGAAGACGCATGAGCCGTTTGAATAAGAGCCATTTCCAGAAAAATCTTAGGATGGCTGGACCATTTCATCTGCTGAAAGTGGGTATTAAGCTCATTGAGCACCTGATAAATCCAGGAAAGCTCTGCCTGCCCGGCCAGCTCCTTAAATGTATCGTCCACCATGACCCTGTCCAGAATCTCATCAACATTCGGCGCGGTTTTAGCGACCAGCATGTCTCTTAAATAGTATATAACGTCTTCCATGAATCGAACAGGATCTTTTCCATCCTGAATCAGCCTGTCTGCCGCTCTTACTGCTGCCGAAGTATCTCCTGCAAGAACAGAACGTATCGTCTCCGCCAGAAAACGCTGGGAAACTGCTCCGGTAATTGCTAATACATCATCAGCCGTAATAGTATCCTCTGCAAAAGACGAAGCCTGATCCAATAAGCTCAGCGCATCTCTCATTCCGCCTTCCGCTGCCCGGGCAATAAGCTGAACGGCTTCTTCTTCAGCCGCCCATTCCTGCTGAGTGATAATGTAATTCATTCTTTCTGTCAAAGCTTTGGTTGTGATCCGCTTGAAATCAAAACGCTGACATCTGGATATAATGGTTAACGGGATTTTATGAGGCTCGGTTGTTGCGAGAATAAAAACGGCATGCTTCGGCGGCTCTTCCAATGTTTTTAATAGTGCATTAAAGGCGCCGGTGGAAAGCATGTGAACCTCATCTATAATATATACTTTGTATGAAATATCGCGGGGAGCAGACATGACGTTTTCCCGTATATAACGGATTTCGTCTACGCCATTGTTGGATGCGGCATCGATTTCAATAACGTCCACGACGGAGCCATCTGAAATCCCCCGGCAGGCCCGGCATTCGTTACAAGGCTCGCGAACAGGCGCATGCTCACAGTTAATCGCTTTGGCAATAATTTTGGCGGCGCTTGTTTTCCCGGTCCCCCGCGGACCGCTGAATAAGTAGGCGTGTGAAAACTTTTCCTGTTCCAGCGCGTTTTGGAGCGTTTTTGTAATATGTTCCTGGCCTGCCATGTCTTTTAACTGCTTTGGCCTCCATACCCTGTACAATGCCTGATAGCCCAATCCTCTGCCTCCTTTATTATATTTCTTCTATTTTTAATTATACCGATTCTATATATACTTTTCAAAAGATGATATCCGTTTTTCTTCATTATAATAATGAAGAAAAAAGAACCACTCTCAAGAGAGTCGTTCTTTTTATCATATGTATAAAGCCGTGCACCTTCTGTCGACAATGCTTTCATGCACGTTACCTATGCAGTTAGCTCGAACCGGGCAGCTCTGCGGCACATAGAAGAGTCCGCTTACTGCTGCTTCCTTCCGGACCTGACAGGATTCACGGGTTTCCATTGCGCAGAACCCGGTTGTCAACACCACTTACATAGGGCAGGCTGCACAAAAGCATAGCCTCGAGAAGGGATTCAGTCTCGCTATAGCGGATTGCGAGTACAGGGCACCGCTACCTCCCCACTTAGCACGGCAAATTGGATAACATATTCAGGCGCTTTATTGCGCAACTTTTAGTATATATAGTTTTTAGCTGGAACGCAATAGGTTCGGCTTTATTCTTCTGCCGAATTTTCGTCTGCTGCGGTCTGCTCTTTTCTTTCCAGTTCAGCAATTTTTGCCATAATAATATGCGGCGGTGTATGCATAATGTGCTCTAACGGCATATTAAGTTTTTTCGCCAGCATTTGAGCCGTTTCCGCTGAAAATTGATTAGGTGCCATGAGTTATCCCCCTGTTTTATTCATCGTGTTCGTTTACTATATCATGATGATTCGCTGAATCCAACTTCTGCTGCTCTCTTCTTTTTAAGCGCTCTTCTTTTTTCTTTTGGCGCAGTTCCAGAAAAAAGGTGGAAAGAATCGCACTGCATCGTTCCTCCATCACCCCGCGTTCGACGATGGCCTGATGATTGAACCGCGGTTCGTCCAACAGGTTCATCAGCGTTCCCGCACAGCCGGCTTTGGCATCAACTGCTCCGTAAACGACCCGGACGATGCGGGACTGGACAATCGCCCCTGCACACATCGGACAGGGCTCCAGGGTGACATAAAGCGTGCAGTCCTCCAAACGCCAGTTTCCGAGTGTCCGACATGCCTGTTCAATGGCAGTCATTTCAGCATGGGACCCCGCCTGTTGTTTGGTTTCCCGCTGGTTGTATCCATACCCGACAATCACATCTTCTTTTACAATTACTGCTCCGATCGGCACTTCTCCCATGATCCGCGCTTTTTCCGCCAATTTCAGAGCTTCTTTCATCCAATACATATCTGTATGAGCCATGTCCGTCTCCTTACCTTCCGCTTTTCTTTTATCATACCCAATTTGCTTTTTTTCATGCACTGTCTTATAAAAACACACAAAAAAAGCTGCCCTTTGCAGGGACAGCTTTGTTATTAGAATAATGGCGGAGGAGGAGGGATTCGAACCCCCGCGGGCGATGAAGCCCCTGGCGGTTTTCAAGACCGCTCCCTTCAGCCAGACTTGGGTACTCCCCCGAATGGTTAAAAACTTTTTGGCTGACAAGGAATATAATAGCATATACAAAATACCGGTGCAATAGAAAATAAAAAGAAAGAGCAATTTAATTTTGCTCTTTCTTGTATTTTTATCGTTTTCCACCTTTTGGATCAAATGCATCCCGAAGGCCGTCCCCAATGAAATTAATGGACAAAACGACAAGGAGAATAGAGAGACCGGGCGGAATCCAAGCCTCTGGAGCCCCTTGAAGAACTCTTATGCTTCTTGCTTCATTTACCATGTTCCCCCATGTAGGAGTAGGCTGTGGGATACCAAACCCTACGAAACTTAATGCAGATTCTAAAATGATCATCGTCGCCATCATAATTGTGGCATTCACAATAATCGGACCGACGGCATTTGGCAGAAAGTGTTTCGTAATGATGCGCCAATCTGAACATCCAATGGACCTTGCTCCGAGTATAAATTCTTTTTCTCTGATCGATAAAAACGTTCCCCGCAGGATCCTTGTGATGTTCGGCCAGGTAGTTGCTGCAATAACTACTACAAATAGCGTGATGGTTATATTTTGAATAATCGCGATCACAGTAAGCACAAACAAGAGAAAAGGAAGCGTAAGAACAACATCAGCAAGTCTCATAATAATGCCGTCTACGATACCACCGTAGTACCCTGCAATCGAGCCTAAAATCACTCCAATGACTAACGTACAAAACATCGCGAAGAAACCAATAAGCAGAGTAACCCTTGCTCCATAGACCAGCCTGGCAAAATTGTCCCGGCCGGAACTGTCGGTGCCAAGCCAGTGGTCAGAGCTTGGCGGCTGCATCACGTTGATTAAATCGGACTGCGTTGGACTGTTCGGCGTTAAAAATGGGGCAAAAATAGCCACCAGCGAGAAAAACACAAGAATGACTAATCCCGATATCGCCAGCTTGTTTTTCATGAATCGCTTTACCGCCAGCTGAAGGGGGCTGTGGCCTTTTTGTCCGGAAGTAATGACTGGTTCTACTGGTTGTGGATTCTGCATAGCATATGCCCCCTCAATCGTAGCGTATTCTTGGATCGACTACGGCGTAGAAAATATCCGCCAACAGGTTGCCGACAAGAATCGCTACCGATAATATCAAATTAATTCCCATAATGACTGGATAGTCTCTGTTAACAATGGACTCCAAAAACAATGTACCGAGCCCTGGATAGTTAAATACTGCTTCTGTAATAACTGCGCCGCTCAGCAGCGTTCCAAATTCAAATCCAAGAAGCGTGATGATAGGAATTAAAGCATTCCGAAGCGTATGCTTATATAAAACGCTTTTTGGTCCCATTCCTTTTGCTTTGGCTGTTCGTACAAAATCACTTCCCTGAATATCAAGCATTTCACTTCTCATATAACGCATGTAAATAGCCGTACTGGCCAGGCCGAGCGTTAAACCGGGAAGCACCAAATGATGAATCCGGTCAAAAAAATACTCCAGGCCGGTTGCTCCAATAGTGGAAACAGAGCCCTGCGTTGGAAACCATCCTAATTGGAAACCAAAGAAATAAATCAGTAACAGGCCGGCAAAGAAGTTGGGTGTAGCAAGACCTACAAAAGCAAACGTTGTTGCGCCGTAATCTGCAACAGAATACGGTTTTCTGGCGGAATAAATACCGATTGGCAAAGCTACAATAATAGTAATAAATAAAGCAAAAATAGATAAGTACAGGGTGTTTACAACACGCGACATGATCAAACCTTCTACCGTACGCCCGTTATAGTTAATGGAATCTCCCAGGTTTCCCTGTGCCACGGATCCTACCCAGCTGAGGTACTGAATATGAAACGGCTCGTTTAACCCAAGCTCCTCTGCCCGCTGTTCATACACTTCCGCCGGAACATTAGGATCAATATTTTCTCCGGTTAACGGGTCCCCCGGTGCTAGATAAGCTAAAAAATATACGATTAAAGATACTGCTAGCAGCATAGGAATAAATAATAATAGTCTGCGCAATATATATTTATACATCTACTTCTCCTCCTGCCTTTTTCAGAAAAGACTGGGCATCGCCAGAATTTCTGCTTGCATGGTGTTGTAAGAGCCTCTTCCGGCAGTCTTTTCTCAAAAATTCAAAAGCAACAGCTGAATCTCTCTTCTATACTTATGTAGTGGAAAATAGTTTGGATGTATGGATACAAATCCATACATCCTTCTATTTTCATGGGCATTACTGTTCTAAATACCACTCATGCGAGTTATCAACAATCGTGTGCGGCTTTCTAACAATTCCCTGCAGGGCACTGTTATGAGCGAATACGTTGTTTTCTGCATACAATGGAACTTCTGGAAGTTCATCAGAAAAGAGCTGTGCCCACTCTCCATATTTCTGCTCACGGTACTCTAATTCAAACGCGTCCGGAGCCTGCATTGCTTCTTCAATTAACTGGTCGCTTTCTTCACTGTTCCAACGAAGGTAGTTATAGGCAGCGTCCGATTTGTGGATGCCTGATGGATCCGGATCACCGGAAGCCAGAGACCAGCCCGACAGGTACATATCTACATCGTTGGAGTTGCTTTCAATATGCTCAAAGTGAGCAGCTGCTTCACGCGGGTTGTTTAGATTCACATCAAGCCCTACAGCTTCCAGGTTTTCTTCAATGATTGGTGCGCTTCTTTCACGGATAAGGTTACCTGTTGGATAGTCCAGATTCAGCGTAAAGGCTTCGCCGTCCGGATTCTCACGCATCCCGTCTCCATTTGTATCTTCGTAGCCGGCGTCATCTAAAATCTGGTTTGCTGTATCTTCGTTATAGTCATAGTCAGTAACCGAGTCGGCGTTAAACGCCCACGATGCTTCAGGGAACGGTGCATTCAGTACTTCACCATGTCCGTAAAGAAGCCCGTCAATCATCCCCTGCCGATTAATCGCATGAGCGATCGCTTGTCGAAGTTCAACATCCTGTACCTTTTCATTTGGCTCCCATGAGTCCGGATCCGTCAATGCATCATCCGGGCCTCTATTATGCTTGAATCCAAGCAGCTGGTAACCAAGATCCTGCTGTTCAAACATCGTAATGTTTTCCATTTGTTCTACGGATTCCACATCGCCTTTAGGCACGCCTCCCGGATCTTTGATAAGGTCTACATCTCCATTTTCAAGCAGTCCCGGAATAATTTCCTGGTCCATTACCTGCCATTGAATGTTATCCAGGTTAGGCTCTCCGCCCCAGTACTCTTCATGCTTGGCTAAAAGATACTGCTCGCCTTCCTGTAATTCAGAAAGCTGGAAAGGGCCTGTTCCGATCACTTCACCAGCGTTCAGGGAAGCACTGGCTTCCGGCATTTCTGCTACGGGAATGTCAGCAAAAATGTGTTCTGGAATAATCATAAAGCTTGTGTTATACAGTGCCGTTGGATTTGGTTCGGCAAACGTGAATGTCACGGTGTTTTCATCGACAGCTTCTACACCTTCAAGTGTATCGGCTTCTCCGTCTGAATATTCTTCAAAGCCAACCAGTTTGTTTACATAGTCAATACGCAGGCCGCCTGCGTTAATATATTCCGGATCTGCAATAGATTCGTAAGTAAATACTACATCATCGGCTGTAAAGGCTTCGCCATCATGCCACGTTACGCCTTCCTCCAATGTATAAGTAAGTTCTGTCTGGTCATCGTTGAATTCCCACTCGGATGCAAGTTCCGGAATAAACTCAAGGTTTTCATCCTGTGCCACCAGTGCCTCGTGCGTAAAATCAAGAATATTCGCTTCATAGGCATCGCTGTAAAATATAGGGTTGAACTGGCCTTCCGGTGCGGAATACATCGCAGCCGTTATCGAACCGCCTTCCTGAGGTTCGCCGCTGGATTCCCCGCCTTCCTCAGAGTCCCCGCCTCCACTGCATGCAGACAATACTAAACCAAAAGACATCATTGACAAAAACCATGTTTTGTTTTTCAAAAAGATACCCCCTACTAGTTTTTATAATTGGTCATTATTGAATCCTTACAGGATTCACCCCCTATACGTGATATAACCGGTTAGTTTTTTGAGGCATGTTCCGGGCTGAGTATGGCCCCCGTTTTTGAATCAGTATACAAATGGCATGCCACTTTATGGTCCCGGCCTACATCGACCAGCTCCGGTCTTTCTGCACTGCAGCGATCATGGGCCTGCGGGCAGCGCGTATGAAAAGGACACCCGGCAGGCGGGTCTGATGGACTTGGCAGATCTCCCTGCAAATGAACTTTTTTCTTTCTTTTTTTCACATCCGGTTCAGGAACCGCTGAAATAAGTGCCTGGGTGTAGGGATGCAGAGGCTGGGAATACAAGCTGTTTTTGGGGGCTATTTCTGCAATTCTTCCTAAATACATGACAGCCACCCGGTCACTGATATGTTTGACAACACTTAAATCGTGGGCAATGAATAAGTACGTTAAATCAAAATCATCTTGAAGCTGCTTCATCAGGTTTAATACCTGCGACTGCACAGATACATCCAAAGCAGAAACCGGTTCATCCCCAATGATGAATTTCGGCCTTGTAGAGATGGAGCGTGCTATTCCAATACGCTGACGCTGGCCGCCCGAAAATTCGTGTGGATATTTAAACCGTGCATCCCCTCCAAGACCTACTGTTTCCAGAAGCTCAATCACTCGTTCTCTGCGCTGTTCCTTCGTTAAATTTTCATGAAGAAGCATAGGCTCTTCAATCAGTTCTCCGACGCTCATCCGCGGGTTTAAAGAGCCGTAGGGATCCTGAAATATCATCTGCATATCTTTTCTGGAAGGCCTTATTTTCCGCTGCGATAGCTTAGAGATATCTTTATCATCAAAAATGACTTTTCCCTCTGTCGGAGTATCCAGCCTTAAAATAATTCGTCCCAATGTGGATTTCCCGGAACCGGATTCTCCTACAATGCCGAGCGTCTCTCCTTTATAAATATCAATGGAAATATCATCGACTGCTTTTACATGAGCAACGGTACGTCTTAATATGCCGCCCTTTATAGGAAAGTATTTTTTTAGATTTTTAATTTCTACCAGCTTTTCCTTTGTTTCGGAAGCAGGAGCCGGATAGTCTGCCTCTTCGTTTACTTTATTATTTAACTGGGTCAATGGCTTCTGCCTCCTTGGAACTCTGACTGTAAAGAATACAGCGGACTTCGTGGCCGGGTGTATCTTCGTATATAGGCGGCACTGACTTGGTACACTCTTCCGTTACATGCTTGCAGCGGGGAGCAAACCTGCATCCCTGCGGGAAATCAGTAGCAGGGGGCACCGTACCTGGAATCGATTCTAATATCTGCTTATCGTCATCAATTTTAGGCATGCTGTTTAACAGCCCTACAGTGTACGGATGTTTAGGATTTTCAAACAACTCATTTACTGTAGCGGATTCTACAATCTGGCCGCCATACATGACCATTACTCTATCTGCCGTTTCTGCTACTACACCAAGGTCATGAGTAATGATCAGAATGGCCGAGTTGATTTTTTCTTTAATATCAAGCATTAAATCCAAAATCTGGGCCTGAATCGTCACATCGAGCGCCGTAGTGGGCTCATCTGCAATAATGAGCTTTGGATCGCAGGAAAGAGCAATCGCAATGATCACTCGCTGTCTCATCCCGCCGGAGAGCTGGTGCGGATATTCATGAATCGTTTGTTCCGCACGGGGAAACCCGACTAGTTTAAGCAGTTCCACAGCTTTTTGTCTGGCTTCTTTTTTCTTCATTCCTTTGTGCTTAATCAGCGGTTCCGCTATTTGCATGCCAATGGTGAATACAGGATTTAACGAGGTCATTGGCTCCTGAAAAATCATTCCTATTTTATTGCCCCGTACTTTTATCATTTCCTTTTCAGATAAATCCAATAACTCTTGATCTTCTAATTTGATAGATCCTTCCACAATCTTTCCGGCAGGCTCTGGTACAAGCCTCATAATCGACATCGAGGTGATGCTTTTCCCACTCCCTGATTCGCCGACCAAAGCCACTGTTTCTCCATTATGTATAGTAAAATCAATACCATCGACAGCTTTAGCTGTTTTTCCATTTTCTAAAGAAAAATATGTTTTCAGCCCTGACACTTTCAGCAGCTCGGTCTGATTGTTGCTCATGAACCCACCCCAATTTATTAAATTACTTCCGGTTTCCAGAAGAAACGATTCACGAATCTTCTGCTTGTATGTACGAAAAAGAATCCTTATACTGCTTCAGTTCTACGTTCACGTCAGCATTTAAAATTCCATCAATTTTAGCCAGTTCTTTGTTAACAAAATTCACTAAGTCCTCGTTACTCTTAAAATAAGCTTGTATAATCAGGTCATGTTTACCTGAAAATGCCCCGACAAACCTCACTTCCGGATGCTTCTGCAGACATCTTGCAATATCTTCCTGCGCCCCAAGCCTTGTTGAAAACCCGATAATCGCCTGGACCTCCAGCCCTACTTTGTTTGGATTGGTATGAATAATAAATTCAAATACACCGGCACTGAGCATTTTATTGATACGTGAACGAATCGTTCCTTCACTGCAGTTTAAATAGCGCGCTATTTCACTGTAAGATCTTTTTCCATTCTCCTGCAGATATCCGAGAATGGCCATATCCGTACTATCAAGCTGGCTCATTGGGCATCCCATCTTTTCTTTATGTATATTTCGCTGATTTCTTTGCTATTCGTTACGAAAAATGAAATAAATCGATGAAATATTGAGATAATTCGCAAGATTTTTTTATTTGATTAACGTTATTATAAGTACTATATAGAATATTTGCAATATTGTTTTTACATTTTTATTAAATTTAAATGACAGATTATCTATCAGAGTACGCTACGAAAATATCAAAGCTTCCTGTTAAATAATACATTGATAACGCTTACATTGCAATTTTTTTAAGAAATGGCTTGAAAAATTCGTAGAAAAAAACAGAGGAGTTGTTTTACTCCCCTGTTTCACCTTAAAAAAACTGGTAATTTACTTCGCTTGAATATGCGTTCTGCCACCCATGTAGCCTTGCAGCACTTTAGGAATACGGATAGAACCATCCTCCTGTTGATGATTCTCCATCAAAGCAGCTACCGTTCTTCCCACTGCTAATCCGGAACCATTGAGCGTGTGCACAAATTCCGTTTTGGCTTTTGGCTCCCGTTTGAATCGAATGTTGGCCCGACGAGCCTGAAAATCTTCAAAGTTACTGCAGGAAGAAATTTCTTTATAATCCTCATAGCTTGGCAGCCATACTTCGATATCGTATTTTTTGGCAGCCGTAAAGCCCAGGTCTGCGGTACACATGTTCAGCACGCGGTAAGGAAGCTCCAGATCCTGCAGAACCTTTTCAGCATGACCGGTTAAAAGCTCCAGCTGCTCGTAGGAGTCTTCCGGATGTACAAAGCGCACGAGTTCTACTTTATTAAACTGATGCTGACGGATAAGGCCTCTTGTATCCCTGCCGGCTGACCCTGCTTCTGAACGAAAGCACGCACTGTAGGCGGAATAGCCGAATGGCAGTTTCCATCCTTCGATAATTTCATCGCGGTGCATATTAGTGACCGGCACTTCGGCGGTAGGAATCAAAAAGTAGTCTTCTTCGCGGATGTTAAACGCGTCTTCTTCAAACTTTGGAAGCTGACCTGTTCCTGTCATGCTCTCCCGGTTAACCATGTAAGGAGGAATGACTTCTTCGTATTCATGCTTATCTGTGTGAAGGTCCATCATATAGGAAATCAAAGCCCGCTCTAATTTTGCACCGGCTCCTTTATAAAACACAAAGCGGCTGCCGGTTACTTTGGAAGCACGTTCAAAATCAAGCATGCCAAGCTCCACACCAAGATCCCAATGTGCTTTTACTGGAAATGAAAAAGAAGGAGCCTCTCCCCACGTACGAATTTCCTCGTTGTCTTCTTCGCTTTCTCCGATCGGAACGCTCTGATGGGGAATATTCGGAATCGTCAGCATCAGTTGCTGCAGGTCTTCTTCTACCGTACGGAGTTCCTCATCATATTTCTTCATATTTATGGACACATTTTTGGTTTCATCAATCAAATCCTGTGCATCTATGTTTTCCCGCTTACGTTTGGCTACTTCCTGGGACACTTCGTTTCGTTTCTTTTTTAATTCCTCCGTTTTTTGAATAAGGCTTCTTCGGCTTTCATCCAGCTCCAGAAAACGATCCAGTTCGTCAATGTTTTCTCCTCTTTTTTCCAGCTTTTTCTTCACTTCATCAAAATCTTTTCTTAGTTTTTTTACATCCAGCATGTTGCTGCCTCCTTTTATTTATTAATGGAATTTCAAACAAAAAACTCCCGCCCCTTTATAGAAAAGGGACGAGAGTTCACCCGCGTTGCCACCCAGATTGCAGCATAGCCTGCTGCCTCTTTGTTCATCAGCTTAACGGGGATGAGCCGGAAGAAGCTACTTTGCGTTCACTTCTCCACTCCGGATCGGATTCCTGAATAACCGGCACCTGCTTCCACCACTGCACAGGCTCTCTGTCTTCCGGTTGTATTCAATACTAGTATCCATCAATGCTTTATACAGGCCTGACCGTTTCCTGCGCCGGCCTTGTTTCTTTTGCTTCTTTAACCATTTTAACAAAAAATTGATGCAGACGGGAATCATCTGTTAATTCCGGATGAAATGAGCAGGCAAGCAGATGGTTCTGTTTAGCCGCTACGATTTCTCCTTCATACTCCGCCAGAATATCAACGGAGTCTCCCGTTTCAGAAATGAGCGGGGCCCGGATAAAAACAGCTTCTACATCATCAGCCACCTGATCGACGACAAGCGTTGTTTCAAAGCTTTCCCGCTGTCGTCCGAAAGCGTTTCGTTCCACTTTCATGTCCATCAATTGAAGATGGCCTTCTTCGTCTGAGCCTTCGATTCGTTCAGCCATAAGAATTAAGCCGGCACATGTACCGAAAATAGGCTTGCCCGCCTCTGCAAAATCACGAAGAGGCTGAAAAAAACCATATTTGTTTACTAAACGGCGCATGGTCGTACTTTCTCCTCCAGGAAATACAAGGCCGTCCAAGGCATCTAACTGCTCAACCCGTTTAATAATTACGACTTCTGTATTTGGAGCTTCCAGGCTTTTGACATGTTCCCGGACCGCTCCCTGTAAAGCAAGTACACCAATTTTCACCATTCCAGTATTCCTTCTTTCCAGCTTTATAGTAGCGGATTACCAGCCGCGGTCCTGCATACGCTCACCTGGAGCAAGTGTGGAAATTTCCAGGCCTTTCATTGCTTCTCCGATGTCTTTTGACACGCGTCCGATTAATTCATAGTCGTCGTAATGAGTAGTAGCTTCTACGATCGCACGGGCAAATTTCTCCGGCTGGTTGGATTTGAAAATGCCGGATCCAACGAATACACCGTCTGCTCCCAGCTGCATCATAAGCGCAGCGTCTGAAGGAGTAGCAATACCTCCTGCAGCGAAGTTCACGACCGGCAGACCTTTGTGTTCCTGAATTTGAACAAGAAGCTCATAAGGTGCTCCTAGATTCTTCGCTTCTGTCATCAGTTCGTCACGGGACATACCAACGACACGCTTTACCTGAGACTGAATCATTCTCATATGGCGTACAGCCTCGACAATATTTCCTGTGCCGGGCTCGCCTTTAGTACGAAGCATGGAGGCTCCTTCGCCTACACGACGCATTGCTTCTCCCAAATCTCTTGCTCCGCATACAAACGGAACGGTAAATTCGCTTTTATCCAAGTGATAGACCTCATCGGCCGGCGTTAATACTTCACTTTCATCGATATAATCTGCACCCAGTGCTTCAAGGACACGTGCCTCTACAATGTGGCCTATACGTGCTTTAGCCATGACAGGAATCGATACTGCTGCCATTACTTCTTCTACAATAGTAGGGTCAGCCATACGTGCTACGCCGCCTGCTGCACGGATATCAGAAGGCACGCGTTCGAGTGCCATAACGGCCACTGCTCCTGCTTCTTCTGCTATTTTAGCCTGTTCGGCGTTGATGACGTCCATGATAACGCCGCCTTTTTGCATTTCAGCCATACCTCTTTTTACGCGATCTGTTCCTTTATCTGCCATTATAATAATCCCTCCGCTGTATAATACTGCCTGGTTGTTAAGCAGTTTATCTCTATTTATTACAAAGCTTCTCCTTTATTGCAGTCTTTCCTTAAAAAGGCAATAGGATAACTCTGTATTGCATCACTATTCCCATTGTATCACTGCTTCGCCAAGGAATAAAGACATTAGCACGGGCTTTCTGTAAAAAAGAAAAAGAAGAATATTTTAAAAAATATTCTTCTTTCAGTCTCCTGCATTATAACGAATGCTGTTCAATAAGCCGCCTACATTATCAAGAGCAGAAGATAACCAGGTGGCTTCCTCAATTGTTTCATCTGCAATAAGGGGAACACGATTCGGTATTCTCATGGAGTCCAGCAGGTACTCGCTGCCGACGCCGTTTGTTTGAAGACGAATGGTGCCTACTACATCACCTTTTTTAACTGGAGCCTGGAGATTTCCCTCTTCATCCACTTTTTCGGAATCAAGCATGGTATCTATTTGAGGTTCTTTTCCCCCTTCTTCCATGTAGGCCGAAATATTGTCTCCGGCCACTACAGCAGCTTCATCTCCTCTGCCTTTTGACACCGGAACGGTGCTGCTTCCCTGCAGGCTTTCGCCCTCTTCCACATACTTTTTCTCCGAAATCACATCAAATCCATAGTCATACAATTGAGCGGTTTCTGTGAAACGGGCGTCTCTGGAGTCGGTGCGCATAACAACAGAAATATACCGGCGTTCATCTCTTTCAATCGTTCCTGCGAAAGCATTGCCGGCCAAATTAGTAGAGCCGGTTTTTAACCCGTCTACTCCTTCGTATTCATGCTCGAATCCAGGCAGCATCCAATTCCAGTTTTCTATAGCGACTTCATCGTTTGTATCTTCTCCAAATACTATTTCTTCTTCAGAAGCAATCTCAAGAATTTCCGGATAATCATTAATTAAATAATACGCTAATATTGCGGTATCCCTGGCAGACATCATGTTTTCTTCGTCTGCTCCTGTACCGGAAGGATGCTCCCCCGCCATCGAAGTATTATTCAGTCCGCTGGCGTTTACAAATTTATAGTCACTCATGCCCAGTTCTTCTGCTTTGGCATTCATCTCATCAACAAAGGCCCGCTCCGAACCGGCCAGATGTTCTGCCAAAGCTACAGTAGCGCCATTGGCAGAGTCTACAGCCATCACTTCGTATAGTTCTTCGACCGTATAGGTTTGTGATTCCCGCAGGGGAACGTTGGCCAATCCCGGTCTTATTGATAAAGCGGCCACTTTGCTGCTGATTTCAACTTCGTCTTCCCATTCTATGGTCTGTTCGTCTATGGCTTGATGGACTAAATATTCAGCCATCATTTTGGACATACTTGCAGGAGGCAGACTTGTATCAATATTGTCCTGATACACAATCTCTCCGGTCTCAGCATCTACTAAAATCGCAGCTTCTGCCTCTAAAGCAGGAGCTTCTGCTTCCACATCCATATGCAAGCCGGCCAGCATAATAATGGCTATAACTAGAGCCAGGCTGGATTTTAATAAGCTTTTCATAAATGTAACGCACCTCCGAAATATACTTCCGTTAGTTTATCACAGCCGCTTGTAAAAGAATAGACAACAAACTGTAACTAAACTCTAATATTTAGTTATTTCCATACAAAAAAACACTCAAGCAGGCTCGGCTTGAGTGTTTTTTTCTTAGCATCTGTATTACAGGCTGTAGTTTGGTGATTCTTTTGTAATCTGCACATCGTGCGGATGGCTCTCGCGCAGACCTGCGTTAGTAATGCGGATAAACTGTCCATTTTCCCGGAGGTCTTCCAAGGTAGCCGTGCCGCAGTAACCCATGCCGGCACGAATGCCGCCGATCAACTGATGGACCGTATCGGCAAGAGGTCCTTTATATGGTGTTCTTCCTTCGATGCCTTCCGGTACAAGCTTTTGGTTGTCTTCCTGGAAGTAGCGGTCCTTGCTGCCTTTCTCCATAGCAGCCATAGAACCCATCCCGCGGTAAACTTTAAACTGGCGGCCCTGGAAAATTTCGCGTTCTCCCGGGCTTTCTGTTACACCGGCAAGCAGGCTGCCAAGCATTACTGCATGGCCTCCTGCGGCCAGCGCCTTAACGATATCTCCGGAATATTTAATGCCTCCGTCTGCAATAATCGGTACGTTATGCTTTTCTGCTTCTTCAGCGCAGTCAAAAATAGCAGTAATCTGTGGAACACCGACACCGGCAACGACCCGCGTCGTACAAATGGAGCCCGGACCGATTCCAACTTTTACAACGTCCGCACCCGCTTTGATTAAGTCACGCGTGCCACCTGCTGTCGCCACGTTTCCTGCTATTAAAATCACATCAGGGAATGCACTGCGGATTTCAGCGATTTTATCCAGTACGCCTTTGGAATGGCCGTGTGCCGTATCAATAACGAGGGCATCGACGCCTGCATTGACGAGTGCTTCCACCCGCTTTAACACATCCGCCGTTACGCCGACAGCCGCTCCGGCAAGAAGACGCCCGTGTTTGTCTTTAGCAGAATGAGGAAACTCGATAAGCTTTTCAATGTCTTTGATGGTAATTAAACCTTTTAATGTACCGTCTTTTTCCACAAGAGGAAGCTTTTCAATCCGATGCTGCTGAAGGATTTTCTCTGCTTCTTTTAATGTAGTGCCTACTGAAGCTGTTACAAGGTTTGTTTTTGTCATAACGTCTTCAATTTTAATAGAGTAGTCTTCAATAAAACGAAGATCGCGGTTGGTCAAAATACCAACAAGCTTCCTGCTTTCATCTACAATCGGCACGCCGGAAATACGGAATTTACTCATTAAATGTTCGGCATCAAATACCTGACGGTCTGCGGTTAGATAAAAAGGATCGGTAATAACGCCGCTTTCGGAACGTTTTACACGGTCTACCATTTCTGCCTGCTCTTCCATGGACATGTTCTTATGGATAATGCCAAGTCCGCCTTCTCGTGCAATCGCAATAGCCATTCCGGCCTCCGTTACGGTGTCCATTCCGGCACTGATAATAGGAAGGTTCAACGGAAGTTTGTCTGTTAATGACGTTTTCACGGAAACGTCCCGGGGGTGGATTTCTGAACGATCCGGGATTAAAAGCACGTCATCAAACGTTAACCCCTCTTTTCCAAATTTATCTTCACGCATATGATATTCATCCTTTCCGCCTGTAAATTTTATCGATCAATTCTAATCTAAAAATGCCCGTTTCTTGCTGGTGATTTACGATTTCCTCATATCTTATCATTTTTTTCTATGCTGTCACGACTAATATGCATATGTTTAAACATTCCGAAAACTGATAAGGCTTACTTTTCTAATAACAGGAAAATATCCCTTTTTTCACCGGTCTATATAAAAAGCAGCCCTGATAAAGGGCTGCCTGTTATGCATTATTCTTCAGGCTCTTCCGGGCCGTCATTGGTTGTATCATCGTTTTCGTTATCTGTTTCTGTCGGTTCCGTATCATCTGAAGAAAGCGGCTCGGCTGTTTCGCCTTCGAGCAGGGCGTCTTCCAGCAAAGCTTCTTCTTCAGGAGAATCTACAGGGGCTACGGTAGAAACGAGTTCTCCGTCGCCAAGGCGGATTAAACGGACACCCTGAGCATAGCGTCCCATCGTCGAAATACCTTCTACGCTCATCCGGATTAGTACCCCATGGGCCGTCATAATCATGATTTCCTGCTCTTCTCCAACACATCTCATCGCGATAAGCGTGCCATTTCGTTCCGTCAGGTTTGTCGCCTTCAGGCCTTTACCACCGCGGTGCTGCACCTTGAATTCACTGATTGGAGTACGTTTACCGTACCCTTTGTCTGTCACAACCAGTACATCACGGTCCTCGCTGGCGATATCCATGCCGACGATTTCATCCTCACCTGTTAGACTGATCGCTTTTACGCCGGAAGCGGTACGTCCCATCGCGCGGACGTCCTGTTCAAGAAAATGAATAGCCATGCCGTGCTTTGTTCCGAGAATAATATGGTCTTCTCCTTTTGTCAGCCTCACGCCGTAAAGCTCGTCATCTTCCCTGACGTTTATGGCAAACAAACCGCCTTTACGGATGTTGGAAAAAGCAGACAAAGGAGAACGCTTGGAGATTCCTTTCTTGGTCAGGAAGAACAGATACGTATCATCTGTAAATTCTTCCACCGGCATCACCGTACTAATGTATTCATCTTTTTCGATTTGAAGAAGGTTAATCGCCGGGATGCCTTTGGCAGTCCGGGACAGTTCCGGTATTTCGTAAGCTTTCAACCGGTAGGCTTTTCCTTTGTTCGTAAAGAAAAGAATCGTCTGGTGGGAACCTGTGGTAAACAAATGCTCCACGAAATCCTCATCATTGGTTCCCATTCCCTGTACGCCGCGTCCGCCGCGTTTCTGGCTGCGGTAGGTGCTGCTGAGCATCCGCTTTAGATAGCCATTGTGGGTAATGGTAATAACCACATTTTGTCGTGGAATAAGGTCTTCATCTTCAATCTGGTTTTCCCCTGCTTCGATGCCGGTACGGCGTTTATCATTAAAACGCTCTTTTACATCCTGCAGTTCTTCCCGGATGATCTCGAGAACCTTTTCTTCACTGTCTAGAATCGCTTTAAGTTCGTTAATGCGCTCTAACAGCTCTTGGTATTCGTTTTCAATCTTGTCGCGCTCCAGGCCGGTCAAACGCTGCAGTCTCATATCAAGAATAGCCTGGGCCTGCTCATAGCTGAGCCCGTATTCTTCCATAAGACCGTTTCTGGCCGCATCTGTCGTCTGGGAGCCGCGGATCAATGCAATAATTTTATCAATATGATCCAGTGCAATCCGTAGACCTTCCAGAATATGAGCTCTTGCTTCGGCTTTTTTCAGTTCAAAAGCCGTACGTCGCTTAATTACTACTTTTTGATGTTCCAAATAGTGATAAAGCATTTCTTTTAGATTGAGTACTTTCGGCTGGCCGTCTACTAGAGCCAGCATGTTAATACCAAAGCTCGTCTGCAGGGAGGTCTGCTTGTATAAGTTATTTAAAAGAACATTGGCATTGGCGTCTCTTCTGACTTCAATGACAATTCTCATGCCGTTCCGGTCGGATTCATCACGCAGATCCGTAATGCCTTCGATCTTTTTATCACGGGCCAATTCGGCAATTTTTTCAATCAGACGGGCTTTATTGACCTGATAGGGAAGCTGATCCACAATAATCGTCTGCTTGCCGTTTTTCTGCTCTATAATCTCCGCTTTTGAGCGGATAATAATAGAACCGCGGCCGGTCTGATATGCACGTTTAATACCGAGGCGTCCCATAATCGAGGCACCTGTCGGAAAGTCCGGCCCTGGAATATATTCCATAAGTTCCGGGATTGTAATATCCGGATTGTCAGCTACGGCAAGCACGCCGTCAATGACCTCTCCAAGCTGGTGGGGAGGAATATTCGTTGCCATTCCCACTGCAATCCCGGAAGCTCCATTTACAAGAAGGTTAGGAAAACGGGCCGGAAGGACCATCGGCTCTCTTTCGTTCCCATCATAGTTTTCCTGAAAATCAATCGTGTCCTTGTTTAAGTCGCGCACCAATTCCATGGAGATCTTGGCCAGGCGTGCTTCCGTATAACGCATTGCAGCTGCGGCATCTCCATCTACTGAACCAAAGTTACCGTGCCCGCTTATCAACATATTGCGATAGCTGAAATCCTGCGCCATCCGCACCATCGTTTCATACACCGCAGAATCACCGTGTGGATGGTACTTACCAATAACTTCTCCGACAATACGTGCGGATTTCTTAAAAGGTTTATCCGGCGTCATGCCGAGTTCGTTCATTGCATACAAAATACGCCGGTGAACCGGCTTCATTCCATCTCTAACATCTGGAAGAGCACGGCTTACGATAACGCTCATCGCGTAATCCAGGAAAGAGGTTCTCATTTCCTGGCCGATATTTATGCCTGTTACTCTTGATTCATTCTCTGCCAATGTTGTAACCTCCTGTTTCAAGCCGTTCTAATTCCTGATTATGACCCCGCCGGGCGCTGTTAAATGTCCAGGTTTTTTACGTAATGGGCATTTGCCTGAATAAAGTCACGGCGCGGCTCCACCCGCTCTCCCATTAACATTTCAAACACTTCATCTGCCTTCATTGCATCTTCTAATTCCACCTGCAGCAGGGCACGGCCCTCGGGATCCATCGTAGTCTCCCAAAGCTGATCCGGATTCATCTCGCCGAGACCCTTATAGCGCTGCACACCCGGTTTTGGATGGGCCGAAAGCTCAGAAAAGATCTGGTCTCTTTCTTTTTCATCAAAAGCATAACGGATTGTCTTTCCCTGTTTCACCTGATACAAAGGCGGCTGGGCGATATAAATATAGCCTCTTTCAATCAAAGGCCTCATATAGCGGTAGAAAAACGTTAGGATCAACGTCCGAATGTGCGCCCCGTCCACGTCCGCATCGGTCATAATAATGATGCGGTGGTATCTTGCTTTTTCAATATCGAACTCTTCTCCAATGCCCGTACCGAGTGCGGTAATAATCGTACGGATTTCATTGTTTCCAAGAATTTTATCCAGTCGTGCTTTTTCTACGTTAATAATTTTCCCGCGGAGCGGCAGAATCGCCTGGAAATGACGATCGCGTCCCTGCTTGGCTGAGCCTCCGGCAGAATCCCCCTCTACGATGTAGATTTCACTGATTGAAGCGTCCTTGGATGAACAGTCGGCAAGCTTACCAGGTAAAGAACTAACTTCCAGGGCACTTTTTCTTCTTGTTAATTCACGGGCTTTTTTGGCTGCATCTCTTGCTCTTGAAGCCATGAGACCTTTATCTACAATTTTGCGGGCCGTATCCGGGTTTTCAGCAAGAAAGCGGGAAAAGTGTTCGCTGAACAATGAATCAGTAACCGTACGGACTTCGCTGTTGCCAAGCTTTGTTTTCGTCTGGCCTTCAAACTGCGGGTCCGGTATTTTTACAGAGATAATAGCTGTCAGACCTTCTCTGACATCGTCTCCGACTAAGTTAGGATCACTTTCTTTAAATAGATTATTTCGTCTTGCATAATCGTTTATTACCCTTGTGAGTCCTGTCTTAAAGCCGGACTCGTGCGTTCCGCCTTCGTGGGTGTTGATGTTATTGGCAAAGGAATAAATGTTGCTCGTATAACTATCGTTATACTGCACGGCAATTTCTATTTTTGTTCCATCTCTATCGGCTTCAATAAAAATCGGCTCTCCGTGGAGTGCTTCTTTCTGGCGGTTTAAATATTCCACAAAGGAGGCAATCCCGCCTTCATAGTGATACTCTACTTCTTTTCCATCTTCCCGTTCGTCTTTCAGGGAAATGCGGAGTCCCTTATTTAGAAAAGCGATCTCACGCAGACGGGTTGCCAGAATTTCATAATCAAATACGGTTACTTCTGTAAAAATATCAGCATCCGGTTTGAAATGAATCTTCGTTCCGGTAACGTCTGTATCTCCTACCATCTTCAGATCCTGCTGAGGTATACCTCTGCGGTATGTCTGCTGATAGACGTGATCCTCACGATGAACTTCAATTTCCAATATCTCTGACAGCGCATTTACTACAGAAGCCCCGACGCCGTGAAGGCCGCCTGACACTTTATAGCCGCCGCCGCCGAATTTACCGCCTGCGTGCAGGACAGTCATAATGACTTCTACAGCCGGACGTCCCATTTTTTCATGGTTTCCGACCGGAATGCCGCGTCCGTTATCCTGGACGGTAATGCTGTTGTCTTTTTCAATGACAATGGAAATGTAGTCACAATAACCACCCATTGCTTCATCAATGCTGTTATCGACAATTTCCCACACAAGGTGGTGAAGTCCTCTGGAACTAGTTGAGCCAATGTACATGCCGGGACGTTTTCTAACTGCCTCCAGGCCTTCGAGGACCTGAATCTGGCTTTCATCATATGAGTTTGGATCCATTGCCAATTACATTCACCTTCTCTTCCATTACCATATTCCAAATGTATGCCTGTCTGTTATTCTTCGCTGAAATCTTCTATTTCTGAAATGACCTGCGCCCGACGCTTCAATGTTAAAGAAGAAATGGGAGATAAGTACACTTTGTCATGCGTAACCACTACTGATTTCGTATAATCCTCTGCAATTTCCACCACCTGGCTGTTTTGCCGGGCGTCCATAAAACGGGCGGTGTCTTTTGAAGAGGCATGGGAAGTTTCATCGAGAATAGCGACTACATCTTTTGACCGGATAATCATATCCCCGCCCAAATGAATAAACATATGCCTTCCTCCCTACTCTGCTGGTGTCAGCAGGCCGTTGCCTGCATGAAATGTTGAAGCTTTCTTTAGCGTTTCGTGTTCAATGCCGTCAATACTCGTCGTTGTGACAAACGTCTGTACTTTTCCCTGAATTGCATGAAGCAGATGGGACTGTCTGAAATGATCAAGTTCTGAGAGAACATCATCAAGAAGCAGAATCGGATACTCTCCAATGTTGTCATGGATAAGTTCAATTTCTGCCAGTTTCAACGACAGGGCTGCTGTCCGCTGCTGCCCCTGCGAACCATACGTCTGTGCTTCTTTGCCATTTATTTTTAAAATAAGTTCATCACGGTGAGGACCGACCAGAGATATGCCGCGTCTTATTTCACGATCCGCGGCTTTTTCAAAGGCCTGATGGAGAGCAGTAGAGATCGCTTTTTCATCCATCCCCTCTTCTACTTCTGCAGACGAACTGTATTCAATATCAAGCTTTTCCATCTGCCGGCTGATCTGCCAGTGAATATCCTGAGCCCAGGTACGCAGCATCTTTAAAAAAGAAAAACGCCTTCCGATAACTTTAGAGGCCGTTTGAACAAGTTGGTCTGTCAGCACCTGAAGCATCATATCCTGTTCTTTTGTAGCAGAGGGAAAGATGTCTTTAAGCAGCTGATTTCTTTGTTTGAGTATTTTCTGGTAAATACCAAGATCATGAAGGTAGACCGAACTGATCTGGCCTATTTCCATATCGAGGAAGCGTCTTCTCAGGTTGGGACCGCCCTTAACGAGGGATAAATCTTCCGGAGCAAACATAACAACATTGCAGGAGCCAATATACTGGCTCAGCTTTTTCTGCTCCAGCCCATTCACTTTTGCTTTTTTGCCTTTTTCCGACAAAATCACCTGAAGGGAAGCAGGTCCGTTTTTCTTTGTAACTTCCGCGCTGATTCTGGCGAACTCCTGATCCCACTGAATTAGTTCCTTATCTTTGGAGGTTCGATGTGACTTAGCAAATGCAAGCACATGAATGGCTTCCATAAAGTTTGTTTTCCCCTGCGCATTTTCTCCAAGTATAACATTTATTTCATTTTCAACCGGGAGGGTCAGCTGGTTGTAATTACGATACTGCTTCAAAGAAATTTCGTTTATATGCAATCTCTTTTCCTCAATTAGAGCTGGAAGCTATTTCAAAAACTCCAGCGCCTTCAATTTCAACCACATCACCGGGATACAGCTTACGGCCTCTGCGCTGATCCTGTTCTTTGTTAACAAAGACGGTATACTCCAGCAGAAAAATCTTCGCCATACCGCCGGTATCAATGACTCCGGCTTCTTTTAAAAGCTGTCCGAGCGTTATATATTCTTTCGTTATTTCAATCGAATTATTCATATACCGGGCCTCCTATGCCAAAAATGAAATGACATACTATATCATCTTATATTTTACTAAATTTCCGTCTATAAAGCCAATATGAAATCGACGCTTACATACTTGATGCTGCGCTCTTTCATCAGAAAAGCCCCTGGCTTTTTCAACCCAGAGGCATGTGTGTTTTAGTAGGTTCTTACAGGAGAAAATAAATGCAGCATTTGATCATGATCTGTCGGCTGGACAGTAAAAGGACTCATCGCTCCAGTAAAGCGGATCTTGATAGTTTCGCTGTCGATTACTTTCAGCGCGTCCATAATGTTTTTGCCATTAAACGAAATGCGCAGTTCTTCTCCCTCCATTGTATCACATGAAATCTTTTCTGTTACTTTCCCAACCTCTGCGGATACAGAGCTTACTTCTATTTCGTTGTTCTCCATTGTTTTTAAGTTAATCACATTGTTTTTTGCCTCTCTTGAAAGAAGCAGCGCACGTTCGAGTGAAGACAAAAGTTCTTTCGTCCGAAGCACAAGTTCTGTTTTAGCGTGATCAGGAATCATGTTTTTCGTAACCGGGTATTTGCCGTCCAGAAGTCTGGAGAAAAACAGGAGATTTTCAAATTTAAATAACACTTGGCTTTCCGTAACGATAATATCCACTAGTTCGGCAGAATCTTCGAGTACTTTGTTTAATTCGTTCAGGCTTTTTCCTGGAATGACCACATTAGATAACGACATGGCACCGGTTTTTGTTTCTACTGCCGCCTTACGCATGGCAAGCCTGTGGCTGTCTGTTGCAGTACAGATTAATTCAGATTCTTCGCCTTCGAGGTTTACACCTGTCAACACGGGGCGTGTTTCCTGAGTGGACACGGCAAATACGGTCTGCCGCACCATATCTTTAAGCAGGTTCTGCGGCATTTGAAAATGATTGTCTTCATCAAGCTGTGGAAGTCTCGGGTATTCTTCCGGATCAAGCCCGTTAAGATTAAAAACAACGCTGCCTGAACGAAGAGTTGTGGCAAATTGATCCTGAACCGCGACTTCAATCTCTTCTCCCGGAAGCTTTTTAACAATTTCAGCAAAAAAACGGGCCTGTAGTACAATGCTTCCCTCTTCTTTTATCGTTACATACTCTTTTTCTTCGTCGCTGGCAGGTATAAAAGTCTCTATGGAAATATCTGAGTCGCTTCCTGTCAATGTTACTCCGTAATTAGTCGCTTCTATCTTGATTCCTGTAAGGATTGGAATGGTTGTTCTGGAAGAGACAGCCTTGTTAACGTGCTGAACACTGTGNAGTCTCTATGGAAATATCTGAGTCGCTTCCTGTCAATGTTACTCCGTAATTAGTCGCTTCTATCTTGATTCCTGTAAGGATTGGAATGGTTGTTCTGGAAGAGACAGCCTTGTTAACGTGCTGAACACTGTGAACGAAAGCATCTCGTTGAATTGTAAAATGCATAGGTAGACTCCTTTATTATATATTTTAATAATTTATAGTCGTAGTAGTAGGGGCTGTGGATAGTGTGGATAAGTTAAGCAACCCCAATTATACCGGGGTTATCCACATGTGGACGGATTGTTGACAACTAAAATGTTATCCTCACTACGCTTTGAGCTGATCCATAAGCTCTTTAAGCTGCTTTTGAAAGTCGCTGTCTGAATGAACCATTTTAGAGATTTTTTCGTGCGCATGAATAACTGTTGTATGGTCGCGTCCTCCAAATTCTTCTCCAATTTTAGGCAGCGAAAACTCGGTCATTTCCCGGGACAAATACATTGCAATCTGCCTTGGAAACGCGATAACCTTTGTTCGTTTTTTTGCTTTCAACTCTTGAGGCTGCAGGCTGTACTGGCTTGCAACGAGCCGCTGAATATCATCAATTGTTACTTTCTTTGGTTTGCTGTTTGGAATAATATCTTTTAATGCTTCTGCTGCAAGATCAGCATTCATGTCCTGATTGATTAAGGACGAATAGGCTACGACCCGGATTAAAGCACCTTCGAGCTCCCGGATGTTTGTGTCTATCTGGTTGGCGATATAAAGCATGACTTCGTTTGGTATATCAAGCTTTTCTGCTTTTGCTTTTTTTCGGAGAATAGCAATTCTTGTTTCCAGATCAGGCGGCGTAATATCGGTAATCAGTCCCCATTCAAACCTGGAACGCAGCCGGTCTTCCAATGTAGGGATCTCTTTAGGCGGCCGGTCACTGGAAATAACGATTTGCTTGGATTCCTCATGAAGGGCATTAAACGTATGGAAAAACTCTTCCTGGGTCTGTTCTTTTCCTGCTAAAAATTGAATATCATCGATTAACAGCACGTCCACATTTCTGTATTTGTTCCGAAAGTTCACCGTTTTATTATCCCGAATGGAGTTAATAAACTCATTGGTGAATTTTTCTGAAGATAAATATACGACTCTGGCGTTTGGATTATGATCGATCACGTAATGTCCGATTGCATGCATTAAGTGGGTTTTGCCAAGTCCGACTCCCCCGTAAATAAACAGTGGATTATACGCTTTTGCCGGCGCTTCCGCTACGGCGAGCGAAGCTGCGTGGGCAAAACGGTTCCCGGAGCCGATAACAAATGTATCAAAAGAATATTTATCGTTAAGCATACTTTTAGGTACATTTTCCGAACTGTCTTCTTTTTCTCTTTTAGCATTCGGCGTGGCCGGGACCGTAAATTCATCAGTGTTTTCCGCTTCAGGAATAATGAACTTTACATCTAGTTCCGAACCAGTCAGATCATTTAATGTATCGGATATTAAAGAAGAATAGCGGTTTTCAAGCCAGTCACGGGCAAACTCATTTGGTGCAGTAACGACGATCGTATCATCGTATAATTCCGAAGCCCTGGTTGCTTTCAGCCATGTTTCGTAGCTTGGCTTGCTTACTTTTTCCTTCATAATTTCAAGCGTTTGGTTCCATAGGTCGTTAATATTTTCCAGCACTCTCTTACCCTCCTTTTCGTATCTCTTTATTACTTTATTTATTACATAAGCGGATAAAAAAAACTCGGTTCACCACCGAGTCTGGTGTATCCATCTATTTTTTTTTACATGCCGGTCCCATAGTACACGGTAAAACTATTCAATGCCACCAATGAAAAAAATTTAATAGCAGTTAAACCTATGTATAAGGAATAATTCGTATAGTTTTCTTAAAAAGGGTTCTTGATAAGAAGTGGATAACAACTAGTATAGTACATAATCGTCTTATCCACATGAGTCTTTTTTATGTGGAAAAACTATTCAGAGCCTGTGGAAAGTTATGCACAAAGTTATCAACAGGTGTGGATAAGTATTTTACTTCACAAAGTTATCCAGAGGAAAACATAACTATCATATCAAAAATAAAAAGCGAAAACAACGGACTTTTTAATAGTTATCCACATAATCAATAACTTGTGGGTAACACTTGTCCACACTACTATATTGTGTGTATATCCTGTATGTAACTCTATGAAAAGGTAAAATTGCTGCGGAAAAGTTATCCACACTACTTTTTTTGTTTCGGGACTTCTATTATTTTTTTGACCGGATGCTTCATTAAAAGATTGCTATTGACAGATGCCCCTGTTTCTCTATATAATTTTACGGGAATGTGCAAGAGATTATATTTCAGTAAAGTAACCTTTCGGCTTAAGCAATCGAATTGATTCTTTGAGAATATAAAGGCTGGGATATAGAAGAAACAAAGCACAACAGAACGATAAATTACTCACCAGGAGGTGCTAAGAATGGGAAAACCAACGTTTAATCCAAATAACCGTAAGCGCAAAAAGAATCATGGCTTCCGTACAAGAATGAGTACAAAAAACGGCCGTCACATCATTAAAAACCGCCGTCGTAAAGGAAGAAAAGTACTATCTGCCTAAGGCCACTGATATTGACAGTGGTCTTTTTTTACTTTTCCTTACAGGCAAGCACCAGCACGTCCTGATCAAGTAAGCTGCAGGGCGGCTGTGCAGTCCTGTAAGGGCTTGTTTCTCAAGCAAGCAAGGCAGCTTTGCTGCTAATTAAGCATATGGTCTGTTGAAGGCTCTGGCGGAGGTGCCGCTGTTTTGAAAAGAAAGCACAAATTAAAAAAGAATCATGAGTTCAGCATGGTCTTTGATAAAGGATCGTCATATGCGAACCGCCAGTTTGTTCTGTATGTTCTCAAGAAGCCTGCCCAGTCTGAATACCGCGTAGGTGTTACCGTAAGCCGCAAACTCGGTAACGCGGTCACTAGAAACAGAATGAAACGCCTTCTTAGAGAAGTATTAAAAGAACTGGATGATTTTCTTGATCCAAAAAAAGATTATGTTATTATCGCTCGTAAGCCGGCTTTAGAAATGGAATATGAAGAATTAAAGAAAAGCTTTAAACATGTATTGCGAAAAAGCGGCAGCCGGTCTTCCTAAAACAGGAAGCAGGCTTTTCTTTCTTTATCTTTTTATATTCGCTAAAATGGTTAAGGGCTCTTTTTTTTGGGAAAAGCGAACGCTTACTTATATATTTCAATATTTTACCATTATAATTGTATATATTCAGCAGTAAAACAAACTATACATACAAATTTTTAATTTAATGGAATTATTTGTAATTTAATAACTTCCCTTTTTCTTAAATAAGGCCCGGCAGTATTACACTATATTGAAGATGTTTTTTATCAAGGAGGAAGCGTTAGTGCGAAAGAAATTAGGTTTAGTGGCAATGCTTGTTGCTGTAATGACTGTCATGGCAGGTTGTTTTGACGTAAATCAGCCAATTGACGCGGACAGTGAAGGTATTTGGAATTCGTATTTTGTTTATCCATTATCGTGGTTAATTATTTATATCGCAGAGGCATTGGGAGAAAGCTACGGCATGTCCATCATTGTTGTAACGATTATGCTTCGTATTCTGATTCTTCCTTTAATGATCAAACAGACAAAAAGCGCAAAAGCGATGCAGGAAGTGCAGCCTGAGCTTGTAAAGCTGAGAGAAAAGTATTCAGCGAAGGACCAGAAGACGCAGCAGGAGCTGCAGCAGGCGACGATGAAATTGTTCCAGTCCAAAGGAATTAATCCGTTGGCCGGTTGTCTTCCAATTTTCATTCAAATGCCTATTCTTATCGCTTTCTACCACGCTATTATGCGGACGAGAGAGATTGGTACACACGAATTTCTATGGTTCCAGCTTGGTCAGCCTGACTATATACTTCCGATCATTGCAGGTGTTACTACATTCATTCAACAAAAAATGATGATGGTTTCAGATAACCCGCAAATGAAAATGCTTATGTATATGATGCCGTTTATGATTGGTGGATTTGCCTTCTTCTTCCCATCTGCCCTGGCACTTTACTGGGTTATTGGTAACCTGTTTATGATTATCCAGACATATTTCATTACAGGACCTGGTGCAAGAAACAAACGTGATGCAAAAACAGCAGATGGGGTCAGCGAAGGCGGACCGAAAGAACCTAAAGCTGGAGGAGTGAAGAAGAAGTGAAAACAGTAACAGTATCCGGAAAAACAATAGAAGAAGCGAAAGCTAACGCACTATTGGAATTGAGTATTGAAGAAGATCAGCTTGAATATGAACTTGTACAAGTGCCGGTAAAGGGATTTCTGGGGTTATTCAAAGGAAAACCCGCTATTATTGAAGCGAAGATAAAGCAGGACCCGACGAAAGAAGCGGCTGCTTTTCTTACTCAGGTGTTAAAAGAGATGGGTACGAAAGCTGAAATAGTAATTACAGAAAAGAAAAAAGAAGTTCTTTTTGATATTCAAGGCGAAGATCTTGGTGTATTAATTGGAAAACGCGGGAAAACGCTTGATTCACTTGAATATCTGGTGAATTTAGCAGCGAATCGTTATTCTGATAAGTATTCCCGTATCACGCTGGATGCCGAAAACTACCGGGAACGACGCCGTGAGGCGCTCCATCAGCTGGCAGCGAGACTTGCTGACAAAGCCCGGAAAACAAAGCGGAAAGTAGTACTGGAGCCTATGAGTTCACGGGAACGAAAAATCATTCACGCAGCGCTTCAAAACGAAAAAGATATTGAAACAGCTTCCGAGGGAAAAGAACCTCACCGCTACGTAGCTATCTTCCTTTCGAAAAAGTAAAAGCGTCTTTCTTAATACTCAATACGGATATTATTACGATGAGCCATTCCTGATAAGCAGGAGTGGCTTTTTTGTGTATAAAAAGAAGGAAAGGAGATAAAGGCAGGGTAGTTATCCACATGTGGATAATCAATGCTTTCCGAAAACTCATTCCTATGCTATTCTATTTAGTTAGGAATACAAAACTAGATGAAATAATGTAAGCAAACTATTATTCATTCTGAGGAGCGAGAGTTAGAATGGAATTTGATACAATAGCCGCTATTTCCACTCCCGTCGGCGAAGGAGCTATTGCCATCGTCCGATTGAGCGGTGAGCAGGCTTTTTCTATTGCTGATACACTGTATAAAGGAAAGAAAAGAGTACAGGAGGCAGACACCCATACGATTCACTATGGCCACATCATGGATCCACAGACAAATGAAACGGTGGAAGAAGTCATGGTGTCTGTGCTTCAAGCTCCCCGGACATTTACAAGAGAAGATATTATAGAAATAAACTGCCACGGCGGACTGGTCTCGGTTAACCGGGTTCTGGACCTGGTACTCAGTGCCGGCGCAAGGCTGGCTGAACCTGGGGAATTCACGAAACGGGCTTTTCTTAATGGGAGAATTGATCTTTCCCAGGCAGAGGGTGTCATGGATCTGATCCGGGCTAAAACCGATAAAGCGATGCATGCAGCCGTGAAGCAGGTGGAAGGCCGATTTTCGGAAAGGGTGAGACGCCTGCGCCGGGAACTGCTGGAAACGGTAGCTCATGTGGAGGTTAATATTGACTACCCTGAATTTGATGCGGAATCAGTAACGCTCGACAATTTAAAGAAACACACGTCGCATGTAAGAGATGAAGTGAATCAGCTGCTCTCTACAGCCAAGCAGGGGAAAATTCTGCGCGAAGGGCTGGGTACTGCAATCATCGGGCGTCCCAACGTTGGAAAATCCTCTTTAATGAACAGCCTGATTCATGAAAATAGAGCTATTGTTACCGACATCCCCGGTACAACCCGGGATGTCCTGGAAGAGTACGTAAATATACGCGGCGTTCCGCTGCGTCTTATTGATACTGCCGGTATTCGGGATACAGAAGACATCGTAGAAAAAATCGGCGTAGAACGCTCCAGAAAGGCTCTGCAGGAAGCTGAACTGATCCTGCTGGTGCTCAACAGTGCGGAAGTACTGTCTGTGGAAGACGAAGCGCTGTTTAAAGCAATACACGGACTGAATGCGGTCATTCTTTTAAACAAAACAGACCTGGACAAAAAAATAGATGAAGACCGTGTACGGGAACTGGCTTCCGGACGGCCTGTTATTGCAGCTTCTTTATTAAAAGACGAAGGCATTGATGAGCTGGAGCAGGCAGTATCGAGCCTCTTTTTTGACGAAGGTATTGAAGGATCGGATTTAAGTTATATTTCCAATGCCAGACACGTTGGTCTGCTGAACCAGACCAGACAAATCCTCGAAGATGCCCTGGAAGCCGTTGAAATGGGAGTTCCTGTCGACATGATCCAAATTGATATTACGAGAGCATGGGAAATGCTTGGTGAAATTATTGGTGAAAATGTGCATGATGGCCTTATTGATCAGCTTTTTTCTCAATTTTGTTTAGGAAAATAAATAGAAAAATAATAATTAAATTACTTTTTTTCCATATTTAACTATTATAAGGAGGCACATGAATGAATTATGAAGGCGGTACGTATGACGTTATAGTCATCGGAGCCGGGCATGCAGGAGTTGAAGCCGGACTTGCAGCAGCTCGTTCAGGCTCAAAAACACTCATGCTTACATTGAATCTCGACGCTGTTGCTTTTATGCCTTGTAATCCCTCAGTGGGAGGCCCTGCAAAAGGAATAGTCGTACGTGAATTAGATGCTCTTGGCGGAGAAATGGCAAAAAATATCGACAAAACGCATATTCAAATGAAAATGCTCAATACAGGAAAAGGGCCTGCTGTACGCGCTCTTAGAGCCCAGGCCGATAAATTTATGTATCAGCATGAAATGAAAAAGACAATCGAAGAACAGGAAAACCTTACCCTGCGCCAGGGACTGGTGGAGAAATTGATTGTGGAAAATAATGTATGTAAAGGGGTAGTGACGAACACTGGAGCGGAATATACAAGCAGTACCGTCGTTATTACAACCGGCACGTACCTGCGCGGAAAAATTATTCTGGGAGAACTGGCTTATGAAAGCGGACCGAACAACATGCAGCCCTCGGTTCAGCTGTCTCATGAACTAAAGGCTCTCGGCTTTGAACTGGTCCGTTTTAAAACGGGAACCCCGCCGCGTGTGAACGGCAACAGCATCGACTACAGCAAAACAGAAATTCAGCCGGGAGATGATCAGCCCCGTGCTTTTTCTTATGAAACGACCAAGTTTATTACCGATCAGCTTCCCTGCTGGCTGACGTATACAGGAGAAGCGACCCATCAGATTATTAACGATAATTTGTCCCGTTCTCCTATGTATTCCGGCATGATTGAAGGAACCGGACCAAGGTACTGTCCGTCCATCGAAGATAAAATTGTCCGCTTTAACGATAAGCCGAAGCACCAGATTTTCTTAGAACCGGAAGGTAGAAATACGACAGAAGTATATGTACAGGGACTGTCGACCAGCCTGCCGGAAGACGTGCAGTTCAAGATTCTGCAGTCTATTCCTGGTCTGGAAAACGTCAAGATGATGCGTCCGGGCTACGCTATTGAGTATGATGCGATGGTTCCGACACAGTTATGGCCTACACTGGAAACGAAAAAAGTAGAAAATTTATTTACTGCCGGACAGATCAACGGAACATCCGGGTACGAAGAGGCTGCAGGACAGGGCCTGATGGCTGGAATGAACGCTTCTCTTAAAGCCCAGGGCAAAGAACAGGTGATTTTGGATCGTTCAGATGCCTACATTGGTGTAATGATTGATGATCTGGTTACGAAAGGCACCAATGAACCCTACCGCTTGTTAACGTCAAGAGCAGAATACCGTCTGCTTCTGCGCCACGATAACGCTGACCTCCGGCTGACAGAAATCGGCTATCAGGCAGGTATGATCGAGCAGGAACGCTATGACCGTTTTCTATCGAAGAAAGAAGCCATTGAGCAGGAAAAACAGCGGATGAAAAAAGCCAGCATCCAGCCGAGTCCTGAACTCGAGGAAATGCTCGCTTCAAAAAATTCGTCTATTATTAAAGAGACGGCAACAGCGATGCACCTGCTGAAACGTCCGGAGCTTGGATACGACGATATTTTTCCATTTACCGGCTTTACAAGCCTTGTCACTCCGGATGTAGCCGAACAGGTTGAAATTCAGACAAAGTACGAAGGCTACATTTCCAAACAGCTTGATCAAGTTAATAAAATGAAAAAAATGGAAATGAAGAAAATACCGGAAAATCTGGACTACAGTGTTATCAGCAGCATTGCGACCGAAGCACGTCAAAAGCTGACAGAAGTGAAACCATTATCTGTCGGACAGGCGTCAAGGGTGTCAGGAGTGAATCCCGCAGATATTTCGATTCTTCTTGTTTATCTGGAGCAGGGAAAGCTTGCCAGAGTAGGGGAAGCTTAAAGGAAGCTGAGCGAGCGTCCGTTCCTTACGGACGCTCTTTTTTTTGCTATGTAAACAGACAGAGGAGGAGAACGATGAGCAAAGCACAATTTCCAGAGTGGGCAGCGGCCGAAGGCATCACCTTATCCGCCCATCAGCTCAAGCAGTTCGAAGAGTATTACACGCTGCTTGTAGAATGGAATAAAAAAATGAACTTAACAGGTATTACAGAAGAAGATGAAGTATATGAAAAACACTTTTTTGATTCTATTACTGCAGTAAAAGCATTTCCGACCACAGATCGGCCGCAGAAAGCTATTGATATCGGGGCAGGAGCGGGTTTTCCAAGTATTCCCTTGAAAATATGTTTCCCTCATATTGAAATGACGATCGCGGACTCGTTAAAAAAGCGGATCACGTTTTTAAAAGAGGTAGCAGGGGTCCTCGGTTTAAACGATATTCACTTTGTTCATGAGCGTGCAGAGCAGCTTGCGCGAATGAAAGAACACCGGGAAGCCTACGACATTGTCGTTGCAAGAGCAGTCGCCCGGATGCCGGTCCTCGCCGAGCTGTGCCTGCCTTTTACAAAAATTGGCGGTACATTTATTGCAATGAAAGGATCTACAGGGCTGGAGGAGAAAGCTGAAGCGGAAAAAGCCTGCAGCCTGCTCGGTGGAGTGTGGAAGAACGAATATTCGTTTACACTCCCGGTAGAAAACAGCCAACGCTGCATTTTGCAGGTTGTGAAAGAGAAAAAAACACCAAAAGCTTACCCCCGTAAGGCGGGGACACCTTCTAAAGAGCCGATTGTTTAAATACTGCAAGGCAGCCTGGTACGTTAATCAGGCTGTTTTTTTATGCGTTGATTGAAAAATGAGGAAAAAGACCAACAAAAGGAGAACTGTTGCGAATTTTTTCACAAAACATGATAGAATAAAAAAAGAAAGAAAATCCGCTTAAATACAGTTTTTACTAACACTATTCGGATAATGCATCCAGGCTTTACATATAATAAATGAAGCAGCAGGAGAGAAAGTAGGTGTAACGATGGCCAAAGTAGTAGCCATTGCTAATCAAAAAGGCGGCGTTGGGAAAACGACAACAGCAGTAAATATCAGCGCCTGCATTGCATATCTTGGAAAAAAAGTACTTCTTGTTGATATGGATCCTCAAGGAAATGCGACGAGCGGAGCCGGCATCGAAAAAGGTGAAGTGGATAAATGTATTTACAACCTTTTGGTGGATGATGTTGAGATTAAAGACATTATCCGGCCCGGAAGCGTGGACAGCTTGGATGTTGTTCCTGCTACTATCCAGCTTTCCGGCGCTGAGATCGAGCTTGTTTCTACTATTTCCAGGGAAGTTCGTTTAAAGAACGCCCTCCGGGACGTTATTAAAGATTATGATTATATCATTATTGATTGTCCGCCTTCTCTCGGGTTGTTAACGATAAATGCGCTAACAGCCTCTGATTCGGTCCTTATTCCAGTACAGTGTGAATACTACGCATTAGAAGGGTTAAGTCAGCTGTTGAATACGGTCAGGCTCGTGCAGAAGCATTTAAATCACGATCTCGCGATTGAAGGTGTTCTTTTGACTATGCTTGATGCCCGTACAAACCTTGGACTTCAGGTCATTGAAGAAGTTAAAAAGTATTTTCGGGAAAAAGTGTATAAAACAATTATTCCAAGAAATGTCCGGCTGAGCGAAGCGCCAAGCCATGGCCTTCCGATTATCAGCTATGACGCCAGATCAAAAGGGGCCGAAGTTTACTTAGATTTAGCAAAGGAAGTGGTCGCGAGTGGCTAAAGGACTAGGCAGAGGACTGAATGCTTTTTTCCCAGAGGAAAAAACAGCGAAAACAGAAGCAGTGCAGGACATTGATGTAAACCAGCTCCGTCCGAACCCTTACCAGCCCCGGCAGGTTTTCGACAAGGAAGCTCTCCGGGAGCTGAGCGAATCGATTTCAGCCCAGGGAGTCGTTCAGCCCCTTATTGTTAGAAAAAGTATTAAAGGCTACGATATTGTAGCCGGGGAAAGACGCCTCCGGGCTTCCAAAATAGCCGGTCTTCAAACCGTGCCGGCAATTGTAAAGCAGCTGACAGATGAACAGATGATGGAGATCGCCCTGATTGAAAACCTGCAGAGGGAAAATCTAAATGCGCTGGAAGAAGCCAAAGCGTATGAAAAGCTGATGGACCACCTGTCGTTTACTCAAGACGAGCTGGCAAAGCGGGTCGGTAAAAGCCGTCCGCACATTACAAATTATTTGAGGCTTCTGCAGCTTCCTAAAAGCGTCCAGCAGATGGTGGAAAAAAAAGAATTGACGATGGGCCACGCCAGAGCGCTTCTTGGTATTAAAGAAAAGAAAACGATTGAACAGCTGGCCCGTGATATTGTGAAGAACCAGTGGAACGTACGGAAGACGGAAGAAATAATAAAGGCCATGCACGAAAAAAAGGAGGATGTTTCACGTGAAACATCAAAGCCTTCGCCTTCTATTTTTATCCGTTCGACGGAGAACAGCCTTAAATCTTACTTTGGTACGAAGGTGGCAATCAAGCAGGGAAAGAAAAAAGGGAAAATTGAAATTGACTTTTTCTCGGAGGAAGATTTAAAGCGGATTATTGAGCTTTTAGATAAAGATGAATAACCCCCGGTTCGGGGGTTTTATTTTGTTAAGATAAAGAAAGAGTAGAAGGTGAGAGGGCATGGTGTTATTAGGCACGCTGGTGAATGGGGCAGCGATCATTGTTGGGTCTTTGTTGGGACTGGTCTTTCATAATATTCCGGAACGATACAAAACGACTATAATGCAGGCCCTGGCCCTGGCAGTTATGCTTTTAGGCATACAAATGGGGCTGGCAAGCGAACAGTTCTTAATAGTTATCGGAAGTCTTGTAATTGGTGGCTGGATAGGAGAACGAATTCAGCTGGAAGATAAGTTAAATAGGCTGGGGAAATGGATTGAAAAGCGCAGTGGTGGCAGAGGAAGCGAAGGGGCAGTAGCTAAAGCGTTTGTTACAGCGACCCTTGTATATGTAGTTGGGGCAATGGCTGTACTAGGAGCACTGGACAGCGGGTTAAGGCTCGATCATAACGTCCTTTACACTAAGTCGATGCTGGACGGTTTTACAGCAGTGTTGTTTACGGCCACCCTCGGTTTTGGTGTTGCGTTCTCCTTTATACCAGTGGTATTGTATCAAGGCAGTATTGCGCTGCTGGCAGGGCAGATTGATCAGTTCGTGCCGGTGGAACTAAGAGAAATGTTTATTACAGAAATGACAGGTACAGGCGGAATTATGATTCTGGGGATTGGTCTTAAACTGGCAGGGATTCTTGATATCCGGGTGGCGAACCTGCTTCCGGCTATACCGGTTGTAGCAGTCATTGTAACGGGGATCTATCTGCTGTAGCGTATGTAAGCCGATTTTCTCGGCTTTAAAGGTCAGGCTTCGTGTTTGACGGCTTTTCCCGCCATTGGAATTGGACGGTCCTGGTAGGCTTTTTCGATTAATTTTTTTCCCTGCAGGCGTCTGTCGGCAAGGACAAAACTTTCGGACAGGCTTTCAGCCATCTCCATAACAACATGGAGACGGGTATTCTGGAGCACGAAAAACTCCATCATTCCACCCACGTTGACAATTCCTGTAATATGAACCCGGCCAACGGGAGGCAGGTCCTTTTTCATTGCAGCTCCGGGATAAACAGGTCCGTCTTCGAAGTGTAAAGACCCGACGTTCTTAACGCGGCCAAGGCAGGCATCTACGGCAATAATATATGGAGATGTATAACGCATCTGAATGTCAGCTAATGTTTCTTCCAAATTAACAGCATGCACCGGAGATGCAAGTGTACCGTAAACCTGAAAATTATCAAGTTTGTTTTTGGTGAGCAGGGTGCCGGTAAGCGGTCCTAAGGAATCGCCGGTAGAACGGTCGGTGCCGATGCATACAATGACTATTTCAGAAGTTTCCGGGACAGTTGATAAGACATCTGTTAAAGTATTAGAAAGAATCGCCGGTGTCTGTTCGGACGCGGTATCCAAGTATAAAGAATCAGGTGGATGACCCGGGCGGCTTTGTTTCCTAAACATGCAGCTCTCCTCCTTAAATGACGCATTTGGTTATAAATGACATATTACTTCTATATACCCGCTTTTTTACGCTTTAATTTAAAAAAGCAGCCGGGTTCTAAAAATAAATCTTTATACCCTTTAAAATGGAAAAAAAAGGATAAAAAGACTGGAGGCAGAAAATGGCACTTGACTCGTACCAGATGCATGACGTTGTTCAAATGAAAAAAGCTCACCCTTGTGGAGAAAACAGCTGGGAAATTATCAGACTTGGGGCAGACATCCGTATTAAATGTCAGGGGTGCGGGCACAGTGTCATGCTTCCGAGAAGAGAATTTCAGAAAAAATTGAAAAAAGTAACCGGAAATACAAAAGAAGACCCAAAATAACGTTTCTTCCTTGTGTTTCCTGAAACGCCTTTCTATACTATAGAAAGAAAAGGGCTGAAATCAGCCGATGATTATAAAAAAGGACGTGAAAAGATGGCTTTAACAACTGGTATTGTAGGTCTTCCTAACGTAGGGAAGTCTACTCTTTTTAATGCAATCACACAGGCTGGAGCAGAAGCAGCCAATTATCCATTCTGCACGATTGATCCGAACGTTGGTATCGTAGAGGTACCGGACGAGCGTCTGCAGAAATTAACAGCTCTCGTTAAACCGAAAAAAACAATTCCGACGGCATTTGAATTTACCGACATTGCAGGCATTGTAGAAGGAGCAAGCAAAGGCGAAGGCCTGGGGAATAAATTTTTGACGCATATCCGCCAGGTGGATGCCATTTCTCATGTCGTACGCTGCTTTGATGACGGAGATGTGACGCATGTGTCCGGCAGCGTCGATCCAATCCGGGATATTGAAGTCATTAATCTTGAGCTTATTTTAGCTGACATGGAATCAATCGAAAAGCGGGAAGCTAAAGTAGCCAAGCTGGCCAAATCAAGAGATAAAGACGCGGTGGCAGAGCATGCTGTGCTTAAAAAGCTGCTTGCTGTTTTTGAAGAAGAAAAGCCGGCACGCGCCCTTGATTTGACAGATGAAGAACGGAAAATGGTCAATGGCTTTCAGCTTCTTACTATGAAGCCTATTTTATACGTAGCCAATGTAAGTGAAGAAGACCTGGTGAGCGGCGAAGATAACGAAATGGTGAAAAAAGTTAAAGCATTTGCCGATGGCGAAAACTCAGAGGTAATTACAGTCTGCGCCAAAATTGAAGCAGAGATTGCTGAACTCGATCCGGAGGAAAAGCAGGAGTTTCTACAGGATCTGGGCATTGAAGAATCTGGCTTGGACCAGCTGATCCGCGCAGCCTATGTGCTTCTGGGACTGCAGACATACTTCACAGCCGGCGAGCAGGAAGTACGCGCTTGGACAATTACAGGCGGTACGAAAGCACCGCAGGCGGCCGGAGTGATTCATACGGACTTTGAGCGCGGCTTTATCCGTGCAGAAACCGTCAGCTACGAGGATCTGACGACCACAGGATCGATGAACGCGGCCAAAGAGGCAGGCAAGGTCCGTTTAGAAGGAAAAGAATATATCGTTAAAGACGGCGACGTTATTCATTTCCGCTTTAATGTGTAGAAAATCACCTTCACTTATTGCTATAGAGTAGTTTCTATGCTAAAATTATACATTGTGAGTAAAATCGTTTTATTAAATTTTGCTCCTTGCTCTTTTCAAAGAAAAAGAGCCTTAGACCAAAAGGAGGTGACGCAATATGCGTAGGTACGAAGTACTTTACATTATTGCTCCAAACGTAGATGAGGATGGCGTGAAACAAACAGTTGAACGTTATAACGAAATTCTAACGAAAAACGGAGCAGAGATCGAAAAAGTAGATCAAATGGGAAAACGCCGTCTAGCTTATGAAATCAATGATTTCACTGATGGACATTATGTCGTGATTTACACGCAGGCTAATTCCGAAGCTACTAGTGAATTCGATCGTCTTGTTAAAATAGATGATAACGTAATCCGCCATCTTATCGTAAGAAATGAAGGCTAAGATCTAAAATGGGGAGGGGCACTTATGATAAATCGTGTAGTTCTAGTTGGACGATTAACTCGTGATCCTGAATTACGATACACCCCTAATGGTGTAGCTGTGGCAAATTTCGGCATTGCAGTAAACCGCCCGTTTACGAATCAGCAGGGAGAACGCGAAGCGGACTTTCTTAACTGTGTAACGTGGAGAAAGCAGGCCGAAAATGTAGCAAACTTCCTCAAAAAAGGAAGTCTTGCCGGTGTTGACGGACGTCTTCAGAGCCGCAGCTATGACAACCAGGATGGTAAACGTGTATATGTTGTAGAAGTACAGGCCGAAAGCGTTCAATTTCTTGAACCTAAAAATGCAGGCGGCGGTTCCCAAAGCCAGGGCAGCTATGGCGGAGGAAGCAGCAGCGGCCAGCAGGGCTATGGCCAGCAGAATCAAAATAAAGGTTCGTCTAATTTAAATGATGATCCGTTTTCAAATGATGGCCAGCCTATCGATATTTCAGATGATGATTTACCATTCTAATCCCCTTCTCCTGAAATAAAATGTGAGAGACGTAAAAAAACAAAGGAGGATGAAAAACATGGGTAAACGCAGAGGTAAGCGCCGGAAAGTTTGTTACTTCACGGTGAACAAGATCGAAAAGATCGATTATAAGGATGTAAACCTTCTTAATAAGTTCATTAGTGAGCGTGGAAAGATTCTTCCACGTCGTGTAACAGGAACTTCCGCAAGATATCAGCGTATGCTGACTAGAGCGATCAAACGCTCCCGTCACGTAGCATTGATTCCATATGTAAGAGAGCAATAGAGCACGAAAATAATTAGAGCTTTTCTCCGGGGGACTTTCAGCCGGGGAGAAGCTCTTTTATACTTTTTAAAGACTTTCAGTTTCCTGCCCGCCCTGCAGAGAAGCAAAGGGGAAATCTGTAATCAGACCGGATTCCGGCTCGCTTGCGCATTTATTATTACATAAGCTACAATGAAGCAATGCCTTTCTTACAGGCAGCTTTTTTGAGCGTGTGACCAGCTTTTTTATACCAACAGATGGGGTGAACGGATTGCAGCGGACGAGAAGCTTAACGGAGGGTGCGATACTGAGCGGATTATTTATTATACTAATGCTGCTTACTATATTTGTCCCTCCTCTTGTTTATATTTTATTATGGTTTTTGCCATTGCCTTTTCTGATTTATACGGCACGCTACGGTCTTCGAAGCGCGCTCGTAATGTTTATTGTGTTATTTCTGCTGTCTTTATTTATCGGCGGCCTGACAGGGGTTCCTTTTGTATTAATGTTCGGCCTTGGCGGTATTACCGTAGGCGAAATGATCCGCAGAAAAAAAGAACCTTTGTTTGTTTTAGTAGGGGGATCACTCGCATACGTAACAAGCCTTATGGTAATCTATGCGGTAACGATTCTTGTTTTTAACATTAATCCCGTAGAAACACTTCAAAATGTGATGAGGGATTCAGCTGTGCAGGCAGAATCCATGCTGAACTCGATTGGCCAGGACGGATCGGACAGCGTAGAGGCAATGGGTGAAGTAGTCATTCAAATTGGCTATATGATTCCTGTCATTATGGTAAGTGCCGGTGCCGGATTCGCTGTTATTACCCAGGCGATTGCCCATTACTTTTTAAAAAGACTATCGATACCGTATGAGCCTTTCCCCCCTTTTCGGGAGTGGAATTTTCCGAAGTCGCTGCTGTGGTTTTATCTGGCGGCAATTGTGCTTACATTGATTGGAGCAGAAGAAGGCACCACTCCTTATCTGCTCATCTGGAATGTGTACTGGTTCCTTGGAAACATTATGATTATTCAAGGATGTACAGTAGTCTTTTACTACTGTTACAAGAAATCACTGCCAAAAGCTATTCCCATTATTTTCGTTATTTCCTTAGTGATTTTACCAATTATTCCACTCTTCGCGCGAATCTTGGGTATAATTGATTTAGGCTTTCGTTTGAAAGAACGACTGGAAACTGACAAGAAGTAGGGGTTGACATTATGCCTAAGTTCTTATTAAGACGCTGGCACGGCTTGCACGTTGTTGCTCTATTTATCCTTGCCTCTTTCTTCATCGGAGCACTGATGATTTACCGCTGGGAATTAGGCCTGGCCGGATTTATTCTTTTAGGCGTGATGGTTTTTTATGTCGTTCAGGCCAGAGCATCTTTTGAACGGGACCTTGAACGCTATATAGCCACTTTATCCCACCGTGTTAACAAAGCCGGCGAAGAAGCTGTAACAGAGCTTCCAATTGGTATCTTGTTGTATGGAAAAGAATATGAAATTGACTGGGTGAATCCATTTGTTCATGAACTGCTGTCCGGCCATTTTTTAGGAAAAGGACTGGATGAAGTTTCTTCAGATCTTATTCCGGCCATAAAAAAAGGAGAAGAAGAAGTACAGATCAGCTTAAATGATAATTACTACACCGTGTATATACGTCACGAAGACAAGCTGCTGTACTTTTTCAATATGACGGAAACAGCGGAAACGAACAGATTGTATGAAGAAGAACAATCTGTAGTTGGTCTGATATACTTGGATAACTATGATGAAGTAACCCAGGGGATGGATGACCAGCTGCGAAGCAGGTTGAAAAGCCACGTAACTTCTGCGCTGAATCACTGGGCCAGCGACTATGATATTTTGCTTCGGAGCATTGCTTCGGACCGCTTTATAGCATTTATGGACCAGAAAGCGCTCAAAGAAGTAGAGAAAACGAAGTTTGTGCTTCTCGACGAAGTACGGGAAGTAACAGGAAAAGAAAAGGTGCCGATTACGCTTAGTATCGGTATCGGCACAAAGGAATCCTCTTTACGGGAGCTTGGAACCCTGGCCCAGTCCAGCCTGGATCTGGCACTCGGACGGGGCGGCGACCAGGTGACTATTAAAGAAAAAAACGGAAAAGTCCGCTTCTACGGAGGCAAATCCAACGCGATGGAAAAGCGGACCCGTGTCCGTGCCCGCGTCATTTCCCACGCCCTGCGGGACTTTGTACTGGAAAGTGACCAAGTCGTTGTGATGGGTCATAAGAATCCTGATATGGATGCCATTGGAGCGGCGATAGGCGTTTTAAAAATTGCAGAAGTGAATAATACAGATGCCTACGTTGTGGTGGATCCAAACGAAATTAACCCGGATGTTCAGAAGCTGATGGAAGAAATAGAAGCACATGAATATCTTTGGTCCCATTTCATTACACCGGAAGAAGCGATGGATGAACTGACGAGGCATACGCTTCTTGTAGTGGTGGATACACACAAACCTTCTCTGGTTATTGAGCCAAAGCTTGTGGATGCGGTAGACCGCATTGTTATACTGGACCATCACCGCCGCGGAGAGGAAATTATTAAAGACCCTGTGCTCGTGTATATGGAACCATATGCGTCTTCAACTGCAGAGCTTGTGACAGAGCTTCTGGAGTACCAGCCGCAGAAGCTGAAGATGGATGTGCTCGAAACGACAGCGCTGCTGGCGGGAATGATTGTGGACACAAAAAGCTTTGCTATTCGAACCGGTTCCCGTACGTTTGATGCCGCCTCTTTTTTAAAGTCACACGGGGCGGACACCACACTTGTCCAAAAGCTTCTTAAAGAGGATATTGAGCAGTACGTTAAACGCTCGCATTTAATTGAAAAAGCAACCATCTATAAAAAAGGCCTGGCTATTGCTAAAGCATCTGAAGGAGAAACGTATGACCAGATTCTTATCGCTCAGGCGGCAGACACGCTGCTGACTATGAATGACGTGAAAGCCTCGTTTGTTATTTCCAAGAGGTCCGACGATAAGGTCAGCATCAGCGCGCGCTCCTTAGGTGAAGTTAATGTCCAGCTTATTATGGAAACGCTGAACGGGGGCGGCCACTTAACGAATGCGGCAGCCCAGTTGAAAGAAACAACGCTTGAAGAAGCGGAAAAACAGCTGAAATCAGCGATTGATGAATATTTGCAGGGAGGTTCTTCTGAATGAAAGTAATATTGAATGAAGACGTGAAAGGAAAAGGAAAAAAAGGGGATGTAGCCAACGTATCGGAAGGTTACGCCCGCAACTACCTTTTTCCAAATAAGCTTGCTGTAGAAGCAAACGCAGGCAACATGAAAAATCTGCAGGCAAAACAGCAGAGCGATGACAAAAAGTCAGAGCAGGTGCTTGAAGAAGCAAAAGCCTTTAAAGAAAAGATCGAAAGCAAGAAAATCGATATTAAAGCAAAATCGGGAGAAGGCGGTAAGTTGTTTGGTGCTGTTTCTTCTAAACAGATTGTGCAGCGCCTGAAAGAAATGGATTTAAAGGTCGACAAGAAAAAAATCGAGCTCGATGAACCGATCCGTACACTCGGTGTGACGAAAGTGCCGGTGAAAGTCCACCCGAAAGTAACAGCTACTATGAATGTGCACGTAGTCGAAGAATAACAACCCGGCCCTCTCTCTTGCAGAGGGGGTTCTTTAATGGGTGTACATAATAGCATCATAGAAAGAAAGGCAGGACGACCAGGATGAGTGATATGTATACAGATCGAATGCCTCCCCAGAACATTGAGGCCGAACAGGCTGTCCTTGGAGCTATATTTTTAGAAAGCGAAGCATTGATTACGTCTTCCGAACGATTGGCTCCCGAAGATTTCTATAGAGCCTCCCATCAGCGGATTTATCAGGTGATGCTCGAACTTGGGGAAAAAGGAAGCCCGGTCGATCTTGTTACCGTCACCTCCTCTCTGCAGAACTACCAGTGGCTCGAGGAAGTGGGCGGGATCTCGTATTTAACCGACCTGGCCAATTCCGTTCCAACGGCTGCAAATGTAGATTTCTACAGCAAGAGCGTCCAGGAAAAGTCTTTGATGAGAAGGCTGATTCGAACGGCCACCGATATCGCCACGGACGGGTACAGCAGTGAATCCGAAGTAGAAGATATTTTAAATGAAGCCGAGCGCAGTATTCTCGAAGTTGCTAATCAACGGAGCTCCAAGGCATTTGTTTCTATAAAAGACGTACTGATTGAGACATATGACAACATTGAAACCCTTCAAAACAGGGAAAGCGACGTTACGGGTATTTCGAGCGGGTTTATGGAGCTCGACCGGATGACTGCAGGATTCCAGCGAAATGACCTGATTATTGTAGCGGCCCGTCCCTCTATGGGTAAAACCGCCTTTGCCCTGAATATTGCCCAGAACGTGGCTACGAAAACAGAAGAGAACGTCGCGATTTTCAGCCTGGAGATGGGAGCCAGCCAGCTTGTGCAGCGGATGCTGTGTGCAGAAGGCAATATTGACGCCTCGCGGATGCGGACTGGTGCGCTTCAGGAAGAAGACTGGGAAAAACTGACGATGGCGATGGGAAGCCTTTCCAATGCCGGTATTTACATTGATGATTCGCCCGGCATCCGCGTTAGCGATATTCGTGCTAAATGCCGGAGGCTTCAGCAGGAAAGAGGGCTGGGGATGATTTTAATAGACTATATGCAGCTTATCCAGGGTTCCTCCGCACGCGGAGGTGAAAGCCGCCAGCAGGAAGTGTCAGAAATTTCCCGGAGCCTGAAAAGCCTGGCCCGTGAACTGAACGTACCGGTTATTGCCCTGTCCCAGCTCTCCCGCGGAGTGGAATCCAGACAAGACAAACGTCCGATGATGTCCGACTTGCGAGAATCCGGGAGTATTGAGCAGGATGCCGACATCGTATCTTTTCTTTACAGAGAAGACTACTATGACCAGGAAGGCGAAAACCAGAACATTATTGAAATTATTATAGCCAAACAAAGAAACGGCCCGGTCGGCACAGTAGAGCTGGCTTTTATTAAAGAATATAATAAATTCGTTAATTTAGACCGCCGTCACGACGAAGGAAGCGCTCCGCCTATGTAGGAGCGTTTTTTTGTGACATTATTACGAACAAAAATAACACTCTATAATTAGAATGTTCGTGTTTATTGACTTTCCCCCGGCTAGTTGATACACTATGTAAGGGTTTTTTGAACACGTTTTACATACCAATTTATAAATAGATCGTTTAAATATTCTGGAGGTGGGAGTCATGTCATCCATCGTTATTGTAGGTACACAATGGGGAGATGAAGGTAAGGGTAAAATTACCGATTATTTATCAGAGAACGCCGAAGTAGTAGCCCGTTATCAAGGGGGAAACAATGCCGGCCACACAATCGTGTTCGGGGGAGATACGTATAAGCTTCATTTGATCCCGTCTGGTATTTTCTACAGCGATAAAATCTGTGTGATTGGAAACGGAATGGTTATTGATCCAAAGGCTTTGGTGGAAGAACTTAAATATCTGCATGACCGCAATGTAGATACTAGCAATCTGCGGATCAGCAACCGTGCCCACGTTATTCTTCCTTATCATATCAAACTTGATATTGTAGAAGAAGAGAGCAAAGGCAGCAATCAGATCGGTACGACGAGAAAAGGTATCGGCCCTGCTTATATGGATAAAGCAGCACGTACAGGTATCCGGATTGCCGATTTACTGGATAAAGAGGAATTTCGTGAAAAGCTGGACCGCAATTTAAAAGAGAAAAACCGTCTGTTGGAAAAAATTTACGAAACAGAAGGATTCGAGCTTGAAGAAGTGCTTGAAGAGTATTACGAGTACGGCCAGCTTGTATCGAAATACGTCGATGATACGTCCGTTGTGTTAAATGACGCAATTGATCAGGGCCGCCGCGTGCTATTTGAAGGCGCACAGGGCGTTATGCTTGATATCGATCAAGGTACGTATCCATTTGTTACATCTTCCAATCCTATTGCAGGAGGCGTTACGATCGGCTCTGGTGTAGGTCCTTCAAAAATTCACCATGTGGTGGGTGTATCGAAGGCGTACACGACAAGAGTCGGCGACGGCCCTTTTCCAACCGAGCTGTTGGATGAAACCGGTGATAAGATCAGACAGGTGGGCAATGAATATGGAACAACGACCGGACGTCCGCGCCGTGTCGGCTGGTTCGACAGCGTAGTCGTCAGACACGCCCGCCGGGTAAGCGGCATTACCGATCTTTCTATTAACTCCATCGATGTATTAACCGGCATTGAAACGCTTCGTATCTGCACGGCTTACAAATACCGTGGAGAAGTAATGGAGCATTTCCCGGCCAGTCTAAAAGTGCTTGCAGAATGCGAGCCTGTTTTTGAAGAGCTGCCGGGCTGGACAGAGGATATAACAGGAGTTAAATCATTAGATGATCTTCCTGTTAACGCCCGTCATTATTTAGAAAGAATTTCCCAGCTTACTAATATACCATTAAGCATTTTTTCCGTAGGTCCGGACCGTGATCAGACGAACATGATCCGCGGCGTTTGGGGCGTATAATATCAAAAAAAGCTGCATGTTCTCTTCGGAGAGGTGCAGCTTTTTTACGTTTAAAAAAGTCCCAACATCCGGCATATACAGGCTTCATTATTTTTTTAAAAAAATAGCTTGAAAATCAATTTACGGCGTGGTACTATTAATGATGTTGCTGAGAAAAGCAATAAACATACAAGAGCCATTAGCTCAGTTGGTAGAGCATCTGACTTTTAATCAGAGGGTCGGAGGTTCGAATCCTCCATGGCTCACCATTTCTTCTCTGTATGAACTGCAGCGGCCCGTTGGTCAAGTGGTTAAGACACCGCCCTTTCACGGCGGTATCACGGGTTCGAATCCCGTACGGGTCACCATTTATATAAATAGAAGTATAGTACTTACAAAACAAAATGATTACGGCTCGATAGCTCAGTCGGTAGAGCAGTGGACTGAAAATCCACGTGTCGGCGGTTCGATTCCGTCTCGAGCCACCACTTAGAAAAAACCAAAAGCCTTGGATAGGATATCCAGGCTTTTTTTGTACTTTCATCATGTACGAACACCCAGCCATATGGATGAAATAAGAAAAAGGTATGTAGAGCGCACGTCTGCTGCGGCCTCTCTTTCAGGAAAACATCATTGGGCGAAGAGTTTTTACAGCTGTGTTACAATAGTAGTAACACGTTTGTGTATTTTTACGGAAAAAACAGTCTAAAGACATGTGTACGAAAAAATAATGAATGCAGAAAATAAGAAACGGAAGTGAGCAAATATATGGACGAAAAGGTTCTTGTCGTAGATGATGAACAGCCCATTGCAGATATACTGGAATTTAATTTAAAGAAAGAAGGGTTCCAGGTAGAGTGTGCCTATGATGGGAATGAAGCTCTTGAAAAAGTGAATGCCTTTAATCCGGATATAGTTCTGCTTGATATTATGCTTCCTTTTAAGGATGGCATGGAAGTGTGCCGGGAAATCCGCAAAACCTATGACATGCCGATTATTATGCTTACAGCAAAAGATTCGGAGATCGATAAGGTGCTTGGCCTGGAACTCGGAGCAGATGACTACGTTACCAAGCCGTTCAGCAACCGCGAAGTTATTGCACGTGTGAAGGCCAATCTCCGCCGCCAGCAGGTAGCTCCGGAAGAAGGCTCCACAAAGCAGAAAGAAATTATCATTGGAGACCTGACAGTAGATCCGGATGCGTACCAAGTGTTAAAGCGCGGGGATCCTGTTGATTTAACGCATCGGGAGTTTGAACTCGTGCACTATCTGGCCCGCCATATCGGTCAGGTGATGACAAGAGAACATCTGCTACAGGCAGTGTGGGGGTATGACTACTTTGGTGACGTTAGAACGGTAGACGTTACGGTGCGGCGCCTCCGCGAAAAAGTCGAGGACAACCCAAGCTATCCACTATGGATCGTAACAAGAAGAGGAGTCGGCTATTACCTTAAGTATCCGGACCAGGAGAAGTAGCGATGAAGTTTTTCAACTTTTTCAAATCCATCCATCTGAAGCTGATCGCTATTTTTATGCTGCTCATTTTTATTGCGATGCAGGTTATCGGGGTGTATTTTACCCGGGAGCTGGAAGCCCAGCTCGAGAGCAATCATTACGATATGCTCGAAGAGCGGGCGGATCTGCTTGAATACAACGTGCGTCAGGAAATGACCCGGGACCGGGATGAAGAAGAAGATCCTCTGCAAGAAGACATAGAAAGCCTGCTTCAGGAATTCTTCTCCATTGAAAACTCGCAGGTTCAGGTTATCGGACCCAATCAGGTTGTGCTGGGCACCTCCAACTGGAACAATGATTATATTGTCGGCCAGCAGAGTACAGAAGTACGAGTGAAGCGGGCGCTGTTAGGTACGCCTGACTCTACAGAAGTGAGAAACCCGGATGGAGACCGGCTGCGTGTCATGGCCATCCCTGTCGAGGCAGATGGAGTCGTTCAAGGAGCTATATACATTGAAGCAAACATGAATGAAATCTATGATGAAGTGGATGAAATCAACCAGATACTCTTTACGGGAACGATCATTGCGCTTATTATTACCGCTATTTTAGGTATCCTGCTTTCCCAGACGATTACGAGGCCGATCGTAGATATGAAAAAGCAGGCAAGAGTAATGGGAGAAGGCGATTTTTCCCGGCAGGTAAAAGTATACGGCAACGATGAAATCGGTCAGCTTGCCCAATCCTTCAATAATTTGACCCTCCGGCTGAAAGAATCGCAGTCCACTACGGAAGGCGAGCGGAAAAAGCTGAGTTCTGTTCTTGCCCATATGACCGACGGCGTTATCGCTACCGATGAGCTTGGCCGGATTATCCTTATGAACAACCGCGCTGAGCAGCTGCTGAACCTCGATCAAAAAGACATTATCGGTTCTTCGCTGCCGGAAATTCTTCACTTATCGGAAACGATTACGCCAAGTGATTTGTATGATTACTCTGATTCTATTCTGCTGGATTTCAGCGATGAGGAAAATGACTTTCTAATGGAAGCCAATTTTTCTGTTATCCGAAATGAAGATGGCCCTGTGAATGGTTTAATTACGGTGCTTCATGATGTAACAGAGCAGGAGAAAATCGAAAACGAACGACGGGAATTTGTGGCTAACGTCTCCCATGAACTGCGGACGCCTCTGACGACCCTGAAAAGTTATATGGAAGCTCTGGAGGACGGGGCGATGCAGGATGAAAAGCTGGGACCGCGTTTTCTAAAAGTAACCCAGAACGAAACAGAGCGGATGATACGCCTTGTTAATGATCTGCTCCAGCTTTCCAAAATGGACAGCGATGACCTGAGAATGAATGCAGAAACCGTAGACTTAGGAGAAGTCATGCACCAAATTGCAGACCGCTTTGAGATGATAAACAAAGACAAGAATATTTATTTTGACCGCCAGTTTCCTTCGTACCCTATTTACGTGGATATGGACCGCGACAAAATGATTCAGGTGTTTGATAATATTATCTCCAACGCTGTGAAATACTCTCCGGACGGGGGTACGATAACGTTGCAAATGATACCTAAATCCCGGGATGTGGAAATTGAAATCATTGACCAGGGATTAGGCATTCCAAAAGAAAGCCAAAACAAAATTTTCGACCGTTTCTACCGGGTGGATAAAGCGCGAGCAAGAAACCTCGGTGGAACGGGACTCGGCCTGGCGATTGCCAAAGAGCTGGTCCATTCCCACGGCGGGTATATCGATGTGCAGAGCGTTTGGAAGAAAGGTACGACGATTGCTGTTACGCTTCCGTATTCCTCTTATAAAAAAGCAGGTGGGGATGAATGATAGAACGGATGAAATCATGGACCCTGTCCCTGCTCGTTGTATTAAGCGTTGTTCTGACCTATCAGGTATGGACCTTTCAGCCGGAATACGCAGCGCTTGAAGATACGACGTATGTAGAAAGCGAGCCTGTAGGAGAAACCCGTTCGTTGGCAGATGCGGTCTGGCCGGAGCAGATTGTGCTTCACCAGGACGAAGAGATGGCAGCCATAGAAAACAACGACGAAGCCTTTACGGAATTTTATGAAACCCTGCAGGAATCACGAATTGAAAATCTCGTTAACCTGACCAGTTCTGAAGAGGCAGGTACCGAAGTGAACGAAATTATTGAAAACAGCGGCGGGGAAATGGCAGAAATTATTTTCCCGACTCCCATTGCCGGGGAGCTGATTGAAGAGCTGTTTGAAATAGAAGAGGACACGCCTTATTCTTCGATTGAGACGCTTGATCGGATGTACCTGGTCGATGACGGCCCGGATGCCGACGGTTTAAAAATTCTTCTCGTCTCCTACGAGGATGGTGGAAGCGTGTTTGAAGGCCGAACAACGTTCAGCCTTTCTGAGTTCCGCAGCGAATATGTAAATAACCTGGAAGCTTTTCCTTCCGTATTCGCTTTAGAAACGCCGGAACAGTCCGGCATTGAACGAAACATCTATCTGCCGGAAGAAACAGCTACGTATTCCACGGTCTCCTACACTACTTCAGAAATTGCGACCGATAACTTTCTGCAGCTGCTGTTTAATGAGCCGAATTATGTAGAACAGTACCAGGAAGATAACGGCGGGCTTTCTTATACAGACGGAAGCAGGATGGTTAATATAGCCTCAGACGGTGATTCTTTTAACTATGTGAATCCAATATATGGAGACAGCGCAGAAAGCAATCAGGGAAATGTTATTACCTCTTCCTTTGATTTTGTGAATTCCCAGGGTGGATGGACAGATGAGTACACCTTGTACGATATTGACAGCTCTGCTACTCAGGAAGAAGCAACCTACCGGATGATCGTCCAGGGAGTGCCGGTGTATGATACCGGAGAACCCCAGACCTCCATTACAGCCGTAAAAACAGGCGGGCAGATTTCAAACTACTCGAGGCCATTGTTTGAGCTTGATGCCAATCCGATTGATATTGAAGAAAACATCACGTTGGAATCAGGCCGTGACATTGTAGATCAGATGCAGGGGCAGTTTGATATGGAAGATGTGCAGAATGTCCGTATCGGCTACAGTGTCAGCAAAGATAATGAAGTAGTGAACTTTGATCCTTCCTGGTTTATTAAGTACGGTGGTGAATGGTATCCTTTTGACGCGGCAGTAGAGGAGGAGGAAGAGTAAGATGGACTGGAGCCGAACCAAAACCATTTTTATTGTAACGTTCCTGCTGCTTAACTCTTTTCTCGTCTACCAGCTGATGGAAAAAAGGGCAGGCAGCCAGCTGAATGTGCGGGCGGAAGCCACCATTGAAGAACGAATGAGTGAAATGAATATTACAGTAACCGAAGATCTCCCTGAAGATATGGAGGAAATCAGCCATATTGTCGGTCAGGTCGTTGATATTGAAGAAGAAGTCAGCGGCATTGTCGGGGAGGAAAATGTAGAAGAGAACGAGGAAAATGACTTAGTTGAAGTTTCGCTGGAAGAGCCGTATGATACACCAGAAGGTCCTTATGACAGCGAAGCAGCACGGGAAGCTTTTAATGAAAGTGTTATTAACTTTGTGGAAAACAACGTGTACGAAGGAGAAGAATACGTTTACGGAGAATGGGATGACGAAAACCGGGAAATGCACTTTTATCAGACGTTTGAAGATGCTCCTATCTACACGAGTGAAGAAAATCAGCTGGTGCTGAGGTTCGATGAAGATTCACAGATTATCGGGTACTCACAGATTTTTCTTGAACTGCAGGAGCAGGATGATAAAAAAGATATGTTCCTTCCCTATCTTGCGATCGAAAGGCTTCTAAATGAAAATTTAATCACCTTCAATGACAGTGTGACAGAAGTTGAAATCGGTTATTTTAATTTCTTTTCTCCTATCGGCAACAGCCGGGTATTTTCTCCGATGTACCAGATCACCATCAATGACGATGAAGAATATCTGGTGAACGCGATTGACGGCGCGATTCAGGAAATGACAGAAGTCGAAAGCGCTACTGATGAAGAAATAGAGGAAACGGACAACCCGGAGGAAGGGGCCTCTCAGGACCCTCCGGAACAAGCTGAAGAACAGCAATCGGAGTGAAGAGTAAGATGGGATTAACCTTTAGTGTACTAGCAAGCGGATCGTCCGGAAACGCCATGTATATAGAAACACCGAAGAATAAACTGTTGATTGATGCAGGCCTGAGTGGAAAAAAACTCGAACAGCTGTTAATGAAAGCAGCGTGTGATCCTTCCGAACTGGACGGCATTCTGGTCACTCACGAACACAGTGATCATATAAAAGGTCTGGGCGTGATGGCGAGGCGTTATAAACTTCCTATCTATGCCAATGAAAAAACCTGGGCTGCTATGGAGCCTTTAGTAGGAACAATTGCAGCAGACCAGAAATTTCATTTTTCCCAGAGCTCGATTCAAATCTTTTCTGATTTGGATATTCAATCGTTTCCTGTTTCCCACGATGCGGCAGACCCGATGTTTTTTGCTTTTCATCATGAAGGTAAAAAACTGGTGTTGGCAACGGACATGGGCTATGTGAGTGACATCGTAAAAGGAGTTATTCACAATGCAGATATGATGGTATTTGAATCAAATCACGACATGAATATGCTGCGGATGGGACGGTACCCCTGGAGCGTCAAACGAAGAATTCTTGGGGATTCCGGCCATGTGTCCAACGAAGACGCAGCGTATGCCCTGTGTGATGTTATTGGAGAGCGCACGAAGCGCATTTATCTGGCACATTTGAGTAAAGATAACAACATGAAAGAATTAGCAAGGATGACAGCCGAACAGATTTTAAAAGAAAAAGGACATGGAGTTGGAGAAAGCATTCATCTCTTTGACACTGATCCTGTCACCCCTACGTCCATCGTTACTTTATAATTGCCCCCTAGGTCTTTTCTATAGACGCAGGGGGTATTTTTTTCATAAAATAGACGTAAGTCTAATGAACGTGACATTTTTCTGTCGAAGGGGGATGGGTGTATAGATGGGATACTATAACGATGAGGATTATAACAATTTTGGCAGGCGCAGGAACCGTCGGCGCGGTGGAGGTTCCGCTTTTTTTGGAGCCGTATTCGGCGCGGGAGTAATGTTGGCTGCCGGGCCTTTTATTTATCAGTCGGACGTTTATCCGGATTTCGGCAGTGAAAACGGAGAAAACAGCGCTGAAACAGAATCGCTCTTCTCCGGAGACGAGCAGAATGTGAATGTTTCGGTAAATTCCGATATAACGGAAGCTGTAAACCGGGTCTCGGATTCCGTAGTCGGCGTGTTTAATGTGCAGGAGAATCCTTCCGGCTTTTTTGAAGAAGGAGAGAGTGCTGATCAAGGTGTCGGGTCCGGAGTAATTTATAAAATAGAAGGAGAAACCGCCTATGTTGTAACCAATCATCATGTTATTGACGGAGCATCGAGTGTGGAAATCAGTCTGGCGGATGAGTCGAGAATCTCGGCAGAGGTGGTAGGATCGGATATATTGACGGATTTAGCCGTACTTGAAATGGATGCTTCCGACATTGAAACAGCAGCAGAGCTTGGCAATTCCGACAATCTGCAGGTAGGTGAACCGGCACTTGCGATTGGGAATCCGCTTGGTGCTGATTTATCCGGATCAGTAACTCAGGGAATTATCAGCGCCACAGAGCGCAGCATCCCAGTAGATTTGTCAGGAGACGGGCAGCCGGACTGGGAGGCAGAAGTACTCCAGACAGATGCGGCGATCAACCCGGGGAACAGTGGAGGCGCCTTAGTAAACATCGGAGGCCAGGTCATCGGTATTAATTCGATGAAAATAGCAGAAGGTGCAGTGGAAGGGATTGGATTTGCGATTCCAACTGCAATAGCCATTCCGGTCATCAATGACCTGGAAACGAACGGAGAAGTTGTGCGCCCGCAGATTGGCATCGGTATTCGTTCTCTTGCTGAGTATCCGAATACGGAAATACAGAACACGCTGAATCTTCCTGAGGGCGTAGACACCGGTGTGGTAGTCACTCAGATCTCCAACGGCTCCCCTGCTGAAGAGGCAGACCTGGCGGAGAATGATGTAATCACAGAAGTGAATGGGGATACGGTAGCGAATACGCATGATTTAAGACGGTATTTGTACACAGAGTCCGGTATTGGAGAAACCGTGACGCTTACGTATTATAGAGACGGGTCACGGGAAACCGCAGAAGTAACACTGGCAGAAGAACAGCCATTTTAAATAGAAAGAAACAAAAGACTCTCTGATGGTATAATGATCAGGGAGTTTTTTTATTGGATGAATGTTCACATGTGGATAACTTGCTGCCGCGATTATAAGAAATAAACGAATATGGTCTTATTTTTATAATTGTTTTAATAAAATGGTGTGGATAAATAGTTTTTTATAGAAATGATATGATGATGACAAAGAAGAAAAAGAAGGTGAAATAATGATATTCTGCTGCGAAACCCATACAGACAGGGCGCTTGACGATGCTATTGAAGAAACCGGAACGTTTCCAGTATTCAGTGTTGTAATGGGAGAAGAGTTATCCACAGTGTGTAATTTTTGTGGAGAAACCGCTGTGTATAAAATCGAAGAATAGGAAAACGAAGCCTGTGTATATGTGGATAGAATTGTGGATAATGTATTGGGGAGGAAAAAATAATGAATATTACTATTATTGCAGTTGGAAAATTAAAAGAAAAATATTTAAAAGAAGCCATAGCAGAATACGAAAAACGGATGAGAGCATTTGCAAAACTGCAGATAATCGAAGTAAATGATGAGAAAACCCCAGACACAGCCAGTGAAAAAGAAAAATTACAAATTATCGAAAAAGAAGAAAGTAAAATAATGGATAAAATTACAAAAGATACTTATGTTGTTCTGCTCGAGGTAAAAGGACGGATGCTGTCTTCCGAAAAGCTTGCAGCGACAATTCAGGATCTCGGCACTTATGGGAAGAGCCATCTTACCTTTGTTATCGGCGGTTCTTTGGGAACTGGAGACATTCTAAAAAAACGTGCGGATTTAACGTGGTCTTTTTCTGATTTAACCTTTCCCCACCAATTAATGCGGGTTATGCTGCTGGAGCAGATTTACCGCGCTTTTCAAATCAATCAGGGAAGTCCGTATCATAAATAAGGCTCTGCGATTGATTTCCGCCTCCCTTGTCTGAACAGCACTTTTCTTGGGAACAGTACTAGTAGGAAAAAGTTACAGGAGGTGTGTTATGGCCGAGTGGAAAACGGTAAGTCGCTATTTATACGATTGTTTACGTGAAGAAGGAATAACAGAAATTTTTGGCGTGCCGGGAGACTATAACTTTGCCCTGCTCGATGAACTCGAAACATATGAATCTATCCAATTTATTGATAATCGAAACGAATTGAACGCCGGGTATGCCGCAGACGGATATGCTCAGGTAAAAGGACTTTCCGCCCTGATTACGACATTTGGAGTGGGTGATTTAAGCGCAGCCAATGCGGTGGCAGGTGCTTTCAGCGAGCAGGTGCCGTTAATCGAAATTGTCGGTTCACCGGCATCCTCCATGCAGAAAAATGGAACAAAGGCTCATCATACGTTAATGAACGGAGACTATGATGTGTTTTTGCGTATGCACCGTGAAATTACAGCCTATACGGTCAAAATTACTGCAGATAATGCTGTCCGGGAAATTCCGGCGGCCATTGCGGCTGCTTTAGAGAAGAAAAGACCGGTCTATATTGATATTCCCCAGGACATAGCCGCCACAAAGATCAACACGGAGGCGGCTCCACCTCCATTCGGCAGCGCAGAGAGCAGCACAGCTGATCTGGCTGAAAAAGGGGCAGAAGCGGTAATAAAGATGCTTCAGCAGGCTGAATCTGCTGTACTGCTGGTGGATATATACACGATCCGCTATCATTTAAAGAAAAAAGTCCTTCAATTAGCGGAGCATTTGCATATCCCAACAGCGCAGATGTTGCAGGGAAAGAGCGGATTTAATGAACAGCATTCCCAATACATTGGCATGTACGGCGGAGCTTTCGGTAACCAGGACGTTCGGAAATTTGTTGAACAGGCCGACGTTATTATTACAGCCGGCTTGTTGGAGTCGGATTTTAATATGGCGAAGTTTACGGCAGAGCTTCCGGTGGAAAAAAGAATTGATCTGCAGCCTCTAAAGCTGTCTATCAAAGGAGAGCCGGCAGGTGAAGTAAAGATGGAAGCGGTTATTGATGCCCTTCTTTTAAAAGAAAGCCGGACTTTTAAGGAATTATCCTATGTTCCTTCCTTTTATGACGAACGTCCGGATAAAGGAGCGCCGCTTCAGGCCGAAACGTATTACCCGGTCATTCAATCCATTCTCCGGCCAAAAGATATTCTCGTGGTGGAAACAGGCACCCTGTCCTACGGACTTGCGCATGTGCGTCTTCCTGAGGACGCGTTGTATATTTCCCAGGGATCCTGGCAGAGCATCGGCTATGCACTTCCTGCGGCCTTTGGAGCTCAGGTAGCGGCGCCGGACAGGCGTGTGCTTCTATTCATTGGGGATGGATCTTTTCAATTAACCGCGCAGGGACTCAGCTCCATGGCGGAGCAGAATGTAAAACCGGTAGTCTTTTTCCTGAATAACAGCGGGTATACAGTGGAGCGTTATTTAAATACGGATAACTCTCAGGCCGAATACAACGATATTCCTGCCTGGGATTATATTAAACTGGTGAAGAGCTTCTATGCGGATGCCCGCACAACACGTGTTACAACGACAGAAGAATTAAAGCAGGCGGTCTCCCAATTAAATGAGACGGATACGCTTCATTTTATTGAGATTGTCGTAAACGATCAAATGGATGCACCGCTTCATCTTAAGCGGTTAAGAGAAGCTTCGCTGAAAAAAGAATAATAAACTATAATAAAGAGAGAATTTATGTTTTTCCAACAAGGCAATGTCGGCGGACGCGTTCGACAGGCCATGGCTCAGCTAAAGAGTAAAAAAACAGACCTCTTTATCTTCACCGATGGCTGGTCTGTCTGAGTCGCCGCCGGACAATTTTCCTATATTTACCTCTTAATATTATTTAAAGAAATCAGCATTTTGTATAGAGATCTAAAACAGAATAATTTCTCGACAAACGCAAAAGAGAGCCTTCCGTTAAAGGCTCTCTTTTGCGTTTATACGAGAACCTGCCGGCGTATTTCCTGCAGGTAGGCTATAAAAAAAGGGTCTTCTGCGAATGTTTCGAAATCGTACACGTAATAAATAAAGGTAGTTCTGCTTAAAAACAGCAGCAGGTCCTGCTGGGTGGAAGCGGCTAAGGAAGAAAGGGAAACGGACTGGGCCATTCCCGGCAGGACGGGTTGAAAAACGTTAATAGATCCGGAGGGTTTCCGCAAAAAGTGCCAGCATTTCTCCAAAAAGGTGCTTTCAGTTTCTGATAAAGTAAAAGTAGTAAAAGACTTGTCTAATAGTGTGATTGTCATGATGATCAGTCCTTGTAGAGTACTTGGAAAATGAGAAATGTGTTTTCCCATATTATGACAGTCTATCATAAGTATATTAGGCAGAAAACCAAAAAAAAAGACAGCCGTAGTGCAGCTGTCTTTTTTTATTAATTTTGAAACTGTTCCATCTGTTGATTAAGCTCATCCTGTATTTCAGGAGGAAGATTATCCCCTAAGAGTACAGCCAGCAGGCCTATGATAATCAAAAGGCCGGATATAACCATACCGATCGTACTCAGGATGATACCTGCAATAGCCTGACCCCGGCCTGTTTTAAAGGAGCGCTTCACTGCGCGCAGTCCCATAATACCGAGAATCAAACCAATAAGACCTAATAGGAAGCCGACGGGAGGAACGAAGAAAGCCAACACAGAAAGAATACCTAATATAAGAGCTACTAATGCTTTGTTGTTCTTTCCTCCGTCACCCGGCCTTCCATCATAATGGTGATCCTTTTTCCGATCGGCTGCAGCACGGTCTCTGTTATCGAGACGTTCATCGCGGCGGCGGTGTTCGTCGCGATCGTCAAAGCGGCTGCTGTCTTCGTGACGGTCGTTCCTGTCATGTGGAGGCCTGTCTTCTACTCTGTCCCTGTCATCCATCACGGCTGGTTCTTCTCGTCTTTGATCGCGGTCGTCATCTGTCAGCGGATCCCGGCTGGAGGAACGATCGTCCCTTGGATCGAGATTATCTTTGCTGCGTTCAGATCGAAATCGTCTGTTTTCTTTATCGTCCATACTAACTCACCTCTCCTGCTTTCCTTTTATCTTTATAGGAGCATAGTTACTCATACCACCATTTCATGGATTCTAAGCATTTATCTTTTGCACTGTGGGGACGTTTCTATATAAGGGGCAGCGGGTATAGAAATCAGATGCCGCATAAAGGAGAATCGTCTATGAACATATTAGAAAATGATTGGGCTCCACTTCTCGAAGAAGAGTTTAAAAAAGAGTATTATGAAGAGCTTCGGCAGTTTTTGAAAAAAGAATACACAGAGCATACAGTGTATCCGGATATGTACGATATTTATAATGCGCTTCACTATACAAGCTATGAAAATACAAAAGTCGTTATTTTGGGACAGGACCCTTATCACGGACCGAACCAGGCGCACGGGCTTAGTTTCTCGGTGCAGCCGAAAGTGAAAACACCCCCATCGCTTCAGAATATCTTTAAAGAACTAGAAGAAGATCTTGGATTGGAGCCTCCCGGCCACGGCTATTTAAAAAAATGGGCAGAGGAAGGGGTCCTGCTGTTAAATACCGTTCTTACTGTCCGCAAAGCAGAGGCCAATTCCCATAAAAACAAAGGCTGGGAAACATTTACGAATGAAATTATCAAAAAGATAAATGAAAAAGAAGATCCGGTAGTTTTCCTATTGTGGGGAAAGCATGCGCAGTCGAAGCAGGAACTAATTACCAATCCCCATCATATGATTATTACATCCGCCCACCCGAGTCCTTTTGCCGCCCACCGCGGATTTTTCGGGAGTAAACCATTTTCGCGGACGAATACATTTCTGAAGAAAGCGGGACGGCCGGAAATAGACTGGTCCATTCCAGCAAATATTTAAATAGAGGAGAAACTTACTATGATAAAAACAGCAGAAGTATCGTTGAACAACGGAGTCACCATGCCCTGGGTCGGCCTTGGCGTATATAAAGCGGAATCTGGAGAACCGACAAAAAATGCCGTGCTCCAGGCTTTAAAAGATGGATACAGAAGCATTGATACGGCTTCTTTTTACGGAAATGAGAAAAGCGTAGGAGAAGCAATTCGTGAGAGCGGCGTGCCAAGAGAAGAAATTTTCCTAACTACAAAAGTATGGAACGATGAACAGGGGTTTGAGCAGACACTGGAAGCTTTTGAGCGTTCCCGCCAAAATCTTGGCGTAGATGTTATTGATCTGTACCTTATTCACTGGCCGGTACCTGGTAAGTATAAAGAAACATGGGGCGCGTTGGAAAAACTATATGAAGAAGGAAAAGTAAAAGCGATCGGCGTCAGTAATTTTACAGAAGAGCATCTGGAGAACTTAATGAAGGAAGCGAAAGTAACGCCGGCTGTAAACCAGGTGGAATATCACCCGAAGAACGCGCAGAAAAAGCTGCTGGAGTTTTGTGAAACGCACGGCATTCAGATGGAAGCGTGGCGCCCGCTTGGAAGAGGGGACTTACTGGAAGACGAAACGATCAAACAAATTGCCGACAGACACGGAAAAACGCCGGCGCAGGTTTTAATCCGCTGGTGCCTGGAAACAAAAGTCGTTACTATTCCGAAGTCAATTACCCCGGAGCGGATTACTGCCAACGCCCAGGTGTTTGATTTTTCCCTCACAGCTGAAGATATTCAGGCTATTGATGGAATGAATGAAGATCAACGCTATGGGTATCACCCGGATGATTTCCCTTATGACAAATAAAAAACAATAAATAGACACTTCCTACAAAAAAACTGCCTGAAAATAGGTAGTTTTTTTGTTATGTATTGAAACCGTTATCATGTGTGCAGCACTAAGAAAAAGCAAAAAACAGTAAAAACCATGTATTCTATTTGCATGTAAGATTATCTAACAAAACACTAGATTCTGAAAATTTAAAATGTAAAATAACATTAACGCAAGATGTTAACTAAGTTCACATTTGAGAGGAGAGATTGTTAGATGGATCCAATGTTTTTAATGAACAATCTGTGGGTTATGATCGCATTTATTCTAGTTATTCTTATGCAGGGCGGGTTTATTCTTTTGGAGGCCGGCTCAACACGAATGAAAAACGCCGGGCACATCGCCGGTAAGACAGTATTCACACTCGGAATTGCATCACTTGTTTTCTGGGCTGTCGGTTACGGCTTCATTTATGGAGAAAGCCTTGGCGGCATTATCGGCTTCTCTGACTTTTTCTTCGGGGACGCTACTACAATGTTTGATGGGCTGGCAGGTTCTGTTGACTTTATCTTTCAGCTTGGTTTCGCTGCAATTGCATTAACGATTGCATTTGGCGGATTTGCAGAAAGAGCTAAATTATCAGCTTACATTGTATTCGCTCTACTATTTTCAGCAGTTGTTTATCCGGTGGTTGCTCACTGGATCTGGGGCGGAGGATGGATCAGCGAACTTGGCAAGCAGGATTTCGCAGGTTCGACAGTTGTTCACTTAACTGGTGCAATGGCTGCGATGGCGGCAACCATTTTACTTAAGCCGCGTATCGGTAAATTTAACAAAGATGGTTCTCCTAATGAGTTAGCAGGACATAACCAGGTATTTACCGCTCTTGGTGTTCTTCTATTATGGGTAGGTTGGTTTGGATTTAACGCCGGTAGTACATTCGGCGTAGACGACGCATTCTTTGGCTTTGTTGCCCTGAATACACAAATTGCAGCAGCAGGTGGTGCTGTGGCAGCTCTTCTTATCGCATGGGCGGTTATCGGCAAGCCGGATGTACCGACTATGTTAAACGGTGCACTTGCAGGACTTGTAGCTATTACAGCCTCCTGCGCATTCGTTGATCCATGGGCCGCAGTTGTTATTGGTATCATTGGCGGATTGATTGTATTTGGAAGCATGAAGCTCGTAGAGAAGCTTGGCATTGATGACCCGATCTTCGCTATCTCTGTTCACGGAGCAGCAGGTATCTGGGGTACCCTTTCTACAGGATTTTTTGCTACACCGGCATTAGCAGAAATGAATGGCGGGCGTGCCGGTTTGTTCTACGGCGGCGGCCTTACCCAGCTTGGTGTTCAGGCTATCAGCGTTCTGGCATGCGGAATCTTCGCTTTTGTCGCAGCTTACGTACTGCTTCTTATTACAAAAGGAATTACAGGCGGCCTTAGAGTTTCTGAAGAAGAAGAAATTATGGGTCTTGATATAAGTGAACACGGAAGCTATGGTTATCCTGAAGCATTGAAAGCAGCAGAATCCAAAAATTCTGAATCCAAGACAGGAGCTTAATATGACAAAATCTTCCGTATCTCCGCAGGAGGGCAAAGGCCCTCTGTCACCTTCTTATGAGTCCTATGAAGAAATTAAACAGCTCAAAGAGTCCCAGGTAAACGAGATTGCAGAAGATCCAATGAAACTCAATGACGCACATGATGAGTGGATTAAGGAAACCATTGCTCTTGCTATACAAAAAGTAGAAAGTGAGCGGGGACCTTCTCCCGCTCACTTTGCTTTTTTTCTAATGGGAAGCGCCGGACGCAAAGAGCAGGCGACATTCAGCGATCAGGACCATGGGATTGTATTTGAAGGCAGTGATGAAGAGCACCAGTCTTATTTTTTAAAAATAGGTGAAGAAATACGCGAAGGTATGGCTTATATCGGCTATCCCCGCTGCGAGGGCAAAGTAATGGCCTCTCATCCCCGCTGGTGCCACAGTATAGATGGATGGAAGGAACAGATTGACGGCTGGATTGAAACAGATACGTGGGAAACGCTCCGGCATCTGCTGACATTTGTGGATGCGAGAACGCTCGTAGGCGAAGCGGATTTCCTGGAAGAAATCAAAAGTCATGTATTTCAAAAGGCAGAGGAAAACCCGGTATTATTAAAGCGGATGTCTGAAAATACTTCGTATCTGCATAAAGGAGTCAATGCTTTTGGCCGGCTGCTGCCTGACGATAAAGGTCCTTATACAGGATCTATGCACATTAAAGATGTCGGCTTTTTTCCTTATGTTCATGCGATGAGGCTGCTGGCGATAAAAGAAGGTATTCAAGAGGCCGGAACAGCAAGCCGCATGGATCAGACCAGTGAAAAATATCCATTTGTGCAGGGGAAAAAGGATCATTTCAATCATATGCTTAACCTGCGGGCTTCTTTTTCAAAAAAGCAGAAAACGTATGAGGACGTGCATTATGTGCCGGTAGAACAACTAAACAAAGATGAAAAGCAGCAGTTGAAGAAAGCGTTAAAAGAGGGAAAACATCTATTTCAACAGACTAAAAAACATATGGAGTCAGGTGACCAGTAATGGTAATGAATAATATGTTTCAGTGGGTCCGTCACTTTTCAGGAGTAGACCAGTCCAACCCTCAGCATCAGTCTTTCATGAGACATCTGCAAAAAGAATTAAAAGCAGAACAGCCGCTGACAAAGCCTATTTCGTCCCTTCGGATCACCGTGCTGGACCTGGAAACTTCCGGATTTTATCCAGATGGGGGCGACAAAATTCTTTCTATCGGTGCCGTTAAAATTAAGAACAGCAAAGTACAGACAGATGAAACGTTTTACACTACAGTTCAGGAACCAGACGCTCTATCGAAAGAAATTGAAGAGCTTACCGGTTTAAATAAAGAAGAACTGCGGGAGGCTCCGCTGCTTGCAGACGCGCTGACCTCATTTTATAATTTTGCGCAGACGGACCTTCTTGTTGCCCATCATGCCAGTCATGAAAGAAAGTTTCTGCAGCATGCCACGTATCAGGCGATTGGTACGAGTTTTAAACACCGCCTGCTTGATACGTCTTTTTTGATGAAAATCGCGGCTCCCGACCATGCCCTCCACACGCTGGATGATTGGTGCGGACATTATAAGATCCCTGTAGAAAACCGGCATAATGCCTTGGGAGATGCAGTGATGACGGCCGAACTGTGGAAAAAGGCCGTCGAGCAGACGATGGAACAGGGGTTTGAAACACTTCATGATGTGTACGCTCATTTAAATAGCCGGACAAGGTGAAAACACCTTGAATGGAGAGAAGGAGGAGAGCAGGGTGAAAGGCCATATACCCCGCCATACCGCATGTTTTCCTATCAGCGTAGTGCAGGAGTTAACTCATCTATCGGCGCGCCAAATACGATACTACGAAGAACAGGGGCTGATTTCTCCGGAAAGAAATCAGGGCAATCAACGGCTGTTTTCACTAGCAGATATTGACCGGTGCAGCGATATTAAAGAGCTTATTGACCAGGGTTTGAACATAGCCGGCATTAGAACCGTGCTGGCGGCTAAAAAAACATCAAAAGAAAAAAAGATGAACGTGCCAAAGCGTTCCATACCTAAAGAAAGTCTGGATAAACTGCAGCCCCACTTAAAAAAACTCGGGGAACTGGAAAGTTAAAAATGAGTCTTTCTTCTTCGTTTAATGATAGATTACAACGGGTATTTCTATCACTACGGAGGTGTTGTAAGCATGGCTTATATTCTCATTGATGATATGCAGATTCCGGCAGTAAAGTTCGAAGAAAAGGAAGCTGCTAAAGAAGCCGCTGCCGCTAAAGAAGTCGTTGTAGAAGATAATAACAATAAGTATTGGGTAGTAGACGAAGAAAATTATGCCAAGATCGAAGGATTCGGCTATACGATTGTCTAATATCTGAGCCCAAGGGCACTGCTTTTATAATGAAAAGCGGTGCCTTTTTTCTATACGCGGTGCCCAAGTGCTGAAAAAAAATATGGTATACTATTATTACGGAAACCGAAATAAAAAGGAGTGAATGGTAATGAATACCTCTTTATCCCTGCAGTGGAATTTGGATTCTATCTTTTCAGGAGGCAGTGATTCAACCGAACTGCGTGAATACACCGATTCCTTTCACCAGCATTTGACTACACTTGAAGAAAAGCTTGTGGCTGTGAAGATTCCTGAAGATGAGAAGGAAGCTGAAGAATGGCTTACGCTGCTGACAGACCTGCAGCAGCTGTCGGCAGAATTTCAAGAAATTTCTGCTTTTATCGGCTGTTTAAATGCCCAGGATATGAACGATACGAAGGCCCGGCAGTGGCAGGGCAATATTAAACCGTTTCGTTCACGGATCGGCGCCTGTGCTTCCGAATTGGATGCCCATATTGCCAAAATGGATCCGGTGCTTTTTGAGAAACTGCAGCACACAGAAAAAGGAAAGCCGATAGCTTTTGCCCTGAAAGAAAAAAAGCAGTGGGCCGATGAAAAGTTACCGCCGGAACAGGAAAAACTTGTCGGAGAACTTTCCCAGGACGGATATCACGGCTGGAGTGAAATGTATCAGAGCCTCGTACGGTCACTTTCGATCCCATTCGAAGAAAACGGGAAAACGTCCTATCTGTCAGCCGGGCAGGCACAGAATAAATTAGAGAGCAGTAACCGGGAAACAAGAAAGATGATGTTTAAAAAGTGGGAAGCGGCCTGGGGCGAAAAAGCAGATCTGTTTGCCGAAACGCTTAATCATTTATCCGGTTTCCGCCTGGGCCTTTATGAAAAGAGAGGGTGGGAAGATCCTTTAAAAGAACCGCTGCTGATTAACCGGATGAGCAAAGATACACTGGACGCGATGTGGAGTGCTATCGAGGACATGAAGCCGCTGCTGTATACATACATGGAGCGTAAAGCCGCTTTAATGGGCGTGGAAAAGCTGGAATGGCATGATGTTCATGCGCCTCTGGCCCAGCAGGAGATGCCGCGTATGTCGTTCGACGAAGGAGCGAAGCTGATTACGGAACAGTTTGAAGACTTCAGCCCGAAGCTGGCCTCCTTTACCAAAATGGCATTTGAAAACAGCTGGATCGAAGCAGAAGACCGGGAAAACAAAAGGCCGGGCGGATTCTGTACCACGTTTCCGGTAAGCAATGAAACTAGAATTTTCATGACGTATGAAGGAACGCCGTCCAACCTGGCAACATTGGCCCACGAAATCGGCCATGCTTACCATCAGCATGTGATGGAAGGCCTGCCTTATTACTCCACGCGCTATGCCATGAACGTGGCGGAAACAGCCTCAACGTTTGCGGAGCAGATTATTGCGGATGCCTCGATTAGAGCAGCTAAAACAACCGAAGAAAAAATATCGCTTTTGGATGCCAAAATTAACCGGGGCATGGCATTTTTTATGAACCTTCACTCCAGGTACCTGTTTGAAACAAGGTACTATGAAGCGAGAAAAAATGGATGGCTGTCGGCCGCTGATATTAGTACAATTATGACGGAAGCCCAGAGGGAAGCTTACGGCGACAAGCTGCATTCCTATGACCCCCATTTTTGGGCATCGAAGCTCCATTTTCATATGACAGGCGTTCCGTTTTATAACTTCCCTTATACATTCGGCTACTTATTCAGCATGAGTCTTTACGATAAGGCAAAACAAGAAGGAGCGGCCTTTGAAGAAAAATACACAGCGCTTCTCCGGGACACGGCAAGTATGACGACAGAAGATCTTGCCTGGAAGCACTTGAACGAAGATATTACGACAGTCGATTTTTGGAAGAATGCGGCGAAAAGCCTGCTTAAGGATACAGAAGATTTCATGAATCTCACAAAGTAAAAGGAGTGATTGGAATGGCAGAAGAGCAGCAGTATGACACGTTAATGCAGGCATTGAATATTCGTATCGTGACGCTCGAAAAAGAAAAAGTGGTGGCGGAAATGCCGGTGGATGGGAGAGTAAAGCAGCCGTTTGGACTTCTTCATGGAGGCGCGTCAGTAGCTCTTGCCGAAACAACAGCAAGCGTTGGAGCCTACAACCTGGTCGATCAGGATAAACAGTTCGTTGTAGGCCTGGAGATAAACGCCAATCATATTCGAAGCAAAAAAGATGGAATGGTTACAGCAGTGGGTGTTCCCCTCCACGTAGGGCGATCTACGATGGTCTGGGAAATTAAGCTGACAGATGAAGAAGAGAAACTGCTTTGTGTATCCCGATGTACCATTGCAGTGAGATCTATGTAGTAAGCAAAAAGGCGGTCCTGAAAAAGGGCGGCCTTTTTTTATAGGGTGAGGAGGGGAACGAGGACGAAAATGCCAATCAATACGCCCAGAATAAAAATGACTACATTTCTAATTTTCACTGCGCAGCCTCCTTTTTTCCATTTTGTTGTATAGTATCATACTTTTTCAAACATGGTCACAGAGTTGCTACTTAACCGTGACAATACAAGATGCTATACTATACAAAGCATAGAAAGCCGAAAGCAGGTGACTTATTAATGAATATTTCCATTCGGGCTTTGTTGGAAAAGATGGAAGAAGAGCTTATTTTGATTTCGGATCATGCAGATAAAGAAGAAGAAGCAGAAGTGAAAGCTCATGCACGCATACTGGAAGCTTACTGCGGGGTGCTGCTGGCCTCTAATACGGGTGCACAATCTTCTCCGAACCGGAAGCCGGTACCGAAGGTTCCAGAGGCACGTCCTGCATCGGTACAACAGGTAAAGGAGTCCACCGGTTCCCAGCCGGCACCCACCGTTTCTAAGGAAGAACTGCCTTCTACGGACGGCAGTCTATTTGATTTTTAAGCAGAAACCTAAAGGAGAATAACTATGTGGAAACTATTTATTATTCTTGGAGCGCTGAACGCGGCCATTGCTGTCGGGTTCGGTGCTTTTGGAGCGCACGGGCTTGAAGGACGTATCAGTGCAAGGCTGATAGAGGTCTATCAGACCGGCGTTCAGTATCATATTATGCATGCTCTCGGTCTTCTGGCCATAGGGCTGGTGGCAGCTCATATAGGTGGTAGTGCGCTTATCGCCTGGGCAGGCTGGCTGCTGTTTGCCGGTATTGTTATTTTTTCCGGCAGTTTGTACACGATGGCTTTTACAGGCATCGGCTGGCTTGGAGCGATTACGCCTATTGGCGGAACCGCCTTTATTGCAGGCTGGATTCTGCTTGTTATTGCCGTTATTAGAGCCTGATAATGTATGGATGCTTGAAAAGTAGAGAGAGGATGTTTTGATGTATAAGGACCTGATATTTTCATTAAAAAATATAGCAGTAGCTGCCGGAATCGATATTATGGAGGTATATTCGGGAGATATGGAGGTTGAGCATAAAGAAGATGACTCGCCTCTGACGATAGCGGATAAAAGAGCCCATCAGACGATAGCCGCCGGTCTGGAGAAACTGGATGCAGACATCCCTGTATTAAGTGAAGAGGGGACCATTGCTTCCTATGAAGAAAGAAAAAACTGGAAAAAGTTCTGGCTGGTTGATCCGCTGGACGGCACGAAGGAATTTATTAAAAAGAACGGCGAATTTACTGTAAATATTGCACTGATTGAAGATTCCTATCCCGTGCTGGGCATTATTTATGCACCGGCACTGGATACGTTGTACGTAGGGTACGGAAAAAAAGGGGCAGTGAAAATAGCCCAGGCCTCCAACCGCGGCTTTGCTTCTTTTGACGACATGTGGAGCATGGGGGAGATTATTTCCGCGCTGTCTCCGGAAGGCCCGGCGGAAGTAGTAGCGAGCCGCTCCCATATGAATGAAGAAACCGAAAGCTTTATTAATGAATTAAAAGAAACACATGATACAGTAAACGTTGTTTCTGCAGGAAGTTCGCTGAAATTCTGCCTGGTAGCAGAAGGCCAGGCGCACTTCTATCCCCGCTATGCGCCAACGATGGAGTGGGATACTGCGGCAGGACAGGCAGTAGTGGAAGCAGCCGGCGGCTCCGTATTGGACGACAGCAAAAATCGCTTTGCCTATAACAAAGAAAACCTGAAAAATGGCTGGTTCTTAGTAAAAGCAGAATAGAAAAAATTCTTAAAAGTGAAAGCAAAAAGCAGCATGGGAGACCCTTTTCAGGAAGGGTCTTTTTTTGTTTCACGTGAAACGTCTGTATGAAGAAGGAAAATGTTGGGTAGGTAATAATTACTGAAAAGTGAAAATAATAAGTTGTTTTGTTCACTTTGAGGTAAAGTAATAGAAAAGGAGGGATTCAATGTTTAGTAACAAATGGCTTGTTTCGGGTTTTATTGCTCTTATTATGATATTAGGTTTTTCTATCGACTCGAAACAGGCACAGGCAAATGAACAGGTTCATCTTCAGGATCAAACAGTGATCAATATCCAGGACAAGCTTCGAAATATGAATTACTTAAATTCCGTTTCCACCGGACACTACGGTCCATTGACTACGGAAGCAGTAAGGCAGTTTCAGGCTGACTTTGGGCTTCCCGCAGATGGGGTTGCAGGACCTGCTACTATTAATAAACTAGATGAAGTAACATCCATCGCCCAGGTAGTTTACGGCGAAGCCAGAGGAGAATCTTATGAAGGACAGGTAGCTGTAGCAGCTGTTATCAAAAATAGAATAGAGTCTTCAGAATTTCCATCCTCTGCTTCAACTGTTATCCATCAGGTAAACGCATTTACTGCGGTGCAGGACGGGCAGTATTACTTAACTCCGGATGCGACAGCATACCAGGCAGTAAAAGACGCATGGGGCGGATGGGATCCATCAGCCGGCGCAAATTATTATTACAATCCGGTAGATGCTACGTCTTCATGGATTTTCACAAGAACGCCAAGACTATCCATCGGTAAGCACGTGTTTGCTGATTGATATCCGGGCTGCCTCTTTAAAGAGGCAGCTTTTTCGTTTTACTTAGAAGATGTTCACAAAAAATTGGAAAATAAGAGGTGAAAAATGTTATTCTATTATAGTAGATACTAGGTATAAAATGTAAATAAAATAAGGAGGAGATAAATATGACAGGACAGCCGGGTGGTTTTTGGAGGCGTCTTGCGGCTAACATTATCGATGGTTTTATTGTCGGAATCGCAGGATTTATTATTGGATTGATTGTTATCGCTATTTTTGGAGGAAATACAACTGCTCCTGATGAAGGATGGGATGTTGGGGTCGATTTTGCAAACAACAGTATTAGCCTTCTTTACAGTTTAGCCCTGCCGGTACTTTGGTCCGGTTATACGGTTGGTAAGAAAGCGTTAGGCATACGCATCATGAAAGTCGATGGAAGCAATGTAGGGATTGGTACCATGTTGATGCGGGTAATAGTAAGCGGACTTGTCTACCTGCTTACATTAGGTATAGGTGTTATCGTATCCATATTTATGGTGGCAATCCGCGAAGATAAGCGGGCAATACATGACTTTATTGCCGGCACGCAGGTAACTACGTCTCTTCCTCCTGCAAAAGAAGAAACGTATTAAGCAGAATCCTCCAGTTGACTACTGGAGGATTTTTTTAACAAATTAAGGAAAATAAGTTTAGCAGCTGGAAATCTAGGGCATAAATAAAGTACTTACTTATTTTTTTAGAAATAAGTATACCAGCCTAGATCATACATACAAACAATCAGACAAGGGGCGTTTAACAAATGAAAAAGAAAGCCGCAGTACTTACTACACTAGCAGCCGCAACAGCAGTCGCTCTTCCATCCCAGGCTTTTGCAGAGGAAACACCGGATGCAGCATCTATTCTCGAAGAATCAAACAAAGCAATGATGGAGCTGGAAAGCTATTCCAGTGAAACGATGCTCGAACAGACGATTACCGATCCGATGATGGAAGGCGGCACGTTTACGACGACGACCCATTCTACAGAAGATGTAGTAATGAATCCTTTTTCCATGAAGCAGACAGCGACTACTTCAATGGAGGGAGAAGAAGAGACGACGCTTGATTCCTATTGGACAGAAGATGGCTTTTACCAGCAGGATATAGATGGAAGCTGGATTAAGCTGGATGATTCATTTACAGGAGACATTAACGAACTGATGGCTATGTCTCAAAGCGGAGTACAGATGGAACAGACTGCTGCTCTTGGAGAAGATATGTCCGTGGAAGATGCGGGAGACAGTTACGTCCTTACCTATGAAGGAGAAGGAGACGAACTGATGGAATCTGCTGAAGAAATGCTTGCTTCCCTTGTGCCTGAAGAAGACACCGGGATGATGGCTGCCGCAATTTTTGAAGATATCACGGTGAATGATCTTCATTATGTAATGACGATAGACAAAGACACATACTATATGACGGAAACTACCATGGATATGGACATGGATCTATCTATAGAAGAGGAAAGCATTAATATTGTGCAGCGTCTGGATATGTCCGTATTTAACTTTAACGGGGTAGAGGAAATCGTTGTACCAGAAGAAGTAGTGAATAGTGCAATACCGATGGACGCGCTCATAGAAGAAGAGATGGAAGAGGGCGGCGCACTTCCTGATACAGCCACAAACAATCCATTTTATGCTGCTGCAGGAGCACTTGCAGCTGCAGCAGCCGGCGGCATGCTGTTCTTCCGTCGCAGATTTGCACGTAGTTAATAACAGCTAAAAAACAAAGCCGTGAATTTCATGGCTTTGTTTTTTTGATTTCATTTAAGCTGTTTTTGATTGGAAAACGGGGAGCCGAATATTAATCGTCGTAGTCGACTTTCATAATGTCACCGGTTTCTGCATCGACATCAATATCTACTTCATTGTTATGGTTGTCATAAAGCTCCATCTCATAGTGCACTCTGCCGTCATCGTCATCGAGTTCAATTTCTTTAACGGAAGCTCCGTTTCCAACTTCTTTTACAGCGATGGTTTTTGCCTCATCCATGCTTACAGCCAGTCCATTGGTGGAAGAAGCAGATTTGCGCACCTGGTCGTCACCGGCTTCATTATCGTCTCTGTTTGCCGCAGCACTACTGCCAGCCGCCTGCGTGCTTTCTGATGCCCTGACTTTTTCCTTGTCATCTTCTTTAATAAATTCGCCGGTTTCTGCATTGTATTCTACTTCATACTTATATTCATCTCCGATAATATCCAGCTCGTATTTCTTTACGCCATCATCAGAATCAAGGTCAATATCCACTACTTTGCCCGGATAATCCTGGGTAGCGATGTCGCTGATTTCCTCAACGGATAGAAGACCGCTGTTAGTGTTATTTTGTTCCTGGCTTTCCGTCTGCTCCTGCGATACGCCGCCAACAACTTCGTCATCATCGGCGGATACTGAAAATTGATTCATCCCTACTGCAGCACCTCCAAGACCTATTACACATGCACTGGCAATCATAAATTTTTTCATTTTGCATTTCCTCCTCGTTTGATTTGTTACCCTAATCATAAAGGTCAAAAATGAAAGAATCCTGAATGCTCTATGAGAAAATGATGAGAATTTCATAAGGATTTTATTAATTTACTCATTCTGGAAGAATACAGCTTCTTGCCGTATAATGGGGATCATACATAAAAGAGGGGGCCGACATGGAAAAACTCTATATGCTGATTATGTGCGCGGGTCTGGCTGTGGCCGGTTATTTTGGTTATCAATGGTGGCAGGGAAGCCAATCGGTTGAAACTATTTCAATAGAAGAAAGCGAAACAGAAGCTCCGGATGAAACCAATACGGCGGAAGCCGAGGAAGCTCCTGCAGAAGAGACAGCCGGTACTGAGCCGGCTGCACAGGAAGCCGCTCCTTTAATGAGTGACGAGGTGACCGGCTACGAGCAGGGCGAGGAGATGGCCCGTCTGGAAATTCCTAAAATTGAAAATGCCTATCAAACGTTCTGGGGGGCAGATGATGCTACCTTAAAGCAGGGCGTCGGTATGTATGTGAGCGAATGGACGACGACACCCGACCAGAAGCGTCATACGGTGCTGAGCGGCCATAGAGACACCGTCTTTACGGAACTGGGAGAACTGGAGAGCGGCGACATGCTGACGCTGGACTACGATGGCAGACGGTATGAATACGAAATATCAAAAACGTGGATCACAGATAAAGACGACCGGACAGTCATTGTAGATAAAGAGACGCCAACGTTAACACTAACGACCTGCTATCCACTGGATTATCTGGGCAATGCTCCGGACCGCTACATTATCCAGGCAGACCTCGTATCAGTGTCTGAATAATTTTTGATGAGAATGGGAGGGGGACCCACTTTGGCATCTGATCATGTTATTTCCCCGCGGGTGTTATGGGTGATGGCAGCAGGTATTTTAACAGGTCTTATCTTTCTGCCTCCAGCCATTGGCTTTTTGTCTTTTATCTTCATTGCGCCGCCCGCTATTTTGTTATTTATCTTTTTGATACGGAAAATAAATAGAGCATGAGCCATACAGGCCGTTTCCTCTATCAAAAAAACACCCGGTGCTTCAGGTACTCTGTCAGAACAGAGAACCCATGAAGCCGGGTGTTTTTTGTATTATACTTTTCTGTTATTAATCTGACCTAAAATAATCGCAAGGCCAAGTCCAAGCAGGAACATGACCACACTGGCAAAAAAGAGGCCGATACTTCCCGGAATACCTGGAAAGACAACGAAAAGCGACCCAATCAACAGTCCGATCATCGTAGCGTACGTTCCGACCGAATGATTACGAAGCAGGAAATGAATAAATTTGCTCATGATTAGAATACCGACTACGATACCAAGGCCTACCACGATGAGAACGAGAAGGTTCAAAGAAGAGACCGCCGCAATTACGGTAGGGTAGGCTCCAATAATGAGGAGCACAAACGATCCACTCACACCGGGAAGCAGCATCGCAGAGCTTGCGAGCCAGCCTGCAAAGAATAAGAATACATAGCCGCCTGCTCCGATAGAGGTCATAATCTCACCAGGGCCATCCTGGAAAAAGCCTGAAGCGATGACAATAGCAGCCGCAACAGCTAAAATAGCATAGTGCCTGGCAGTGAAAGCTCTGCGGTAGTCTGCTTCTCTCATAAGAAAGGGAATTGTCCCTAGAATTAACCCGATAAAAAGAGAAAAAGTAGGTTCCGGATAATCAGCTAGAAGCCACTCGATCACATTACTCAGTGCAAGAATTGCCGTACCCATACCGATACCGAGAGGAATAAAGAAGCCGAGCTGGCTTTTCCATTCTTTTGTTGTTAGTTTGTTAATACCGTCAATCAACCGGGCATAAATACCAAGTATTAAAGCCATGGTGCCGCCGCTTACGCCGGGAATCACGTCGCTTGTGCCCATGATAAAGCCGCGCAGCAGGTTTTTCCATTCAATCATCATATGTACTCCTTTAATTGCATTTTCAAAAAAACAATCTGTATCTGTTATATCATGTTTACACGGAAAATACGACAACTACCTTCAAGCGGCAGAAAAGCCTGCTCCGTTTCAAACGGACAGGCTTCTGATGTTTCTGTATTACTGCCCGAAAGTAAGAGGGGTGATTCCTGTTTCTTCTTCCCGTCTTAGACTTTTTTCAAAAATAAACGGACCGAATGGGATCACGGAGACGGCCATAGCAACTAAAGCTCGCAGAAACGACCAGCGTCTCTGTACCCATACGACAAGAACAAGAGCAATATAAATAGTAAAGAGGCCGCCGTGGGCTGCTCCTACGATCGTTACGGCCATATCCATTCCAGCCATATATTTAAGGGGCATCGCTAAGAACAGCAGGGCAACAAATGATATTCCTTCAATAATTCCGGTGAGACGCAGAGGTTTCAGCATAGAACGCATGTGTTCGGGTGCTCCTTTCCATAGTATCTAATGAAAAGCATAGCACAGCACGTTCATAGAGAACAAATGAAGGTTTTATGGCAGATGTTGAAAGAAAAGCGCTGTATGATGGGAATTAACAGGAAAAAAATATATGACAACTGTCATACAAGCAATTGACTTTCATGTCTTATATCTTTTACAATTTCTCTATATGATTAAGGTATAGCTAATAAACACACACGCCTATCGAAATGGGAGAGATTATATATGAGTAAAGCAAAGCAGGCTCAATTACGAAAAACAGTAGCACCGTTTGAAAAATCAGACCAGGCAAAAAGCATTAAACAAATCGTTAATACAATCGTTCCATTCTTTCTCTTATGGTTTCTGGCGTATCAGAGCTTATCAATTTCCATCTGGCTCAGTCTTCCCTTATCCATTATAGCGTCCGGGTTCGTCGTAAGAACCTTTATTATCTTTCATGACTGCTGCCACCAATCTTTCTTCAAAAGCAAAAAGGCCAACTCGATTCTGGGTACAATAACAGGAATTATTACGCTGTTTCCTTTTGAAAAATGGAAAAGAGAGCACTCCATTCACCATGCAACAAGCAGTAATTTAGATAAGCGCGGCGTTGGCGATATCTGGGTGATGACTGTAGAAGAATACAAAGAAGCATCAGCATTTGAAAAGTTCTCCTACCGCCTGTACCGCAATCCGCTTGTGATGTTCGGTCTCGGCCCGTTTTATCTTTTTCTTATTACAAACCGTTTCAACCGTAAAGGTCCAAAACGCAAAGAACGCATAAACACGTATGTTATTAATGCATCCATTGTGGCTGTTTACGGTGTATTGATTGCTGTTGTCGGATGGCAGGCATTTCTGCTCGTACAGGGACCAATATTATTTGTTTCCGGTTCGCTGGGTATTTGGCTCTTCTATGTACAGCATCAATTTGAAGATTCCTATTTTGAAGAAGAAAGCGAATGGGATTTTGTAAAAGCTGCAGTAGATGGCAGTTCATTTTACAAGCTTCCAAAGGTACTTCAGTGGGCAAGTGGTAATATTGGCTATCACCATGTACACCATCTCAGCCCGCGCGTGCCGAACTATAACCTCGAGCAGGCTCATGAATCAACACCGCCTCTTCAACAGGCAACTACGATCACGCTTGGTTCGAGTTTAAAATCCATTCGTTTCCGCCTTTATGATGAAAAAAATAAAACCTTCGTCGGTTTTCGGGAAATGAAGAAAGCCGCATTAAAAGAAAACTTGATACTAAACAGGGAAAAATCAAGCTTACAGGAAAAATAACACCATAAAAAGCCATTCCTTACAAACGGGAATGGCTTTTTTTCTATAGAATGCAGATTTGCAACATAGAATAAAAGAGCGATTCTGCAGAGGGGGAATAAGAGAATTGTCTGATATACTTACAGTAGGAGATACAAAAAAACAAAAGGCACAAACCTTTAAGGAGACCGCCATGAATAACTGGTATCAAATTTTTCCGAAAAATACATGGCTCAGTACGTATGTCTGGATCATTTTCTTTTTGCTGCCGTTTTATTTTATTATCCGTTCGTCCACTGCTCCTGAAATTATTCTGGGCGTGATTTTTATACTGCTGTTTTTCGTTGCTTATCGTTTAACCTTTATATCATCGGGATGGCTTGTCTATTTTTGGGTAGGCATTGCGATTGCGATCAGCATTATTATGACGCTTTTTTACGGCTATGTTTATTTTTCTCTCTTCCTGGCCTTTTTTATAGGAAATGTGAAGCACAAAACAGGCTTTTATATTTTATACGGTATTCATTTAATAACAGCCATTGCGACCATTAATATTATGTTTTTCATGGAAAACGAACTGTTTCTTTCCCAGTTTCCGTTTATCGTTATCAGCGTAATTGGAATTATTCTGCTTCCTTTTAACACGTTCAACCGTAACAAGCGGGAAAAGCTGGAAAGCCAGCTTAAGGATGCCAACCGGAAGATTTCCCAGATGGTTGTAATGGAAGAACGCCAGCGGATTGCAAGAGATCTTCACGATACGCTCGGACAGAAGCTGTCGCTTGTCGGTTTAAAAAGTGATTTGGCGGGCAAGCTGATTGATGCTAATCCGGAAGCAGCCAAACGGGAAATCAGTGATATCAGCCAGACGTCGCGGACCGCTTTAAAAGAAGTCCGTGAAATGGTATCGGACATGCGCGGCACCAAACTAAAAGATGAATTAATCCGTATCGAACAGGTTTTAAAAGCGGCAGAGGTGGAATTTACTATTAAAGACGAAATGCTGCTCAAGAAGACGCCGCCGCTTGTAGAAAATGTGCTCAGCATGTGCTTGAAAGAGGCAGTAACCAATATTGTAAAGCACAGCAAGGCGACCAAATGTTTTGTAGAGCTTTATGAATCTGTGGATGAGCTGAGTATCCGCGTCAAGGACAACGGAACCGGAATAACGGAAAAAATAGATCCTACGAAGAAAAATGGCCTCCGTGGAATGGAGGAGAGGCTGGAGTTTGTAAACGGCACCCTTACGGTAGTATCCAAAGAGGGAACAGAGCTCTACATTCGGGTACCTACTGTTGTAACGCAGATAAAACAGGAGGGGATGGCATGATAAAGATAGTGATTGCAGAAGATCAGGGAATGCTTTTAGGGGCCCTCGGCTCTATTTTGGACCTGGAAGAAGACATGACGGTTATCGGCAAAGCAAAAAACGGCCAGGAAGCAGTCACGCTTGTCAATCAGCATGATCCGGACGTTTGTATCATGGATATCGAAATGCCGGTAAAAAGCGGCCTGGATGCGGCAGAAGAGCTGAAAGACCATCCCTGCAAAATAATTATCCTAACGACATTTGCCAGGCCCGGTTATTTTGAAAGGGCCCGTAAGGCAGAAGTAGGCGGTTATCTGCTGAAAGACAGTCCGAGTGAAGAGCTGGCCGATTCGATCCGGGTTATTATGAAAGGACGCCGGGTCTACGCGCCGGAGCTCGTTGATATGGTTTTTCAGAACGATAACCCGCTGACGGATCGGGAAAAGCAGGTAATCGAGCTGATTGCGGATGGCAAAAATACAAAAGAAATCGCCAGCGAACTGTTTATTACAAACGGTACGGTCAGAAACTATATATCGATTATTTTTGACAAGCTTGGGGTCAGCAACCGGATTGAAGCGATTTCCCATTTTAAAGAAAAAGGCTGGTTCAAATAAAGCATATGTAAAAGCCGAAGACCCTTCGTACAGGGTCTTCGGCTTTTTTTGAATCTTATTGTTGGGAGGATACGTGGGCGTGATTAGCCACGCTGATTTTATTATTAACTAAGCTGACGGTAATATGCTCTAATTTGTCTTCATCAAGCATGAGATCCGCAATGCCGTCTTCGACCTGTTCTGCGATAACACGGCGGAGTGGTCTGGCACCAAAGGCTGGATCGTAGCCCAGATCAGCAAGTTTTGCTTTTGCTTCATCGGACACTTCTACCTTCATGTCTTGTTCTTGTGCAGCTTCTACAATTTCAGAGAGCATAATGTCAACGATAGTAATCAAGTCTTCGCGTTTCAACTCGCTGAATTTCACAATGCTGTCAAAACGGTTGAGAAATTCCGGCTTAAAGGAGTTTTTAAGAGATTCGGTTACTTTCGGCTCTTCATCATCCTGGCTGCCAAATCCAACACTGACTTTTTTCAGTTCAGTTCCTGCGTTGGAAGTCATAATGATAACCGTATCTTTAAAGCTTACAGTGCGGCCCTGGCTGTCGGTCAGGCGGCCGTCTTCCATGATCTGCAGAAACATGTGCTGCACATCAGGATGCGCTTTTTCAATTTCATCCAGAAGAATAATGCTGTATGGCTTGTGACGTACTTTTTCTGTAAGCTGACCTGCATCTTCATGGCCGACGTAGCCCGGAGGAGAACCAACAAGCTTGGATACGGAGTGCTTTTCCATATATTCACTCATATCAAGCCGGATCATGGCTTCTCTGTCTCCAAACATTTCTTTGGCCAAAGACTTGGATAGTTCGGTTTTACCTACGCCTGTAGGACCGACGAATAAGAAAGATCCAATAGGGCGGCTGCCGCGGCGGAGGCCGGCGCGGTTTCTGCGAATGGCTCTTGCCACTTTCTGCACGGCGTTTTCCTGGCCGATGACATCGGCATTCAGGCGTTCTGGAAGATCTTTCATTTTCTGCTGCTCGTCTTTTTGAAGACGACGGACAGGAATACCGGTTTTGTTTTCAATAATCTGCTGGATCACGTCTACCGTTACTTCTGCTTTGCTTTGGCTGACGGATTCTCCGGCTGCCGCTTTATCACGCTGTTCGATCAAACGGATTTCTTCATCACGGAGCTTTGCTGCTTTTTCGTAGTTCTCCTGCTGGGTTGCTTTTTCTTTTTCTGCCGCAATTTGTTCCAGACGGCTTTGAATTTCAAGTTCATCATCGCTGCTGTGGAGCAGGTTAATCTTAGAACCTGCTTCATCCATCAGGTCAATGGCTTTATCCGGAAGAAAACGATCCTGGATATAGCGGCTGGAAAGAGCCACACATGCCTCGATGGCTTCTTTTGTATAAGATACTTGATGATAGGCTTCGTAGTTCGGCTTCAGGCCATTAAGAATCGCAACGGCATCCGTGCTGTTTGGTTCATTGACCATAACCGGCTGGAAGCGGCGCTCGAGAGCGGCATCTTTTTCGATTTTCCGATATTCAGCAAGGGTAGTAGCACCAATAATCTGTACTTCGCCCCGGGCCAGTGCCGGTTTCATAATGTTACCGGCGTCAGAGGAGCCTTCGGCAGATCCGGCACCTACAATTTGATGAATCTCATCAATAAATACAATAACGTCCTGTCTATCCTGCAGTTCCTGAAGCAGTTGTTTCATACGTTCTTCGAATTGACCGCGGATACCGGTATTCGCTACAAGCGAGGATACGTCGAGCAGGTATATTTTCTTGTTTTTCAGCTTGTTTGGCACATCGCTTTCGAGAATTTTTAAAGCGAGGCCTTCTGCAATCGCTGTTTTACCAACACCAGGTTCTCCAATAAGAACCGGGTTGTTTTTGTTGCGGCGGTTTAAAGTTTCAATAACCCGCTCGACTTCTTTATGCCGGCCGATAACGGGATCAATCATGCCGGCACGCGCAGCGTCCGATAGATTTTTTCCTAATTCATCAAGCAGGCCGCTGCCACCTTTGTTTCCGCCGCCTTTACCGGTGGAAGGCTGCTGCTGTTGATTGCCGGCCTGTGAATTCATCATATTTTGGAAAAACTGGTCAAATGGGGACTGCCCCGGCTGATTGCCAAATCCGTTGGAAGGCTGCTTCATTTCCTGACGGATTTCGCGGTAGCATACGTCACATAGATTCATTTTCTGCTGGTGTCCATTTATATTCATATTTAATTCGATACGGGCTTCCCGTTGTTCACAATGTTCACACTTCATAGTAGTGAACCTCCTTTTATCTTTTAATAGAAAAGACAATGCATCTTGATAATTAGTAAGTGTAGTAGTGTTTATTGGATAAATCAAAGAAACTGCTTTGACTTTGACTATCTTTGATCTTATGAATTTATTATATACTGACCTTCTTTGACTTTCAAGTATTTTTAACTGCTTTTTAAAAAAAATTCCTTTTTAACTCTGTACATACAATATATGATAAAAAGTAATCATAGATAGGAATAGTAAGTTCGTTTGAAATGTATTTCCTTAATCATAGAAAGTTAAACATAAAAAAAGCATCCGGAACAGCTCCGGATGCTCTCTTACATTATTTGCTTAGATGTGAAAAAAGGATTCTGCTTTTTCTGGTTCCAGCAGGTTTCCTACATAGAAAGGTCCGAATTTGCCGTAGCGGGCGGACACTTCATCAAATCTCATTTCATAAATGATTTTCTTAAATTGAAGGGCTTCATGGGCGAATAGGGTAACGCTCCATTCCCAGTCATCGAGACCTGCAGAGCCTGTAATGATCTGCTTGACCTTTCCGGCATACTTTCTTCCTGTCATGCCATGGGCACGCATTAACTCCCGGCGTTCTTTAATAGGAAGGGAGTACCAGTTGTCGTTACCTTCCCGCTTTTTATCCATTGGATAAAAGCAGATGTGATTCCATTTAGGAAGCACGGGATAAATACGGCTGCGGAGTTCCGGATTATCCATTGGATCTCCGCCGTCTTTAGGCGGCATATAGTTTCCCAGTTCTACTACGGATACATAGGAGTAGGAAGGAATCGTATAATCGGCCAGCCTGGTTTTGTTGAAGGCATTTTCAATATCATTTAAGTCATTCATCGTCGGACGCAGAATCATGAAAATCAAGTCTGCTTTTTGGCCGACAATGGTATAAACGGCATGGCTTCCGCCGCCGTTGTCTTCGACCTGCTGCCAGTCCTCCAGCATATGAATAAATTCGTTTACAATGCTGTGGCGCTCTTCGCCGGAAAGTTTTTTCCACTCGGTCCAGTTGATTTTGCGGAGATCATGCAGACAAAACCAGCCGTCGAGCGTTTGGGATGCTTCACTCATATATGGTCCACTCCTTTATCTAAAACCTGCTCACGATGTCTACTATACCATAGGTCCGCAGGTCTTCAAAAGCGGAAACCAGCCTACTTTTTCAAGAAGCGGAGAAGGGCGTCTTTATGTTCCCGGCTTTGTCCGGCTTCTCTTTGGGCCGATACTTCCATATCGAGAACCTCTGAAAGGCTGTGTTCGAAACCCTGTTTCATATTCTGCTTAGCCAATCCATAGGCGGCGGGGGGGATAGCAGCTAATTTATGAGCGTACTCTTCCGGATTTCCAATAGCGGTGATGAGGTTGATCCGGAACGCTTCTTCTGCAGATATGGTTTGTCCGAGCGTAAGCTCCATTGCTTTTCCTAAACCGACAAGACGGGGGAGGAAGTAGGAGGCTCCTGCGTCTGGGACAAGGCCTATCTTTAAAAAGCTGAGCGCTAACTTGGCCCGGCTGTCAGCAATCCGGTAGTCGCAGGCCAGCGCAATACTTAAACCTGCCCCTACTGTTACCCCGTTTAAATAGGCAATAACCGGCTTAGTGATACTGTCTATAAAGAGAATCAGACGGTTATAGGTGTCCTGCAGATAATCGCCGTAGTCAAAGCTTTCCGCGCTGTCCGAAGAGACGCTTTTCAAGTCAGCGCCTGCGCAGAACGCATCGCCGGATCCCTGTAGAATTATTACTTTAACCGTTTCATCTTCCGCCGCTTCCTGGAAACACTCGTAGAGTTCTTTATGCATTTCTGTATTTAAAGCATTTTTAACTTCAGGGCGGTTCAGTGTAATCAAAGCTATGTGGTCCTTTACCTCATATAAGACTGTATGTTGTTTCACGTGAAACCCTCCTTTAAAAGTAATTACAGAGCATTCGCTGTTTCTGCACCATTCAAAATAGCAAACTTGGCATCAAGTCCGACAGCATGCTTAGCGCCGCCGATCACATGCACTCGTTTTCCGTGTTCCATCAATTCAGAGGCAAGCTGTTGGTTGGGGAGCTGTCCGCTTGCCGTAATGATCGTATCAGCTGTTTCAAGCTTTTCCTGCTCTTCATGGACAATCACGACTCCTTCAGGTGTGATTTCTTTGTACGTAACTTCGCCGATCATTTGTATATTATTGCGGCGGAGTTCGCCGAGCGTAATCCAGCGTGTAGTTTTGCCCAGCCCTTTAGCAAACTTTCGGCCCCGCTGCAGCAGCGTAATATCTGTATACCCTTTTTTATGAAGCACCAAGGCTAAATCACAAGCAATACCGCCGCCGCCGATCATTACAATTTTCCCCTGCAGTTCAGCGTTTCCTTCAAACACGTCCCGGTAGGAAAAAACGGGATGCGTTTCCATTCCTTTGATATCCGGCTGACGGGGAAGAATACCGGATGCGAGAATGATATCATCGGCCTCCTGCACAAGCGGATGTTCTGCCGAGACAGAGGTGCCCAGCCGGATAGATACGCCTAGTTTTTTCAGCTGCACAGAATAATACCGGAGCGTTTCATTGAATTCGGATTTACCCGGTACCGTTCTGGCGTACAGCAGCTGGCCGCCGATTTCTTCTTTTTCATCAGCAAGCGTCACATAATGGCCTTTCAAGGCAGCAACCCGGGCCGCTTCCAGCCCGGCCGGTCCGGCCCCGATAATTAATATATTTTTAGGCGCAGCTGTTTTATTAATAATGAAGGTCAGCTCCCGACCTGCTTCGGGATTGACCATACAGGAAGCAGACTTATTTTCAAACACATGGTCCAGGCAGGCCTGGTTGCAGGCAATGCACGTGTTGATTTCTTCCGTCCTGCCTTCTATCGCTTTTGTAATAATTTCCGGATCCGCTAAAAATGGGCGGGCCATGGAGACTATATCTGCTTTATCTTCCTGCAGTATCGCTTCGGCATCTTCCGGGTTATTAATGCGGTTGGAAGTAATTACAGGGATGGTTACCCGCTTTTTGATAGAGGCTGCGACAGGCGTAAAATAATTTCTCGGCACTTTCATCGTAATGGTTGGAGTTCTGGATTCGTGCCAGCCGATTCCGATGTTCAGCGCATCCATACCGGCTTCTTCAAGCTTTCCGGCCCAGATGATTGTTTCTTCTTCTGTCGTGCTTCCTTCCATTAAATCAAGACCGGACATGCGGAAGATGACCGGGTAACCGGGACCGACAGCTCTGCGGACTGATTCTGCAACAGCGAGCGGGAAACGCAGGCGCTTTTCAAAGGAGCCTCCCCACTGATCTGTCCGCCGATTGGTCAGCGGAGACATAAACTGATTGAGCAGATAGCCTTCTGAGCCCATGATTTCCACCGCATCAAAACCGGATTTCTTTGCACGAACGGCAGCATCAGAAAATGCCTGAATGGTGCGCTGAATGTCCTCTTCGGTAAGTTCCACAGGCACATCTGGATTAATGGATGACTGAAGAGGGGAGGCTGACACCGGGTCCAGTCCGGTGAGCGCTTTGTATGCATAACGGCCGGCGTGAAAGAGCTGAACGGCAATGCGTCCCCCTGCTTCATGCACAGCGTCTGTAAGCTCTGTCCACTGTTTAATATCTGTTTCCTGATAGAGGCTCATGAAGTTAGCTCCGCCGCTCCCTTCCGGGGTTACAGCCGCTCCTCCGGTCACAATAAGGCCGACATGTTCCTTAGCCCGGCGCACATAAAACGCTTTCATTTTTTCCAATCCGTTTTCTTCCCCTTCTAACCCAACATGCATGGAACCCATCATCACCTTAGTAGGAAGCACGAGCTGGTTAATAGATATAGGGGAAAGCAGAGCGGGATACGACATTACGCATTCTCCTTTTTTATTTATTTCGAACGATCATTATAAATAAGATACTGTTATTATACTCATGAAGAAGCCGGAGTGGCAACCATGGATTGGAATAACTGAATGAATGCGTGTCGGTTGGCTTCTACAACAGCAGAAGAGAAATAGCGCTCGTTAAAGGCGGTTCCGGTCGCCTGATTAATAATCAAAAGGGCAAGAGCCGAAGGAGAAGGATGGTTCAGCAGGTGCCGGCGTTCCGCTTCTTCAAGAATAGTAGTCAAATACAAAACGAGGTTATGAAGAAAACGACCTACTACTGCATTAATTTTTTCATCATAAGGCGATTGGGCCATATAGTTTAATAAAATAGTATAAAACGGCTGATTATGATCCGGAAGAGACGCCACCGTCCGAAGATAGGCGTGAAATTTCTCATCGGGGTGATGATAGGCATCGACCGTGCTGCGGACATCTTCCTCAGAGACTGCGAACGCTTCTTTGAGGACTTCAACAAGAAGATCATTTTTGTTTTTAAAATAGTGATAAATAACTCCTGTGCTGAGGTCGGCAGTCCGGGCTACATCTTTAATCGAAAAATGGTCAAACCCATACGTTAGGATGCATGTTTTTGCAGATTGAATAATCTGTTCCCGGCGGATGGTTTCCATTCCTAGTTTAGGACTCATTATTTTTTTCTCCTTTCATCAATTGCTAACGGGGGAAAAGGTGAAAATAGTATAGCATGGAGGGAACTAATTGAATACAGCAGCTTTGTATAATTTAGTATTTTAAAATAATATATGCAACTATATTCATTCCTACCTTCATTGTAAACGCTTTTAACACAAGCTTTCATTTTGTTTTCTTAATTCCGAAAATTAGAACAATGATTATTTTATGCATTTACGTTTATTTTTCGTTGGAATAAGAGTATCCTAAGGAATAGAGAGATGAAACCAGAATGAATTCAACGCAGCGAATCGATACGCCTATAGTTACCCTACACTTCCTGAACGGTTTAAATAATAAAGGAGGAATTTTAGTGAGCGATCTCTTCGTAGAGATAAAAGAACAAGTCAAAAAAGATCAACCTTCCATTGTATTTCCAGAGGGAGAGGACGATCGTATTATAGAAGCAGCAGCTAAACTTGCAGAGGATGGCCTCCTAAAGCCAATCATCATCGGTCTTGAAGAGGAAGTAAAAGCAAAAGCGGCAAAGCTTCATGTGTCGCTGGACCAGGTGAAAATTATTGATCCGGTTCAGTATGAGCATTATGAGGAATTAATAACGGCCTTTGTTGAACGCCGCAAAGGAAAAGAAACAGAAGAAAGCGCACGGGAAAAGCTTAAAAACCCAAACTACTTCGGCACTATGCTCGTTTATCTTGATTATGCTGACGGTCTTGTCAGCGGTGCGGTTCATTCAACGGGAGATACGGTTCGTCCGGCACTGCAGATTATTAAAACAAAGCCGGGGATTCAAAGAACGTCCGGCGTATTTATAATGGTGAAGGAAGACCAGAAGTTTGTATTTGCCGACTGTGCTATCAACATTTCCCCGAATGCGGAAGAGCTTTCTGAAATTGCGATTGCGACGGCAGAGACAGCAAAAGCATTTGATCTGGATCCTAAAGTCGCGATGCTCAGCTTCTCTACAAAAGGATCCGCCTCTTCAATAGAAACAAGAAAAGTATCAGAAGCAACGGTTAAAGCACAGCAGGACCGCCCTGATCTGGTTATTGACGGAGAGTTCCAATTTGACGCAGCTTTCGTACCGGCAGTAGGACGCCAGAAGGCTCCAGATTCACCGCTTCAGGGAGAAGCAAACGTATTTATTTTCCCAAGTCTGGAATCCGGTAACCTCGGTTATAAGATTGCCCAACGTTTAGGCGGATATGATGCGATTGGTCCAATTCTTCAAGGCTTAAACAAACCGGTAAACGATCTTTCCCGCGGATGCAGCATGAAAGACGTCTACAAACTTGCTTTGATTACAGCGAAGCAGGCGATTATGGAAAAAAAAACTCAATTGACGAACCAAAAATAAAATAGTATAAAACGGGCATGAAACCTATTAGGTTTCATGCCCGTTTTTCGTAGCAGGTTGTTCACTCAAAGGGTATAATTAAAACAAAAATAACCATAGGAGGCTATTTTGTCCAATCGCAGAAGCAATATTCGTTTTCATTTTACAGATAAGCCTTTAGAGGCCGCTATATTTGTCCATAAAGTTAAGCAGGTGGAGGTAAAAAGCAAAGAAGGCCCTATTCAAATACTTGATCTTTCCGGAAATGGACTTCAGTTCTTTTCTCCTCTCCGATTTCAAGTAACAGATGATGTCCTGTTATGTTTTACGTTCCGTATTACGCAAAAGCTGTTTAAAGTGTACGGCAGCATTAAACGCCAACGGGTAACGGAGGAAGGGTACATTTATGGAGTCGCTCTTGAGTTTGAAGACTATGCTTCCAAAATGGCTTTAATTCAGACGGTTCATCAGCTGAAGCTGGAGCAGCAATAACGGCCGGATCTATTCACCGCCGTTTTTATTCCCAGCCATAAAATGATCTGCAGGCAGTCCTTTTACCCCTGAGGCATAAGAAAATACATAGCCTGCCAACGGCTCCTGTTTCTGCTCTTCTTCCGTTAATTTATTCCGGGCCGTTGTTATATAAAGATCGGTAAGATGTTCTCCTCCAAATGTGCAGGATGTAATTAAAGAAGCGGGCAGAATCAGTTCATCCTGCTTTTTTCCTGTATCCGGATTCCAGCAGCTGACACGCCCCCCTTCAAAGTGGGCTATCCATAAGTTGCCGTCGGCATCGATTGTCATTCCATCGGGTTTGCCGTACTCCCCTGAAAAATCAATAATAGCTTTAGGGTCACGTATGGAGCCGTCCGCTAAAGAGTAGTCAAACCGGGTGATGGATTGAGTAGGTGTATCTATATAATACATAGCCTGTTTGCTTGTATTCCAGGCAAGTCCATTGGACGTGGTAACCGGAGACCACTTTTTCTGCGCGCCTTTCGAAGAATCCAGGCAGTACAACGCAGCATCTTCGGGCTCTCTCGTAAGAGAGATAGTCCCAGCCCAGAACCTGCCTGCGGGATCACACTTCCCATCGTTGAACCGGTTATTAGGCTTGTGTTCTTCCGGATCAAAAATAGGCATTAAAGAAGAGGCGTCAAAATCGATGGAATAAAAGCCGTGCTGGAGAGCTGCTATCAGCTTTCCTGGTTGGGTGGAAGGAGCTACGGCGCCGGGCATTTGATTTATTTTTATGGATCTGGTTCGTTTTGTTTTCGGATTGTATTCGTGAATAAACTGTCCGAGGATGTCCACCCAGTAAAACACCTGGGATTGTTCGTCCCATACCGGGCTTTCCCCAAGCATTGCCTGTTCACATATAACTTCTTTCATTTCTCCTGCCATGTCTACCGCTCCTTGTTCTTCAATCTCTCGTTAGAATGTCTTTATACCTCTTTTGTTCCCTAAATAGGGATGACATAATCGTTGGAAATGCAATTAAATAAATTTACAATAAAATTTAAAAATATAAAATAATATAATTAATGTATTATTTTGTAATTATAAAATAAAACCTTTTGTGTTCTATTTAGAAAGATGTGATATAATTTACGAATCAATTTATTCTGATTTTTCTAATAGTTAATATAAAGGTACAGGGGTGGAGAGAGAAATGAAGTATGGTTTTGCGAAGAGAGTCCGCCATATGCAGTCATCGGCAGTAAGAGATATATTGAAAGTAGTAAACAAGGGAGATGTAATTTCCTTTGCAGGCGGGCTTCCGGATGAAAAGTTGTTTCCTGTAGAAGCAGTGAAACAGGCTTTTGATGAGGCGCTGTCATCCAGCAATAAAGTACTTCAGTATGGGGAAACAGAAGGAGTTCCGGCCCTTAAAGAAAAACTGGCTGAAAGAATGAGACAAAAGCAAATCGAAAGAGATCCGGAGCATATTCTTGTTACATCTGGTTCCCAGCAGGCAATTGACTTGTTTGCAAGAATCATGTTTGATCCCCGGGATATTGTTTTAACAGAAAACCCTACGTATCTTGCAGCGCTGCAGGTGTTTCAGTCTTATGAAGTGAATATTGTGCCAGTGGATTCAGATGATGATGGCATGCTTGAGGAAGATCTGGAAGAGAAAATTATCCGGCTGAAGCCTAAATGTATTTATGTTGTTCCTACTTATTCCAACCCGGGTGGAAAAGTATGGTCATTGGAGCGCAGAAAGCAGCTGATAAAGCTGGCTAAAAAACATCATGTTATTGTGTTTGAAGATGATCCTTACGGCGATATTAAATTTGATGAAGCCGACACTGTACCGCCTCTCGCTTCAATGGACAATAATGAATACGTCGTGTATACGAGTACATTTTCAAAAACGGTTGTCCCTGCCATGAGAACAGGGTGGATTGCAGGACCTTATCAGATTATTCGTATGATGGCACAGGCTAAGCAGGCGACCGACCTGCACACTAATTCGTTAACGCAGCATGCGCTTGTGCATTTAATGAAAGAATTCGACCTTGATGAGCACATAAATATGCTCTGTGCAGAGTATAAAGAGCGGATGCTCGTCATGAAAGCACTGCTCGATAGAGTAGATGGGGTCAGTTATATTGAACCAAGAGGCGGCATGTTTTTCTGGGTGAACATGCCGCCGCAGGTAAACACGACAGCACTTCTCGCTGAAGCTGTGGACAAGGGTGTAGCTTTTGTACCGGGAGCGCCGTTTTATGTAAGAAATCCGGAACAGAACACACTTCGTTTGAACTTTACTAATGCTGATCCGGAAAAGATAGAAAATGGAATGAAGAAATTGGTGGAAGTGATGAATAATTCCTACACCAGCAGTGTGTATTAAATACACTACAAAAGACCGCCATTTCGGCGGTTTTTTTGAATAATACAAGATTTGCATTTAACATACCTGCACGGTAAAAGAGGAGCGGTTAAACGATTTCAGTTGTTATAAGTGTGCTTCCGCTTGAAACTTATACCGTAAAGGGATAAAATCGAAAAAGGTCAAGGTGGTACTTTTTGGTTCTTAATAAATGTACACCTGCAAATTATAGGGATGAATAAGAGAAAAAGATACATATGTTTCACGTGAAACATGAAGTACATTAAAAGTGGGGTAGACGATGCATAAATGGATGATTCAATTTGGTATGCTTTTGGCAATTGTTTTCGGGGGCTCTTTTTTATTTCAGCTTTTAAGAGGTGATGGACCGCAGGAAGCATTCGCTGTCTTAGGAATAGCAGGAATTCTGCTGCTGCTGATAGCAAAATGGATGAAAAGAAAAGAAGCAGGTAAAGAATGAAAAGGAGAGCCATGTGGCTCTCCTTTTTTTTTCGTTAAATGATACCGAAGATATCCAAAAAGACACGTACCGCTAGAAAACAGACTATTATCATCACGATGGTATAAATAATATTTTGAGACAGGGTATTAGCGTATTCTCCAAGAAACTTACGTTTATTACAAAGTATCCATATAGAGCCTACAATAGCAGGTAATAAGAGACCGTTTATCGCCTGTGCAGCCATAATCAGCTGGATAGGTGTTTGGCCAAACAGGTACACAATCAATATAGGCGTCAGAGCTGCAAGAAGCATCATAATCCGGTTGGGCAGGGCATTCACTTTTTCCGATGTGCCAAATGCCTGACCGAACAGAGCAGGCTGGACGGAAATATTAAAAAGGCCGGATGAGAAGCCGGCAGCCCACAAGCCTAAAGCAAACAGTACTCCAGCATATTGCCCTAAAAGTGGAGTGAGTTGATAAGCCATGTCGGCTGCTCCTTCAATAACAGCTCCTGTACCGAAAATAACGCTGCCGGCACAAATTAAAATAGAAATAGAGATGGTCGCTGTAATAAGAAGGTTTACCCTTAAATCAAAATGAGAAAGCTTGATCTTCTTCCAGGTTGGTGTGATCGTATCTTTTTCATATTTGCGTTTAATAAAAGCAGATAGTCCCAGTGCCGTATTGGGAGGCAGGGTAGTGGCGATCAGAGCCAGCACAAGCCAGTAGTTGCTTTCCGGTATTTGAAAGGAAAATCCGGTAGTAAAGACATCCGCAATACTGGGACCGGAGACAAATACCGTTAAGACGAAAGCCAGGACCATCAATCCGATAAAAACCCGGTTAATGTTTTCCAGAAGCTTATAAATACCAATCCAGGAAATAATTAGAGCACCAACAGCAAGAAAACTAACCCAGGCAAGCACAGGAATGGAAGGCAGAAAAAAGTTCAAGGCCAGGGCGGCACCGGTAAAGTTTCCTGCCTGAAAAGCAATAGCACCGAGAAGAAGGGCAATATACAAAGGAATGGACCAGCCTCGTCCCATATAGGAGCGGATGCCGTCCATAGCGGCCGTTTTGGTTTGAATTGTAAATTTCACAACCGGTTTTTGAAAAAAATAAGCTGTGAAACAGGCAATAACAAGAATCCACATGACTTGGAATCCATAAGTGGCTCCAGCCACTGACACCGTAGTAACGGTTCCCGGCCCTACTATACAGGCGGCTACTATCGCTGCCGGTCCAAGTGATTGAAGTTTTTCTTTCAGGGTTATTTTTTCATTGGTTTGGTTTACATTCGAATGTTTTACAATGATTTCCTTTTCTTTTTGGATAATAACCCTTCCTTTTCTTATTCAGTTTGATGTATTAATCAAACCACAGATACATGCTCGGGTCTGTGTAGATGGAAGATTATATACGAAACAAAAAAGCCGTTCTCAAAGGACGGGCTTTTTGTTTTGCTATTTAAGAAAAAGCCTACGTTTTTGCTGAAGCAGAGGAAATTCCATCTAGATCGAAAAGTAATTTATAAAAGATAACGCTTACATAAAATGCATAAGATTTCCGGTAGGAAGAGGAAATAATGTATTGTCTATTTAAAGTAAAAATATAGTAAATTGATAGAAAGATCAGTATGCGGTTAGAGAATGTAGACCGTAATATAGAGAGCGGTTACAAATTGATAGCTGCCGGCAGAATTAAAAGAGAAAGGAGGGTGAGAATCAGTGGATACGAGAAGCAGCGTTATTTTAAAAGAGTTAATGGCTGCCCAGGGGCCTCTTACAAGCGAGTATTTCGCCCAGTTGAACCGTGTCACCTCCAGAACAGCGAGAGAAGACGTGAAGCATATAAATGACAAATTAATGCAGCATGGAGCAGAAGTGCAGTCGTTAAAAGGAAAAGGATATGTCCTGATTATTGAGCATGATACTGCTTTTAAATCATTTTTGGAAAAAGAATTCCAAACAGCAGCTGTATCATCGTCTTCTTTTCCAGATTTTCCTGAAGAACGGGTTCGTTTCTTGATTAAACGGTTGCTCCTGGCAAATACATTTCTAAAACTAGAAGATCTTGCGGATGAGCTGTTAATTAGTAAATCAACGATTCAGAATGATATTCGCATGGTAAAAAATATTTTCAACAAATATGATATCACACTGGAAAAGCGTCCTAACTACGGTCTCAAGGCTGTTGGAAACGAGTTTAAGCTTCGTTTTTGCATGTCTGAGTATGTGTTTGCTGAACGGGAAGGTGTCACAAACGATATATTTGACAGCCAGCTGCCCGGTCTTATTAAAGAAAATGTAAACGATATTTGGGATATTATTCTGGAAGAAAGTAAGGCCTCCAATATTACTTTATCGGATATAGCAATGAATAATTTATTTATTCATATAGCGATTACGTATAAAAGAGTTGAGACTGGGCACCACATCACATTGTACCCACGTGAATTTAAGGATATAAAAAGCAAAGAAGAGTATAAAGTAGCTGAACGGATTGTCAGCAAGCTTGAAGCCAAGCTTCATATTGCGTTTCCAGAAGTGGAAGTTGCCTATATTGCTATTCATTTATTAGGAACGAAAATGATATCGCACACCAATTTATCGGATCAGGAAGTAGAGGAAGTGCTCGATGTTCCGATTTATCAGCTCGCCCATTCCATTCTGGAAGCAATTGAAAATAAAATGGGACTCGGTATCCGCCAGGATAAGGAGCTTACTCTTGGACTGGGACTTCATTTGAAGCCTGCAATCAACCGTTATAAATACGGAATGAATATTAGAAATCCTCTCTTATCTGATATTAAAATGAACTACCCTGTTGCTTTCGAAGCCGGCATTATTGCAGGTCTGGTTCTGGAAGAATATATGGGTGTAGATATCGAGGAAGGAGAAATTGGGTACATTGCACTTCACATTGGTGCGGCAATGGAACGAAAAAAAGTGCATTCCGGTCCTAAACGATGCATGGTCGTCTGCGCTTCCGGGGCTGGAAGTGCGCAGTTAATTTTTTACAAGCTGCAGTCTCAATTTGGCAGCCGCCTTGAAGTCGTCGGGACTACCGAATACTATAAATTGAACCAGATATCGTTTGCCAACATAGATTTTATTGTCAGTACAATTCCAATTGCAGAAAAACTGCCGGTTCCGGTCGTCCAAGTGAAAACTATTTTAGGAGAAGGTGATTTGGAGCGGATTGAAGGGCATGTTGCAGAGCAGCACAGTAATATAGCAGACTATTTAAAAAAAGATTTGTTTTATTTTCAGAAAGCCTTTTCTACACGGGAGGACGTTCTTACTTTTCTTACAAAAGAGCTTCAGGAAAAAAATCTTGTACAAGACGACTATATGGAAAAGTTGATGGAGCGGGAAAACATTGCCCCAACCAGCTTTTGGAATTTAGTCGCGCTTCCTCACCCGGTTACCACTCAGACAAATGAGACGTTTCTAACGGTTTGCACGCTGCAGCGTCCGATAAATTGGGGAGAAAAAAGAGTGCAGCTTATCTTTTTATTGAATGTAGAAAAAGGAGACACTCAGGATTTACAGACACTGTATAAAGCACTCCGCTACATTGTCGATAATATCAGCGTCGTGCAGCGTATTCTAAAGTGCCGCAGTTATGAAGACTTTCTTAAAGTGCTTAAGAACTAAAAGTTTATATTAAATAATACATTAATTTTCTATTCAGTTATAAATAATACTAACTTAAGTTTTTTATTAGTAGTTTTATCACACCATTCCATTTTTAAATTGCAGTAAAACCCTCTTATTTTTCAATAAAAAGAAGGGGGTTTTTGATTTGATTTCTAAAGTAATTACTATTAAAAGTGTAAGGTTTTTCCTCTTAATACAGGAAAAAGATTATGTTTTGATGACAGCGTTTTAATTATAAGGTTAGTAGAAGGAATATTCTGATTATAATTCAGAAGAGAGGAGAGTATTTACCTATTAGTAAGTATACCTATTGAATGAAATAAATTAGTTATTAACTTAGGAGGAATTGTATGAAAAAAAGAATATTGTTAACAACAGTTGGTACTTGCTTACTATTTTCTGGAACTTTACCATCACTAAACGCTTCAGCGGAGGAACATGATTTTACGCCTCCCGCATATAATGACCCAATTAAAGTTAATCAAGTAGGGTATTTGCCTGAAGGGAAAAAAGTAGCAACAATATTGGCTGACCCTGCATATGAGAAATTTATAATTAGAAATGTAGAAACGGAAGAAATTGTATTCGAAGGTAATTTAAGCGAAAAAAAGTATGATGAAAATTCAGGAGATACAGTACATAAAGCTGATTTTTCGGATTTAACAGCTACAGGTGAATATCAAATTGAGACAAGTGACGAAGATAGTTCTTATTCTTTTGAGATTAGAGAAGATATTTATGAGCAGCAGTTGATTGATACCACCCGTTCTTATACGCTGCAGCGGTCAATAACAGATATTAAAGATCCTATCACGGGTTTAAATATAGAAGCGGGGCATTTACAAGATGAAGAGGCTCAAGTCTATTTTTCAGATGAACACTACGAAAAAGGGGAAACAATAGATGTTGCAGGCGGATGGTATGACGCAGGTGACTTTGGAATGTACATGGCTCCCTCAGCTGTCACAGTAGCTCAACTTATGCAGGCATATGAAATGAATGAATCCGTTTTTTACGAAGGACAGCTTGATTTTCCAGAAGGGATTTCTAATGAAGGACTGCCGGATATACTTGCAGAAATTAAGTTCAATTTGGATTGGATGGAATCAATGCAGCGTCCAGCAGATGGCGGTGTTTTTCATAAAAACTCCGGTTTGGAATGGCCGGGGATGATAGAGCCAATTGAGGATGAACAAGATCGTTATGTGTTTGGTATATCTACATTTAGTACAGCACAATATGCAGCTAGTATGGCAATGGCTTCGCGCATATACAAAGATTACGATGAAGAATATTCTAATCGGTTATTGGAAAATGCTGAAGCAGCCTTCGTATATTTAGAAAATAATCCAGAACCTTCTTTTCGTATAGATGAGGGACAAGATGATGGATCCGGCGCTTACGATAAGGGAGTAGAAACCGGAGAGGGGACAAAAGATATTGAAGAAAGGTTCTGGGCAGCGGCAGAATTATACAAAACAACTGGAGATACAAAATATGATGCTTATTTAGATAATGAAGACTTTAGAGAACTTTTTAGAGAACAGCCTAAATATGTAAGCTGGGCAAACACACACTCTTTGGGACAATGGGCTTATTGGACATCAGATAATGGGCAGGAAGAACATAAAGACGATATTGAGAAAGCTTTTACATCCTATGCTGAAGAAACAGTACAGCAAATAAATGAAGATGGTTATAGTAGTGCTCTTTCAGCTGATGAGTATACGTGGGCATCAGCTAAAAATACTATTGCAAAAGGAAATCTATTATTAATGGCTAATCAAATAACGCCAAATGAAAAGTATGTGGATGGAGCTATTGAGCAGCTTCACTTTGTCTTAGGTCGAAATGCCACCGGTCATTCATTTCTGACTGGTGCAGGAGATAAGGCACCGGAAAACCCTCATCATCGTATAATAGAAAGTACTGGAGTGTATGTACCTGGACTTTTGGTAGGAGGACCCAACGCGTTTGGCGGTGATGAGTATTTAGACGAATGGCTGGCTTATGATAATCCGCCTGCCCCGGGAAAAGCTTATTTAGATGAATTAGATTCTTTTGCTACTAACGAATATGCAATTGATTATACAGCTCCTTTAGTATTAATGCTTTCAAGCATAGAAGAAAATGAAAAATTAAAAGCATCTTCCGATCACGAAGCGGGTGGAGAACTCCCTGATACGGATACGGGATATCTCTCCATTGTTCTTAGTGCTCTATCGTTAACCATAATAAGCGGTTTGTTGTTTTGGAGAAAAAGAATGATCAAAAGCGAGTAGATACAGATCTGAAATATGTAAGAAAAGAACCTTTTTGAAAAGAAAGGTTCTTTTCTATTTAAAATGAATTAAAAAATCATTTAACTGATAAGTATATAAATGGGGGTTTTAGGTAGAAATTTTCTTTCTGTTTAAAAGAACATCTTTTTCCGCTTTATAACGGAAAAAGTATGCGTTTTCATTGGGCGGTGATTTTCATACACTAAGGTTATCTTATAAATTAATTCAAGGAGGCAATACGATATGAAAAATATACTTTTGGCATGTTCAGCAGGAATGTCGACAAGCATGCTCGTTTCAAAAATGGAAGAAGCTGCAAAAGAACAGGGTATCGAAGCAAACATTTGGGCCGTGTCTCAGGATAAAGCAATTCCGGATATGGAGAAAGCAGATGTGCTGCTGATCGGCCCGCAGATGCGGTTTATGAAAAAGAAGTATGCAGTTAAAGCAGAGGAAGTAGGGATTCCACTGGATGTTATTGATCCAATGTCCTATGGGCGGGTTGATGGAAAAGCCGTGTTAACAAGAGCACTTGAACTTATCGAAAATAAGTAAAAGCGATGCGGGAGAGGACTACAAATAGAGACATTCTCTTCCTCCTTTTTAGTTAAAACGTGGAGAAGCAATTACTATATTTAGGGGGAGTTAAAATGAACAATAACAGCAAGTTTATGGATTTGCTCGAACGGGTGCTTATGCCAATTGCAGAAAAACTAAACAATAACAGGTATTTAACAGCGCTTCGGGACGGGTTTCTTGTAGCACTTCCGCTTATTATATTCGGCTCGATCTTCGTGGTCCTGGCTAACCTGCCGTTTCTGGATCAGATGATCAGCGAAAGTGCCTTTGCCGCTTATCAGGAAGCTCTTGGTCCTGCTTCTGCGGCGACGTTAAGTATTATGGCTCTCTTTGTTATTATCGGGATAGGGTATAAGCTGGTAGAACATTCCGGCGGTGAAGGTATTTACGGCGGAGTAGTGGCGCTGGCTGCCTTCTTAATTCTTACACCGCAGATGGTAGAGGAAACTCCGGGAGGCATTCCGACTTCCGCGTTAGGCGCAGAAGGTTTGTTTGTCGGTATTATTACCGCGTTTGTTGCAGCGGAGCTGTATTATTTCTTCGTTAAAAAAGACTGGACGATTAAAATGCCGGCAGGCGTGCCGGGAGCAGTAACCCGCTCTTTCAGCGCACTGTTTCCGATCGCTTTGTCATTAACGTTATTCCTTCTAATCCGAATCGTCTTTACGTTTACGCCGTTTGGAACGGTACAGAATTTCATCTATACCGTTTTGCAGGAGCCGTTAACCGTGCTTGGCGGAGGACTTCCAGCAACGATTGCCGCTGTATTGTTAATTCAGCTGTTCTGGTTTTTCGGACTGCATGGACAGATTCTCGTGAATTCCGTACTGGATCCGATCTGGTATACGCTAAACAATCAGAATCTGGAAGCTTTTCAGGCTGGACAGGAGCTTCCAAACATTGTAACCAAACAGTTTATTGATACTTTTATTGTAGGTATCGGTGGTTCCGGTATGACACTTGCTATTATTTTAGGCATCTTTCTCATCGGACGCAGCAGGCAGATGAAGCAGGTCGGAAAAGTGAGTGCTCCTGCAGGAATATTTAACGTAAACGAACCATTTATTTTCGGATTACCTGTTATTTTAAACCCGCTTGTACTCATTCCATGGTTGCTTGCTCCTGTCGTTGTTTGTGTAATGGTCTACTACTCTATGCTTACAGGACTGGTTCCAAGGCCTGCCGGTATTATTGTCCCATGGACAACTCCGCCTTTAATCAGTGGATTTCTAGCTACAGGAAATGCATGGCAGGGGGCTGTGATGCAGCTGGTCAGTATGGCAGTTGTGTTTGTGATCTGGTGGCCGTTCCTGAAAGTAATGGATAAGCAGTACTATGAGCAGGAGCAGACAGAAGAAGCAGCGGCTGCAGTAGAAACAAAAGAATCTTCCAACTAAATATCAACAATATGGATAGAGGGAAAGGAAAGGTCGTATGGAACAAATTACAGAAGTGGCATTCCAGATAATATTATACGCCGGAAATGGAAAATCGAGTGCGATGGAGGCTATTCAAGAAGCGAAAGAAGCCAACTTTGAAGAAGCAGATAGACTTATCATAGAAGCTGGAGAAGAACTTGGCAAAGCGCATAAATACCAGACGAAACTTTTACAGCAGGAAGCAAGTGGAGAAAAATCGCCTTTAAATGTGATGTTGATTCACTCCCAGGACCACTTGATGACATCAATGACCGTCCGCGACCTTGCTATAGAAATAATCGAAATTTACCGTACCAGACAATAAAGGAGGATTTCCTGTATGGCACTGCAATATACATTTCCAGAGAATTTTTGGTGGGGGAGCGCGACTTCCGCCACGCAGATCGAAGGTGCTGCCTCAGAGAATGGAAAAGGCTTAAACATTTGGGACTACTGGTACAGCCAGGAACCAAATCGGTTTTTTAATGGCGTAGGACCGGAAACGACTTCTGACTTTTATCATACGTACAAAGAAGATATTCAGCGGATGAAAGATATCGGGCATAATTCATTTCGATTTTCCATCTCCTGGTCCCGTCTGATTCCAGGCGGAGAAGGGGACGTGAATGAAGAAGCGGCAGCATTTTACCAACGTGTGATTGATGAATTGCTGGCTCAGGGTATCGAACCGTTTATCACGCTATTTCACTTTGATATGCCGCTGGAGATGCAGGAAAAAGGCGGCTGGGAAAGCCGGGACGTGGTTGAGGCGTACGCTGTTTTTGCAGAAAAATGCTTCGAATTATTCGGTGGGAAAGTGAAAAAGTGGTTTACGTTCAACGAACCGATTGTGCCGGTGGAAGGCGGCTACCTGTACGATTTTCATTACCCGAATGTCGTTGATTTCAAGCGCGCGGTGCAGGTCGCGTATCATACCATTATCGCTCATGCCAAGGCCGTGGCAGTTTTTAAAAAGCTCGCTGTGCCGAATGGACAGATCGGTACTATTTTAAACTTGACCCCTTCGTATCCAAGAAGTCAGAATCCAGCGGATTTACGGGCGTCCCGCATTGCCGATTTGTTCTTCAACCGCAGCTTTCTGGACCCGATGGTGAAAGGGGAATTTCCGGCAGAGCTGACAGCCATTCTGCGTGAACACGGACAGCTGCCGGAGATGCTCGAAGGCGACAAGGAACTTGTTAAGCATAATACGGCCGAACTTCTGGGCGTGAACTACTATCAGCCGCGGCGCGTGAAGGCAAAAGAGCACCTGCCGAACCCATATGGCCCGTTTATGCTCGACTGGTACTTTGATCTTTATGAAATGCCGGGCAGAAAAATGAATCCTTACCGCGGCTGGGAGATATATGAAAAAGGTGTTTATGACATTATGATCAACCTCCGTGACAACTATGGAAATATCGAATCGTTTATTTCAGAAAACGGAATGGGCGTCCAGGATGAAGAGCGGTTTATCGAAAACGGCCAAATTCAGGATGACTACCGGATTGACTTTATCCGGGAACATTTAAAGTGGCTGCACCGGGCTATCGAAGAGGGGTGCAATGCCAAGGGATATCACCTCTGGTCCTTTATGGATAACTGGTCCTGGATGAATGCTTATAAAAACCGCTACGGCTTCTTTTCGGTGAATATCGAAACGCAAGAACGTACCGCCAAGAAAAGCGCCGGCTGGATCACAGACGTTTCCAACAATAATGGATTTTAATGCATACAAAAACAGGGCCGGAGTTCCGGCCCTGTTTTCCAGGTTGTTGAGAAAGTTTTCTTTCTCGGCCGTTTTTTTGTGGGCAATACACTGGAATGGTCGTATACTAAAAAGAAAAAGGACGATCCTAAGATGCTTGGCAAAGCCAAAAATCATCGATGCAATCAAGTAACTGTTTCTGTAAAAGAACTGGTGCCCGCTGATCACTTTCTCCGAACCATTGATACAATGATTGATTTTCAATTTATTGAAGAAAAACTGGCTTCGTAAGTTTTCTTTTATTTAATCTCTATATTCTCTAAACAACATCTGGTACAAAATGTAGAGGGACACCAAAAGAAGTATCATGCTTACAATAGTAAGAAAGATACTCAAGGGAGAGGTTGGTAAGCAAAAAGTGGGCAGCGAAAGGCATACATCGCCAAGAAAATGTAGCATGACGAGCTGTATACCAGTTGCTGCCGGCGCCGTTTGCGATGCCCCGGACAGAGAGTGCCCCCATAGCTGAAAAATAATTTGGAGAGCAAGGAGGAAAACAAGTGGAAGAAGAGAGCCGTAAAACCGCTGGCTGGCTTGTTATCGTATTGCCTACAGTGATTTATGGGGGAGTTAGTCTACTGCAAATGATTGTTTCCATGGACGCAGGTTATGTAGATAATCAAATTCGACAGGATTTGTTTCGTGCAGGTCATGCGCATGCGGGAGTGCTCCTTATCTTGGCGTTGGTCGTGCTGTTATATGTGGATCATACATCCTACGGACCGGGACCGAAGCGCTTTATCCGGCACAGCATTCCATTATCGGCCATTCTGCTTCCGGTTGGTTTTTTCTTTTCCGTATTAGATCCGCAGGCCACAGAGCCGAATGCTTTTATTTATACTGCTTACGCTGGGGCTGTCCTTCTTGCCGCCGGTTTATTGACGCTTGGCTTTGGCTTGGTGAAAAATAACAGTAGAAACAGAGACTAACACGTCCTTCTTGTTTTAACTCATAGAAAGTAGATGAGTATGAAGATTTAAATGGGTGTATGTATATTCCTGTTTCTTAAATGTTCCAGTATGATGCATTAGTGTCTTATCCTTGTCAGAAGTATGATTTTTGCCTGAATATACGTTTCCAGGAAAAAAGAATCCTGGTAGGGTTTTCAACACCATTTTTAGGGGGGGAGCGATACTAGAAGTAATTGCTTTCTTTAGTGCTTAAATGAAAACTATCTAAATTTTAAAAGCTGTCGAGAAAGGTTTCTTTCTCGGCAGTCTTTTTATGGGTAAGGGACTGGAATGGTCGTATACTGAAAAGAAAAGGGGCGATCCTAAGATGCTTGGCAAAGCCAAAGACCATCGACGCAATCAAGTGACTGTTTCTGTGGAAGAGCTGGTGCCCGCTGATCACTTTCTTCGAACCATTGATAGGATGATTGATTTTCAGTTTATTGAAGAAAAACTGGCTTCCTATTATTCGCCGACCACCGGTCGGCCCTCCATTCCACCGATCACGTTGTTTAAAGTGATGTTTATCGGCTCACCGATCGGGAAGGATACCGTCAGTATCGTTCGCGCCCGCAGGACTGTCAGGGCTGCCCGATGCGGGAGAGTTGTTTTTCGCCTGCCGCTTCCTCCCGGTTAATCAGCCGACATATATGGGAGGAGGGTAAAGACCGGGCTCGAGCAAGAAAACGAACGAAGACAGGAAAAGCCTTGTACCATTTACGCAGTCAGACCATCGAACGGAGCTTCGGAGATGCCAAGGAGCTCCATGGGTTTCGATACACGCGTTATCGCGGGCACCCGTCTGTCCAGGCGCAGGCCTATCTCACCGCCGCCTGTCAAAACATGAAAAAAATCGCCCTCTTACTCGCCAAACGGGCGGCTTAGAGGACGATTTTCTTCGGAAGAAGCGAAAAAAACAACCCTGTTTCTTTCATTTCTCAACAACCTGAAAAACAGGGCCGGAGTTCCGGCCCTGTTTTCTATTGGTTTTCCGGCAGAGTAAGGCCTGCTTCTTTTTCCAGCACTAGATCAAAAGCCGTTTTTCCTTTTTGCAGAACGGAATCCCGCCATTCTTCATCCTCGGGATAAAAGAGACGATCCATGTCTTGTTTGATTTTGTCAATATCGTCCCGCTTTTCAGCACCTTTCCAGTAAAAGTGGTTTTCATTGATAACGGTCTGAAGTGCTTTGATCTGGTCTTTTAACGAGTTGCCGAGCGTTCCGAATTCAAACAGGGTTGAGAAGATTCGTTTCTGCGGAAAGCGCCGGCTGAATACATCCTGCACATATTCTGCATCTTCGCCCTTAATACGCTTTACATCGGTTTTCTGTACATCATTTACATTGGAAGAGGAGAACTGCTTTTTCATTACTTTTTCTTTCCTCGGCTCGGAATGGGGCACTTGAATCCAAAGCTTATTGGCTGGTCCGAGGCCGGTATGAATATCTATAAATATGACATTTTTATAAGGGCGGATCCATTCTTCCATATGGGAAAGCAGTGTGGATACGGGTTCGTCATAGTCCCGGCCTCCGTAGAATATGCCGCGTGGATACTGGTACTGCCCCATGGTAGCTGCTGTTTCCATTCCGTTTTTTCCCTGGCGGAGAAAACTGCGCAGCAGCATTTTATACAGCTGTTTATTCTGTTTTTTCAAATCAGAAATCGGATGCTCAGGCAGAAAGAGGTCCTTCTCTTTCTCAAACCGTTTGTTTAAATGCGCCGGTACGTTACTCCAGTCTTTAATAAAGTTCCGGTTTAAGTCTATGTTGTTTTCGCTGAACCGGCGCCTGTGTTTCATGCCCCACGGGTTCACGGCATGAACGAGACGCAGCCCGGTTGTATTGGGGTTGAGCTGGGGCAGGTAGTGCTCGATAAAGTAGTTCAGCAGGGCGGTGCCGGCATAGCCTTCAATACCGTGAACGCCTGTCGTAATAATGATTAAGTTTTCCTTGTAAAACTGGCCGTCTGCGCGAATAACATCCGTGGTGTTGTTATCTTCCAGCTTGCCAATAGGATACGAAAGCAGGTCGGCTTTCCGCCAGATTTTCTGTACAAACGGCAGTTCTCCGATAAACCGGTCCCGGGACTGTTCATATGTTTCCGAAAAATAGTGACTTTGCTGCTTCATGTAAAACGCTCCTTTTTGAGATTCTCTCTTCTTCTATTTCCAATGGGAAGCGGAGTTAAACGATAATAAAAAACCACCCTTTCCTACATAACGATAGAAAAGAATGGTTAAAGTATATTAATAAAGGACCGGCACATCCGCGAGCGCATTATTTACTGTTCCGTATTCAGAGGCGTGCGGGCGGTCATCGCTGTCTTCATAGCCGTAATCGATCATCCGGTTGCGGTTGAGACACAGCTTCGTAAGTTCCGGCTGAAGCAGGTCGAACAGTTCAAAGCGTTCCTGCAGCTCAGGAAAGCGTTTCTGGTATTCGACGATCACCGTTTTCACAGAGCTCCAGAACGCGGTTTCCCCAAGCAGGTTGTCTTCTTCGAACAGTTCAGCCAAGTAGCGGTAATGGCAGATAAACAGCCCGGTGAAGACGAACTGTACGAGACCTTCCGGAGGCTCACTGCGGAGTACGGTTTTCATTCGTTTGCTGATCGAAGTAAGCTCCGGCAGCGGCTGGTCGCTGATATTAACGTCATCTACAAAATCTTTCATGATCAGGCGCTTGGGCCGGCCGTTTTCCAGCACGATAATAGTATTCTGCCCGTGCGGGGAAAAGACGGTACCGTACTGGTACAAGTAATGAAGCAGAGGAGGGAGCACGGCCTGATGAAGAGCGGCTGTCCACTCTTCGGCGTTTAATCCGGACTGCTTCATCCAGACGGAAACGAGAGACGTGCCGGCGTTGTCCCGATGGAGCAGCGAAGCTAACGTAACCGCCTGTTCGCCAGGCTTCAGTGCTTTATAAATGCTTTCCCGCCAGATGGCGCCGAGCATTTCTTTGTATTGGTAAGGGATGCCCTCGACGCTTTCATAAGCAGGGTTATCGACGTGAATGCTTACTTCTTCTCCCAATAGATAAAGCCCGCATGTCGTGTGCAAAAACTCGTCTTTTTTCCAGATGTTTTTAATAAAAGTGGTGACTTCCGGTGCGATACGCGTTCTTTCGCCGGGAAGTCCCCGGTAAACGAGCGTATTTAAAATACTCATAGGAAGTTTCACATGGTATTTTTCTTTGTCTGATTGATTAACAAACGTACGGACGGACTGCTGGGGCAGGTAAAGGTCTTCCCCGTCGCCGAGAGGGACAATCTGCCGCATGGCAATTTCCTCGGCAAATGCCGTAATCAACACGTTTTCCCACTGCCAAGGATGAACGGGCAGAAAGACATAATCTGCCGGCTTAAGCTCATAGGAATAAAGCTTGTGTTCAAACTCTTTCCATTTGGCAGGACCGCATTCTTCTTCTAAAAAAGAAGAGGCTTGAATATGCTCGAGCTGCTGCACGTGGGCCAGTTCGGACTTTACAGCAATCCAGTGCAGGCGGACCGTCTGCTTTTGTTCCGGTGCATACTGCAGGTAGTCTTCGTAGTTGAAGCCGATGCGTCCTTTGTTATAAGTAATCCACGGGTGGCCGGCCATTTCGCCTTCCAGGTCGCTGTAATCCATGTCCGCCATTGTTTCTGCTGTAACTGAACGGGCGAGTAAGTGGCAGTCCGCCAAAAGAGTATGCTGGTACTCTTTGATTAAATGCCCGACAGTCGTGCTGCTCATCGGCAGCATCTGCTGAAGTTCGAGCAGAAAGCTGACCGCACGAATCGGTTCGGCGGCTGGTTCTTTGGACAGGGAATCCGGCTTTACAGTATAGCTGTCGAAAAGACGCGGAACAGCCTGGAACCAGTAGGTGGACGTTCCTGCCGAAAGCTTCCGCCAGTGTCCTTCCCCGGCTTCAGGCTGGATCATGTCTTCGTACATAAATTCCTGAAGCATTTTGGCAGTAAGACGCCGATTCGCTTCTTCCCATAAATGCGGCTGAATATGCGTGCTGATAGATGCTTCATGTTTCATAGCAATTCCTCCGATCAACTTAATTTAATATCATATCGTTATGAGCTATCCTCCTGAAGGTGCACGGTTTTCGTCCTGGAAACGGACTGCCTCTGCCGCGAAAGCGTACCGGCCCCGAGCAGCAGAATCAAGGCGCAGGCGAGCAGCACAGCGGCTGCGGCAAACGGAGCAGACAGCCCGTAGCCTTGAATGACCATTTCTGCTGCAAAAGGGGCGGTCAGCAAAGCACTGTTTTGAAAAAGCGCATAAAAGCTGTAGCTTCCGCTTCCGGCAGCGGGGCCCATCATTTGAAAAAAGGACGCATCGAGACCGGCATGGCCGATGGTTAAAGCAAGTCCGTAAAGCACTCGCACGAGAACGAAAGCCGTAAAAGCAAGCGGGAGCGCCTGCAGCAGAAGAGAAATCGTTAAAAGAGCGATAGCGGCAAGAGCAAGGCCATAAGTTTTTTTCTCATTCCAGCCTTTAAATAAGAGAGGCAGCGTCAAAAGAGCCACAGCGCTCGGCAGCATAAACAAAAATCCGGCGGTGGCAAGGTCCATGGAGTACACCTGCTGCGCAAACGTCGTAAAATACGGTCGGACCATCTGATTGCCTAAATGAAAAGCAAGCGCGGCCAGGCCAAAAATAGAAACGAGCAGCATCATTGAAGGAGCGGCTGGTCCGGGTCCTGTGTCTGCTTCCGCAAGAAGAACGGACCGGGACGCGTTCCGGAGCTTTTTTGCCAGCAGCAGTAAGAAGACGTCAAATACGGCCAGTACAAGAAATATCGCAGCCGGCCAGCTTGTCATCATAACCAGAGCCCCCGCTGCAGTGGAAAGCAGCAGTGCACCGTGAAAGACAAACTGGTAGGAAAGCGCGTGGCGTCCGGGTTGATGGCGGGAAAGCTGCACCGCTTTCGGATAAAGCAGCAGCATACTGGTTTTTAAAAACACTAAAATAATAGAAAGCGCAAAGAAAATAGATGCCTCCGGCGCAAACGCCATGGCAGTGAACAACAGTGGGGAAACCGTCAGGCAGCGTACAACAATATCGGTAATATCCCGCTTTTTGGCCAGCCGGCCCCAAAAAGGAAGCGCGGTAATGGCAGCCGCCCGGCATCCAAAAATATAAACAGCAGTAAAGCCCAGGCTTTCCCGGCCAAACGCTTTCTCAAAAAACTGAGGGTAAAACGGAGAAAGCATCACTTCAGCGAAAATCATAAAAAATAAAAGTGTATAAATCATCCGGGAAAGAGAGCGGCTGTTATCCGAAGTGTTGAAAGACATTTTCCCTCTTCAGGTTGTACACGTCGCGGCCGAGTAATGCATTAATGATGGCTGCATTGCGGAACGCCCCCAGGCCTAAGTCCGGCGCACCGGGACCGTGGGTGTGCATTTCTGCATTCTGCACATAGACGTTCCGCGATGTGGCACGGGTCTGCTGCACGCTGTAATCTTCATTAATGCAAAGCCGGTCATAGCCGTCGCGCTGCCATTCGCTTTCTGCTTCTGCCAGAAATTCAGGAATGCGCTGCTTATAGCCCGTAGCGAGAATAATAATATCTGATTCGCACGTGAACGTTTCTTCTTTTTCCCACTGAGTGAACGTTAAACAGTTATCTGCTTCGGTTCCGGTCTCACATTTAGAGAGCTCGGAAAGAGGCTGCATATGAACGTTCAGGTCGGCTCCGCCGATCGATTTTTCATACAACACATCATAAATGTTGGCAATGGTTTCCGTGCTGATCCCTTTATAGAGAAGATCCTGCTTCGCAAGCGTCCGGTCTTTCGTTTCCTGGGTCAGGCTGTAGAAATAGTTCGTGTAATCCGGTGAAAAGTGTTCCAGGCCGAGTTTGGAATATTCCATAGGGAAAAATCCGCGGGAGCGAGTAAACCAGTTCAGCTTCTGCTGCCCGCTTTTATTTTCAAGAATCGTTTCAAATATTTCAGCCGCACTCTGCCCGGAGCCGACGACCGTAATGGAACGTGCGTCCCGGCACTCCTGCTGTTTATCAAGAAACGAAGCCGAATGAAAGACAGAGTCGTTGTTTTCCAAACCTTCTACCGGAGGAAAAGATGGTTTTGTTCCAATGCCCATAACAATATTTTTGGCTTCGTGTATTTCGACAGCGCCGGAATCAATGGCGCGGACACGTACCGTCCACCATTCATTGTCTTTGGGGGAGACAGCTTCTACGTTCCAGCCAAACCGGCAGGAATCCAATTGGGAAGCAGCCCACTGGCAGTAATGATTGTATTCACGTCTCGGAATATGGAATTTCTCATAAAAATAAAATTGATAAAGCCGGTTCTTTTCGTTTAAATATTCCAAAAAAGAAAACCGGCTGCGTGGGTGAACCATCGTAACAAGATCAGCCAGAAAGGGAACCTGGAGAGTAGTGCCTTCGATCAGCATCCCTGGATGCCATTCAAAAGCAGGTTTGGCATCAAAGAAAACAGACTGTGTGTCCGGGTGTTCGTCCAACAGGGCTGCAAGGCCTAGATTAAAGGGGCCCAGCCCTATGCCGAGAAGGTCCCACTGCTTAACTGGTTTATTGTAATCCATGTGTTTCAACCGCCTTTTTAAAAGAATCTCTCCGGCAGGCCATCAGCAGGCCGGTTTTGTCAGGAAGCTGTATCGGCTTAATCGGTTCATAGCCGCATTTGCGAAAGATATGAATCATTTTTTCGTTGCGGATATCCGGTTCCGCCATTACTTTACACGTCTCCGGATGATCCAAAAACAGGCGTTCTGTCATAGCAGCAAGAAAAGGAAGCGCCAGGCTCTTTCCCAGGTAGGTTTCCGGGCCGAAAAGCAGATGTACGCCTTCATCTGCAGGATGGGAGTGATAGAAGCGGGCAATAATATCTTCCCGCGCCTGATAAGTTTCCCAGTAGCTCATCGGCTCGCCTTCGTATAACCCGATCCAGAGCTGCTGGTGGGTGTCAGACAGTGCTTTATCCAGATGTATAGAGAAAGCTTCTTGTGATAGATCAAGGTGCCAGTATGGAACCACGTGGGGTTGATGCATCCACTCCAGCAGCATCGCTTCATCTTTTTGGCGTTCAAAAGGACGAAACGTAATGGCCGTGGAAGAAATAGATAGGTTGGAACTAGATGCTGTCATACGATCGCCTCTCTTTTTTAAAGAATTGGAACAGACTGGTCTTTGCTGTTCGCAGCTAAAGGGTTTGTTACATTCGTGTAGACAGATTGTTCTTCCAGCGTTCCGGTAAGCTCATCCATATTGCGGAAGGTGGTAAGAAGGTTGGCTTTGCACGGAAGGGCAGGTTCCTCCAGCAGGCTTTCAATCAGACGGGAGGAAGACGACTCTGCGACCGGCTTCATTTGTTTCAGCTGCGTTCTAACGGCCTCAAGCAGCGGCTCTTCGTCGATAAGACCGCTCGTGCCAAACGCGTTGATGAGCCCGAAAATATGATTGTAGAAAAAATAATAACGAAGCCGTTCGTCGACAAGGGCATCTGAGCAGACGGTATGGCTTTTATCTTTTAATTCCGGCACAAACGACTCAAGGTAGGTTTCTTTAGAGGCAGCAAAATAATAGCCCTGGTTGTCACGGTAGTAAAAATGCTTCGGCCAGCCCTGCTCCCTCGTGAGAACAGCATTCTGCTGATGAGCCTCTAAAGCAATGCCATGGGTGAAATAAAGCCAGAGAATCGGCTGCAGGGAAATAGACAAATAGCGCTCAAACCAATCCAGGCTGACGTCCTCCAATGTCCGGTTCTCCTGCTTGGAGATAGATTCTATCACCCGGTATAAGTGGGATTTCTGTCCTTCCACCGGGTCCTGGCAGAGTCCGGCTATTAATGAGGTGTTTTCTTTGTTTTTTCCTTTGAACGGATTCTCCCGGATCACGGTTTCAAATCCGCTTTCGGTTTCTCCCTGAACATTGAGATAGGCGGGGTCTTTTGTAATAGAAAACCCGGGAAAGTAATCGTGAAGCTGTCCGCCGACAGCGCTGTTAAGTACGTCATGAATAACGAGTCCGCGTTCGAGTTCCATCCGTTTGTTCACACGAAGGGAATTGGTCACCTTCACAGGGATGGAAAGTTTGAGCATAATATCGCTTTCTTCGTTATACAACGTCCGGATGGAAGATGTCGCCGCAAAAGCAGGGCCCATCCGTCCGGCATCTATTATTTTTTTGTCATGCAGCCAGGCTTGTACATGAGGCTGTTCAAGCAGCGTAGAAGCCTGCAGGGGGTGAACCGGGATTAATGTATAGTCAGCGTACTTTTGCCACTTTCGGCGTTCGTCCGCCGAAAACAGGCTGAGAATTTTCTCTTCCGCCGATTCGCCGTCGGCGCTTTTTGCTTCAGCGAGGGAAGCGTGCACCCAAAAGTAGTGAAGAGTGAAGCGCCCTTTTGTTTCCGGTGAATACAGCAGGGTTTCCTGTTCGTTCATCCCCTGCCGGCTTTTCGGCGTCGGGTGAAACAAATGTCCGTACAGGAGGGACTGCTCGGATTCGATAAACGAGCGGCCGGCCCGGTAGAGGCTGGGCGTATCGGCGCTCCGGTTTTCCAGAAAGAAAGCAATATTTTCATAGCTTAAAAGAATCCGCTTCATCGCTTCCGGGACATGCCGGCTTGTTTTGTATTCCAGGGCAAGCTCCTTTAATAAGAGACTCGAAGCTGTTACTAAATCAGCATCGAGCCACTGCGCCTGCCGTTTTGCTTTATAAAGCAGCGGAAAGGAAAATAAATGCCTTCCCGTAAGTGATGCATAGTGAAGAGGAGCCATAAGCTCCATCTCCTGATGCGGCAGGTCAATATAAAGACGGCCGGCTTTCTGCTCTCCGGCTCCTGTTTCTCTGATGTAGCAATTTAAAAAGCTCTGCAGCGTAACTTCTTCCGCTATTTTTGTGTTATCCATGCGTTTCTTCCTCCTTTAAACGACGGCCGATCTTAAGAATAGAGCGGATCAGCTTAATAATCTGGTCTTCGGAAATGCTCGGATTTAACAAGGTTACTTTCAAATACTGCCTGCCTTCCAGGCGTGTTTTGGCTAAAATGGCCGTACCGTCAAAGAAAAGCTCTTCTTTAATGCGACGGTTCCATTCGTCTACAACAGCCGGTTCGCTTTCGTCATCGCGGTAGCGGAAAACAATCGCATTGGACGGCGGCGCGACGGGAACGTCTAATTCTTCCAGAGGCTGCATTTTTTCATAAAGAAACTGAACCGCTTCAATGGTCTGGTCAATAATGCCGCCCAGTGCTTTGGTACCGGTGCAGCGAAGCGTCATCCAGAGCTTTAAAGCGTCAAAGCGCCGGGACGTCTGAACAGATTTTCCGGCAAGGTGCACCATGCCCGATTCCTCATCCTCCGGAGGATTCAAATAATCGGCGTAATGGCTTGTATATTGAAAATTCTTTCCGTCATTGATTAGGAACGCGCCGCAGCTGACCGGCTGGTAAAACAATTTATGAAAATCAATGGTCAGGGAATCTGCTTTTTCTACTCCTTTAATCTGGCCGGCGTGCGTCTCGCTTAAAATTAATCCGGCCCCGTAAGCGGCGTCGACATGTAACCAGATATCTTCCTGATAGGCGAGAGAGGCCAATGCATCGAGCGGATCCACGCTGCCATAATCAGTGGTTCCGGCCGTAGCGAAAATGGCGATAGGCAGGAGTCCGTCCTGCTTGGCCTGCTCTAAAGCCCGGCGGCATGCTGCGGCGTCCATTTCCTGCTTATCATTAACCGGGACGGTGATAACAGAGTTTTCGCCTAGTCCAAGCTGAGAGGCGGCCTGTTTTACCGTGAAGTGGGCCCGTTCCGACGTGAAAATGCGAAATCGGGAAGCTTCCGGCGGCAGTCCATCCTGTTTGATGTTATGATGCAGCCTGTTGCTTGCATATTGATTACGGGCCATAAGAAGCCCCATATAATTTGATTGGGTACCTCCGCTCGTGAAGACGCCGTCCATTTCCGGAGAAAAGTCGAACAGCTCGCCGAGCCAGGAAATAAGCCGTTCCTCGGTAAACGTTGCAGCCGGACTCTGGTCCCAGGAATCCATGGACTGGTTTAACGTATTCAGAATAATTTCGCCTGCGAGTGCCGGAATCATAGGGGCACACTGGAGGTGAGCCATGCAGTAAGGATGCTGAACCATAACGGACTGTTTAATGACTTTTTCTTTTATATCTTCCAATACATCGGCAAATGGCTCTCCGTTAACGGAAGCCGGGGGAGAGGCGGCCAATGCATGTTTTATATCGTCAGGGTGGCTGCCGGAATACGGCTTATCCGTTTTCCTCAGCACGTCCGCCATTTCTGCGACGGTGTGATGCAGATCTATTTCAAAGCGCTCCAGACTGGAAGGGTCCAGGTGAAGCAGTGTTTGTTCTGTTGTATGCTGAAGCGTCTGATCTTTCATTAGTACCATCTAACAAGCCCCTTTCGATTTTTGATAATGAAAATCATTATCAATGGAGTGAGATAAAAAAAGCGCCTGACAGCGCGCCGATTTTCTGTAACGTTACCTAATGTATGCTATGGAAAATAATCTGTCAATCTATATGCCCGGAATCGGTAACAATCTATCATATTAGTAGAAATAACAAACAATTACCGGGAAAAAAAGAAGGCAGATAGACATACAAAAAAACAAAAGGACTAAAAAAAGCACCTCTATCGTTGAGCGATAAAGGTACCAGCTGGTGCAGCCATGCTATGTGAGGGCTTTGTCGTTTCGATCCACGACCCGCTGATAAAGCGAGTCAAACTGCTGGAGCTCTCTGGATGTGAGGGTCGACGTTTGGAGTCTGGCCCCGTGCCCGTAGACGACAGTGGTCAACAAACGCTTTGTGACGTCCTGGATGTCGAGCGGCCTGTCGTATAGTTCAGAAAGAGAGGACATGACCTTCGGGTTAATCCTCGGCCATTCATAGCGCACCGATTCGCCGTTAACAGCGATGGAATAGAATTCTTTCAGCAGTTCCGCCCGTTCTTCGCCGTATTCGGTGACGGCCAGGTAAATTTGGACGGCGATTCCGCCGCGGATGCGGCGCTGGGAAATGCCGGCAAACTTCCGGCCTCCCATACTAAGGTCATATGTTCCGGGGCAGTAGGAGCCGACCACTTCGTAAGCTTCAATAGGAAGCGGCGCATCAGAAAACACTTCTTTCATCAGCTCCCACATAAAGTCGTAGCCGCTGTTAATGGAAATACCGCGCTCTTCTTTCATAATAAGAGAAAGATTGTAGATGCCTTCATCGAGCACGACCGCAAGGCCGCCTGAATTCCGTACAATAACGCGGTAGCCCTGTTCTTCCAGATAACGGCATCCTTCCATAATATGTGGGAGGCGGCTGTCCTGAATCCCCAAGACAACAGTAGGAGAATGAACCCAGGACCGCATTACCGGGTCGGAGAGTCCTTCTCCGACGCTTGTACAGAGTGTGTCATCAAGCGCAAAGGACTGCAGCGGGTGATATTGAAGACCGGAGCTGGAATGATCGATCCAGCGCCAGTTTTGTCCGTTCCATTTATCATGCACGTTCATGTGACTATCTCCGTTTCTATAGTACATAAAGCAGGCAGCTGCTTTACTATTTATCTACTCAAATTCTCCTTATTATAGCAGACCGAAAGAGTGGATAAAAGCCAGCCGTGGCCGGGTTGTTTATATACGGGCAGCGGGCTGTATGGCTCCTTCTATGCTGTAGTCTTCCAGAGACAGGCTGATCTCCTGGTCCATCGCAAGTCTGGCCAGCTCGGCTCCAAGAAACGGGCCGGTTGTTAATCCGGAAGCGCCCAGGCCGTTAGCGGCCAGAAGTCCTTTTGTTTCCGGTACAAAACCAATTACCGGCAGAAAGCCCGGCGTGGAGGGACGGAAGCCGACACGAACTTCTTTAATCATGCTTTTTCTCAGGCCCGGTGCCATGTGAAGGGCACTTTCAAGAAGCTCGAGGTAACCTGCAGCCGTAGGCTGGGCGGTGGTGGCATAATCTTCGTGAGTAGCACCGACAACAATATGGCCATTGGAAAAAGGCACCATATAATGAGGGCCGGAAGGGATAACGACCGGCCAGTTTTCCGTGGCGGTATTTTCGATCTGCATATGCATAATCTGGGCCTTCTGGGACTCTACCGCAAAAGAAAGGCCGAGCGGCTCCAGACATTGATCCGCCCAGGCGCCGCCTGTAAGAATCACGCGGTCTGCATAGTAGTTCTCATTGTTCACGGTGACGCCCTGTACCGTACGGTTATCATGAATAAGAGACGCTTCTTCTCCCTGCACCCAGGAAGCTCCCAGCTGGCGGGCCGCTTCCAGCAGTGCCAGACGGAGAGCGCGGCCGTTTACTCTCGCTCCTCCGCTTACATAAACAGATTGGTAATGGTCTGCTAAAAGAGGAAAGGCCTGCTTTGTTTGTTTTTCATTTAATGAGAAAACGTGGCCGATTTCCGGCGCCTGTTCCCGACGCTTGATGGCTCTTTCCGCGGTTTTTGCTTTTCGGTTGCCATCCCGGTGCAGGCTTAAGGCACCCGTGCTTTTATAACCGGTATCATGCTGGCCCAGTGCCTCCAGCTGTTTAATCAAATCCGGGTAATAGGCAGCGCCGTTCCGGGCCAGAAAGTACCATGGTTTGTTTCTTCTTTGAGAAAGCCATGGGCATACGATACCAGCACCCGCATCAGTTGCCTGGCCGGCATGCGCCCGATCCACTACAGTGACGTTTGCTCCGGAAGCGGCCAGGTGATACGCTGTGGAAGCACCGAGAATTCCTGCTCCAATGACAATGTAATCAGACATAATGTATCTCCTTTTTGTATCGTTTCTTCTGCTAGCTTACATGATTTCAGCGTGTGTTTCACGAATTCTTTCCTTATAGATCAATACAATTGCAGAAAAAATGAAACAAAACGAATTATTCGCTCGTAAAATAAAAGAGGCATAAAAATGAACGTACCAGGGGGTCACATGAAAGCAAAACCAGTTGAACGTTATGATGTGAATATGTGGTTTTTATTGTTTTTATTTGGTGTCTTCAGCTGCCTGGCTATTTTTACAGCCCAGGAGATGGCGCAGTATGAAAATAATTTCATGATAAGGCAGGCCGTTTTTTTTCTGCTCGCTTTTGCGATTACCTTTGTTGTCCAGCATATTGATTTTGAATACTACTTAAAAATGTCCTGGGTACTGTATGGGTTTGGATTATTTCTTCTCATCGTCCTATTATTTGCGCCGGAAAGTATTGCACCAACCATTAACGGGGCTAAACGCTGGTTTACGCTGCCCGTTGTCGGTAATTTTCAGCCTTCTGAATTAATGAAAATATTCGTTATTTTGTTATTAAGTACAATTATCTATAATCATAACCGTATGTACCAGGAACGTACGATTCAAACGGACTGGAAGCTGTTCGGTAAAATGGCTATGGTGGTTATTCCTCCGGTTCTTATTCTCACCCAGCAGCCGGATATGGGAATGATCATGATGACAGGGGCTATTTTTGCGGCGCTTCTTATTGTATCTGGTATAACGTACAAAATTCTCATACTATTATTTGGAATCCCGATACTTGGAATGGCTTTGTTTTTATTCGCCTTCTTCCGATTTCCGGGAGTAGTCGAAACGGTTTTGTTTGCTAATTTATCTGATTATCAGGTGAGCCGCTTTTACGGCTGGCTGAATCCATTTGAATATGTGGATGAAGGATTTCAGGCAGCACGCGCTATTTCCTTAATAGGAACAGGCGGCCTTACAGGAAGCAACGAAAATATCTATCTGCCTGAGGCGCATACCGATTTTATTTTCGCTGTTATCAGTCATAATGCCGGATTTCTTGGAGGCGCACTGCTGCTTATTTTATATTTTGTTCTGCTTTATCTCATCATCATGATTGCCTTTAGATGCCACCACGCCTATGGCACATTAATATGTGTAGGCATTGTTGGAATGCTTGCGTTTCAGGTGTTTCAAAATATCGGCATGAACGTTGGTTTTCTTCCTGTGACCGGGTTTACGCTGCCCTTTATCAGTTATGGAGGCAGTTCTCTTGTTACGACTATGCTGGCAGTAGGCATTGCCCTGAGCGTCCGATTTCATAGTAAGCAGTTTATGTTTTCAAGCAGCGATTCGGAATAAAAAAGAAGACTTATAATTCAAGAGGTTTTTACACTTGGCTGTATTATCCACAGTAAGGATGGCATTTTCGCACCTTCATTTACTGAAGGTGTTTTTGTTACGGAAGCAAAAAAAGGAGAGAAAAGTAAAGATGATGAATTTTTTTCGTATTTTCTTTTTATGCAGTATTCGGCTGGTACTGGGATTAGTTATGATTGCTGCCGGAGTGGAAAAGGTTTGGGATATCAGTACATACTTAAACGTGTTTGATACCTCCCCGTTGTTTTCTTCCGCTGCCCATCTGACAGCTATTATTGAAATGCTCGCGGGATTAATGATTATTGCTGGTTTCTTTATTAGGAGCTCCGCTGTTTTTCTGCTTCTGCCATTGTTTATCGCTTTGTTAATTATCCCTTATCACCCGGGCTGGTTTATTAGCGACTACACCCAGGTGGCTGTACTATTTGTGCTCTGCTTCGTACTGATTGGTGTAAAAAAACATCCGTTTGCGATACCCATCGTCATATCGCCGGATCCCTCATCTTCGTAAAAGAATATGGGCCGTGTGCTTGTTGAAGAATACATAAGAATCAAAAAAGAGCTGCTGTTGGAGCGGCTTTTTTTCTTGGGAAAAATACGGGCGGAGCTCCCGAGGGAATGTGATATAGTAGAGAAACGTGATTTTACGAACGGTTGAACCTTTGCCGAACAATGACTGCTTTAAAAATATTCTATGAGAGAGGAGGGTATTTGTTGGATTCTTTACATGGCTCTATACAATCTATTATTGAAGAAGCCGGGTGGCTGGCGCCTATTTTATTTATTCTTCTCCACCTGATAAGACCGATGTTATTTATACCGGTGCTGCTCTTATGTATGGCAGGCGGCGTGTTCTTCGGATTTCTTTACGGGACACTGTATTCGGTGATTGGCTTATCTTTATCAAGCCTTATCTTTTACAAGCTGATCCATGTTTTTCCAAGCCTTCACCGTAAGATTACTTCATTGAAAGAGAAGCTGCTCGGAGACAGAAAAGTAACCCTCGGACAGGTTATGGTCCTCCGTCTGCTTCCGTTTATGCATTTTTATTTGTTATCCCTCTACTTAATAGAAATGACAAAGTCTTTAAAAGAATATATGTACTATTCTACAGCCGGTATCCTGCTGCCCTCCATTATTTACACTGCTTTTGGCCGAGCCATAACGGAAATGCCCTGGTACCTCTCTGTTCTTATGGCAGCGCTTCTGCTCGTTGTATATAAATTGTTCGGAAAAAGCCGGGAGCCGGAGCCGGAAGGATCAAGTATTTAAAAAAACCGGGAGGCCCTGTACAGGACTTCCCGGTTTTTTGCTGTGCATTTATACAATTCCTTTAGGAAAGCCATCTTTCTCGGCTTTCTCGCGTATTTTTCTACGATGGATAATAACGTTAATTTCCGCGCCTACCATGAGAATAATACCAATCAAATAGAACCACAGCATTAACACAATAATACCGCCGAGGCTTCCGTACGTCGCGGAATAATTGGCGAAGTTGCTGACATAAAAAGAAAAGCCTAAGGAAATGACCTGCCAGAGCACCGCCGTTATTAAAGCGCCGGGAAGAATTTCCTTGAAAGGATACGTTTTGTTTGGGGCAAAATGATATAGTGCCGACAATACAATAATCATGGCTGCAATACTAATCACCCAGCGCAGAATTTGAAATAAAATGGCTGTCTGTGTCGGAAGATTTACTACCGAATTAATAAAATCAATAATGACGTTACCAAAAATAGGAAGAACCAAAGCGATCACAACAGCTAGAATCATTCCAATAGTAAGGGCAAGAGACATCAGTCTTACTTTAATAAATGATCTCGTTTCCTCCACGTCATACGCCTGATTGGAAGCCTGGATAAAGGCGTTAACACCATTGGAGGCAGACCAGAGTGTTCCAATGATACCAATACCGAGAAGACCGCCCTGCGGTGTTGTAACGAGACTTACAATGTTTTCTTCAAAAATAGCGGCCATTTCGCCGGGGATTACATTTTCTACTACTTCCATTGCTCGATCCGGTGCAATATTAAAATAAGGAAGAAGCGACAGCAGCAGAATCATCAGCGGTACAATAGCAAGAAGATAATAATAGGCCTGGGCAGCACCGAGCAGGGTGACGTTATCTTTTTTGAATTCCTGGCCAAGTTCTTTCGCATATCCTTTTAGTTTGTTCATATAGGCCTCCTTTCCGAATGGTTCACATTATGTAAAAAAGAAAGAAAATAGTACGCTATTTTCTTTCTTTTTTCGTTGCAAACTTGGAATACAAATCAATTGCTGTATTGCCCCAGTCAAGCATTCGGTTTACTTCGTAAGAGTAAGAAGCTTTTGCTTCCTCTTCAACCATATTGGTCGTACGTACATTGTGCTGCAGGGAACGCAGCGACGGTTTTGTTTCTTTAAAAGAATCAAGCAGAACCTGTACAGATTGCTTTTTGTATTCAATATCTTCATTGATAAGCTCTGTCTTCTGCTGAATTCCCTCCGCTTTATCAGTTAATGATTCAATACGTGATTGAATCCGACCACTGACGGTATTGAGTTCTTTGATCGTACTTGTCGTGTTTTTGAAAATTTTAATAGCATAAATAGCAAGAAACACAATTGCCAGTACAACGATAGCGATACTGACATATAAAAGCCATATCATTAACTTCACCTCCTTTCTGTTGTTTACCCTGATTTGAAAGCTTTTAAAACGGTATTCTGTTTATCACATTATACGAAGAAGAAAATAAACAAAAATATATTTATAAAAATAATATTCTTTTTACAAATAATCGTCTCATTTTGCAAATAGTAACATTACAAAAATGGAACAAGGAAAGCCCTTACAATATTTATGAAAGCCTATTAATATAAGGTTTAGAAGCAGGCGCTTATGCTTTTATTTCATTGAATTTTGCAAAATGAGATATAGGAGTGTGAATCATGGTCCTTGACCAGAGAAGAACATCTATCCTGCATTTAATATCCCAGTCTTCTGAAAGAGTAGAAGTAAGGGAGCTCACGGAAGCACTGGGAGTCTCACAACGAACCATTTATTATGACATCAGCCAAATAAACGGTTGGTTGGAAAGAGAGGGGCTGCCGCCTATAAAAAAAGAATATGGCAAAGGTTTTTACATTCCGCTGGATGCTAAAGAGCAGCTGCCCTCCAAACTGCAGCTTCAAAATGAATGGGAGTACCGATTTTCTGGAAAAGAAAGGCAGTACCTGCTTATTTTGTTTCTATTATCCAGAAAAAAGCCGGCTTCTTTAAGAGAGCTGCAGCATCTCACGCAAGTAAGCCGGGGGACCTTGTTCCGCGATTTAAAAAGGACATCAGCGGCTCTAAAGATTCAGGATTTGGAATTAGTCCATGTTAAAAACGAAGGGTATTCAGTAAAAGGAAATGAAACAAAGAAAAGAAAACTGCTGACTCAATGCATTTCCGATGTTCTGGCAAAGCCGGAATCAGCGCAGCTTCGCGAAAAAGCACAGGCGGTGATTAATCCCGGTTCTAAGACAGAAGAAGAACTTGTTCCTTATCTGGAGTATGAGGTCACGTTAATAGAAAAAGAGCTCAAGGTTTCTTTTACTGAGCATGTCGTTCAGTTTCTGGTCTATCAGCTTCTAATTTCATTAAAAAGACAGTCCACATCAACAGCAGAAGAGATAGATCAGGAAGAAAAGGACATCCTAAAGCAGACTGACAGCTATCTGGCTGTAAAACGTCTCTCAGAGCGCATACAAAAAAACGGGTGTGCTCCATTAGAAGAGGTTGAAAAATTTCAATTAACGATGCAGATTCTTGGTTCGCGTGTCCATCACGCTGCACCACAGTCTTCAGCAAAGATAGAAGAAGAAAAACTAAGAAGAGTTATTACTAAAATTGTTGATGATTTTCAGTTAATTGGCTGTCTGCTTCTTGAAGAAAGAAAGCAGTTGGAAAATAACCTGCTGGCCCATTTAAAGCCGGCTTATTACCGAATGAAATACGATCTGCCGATAAGCGGCGGTTATGCTGAAAAAATCGAAACGGAATATCCAGATGTTTTCTATTTAACAAAACGGTCGCTGTCACACCTGGAATCTTTTATAGGCAGACCGGTACCGGAAGAAGAAGCTGCGTATGTTGCAATGCACTTTGGAGGGTGGCTGAAACGTGGAGATCATCAGTCTATAAAGCATTTTAGAGCGTTCGTTGTCTGCGAAAATGGAATAGCCGCTTCCGGCATGCTCCGCTCTCAGTTGGAAACGCTTTTGCCGGAAGTATTTATCGCCGGTACTTTGTCTGTAAGAGAATACAATCAGCATGCATGCGATGCGGATATTATTTTTTCCACCTCTTTTATTAAACAAAAGGTTTCTCCTGTCATCTATGTGCCCGCGCTGCTCAATGATAAAGAAAGGGAGCGGATTGCAGCTCAGCTGAAACAAATGCTTCATACAGAAAAAGCAGGGGAAGAAGCTCATTTGATTTCCCTGATCGAAGAACACGCTACGATCCATGATCATAAAGCGCTTCAAAAGAAAATACATTCCTTTTTACAAAATAATCATTCTATAAAGGAGACACATAAACCTATGCTGGAAGAACTTCTTACTCCTAAGACAATTCAGCTTGCCGAGAAAGCAGAAAGCTGGGAGGAAGCAGTAAGACAGGCTTCTCTCCCACTTTTGAAAGATGAAAGTATAAAGAGCAGCTATGTGGATGCCATGATTGAAAACATTTATGAGAATGGAGCTTATGTGGTTATCGCTCCGCAGATTGCGATTCCGCACGCCCGGCCGGACGCAGGGGTGGAACGGCTTGGAATGAGTCTGCTCCGCCTGCGCACGCCGGTTTTCTTCTCTGAAGACCCGAAGCACCAAGCCTCGCTTATTATCGTGCTGGCAGCGGTAGATAATGAAACACATCTAAAAGCTTTATCGCAGCTGACGGAAATGCTTTCAGAGCCGGATAATATTCATCATTTATTAAATGCAGAATCACAAGATGAGGTACTATCTCTTGTATCTAAATATTCCTATAAATAAAAATGGAGGGTTTACGATGAAAAAAATATTAGTTGTATGTGGTAATGGATTAGGAAGTTCGATGATTGTTTCAATGAATGTACAGAGCATTTTAAAAGATATGAATATAGAAGCAGATGTTTCCCATACAGATCTAACAACAGCTAAGACAGAAGCGGCGGATTTATATATCGGATCAGAAGATATCCTCGGAAACATTAATGATGGCACAAGAAACGTAGCACTGCTGAATAACTTATTAGATAAAAAAGAACTTCGGACAGCATTGGAAACACACCTCTAATACAAACAGAAAAAAGGAGGAAAGGAAATAATGATAGATCTTATTATGAATGACCTGCTGGGCACACCTGAACTGCTGGTTGGAATGTTTGCCTTTCTCGGCCTGCTTCTACAACGGAAAGCTATCGCAGATGTCGTTTCCGGTACACTGAAAACAATCCTTGGCTTTGTCATTCTCGGGGCCGGGGCGACAGTAATAATTGGTTCACTGGATCAATTCAGTCAAATGTTTAATCATGCATTTAATGTAGATGGCGTTATTCCTAACAACGAAGCGATTGTAGCTGTAGCCCAGGATTCATTTGGCACAGAAACAGCGATGATTATGCTGTTTGGGATGGTAACCAACATCGTACTGGCACGTTTTACGCCATTTAAATACATCTTTTTAACCGGTCATCATATTATGTTCATGGCCTGCCTGATCGCAGTTATTTTGACTACCGGCGGTATGTCAGGTATTGGCATGATAGCACTGGGAGCTATTATTCTTGGTTCTTTAATGGTATTGTTTCCTGCAATGCTTCAACCGTACACGAGACAAATCACTCAGTCGGATGATATCGCAGTTGGACATTTTGGATCTTTCGGTTATCTTGTAGCCGGTTTTTTAGGCACTAAATTCGGAAACAAAGAAAAATCCACAGAAGATATTAAAGTTCCTAAAGCATTAGGATTTCTCCGGGATACTTCTGTAGCTGTTTCATTAACAATGGTTATTCTGTTCATCGTCGTTGGGTTATTCGCCGGCGGACAATATGTAGAGACAGAGTTAAGCGGCGGACAGAATTTCCTGATTTTTTCTCTTATGCAGGGACTGGCCTTTGCAGCTGGAGTTTATATTATTTTAGCCGGGGTTCGTATGCTCTTAGGAGAGATTGTTCCAGCCTTTAAAGGAATAGCCGATAAAGTGGTGCCAAATGCCAAGCCGGCATTGGACGCTCCTGCAGTCTTTCCGTTTGCCAATAACGCAGTTATTATCGGCTTTATGTTCAGTTTTATCGCAGGATTGATCAGTATGCTGTTTCTTCCTCTTTTCGGTCTGGCTGTTATCGTTCCTGGTCTTGTACCGCACTTCTTTACTGGAGCTGCAGCCGGTGTGTTTGGTAATGCTACCGGAGGAAGAAGAGGAGCAATTATTGGAGCAATGGCGAATGGTGTCATGATAAGCTTTCTACCTGCTTTATTACTGCCCCTCCTTGGAGAAATAGGATTTCAAAGTACTACGTTTGGAGATGCAGATTTTGGAGTAGTTGGACTTATACTCGGTAATCTAAGTCTGGCGATCAATTCTACCGCTTTATTCACTTTAGTTGTTCTGGCAGTGCTGAGTATTTTTATAGGTGTAGGATGGAAAATCAGCAAAAAGAAAAAAAGAGAAGAAGCAAAAGCTGCATAATATATAAAAAACGCCTTCGGTTTTCCTCCGAAGGCGTTTTTTTATTCATTAATCCGGGGCGGGTCATATTGTCCAAACCACTTAAATCTGCTTTTGGAAACGTATAAATAGAGCGGCGAGCCCACTTTATCTATAAGGGGTAGATACAGGAGAGCTCCTGGAACCCTTACTCCGGGGAGTTCTATTAATAGGCGGCGGATAGCATAGAATCCTTTCATCACTACACCCTGGCTGGTTAGCATATGAATTTCTTCGTAAATGTTTCTGCCCTGCAGATAAGGATAAGCATCCGGTTCCTGTTTTGCCGTTTGGGCTGCGATCCAGCGCAGCTTGTTATTTTTATCCAGTTTATTTAAATTTTTCTTTAAATGATAACAGAGCGGGCAGGAAGCGTCATAAAAGACGAAATGCTGTGTCATGCCGGTTCATCTCCTTTTTCTTCTCATTCACTACTTCCGTTGAAAATAAACCCGCTCCCTCTTATGAGTCCCTTGGCAGAAAATTTTATTGTTATAGTAAAGAGATTATCTGCCAGGAAATTTATCTTATACATCGGAATAATGAAATAAATCCTGAAAAAGAACGGATATTTTTATGCAAACAGTATATAATACATGTATATTCTTCTTTTTTTCAACAGTTCTTTTTAAGATGAGAAAATCCATTCATACGCTGGGAAAGAGAAAGAATAAATGTAACACTTTCATTATACCGACATATTATATTGTAAAAGGAGGTTGCATGAAACCATGCAGAATTTAACAAGAAACATATTAATTGCACTTGTTCTCGGACTAATTGTAGGTCTTGCCTTAAACTACGTACCGGATAATGTGTTTAGTACTATTGATACTTATATTTTGACCCCGGTCGGCCAGATTTTCCTTAACCTGATTACGATGCTCGTTGTTCCGATTGTATTTATCTCTATCGCTTTAGGAACAGCCAGTCTGAAAGATCCCGTTCAGCTGGGCAGAATTGGTACTAAGACCATTACGTTCTACATTACGACAACGGTTATTGCCTTGTTGATCGGTCTTTCTTTAGCTTATCTTATCCAGCCGGGACAAGCCGGAATATTCGATACAGCATCTGCTGAGTATGAACCGGAAGCCGCTCCGCCGATTATGGATACGCTTTTGAACATTATTCCAAGCAATCCTGTGGAAGCGATGGCTAACGCAGAAATGCTTCAGATTATTGCTGTTGCCCTATTCCTTGGTATCGCCCTGGCACGCCTTGGCGATAAGACAGCAGGCATTCAAAAGTTACTCGAACAGGGTAACGATGTAATGATGTTCCTTGTTAATATCGTAATGTACACAGCACCGTTTGGTGCGTTTGCTTTAATTGCGTCCGCTCTTGGAGACGCAGGAATTGATGGACTTCAGTCTATGGGCATGTACATGCTCACTGTTATTGGGGCATTGATACTTCATGCAGCCATTACGTACAGCATAGCTATCGCGTGGCTTGGGAAAACAAACCCGCTTACGTTCTTCAAAAACTTCTTCCCGGCTATGACCGTGGCATTTAGTTTATCCAGTTCAAGTGGTGCCCTGCCGATTTCGATGAAAACGGCGCAGGAAAATCTGGGAGTCAGTAAACCTGTCAGCAGTTTCGTCCAGCCGCTCGGTGCCACCATCAACATGGATGGGACGGCCATTATGCAGGCAGTAGCTACGATCTTTATTGCTCAGGTATACGGAGTAGAATTAGGCGTTTCCCAACTGGTAATGGTCGTTCTTACGGCTACGCTGGCTAGTATTGGAACGGCCGGTGTGCCGGGTGTTGGCCTGATTATGCTCTCGCTGGTCCTTCAGCAGGTAGGTCTGCCGGTCGAAGGTATTGCCTTGATCCTTGGTGTAGACAGACTGCTTGATATGCTTCGTACAGCCTTGAATATTACAGGTGATGCTACATGTGCCTATGTAGTAGATAGAGGAGAAAAAGCAAAAGAAGGAAAAGCCACCGGGCTGCCTGAATCATAATAAATAAAAAGAACAGTCGTTTGATGCGGCTGTTCTTTTTTGTATATATTGTAAACCATTTATAATAATAGGTTTACAATATATATTCATTTTGTATATACTAAGACATATTGAATAGGGAGGAAAGAAAATGATTGTTCGTTCACATTTACATGGAATGATTTTAGCGTCTTTTTTTGCAGCGATGATGATGATTGGAGCCAATATTACATCGATGGTGCCATTTTTAGTGATTGGAGGGGTACCAATCACCCTGCAGACAGCCGTAAGTGTGTCTGCCGGTTTATTCTTAGGGAAAAAATACGGGGCGCTTTCGATTGTTATTTACGTATTGATTGGACTGGCAGGAATGCCTGTATTCGCTCAATGGTCCGGCGGCATTGGTACCATTTTCTCACCTACATTTGGATTTATACTATCTTATATTGCCACAGCGTACATAGTCGGAAAGCTGACCGAACACAACCGGACGTTTAAACGGTTGGCTGCGGCCGCTCTATTGGGTACAGCGGTCAACTATCTTATTGGCACAAACTGGATGTATATGGCTTACATGCTTTGGTTTGCTGCCCCAGAAGCGTTTTCTTATTGGATGGCCTGGGCCTGGATGATGGTGCCGCTGCCTAAAGATATTGTACTGGCCTTTCTCGCCGCCTGGTTCAGCCTGCGGGTCTACCATTCAATGTATGCGAAAAAGCGGATGCCTTCCACAAAAGGCGGGGTCGCTTAGTGGGAATTTCCTGGATGGGACGGGCGGACCGAATAATAAAGGAGCGCGACCAGCTGACAAGAAAAGAGGCGCTCGCATTTTTACAGGAAGACGATACAGAAATACTGGGCCAGCTGAATGCAGCTTATCAAATTCGTTATTACTATTACAAAAATGAAGTAAAGCTCAACTCTTTAATTAATATCAAATCAGGGCTCTGCCCGGAAAACTGCGGGTACTGCTCTCAATCCAAAGACTCGGCCGCGGTTATTCCTAAATACAAAATACGGTCTAAAGAAGAAATCGTGGAAGGCGCCAGAGAGGCAGATGCCAGAGGAGCCGGGACTTATTGTATTGTAGCAAGCGGCAGGGGACCGGCCAAAAAAGAACTGGCTGTTGTGATGGAAGCGGTGCAGGAAATTAAAGCGACGACCGGCCTGAAGCTTTGCGCCTGTCTCGGCCTTTTGGAAACAGAGCAGGCCGAGGCGCTTCATGCGTCCGGCGTGGACCGGTATAACCACAATATTAATACGTCCAGCCGTTTTCATGAAAATGTCGTAACCACTCATACCTTTAAAGATCGTACAGATACCATTCAGGCGGTAAAACAGGCTGGGATATCTCCGTGCTCCGGTATTATCGCAGGAATGGGGGAAACAGAAGAAGACATAGTAGACATGCTGTTCTCCTTAAGAGACATCGATGCCGATTCTGTACCGATTAATTTTTTGCATGCTATCGATGGGACGGCTTTCGAAGGCAGGGATCTGCTGACTCCCTTGCGCTGTCTACAGATAGCGGCTCTCGCCCGGTTTATCCTTCCTGCTAAAGAAATCCGTATTGCCGGCGGGCGTGAGGAGAAGCTTCGTTCCCTGCAGCCGATGGCTTTATATGCGGCCAATTCTGTATTTCTCGGTGATTACTTGACGACAAAAGGCCAGGAATGGGAAAAAGACATCGCTTTTATTAAAGATGCAGGTTTTACGGTTGAAGCTTCCGCATACAACAGAAGTGCAGAAATGTATTCATAAAAAAAGCCATCCGCCGCGGATGGCTTTTTTGCGTTATTTAAAAGGAAATGTACTTTCTAGGGTTAACGACGTTTGATTTGCTGACGTTCCAGCTGCCTTCGTGAATTTCAAAATGCAGGTGCGGACCGGAAGAACGGCCGGTGCTGCCCATAATTCCGATCGACTGGCCCTGACGGACGCTTTGGCCGGCGGATACATTGAATGATTTCAAATGGGCATACAGCGTATTAAAATGTCTGCCGCCAATCGTGTGGGAAACAATAACTGTATTTCCGTATCCAGTCATAAATCTTGCAGACGTTACGGTTCCGGAAGCAGAAGCTGCAATGCTTACATTTGAACGATTGCCTTGAGCTACATCAATTCCATGATGAGAAGAACCGTTCCTTGACCCGAACTCTGAGCTGATTCTGCCGCTTGCCGGTACAATGAATCCGCTGGAAGCAGGAGCAGGTGCCTTAGTACTGGAAACCTGTGTGCTGTTTCCGGAAGAAGAGGCTCTTATATTGCCTTTAAGGGCGTTAAACGTTCTTGCGCCGGCTACCCCGTCAACAGAAAGCTTAGCGGCTGATTGAAATGAGCGGACCGCGCTTGTAGTGCGGGCACCGAATACCCCGTCAGCGGTTCCGCTGTTAAAACCTTTGCTGTTCAACGATTGCTGAAGGGTCTTTACGTCATTTCCACGGCTGCCCTGACGAAGCACTCTGGATAAAGCGCTGCTGCTCGTGGAAGCGGCAGGAGCCTTTGTTACATTAGACGAAGAAGAACCGGAAGAAACTTTCATTTTGCTGAATGTTTGTGGACCGGCAATGCCGTCAGCACCTATTCCTGCACTTCTCTGATAGGATTTTAAAGCATTCCCCGTTTGGGCACCGAATATTCCATCGGCTGCGCCGGCCTGAAAGCCTTTGGAACTGAGCCATTGCTGCAGCTCAGACACATCAGAGTGCCTCATTCCCTGTCGAAGGGTCTGGTCTCCGAGAGCGGCATCAGCCATAGTCGGGGTGAAAAGTAGAATCGCAGCGAGCATCGTAGATATGGCTATTTTCTTCATTGTATCTTGCGTTACGCTGCATCATGATAGGTGTCAGTGAAAATTAGTATGTATGCTCATGCGAAACTCAGCTTTCTAACGCAATGTTCACCTCCAAAGTAATTTTGTATATGTTGAGTATATAGGGGACTTAAGTCTTAAACAATAGGTCGGATACATATGTTATGAAAATGTAACAATGTGTGAAAAAATGGTACTTGTGTGAAAATGTGTGTAACTGTGAAAGAAGGAACAAATCGTAACCACTTTGAATAAGGAATTTTCAGATAAAAAAATGATACGATACTAAAAAAGGAGGAATATTTATGGAACATCATACGCACGACAATCATTCTCACAAACACAGCCTTGCCTGCGGCCATACGAAGATAAAGCATAACGGCCATGTAGACTATCTGCACGGCAGCCACCTTCATCACGGACACGAAGACCACTGGGATGAGTGTAAAATAGAAGTGACAGAAGAAAACCCGTCAGAGTGTGTACAGGTTGAATCGCCGTGTGATCATAATGAAGACTGCGGCCATGAATTAATTCCCCACGGTGACCATTACGACTATCTGGTTGACGGCAGGCTGCATCACAAACATGACGACCATGTGGATGATCACGGTCCTGTAGAAGTGATTGGATAACGAAAGCGTAAGCCTTCCTGGAAAACCCGGGAAGGCTTTTTTGTATAAAAAATGTTTCTGCTTGACGAATAGTAATGATTACGATTTAATTAATGGGATGTACATGATAAAATGCACTATATACATAGACAGCTGAGAGGGGTAAGTGACGTGAAAAAATGGCCGGTTTACTTAGCCGTTTCAAGCCTTGTGCTTTCTGCCTGCCAGGCTCCGGGAGCAGATGAACAGAAGTCTGAGTCCTCTGTTACCTTTGCTTTTCATTACCCTACCGAAGTATTGAACCCGGCAGTGGATGCCAACTATACGTCTGTACGGATGGGGATAGCAGAAACGCTTGCCTATACTGGAGAAGAAGGCATCGAGCCATGGCTTGCAGAATCATGGGAAGACACTGGAAATAACACATGGACCTTTCAAATAAAAGAAGATATTACCTTTCAGGACGGCACAGCGCTGGATGCGGAAGCAGTCAGGGCTTCTTTAGAAGAAACAATAGAGCAGAGCCCGGCAATGCAGGAAGCGCTTGGCATTTCTTCAATGGAAGCAGAAGGGCAGGAGCTTACCATCACGACAGAAGAAACCAATCATTTTCTTCCTTCAGAACTTGTTCATCCAAACACAGCTATTTTTAAAGAGGAAGAGGACGTTATAGGGACAGGACCTTTTGAAGTGGAATCGTTCCGGGCCAATCAAGATCTCGAATTAACCCGTTACGATGAGTATTGGGACGGGGCGGCGCAGGTGGAGGAAGCGACGGTTCTATTTAATGAAGATGCCAACTCGCGGATGGCCGCCCTTCGTTCAGGAGACGCTGACATTGTGTATAGACCGCCTGTAGAGGAAACAGAAGCTGCAGCAGAGGAGTTTCAGGTGAATACTGTATCAAGCCTCCGAACGCATCAGCTGCTCTACCAGATGGACAATCCTGCCCTGCAGGATGAAAACGTGAGAGAGGCGCTGGATATTCTGATTGACCGGGAAGCTGTTGTAGAAGCAATGAATGAAGAAGCGGAAGAAGCACTGGGGCCATTCCTCGAAGATTTCTCGTTTGCCGCAAATAAGGAAGAAAACGAAAACAGAATCGAAGAAGCTTCTGCCCTGCTGGAAGAGGCAGGTTATACTCTGGAAGACGGCAGAGCGGTAAAGGATGGAGAAGCGCTCGAATTTTCATTAGTCACGTATTCGGCAAGACCTGAACTTCCGATAGCGGCGCAGATTCTGCAGGACCGTGCGGAACAGGCCGGCATAACGATTGATATTCAATTAAATGAGCAGATTGATGATTACCTCATGTCGAACGATTCCTGGGATCTTGCTGTCTACAGCTATGTAACCGCACCAAGGGGAGACGCCGGCTACTTTTTAAATACAGCCTATACTGCTGACGGCGGACTTAATTTCGGAGGACTGGAAGACCCACAGCTGGCAGAGATCATTGACTCATTTAATGCGGAGTCGGATCCGGAAGCAAGAGATGGCTACGCCGTGGAAGCGACAGAGCTGATACTGGACAAACATTATCATTCCTTTATTGTCCATCCGTCTAACAGTGTTGCCATGCAGGAAAACATAACGGGATGGAAAACGAGCCCGAGTGAGTATTATATGCTGACAAATGAGGTCGGGGTGGAAGAATGAAAATAATCGGCAGACAGGCCGTCAGCTTTTTGCTTTTTCTATGGATCTTTTCAACGATCAGCTTTCTGCTGATTAATCTCGCACCGGGAGATCCGGCCTCTACTATTCTCCGCGCAGAAGACGTTGCAGTCACCCAGGAACAGCTCAATGAGGTGCGGCAGGATCTGGGAATGAATGACTCCATTTTTGAACAGTACACCACCTGGCTCGGCAGTTTTATTCTGCTCGACTGGGGGGCCTCTTATGTAACACAGGAGCCTGCCTTTACGATGATTATGAGGGCGCTTCCCGCCACCCTTTATATGAGCGCAGGAGCATTTTTGATTGCTGCCGTGATCGCTGTTCCAACCGGAGTAGCGGCCGCTCTTTCCCGGGGCTCCTGGATAGACAAATCTGCGAGGCTGCTTGCCGTGACAGGGGCTTCTGTGCCCAACTTTTTAATTGGGCTGATTTTGATTCAGCTTTTTGCAGTACAGCTGGGATGGCTTCCGGCGATTGGAGCCGGGACGTGGTGGCATCTGCTGCTGCCTTCTCTGACGCTTGGACTCGGAATGGCCTCCTTTTATATCAGGCTGATCCGTTCAAGTTTTCTGGAGGCATTGGAAGAGCCTTCACTTCGTGCGATATCCGCGCGCGGTATTTCAAGTCGAAAGCTGCGCTGGAAATATACGTTCCGGGCGGCCCTTGTTCCGGTGATTTCCGTGCTGGGAGTCAGCATAAGCAGCTTAATCGGCGGCACTGTTGTGATTGAAGTCGTCTTCGGCTACCCGGGAGCAGGCTCACTGATTGTCGATTCGATTACGAGACGGGATATCCCGGTCATTCAGGGCTATACGGTCCTGATGGCGGCCGCAGTTTCGCTGATTCAGTTAAGCAGTGATCTGCTGCTGAAATGGATAGCACCGGGGCGCAGAACAGAGGGGAGGACGTTTTAATGAAAAAAGCTCTTTCCTCCCGAATATACTTGTGGTTATTTCTTTTCGTTTTCTTTATTCTTATCCTTTCCTGGCTCTGGCCTGTCAGCAGTTCCACCGTGTCTGTACCGGATCGTCTCCAGGGCCCGTCAACCGCGCATTGGCTTGGCACCGACCAGCTTGGCAGGGACCTATTGGCCCGAATGCTCGAAGGCGCCTCCTATACGATCGGTTTCAGCCTACTCGCGATTCTTTTAAGTGTAGTTCTTGGTGTGCCGGCAGGGATACTTGCAGGAATAAAAGGCGGCTGGATGGACCGGCTGTTTACCCGTATCGGAGACTCTTTTCTGGCTTTTCCGGACTTTCTTTTGGCACTGTTGTTAAGTGCTGTTCTTGGACCCGGCCTTTTTAATGTCGTTATCGCGGTAGTGCTCGTTAAATGGATTCAATACAGCTACCTTGTAAGAGGAATAACCAGGGAAGTCACTCAGGGGCAGGCTGTACTTTTGTCTATTATCAATGGAAGCTCGACGGCCGCGATTATTAAAGCGCACGTGCTTCCTGCAGTACGAAGTCATCTTTTAGTCATGTCTACAACTGATGTAGGAAAAGTAATGCTTCTGATTGCTTCGCTTTCCTATATCGGACTTGGCGCTCAGCTGCCTTTACCGGAATGGGGCGCTATGCTCAATGAATCCAGAGCTTATTTTGCAGGTTCTCCAAGGCTGTTGATCATTCCGGGTCTTGCTGTTGTAGGAACAGCCTTGTTGTTTCAAAGTGCCGGGGATAAGTGGCGTGATAGTTTTTTGAAAGAAGAAACAGAAGCAAAGGAGGAGAAGGAGCGTGCTGCAAATGGATAAATTGACCGTTGCATCAGCTTCCCAGCAGCTGGTCAAACAGGTTTCCCTATCGGTTAACAAAGGAGAGTGGCACGCTATCGCGGGTCCGAGCGGAGCCGGCAAAAGCCTGACGGCTCTGTCCGTATATCCGAATCTTCTTCCTTCTGCTTTGAGCATTTCTTCCGGGGCTGTCCTCTTTCAAGGGGAGGATTTAATCCAGTCTCCGGACAAGCTGCGCCGGCACATTGTCAGCCGTCATATGGCATATGTTTTTCAAGATGCACGCTCTTCCTTTTTTCCACTTCTTTCTATTTATAAACAGTGGGAGGACATCTTGAAAGTGCAGCGGCCCGGTCTGAAAAAGAAGGAGCGGCGCAAAAAGATGGAAGAGGCACTGGATGTCGTGCTGCTGCCGGCATCGATATTAAAGCAGTACCCGTCGGAGTTAAGCGGGGGACAGGTGCAGCGGGTCGCTTTAGCAGTCGCCTGGCTCACCAATCCTGCTTTGATTATTGCAGATGAGCCTACCTCGGCGCTGGACGTGTTAACATCGGCTCATATTATGGAGCTGTTTCAAACGCTGCAAAAAGAAAAAGGCTGTGCCATTCTAATGATTTCCCACGACTTAAGAGAAGTGCTTCGATTTGCCGACAAGGTTTCGATTATGGCCGAGGGCGAAATCGTAGAATCCGGCAGGCCTGACAGCGTGTTAACGACTCCAAAGCATGAAGTAACCCGCGGTCTCTGCCAGGCAGTACCCGTGCTTCGTCCTTCCATTAGAAGGGAGGGAGCACAGTGAAACCGTTGTTTGAAATGAAAGATGTCTCCTATCACTACCCGAAAACAGAAAGCGGCGTCGAAGGGATAAGCTTTAAACTGTTTCCGGGAGAAACGATTGGTATAGCCGGGGAAAGCGGTTCGGGAAAAAGCACGCTCGTAAAACTGGCGCTGGGGCTGCTTCCAGCCGGGGAAGGGTCCATTACCTTGAAGGATATATCGGTTCTATTCGCCGGAAAAAAGGAAAAAAGAAGGTTTCGCCGGCAGACACAGGCTGTTCTGCAGCATGATGTGCGCAGCTTTCTGCCCGGAAAAAATACGATTCATACCCTGCTGGAACCAGTTCGTAATCTTCCTGAACGAGGAAAAGAATACAAGAATGGCAGGGAAAGGCACTTTGCCGAAGAATGGATGATACGGGTCGGTCTAGAGCCGGATATGCTGGACCGGAAGCCGGAAGCACTGTCCGGAGGGCAGCAGCAGAGAGTACACATTGCCAGAGCGCTCAGCATTAATCCTGCCTTTCTGCTGCTTGATGAGCCTACTTCTAATTTGGATACCGCGTCACAGGCCGAGGTCCTGCATCTTTTGCAGCATGAAAGCGCTGATCCGGACCGGGGAGTACTCTGCATCAGCCATGATATAGCCGTCCTGCATCAGCTGGCAGACCGGATTCTTGTGATGAAAGAAGGACGGATCGTAGACGATTTTTATAAAAGTGAGACCTGGAGCCGGAACCGCCACAATTATACGAAGGCACTCATTCAGGCAAGCGAATGGGACGGTCTGAAAGAACAGGGGAAAACAGTATAGGCTGTTTTCTTTTTTTGCATAGAAAACCCCCGGGTCCACATAGGATCGGGGGTTATTACTATTATTTCCAGATGTCGTTGGCAATGGTTACAACGTGCTCGAGCTTTTTCCATTGTTCGTCTTCAGTGAGAACGTTGCCTTCTTCGGTAGAAGCAAACCCGCACTGAGGGCTGAGGCAGAGCTGGTCATAGTTTACAAACTGTGCTGCTTCCTCCACGCGTTTTTTTATGTTTTCGGCTTCTTCAAGCTCTCCGCTTTTAGAAGTGATTAATCCTAAAACGATTTTCACGTCGTCGCGGTTAATATAACGGAGCGGCTCAAAGCCTCCGGCCCGGTCGCTGTCGTATTCGAGGAAGAATCCGTCCACCATGACTTCTCCAAAAAGAATGTCGGCTACCGGCTCATAGCCGCCGGATGACACCCAGGTAGAGCGGAAGTTGCCGCGGCAGATGTGCATCGTGATCGTCATGTCTTTGGGACGCTTGGCGATCGCGTCGTTAACAGCTTTGGCATAAAGTTTCGTAAGCGCCCGGTGATCCACGCCGGCTTCCTTCATGTTTGCAATTTGTTCTTCGGAGCATAAGTAGGCCCACGACGTATCGTCAAGCTGCAGGTAGCGGCAGCCGGCATCATAAAAGGCCTGAATTGCCTTCTGATAAGCTTTTGCCAGATCTTCCATCAGCTCTTCTTTCGTGCTGTAGACATTCTCATCCACTTCGGAACGGAAGTGAAGCATGTTAGGGCTTGGAATCGTCATTTTAGCCATCGTATCCCCTGTAATGCTCTGCAGGTATTTCACATCATCGATCATTGGATGGTTTGTGAAATCAAGCTTTCCGGTCACTTTAATGCCGTGGGATTTTGTTTTTACTCCTTGAAACTGAATGCCTTCTTTTGTTTCATATCCTTCGACACCATCGAGCTGTTCAAGGAAATCAAAGTGCCACCATGCCCGGCGGAATTCCCCATCTGTGACGGCCTTTAAGCCGATATCTTTTTGTTTCTGGACGATGCGCTTAATCTCCTTGTCTTCGACGGCGTGCAGTTCTTCTGCAGACAGGGAACCATTCTGGTACTTCTCCCTGGCTTCTTTCACCGCTTCTGTACGAAGAAGGCTTCCTACATGGTCGTATCGAAAAGGGGCTGCTTGATTTGTCATGATGTCTCTCCTTTGAATGGAAAATCAGATTATTCTATAAAGAATATGATGAGCGTATCAAATATGAAATAGGAAGTAAATGGAAAGCAGTGCAGACTTTTATTCGAAGCGAATGTCTTCTCCGATTAAAAAGGTTTTAATGAAAAAGCCGTTAAGCTCTTCTTTAATCGACGCATCTCTTCCTCCTTAATGAAACAGTATTTTCGTTACCATAAGGATTGATGGTTTTATATAAAAGCCGGCTGCAACCACCATATTTCTTGGTTTACATTATACGCCCGACAACGGCGGAATTAGTATACTATTTAAAATAAATTAAAAAGGGAATATTTATATTAAAAAAATATTAAATAATACCTGAATATTATCTTTTGCTGGTTTTATGTAGTAAAATAATAATGCCTGGAAATTGGAAAATATTAATAAAAGGAAGACATTCCCACACTTAAGGAGCTATTTAATGAAGTATATTGTAGACCATACGAAAAAAAGCTTTCATCGTACGGCGTTTGCTAAAGATGAATGCGGATTTCGGGAAACACCGATGGATGAAAGAGAAGGCACATATGATGATTCTTACTTAAAAAAATTGGAAAAAGAAGGCTATATAAAGTGTGAACACTGCTTTAAGCCGAGCTTCCAATATTTGAATTCCGTTTTACTTGGAAAACTTTTCAAAAAATAATGAACAGTTATTCACTCCCTTTATTTGTAAACGTTTTCTGATAAATAGTATAATAGGTATATCGTCAGAAAAACAATATGGAGGGGTACTATGACAACGAATCATCAAGCGCAGCTGCCCATTAATGCTTTTACCGATAAAACCCTGGATTGGGAACAAATAATGACGCCGGAAAAATTAACGGAAGACCAGCGTGCCTGGAAAAAGAAAACCGCCCAATTCGTAGAAGAAGAGGCCCGTCCTGTTCTTCCCCGGATCGAAAACCAGCAGTTCGAGCCTGTGTACGGCCTCATGAAAACACTTGGTTCGATGGGGCTGTTGGGCGCATTTATTCCCGCGGAGCACGGCGGAACCGCTATTGATAAGGTGGCGTATACGGCCGTTATAGAAGAAATGGGAGGCGCGCGCTCGTTTTCGGTTTCTTACGGAGCGCAGGTTGGCATAGGGTCTCTTCCTATTGTTTATTATGGAACAGAAAAACAGAAAGCCGCCTACCTTCCGAAAATTGCCGCAGGAGATATGATTGGCTCCTACGGGTTAACAGAGCCCGGTGCCGGTACTGATATTGCAGCGGTACAGACGACAGCAGAAGCATCGGAAGATGAGTCCATCTATACGCTCTCCGGAGAAAAACAGTGGATTACCAACTCTTCGTTTGCCTCTTACTTTATTATATTTGCCAAGATTGACGGCAAAAAGCCGACCGCTTTTATCGTAGACCGTGATTCAGAAGGTTTTACCATTGGCAAAGAAGAAGACAAGATGGGAATAACCGGCTCTTCGACCTGCCCGCTTTACCTGGACAATGTAAAAGTTTCAAAAGAAGCGATTGTTGGAGAGATAGGCAAAGGCGCACGAATTGCCCTGAGTATTTTAAATCTGGGCCGTCAGAAAATTGCGGCCAGCTGCATCGGAGCTTCTAAACGGGCATTGCTGCTTTCAGCGGAACATGCCCAGACGCGCCGCCAGTTCGGCCACCCGCTGTCTGAAAAGAAAATGATCCAGAAAAAGCTGGCAGCGATGGCAGTCTGGACATTTGCTTCAGAAAGCATGGTCTACCGCACCGCAGGCGTTCTGCAGACGGGAACAGAAGCTGCAGAGAACGCCGGCATTCCGTTTGCCGATATTCTGAAAAACTTTGCCGTTGAGTGTTCCATTAATAAAATTTTTGCCTCAGAAGCATTAAGCGACATCGTTGATCACGGGGTACAGGTGCACGGCGGTCAGGGGTATATGAGAAAAAATGAAATAGAAACCTTGTACCGTGATTCACGCATTAACCGTATTTTTGAAGGAACGAACGAAATTAACCGCGTGGTGGTAGCTTCCATGCTGTTTGAAATGGCAGGGGAGCTGGCAGCTAAAAAAGAAACCGCCTCTACCGGCGAAGGCATCCTGAATACGGAAAGGTCCTATATGGAAAAGCTTCGGGAGCTGTTGGTGGAATTAGTAAAAGAAACAGCCGGCGTGTTTGAAGCACCGGAAGAAGAACAGGAACTGCTGGAATGTGTAGCGGAAACAGCTAAATCCGTCTATGTCATGGAAAGCGTCTGGAGCCGGGTGCAAAAGGACAGCTCACCGGACGGTCTGATGACCAAAATGGCCTCCGTCTATATGAATGAAGCGGTAGACCGGGTGCTTCCTCTTTTGAAAGAAGCAGCGGACTTTCTGGAGTCGGACAGCATGCTTCAACAGATTAAACAGCTCGCTGCAGACAAGTCAGCTGAGGTCGATCACTCTATCGTATACAGAAGAAAAATAGCCGAAGCGGTGATCGAGCATCATGGCTATCCCCTCTCCTAGTTAGAGACATACAATAAAAATGTTGCAGAATGAAGCAAAATTTTGTAAAATCCAGGAGAACGGAAGATAAAAAGCTAACGTTTAAATCATCGCATTTACCTTGATGAATACAATACTAAATAAAGCAATACCGCTGTTTTAACCAAAGACGGAAATGAACTGGAAAATAAGCCAGGCATAAGTCGAAAAGGAGAGTTCTCCTTTTCGGCTTTTTTTATGTTTGAGGAAGGCAGCTAACTACATTTCAATGAAAAGGACTGTCCTCATGAATAGAAAAGAACAGGAAAAAACAATAGCCAGCTATACGGGAAGGGTGCTGCGGGAGCAGTTTGGCAAAGGGCCGGAAGCCGTGTATGTAACGGTAGCACCTCCTTACGTCACGATTTATTTAAAAAAATTCCTTTCCCCGATTGAGAAAACGATAATGGAAGAAAAGCATGAACACAGCATATATCAGCTGAGAGACCATCTCATGACACGGGTGCTCCCGGACCTGCAGTTGTATATACATAAGATCACAGGGATTTACTTGAAAGATATTTATTACGACTGGGAATTTGCCAACCGCTCCGGCATTATTGCAGGCACCAGCTTTCATGCCGAGACTTTAAAAGAAAGGCAGCCGGACAGGGAAGAAGCCAACGTGCTCGATCTCGTTGCAGCCCATACAGAAGTGGAGCCGGAGCGGACAGCCTGCCAGAAGATCAATCACAGAACGTTTCTTGTCTACCGGGAGGAGTGCCTGCTTCAGGTTGAACTGGAGTTAATCCGGCTGGGCTGTGAAGAAATACTGGAGCGGGCAAAAAGGCAGGTGGAAAAAAGGCGCTTTTACACCTCAGAACCGTTTCTTTCTTTATTCGACGGGGGTGTGGAAGATGTATTTATAGACTGGAACTTTGAAAAAAATACGAGCATCATTGTGATCGTGACAAACAATCACAAACCTTTTGTATAACAGAGGAAACAATCCCGGGACGGGAGCGTGGCAGAAAAATCTGTTATGATAAAATCACGATAAAAAAGGGGGAAGACCAATGATGGAACATCTTCCCGTTTTTGTTTACGGGACGCTCTGCAGCGGCCTTCACAACTATGAAAAATACTTAAAAGGCCACACAGAAAAGGAAGTACCGGCGGTGACAGCCGGAAAACTCCATGCCGCAGCGCACAATCAATATCCCTGTCTGCTGAAAGAAGGCGAACTTCCTGTTGCGGGAGAACTGATGTATGTTCATGCCTCCCGCTACCGTGAAGTGATGAAGCATCTGGACCGGCTGGAGGGGTATGATGAACACAACCGGGAAAACAGCGACTACATCCGGGAAAAAATAAACGTCGCGACAACGGAAGAAGAATGGGTGACGGCTTATATTTATTACTGGAATCAGCCGGATGATTTAGGCGTATGGATAGAAGAAGGCAGCTGGCGGAAGTATATAGCCGCAGATGCTTAGAAGACAGAAGGTCCGACGGTCGTTTTGTTGAAGAAAGCAGGGATACAGTGGGATTAAAGCTTGCTATATTGTCGATATCACTCATTACCGTAATGGCTGGAGCAGCAGTGGCTCCAGCTCTTGGTTCGATTTCAGAGGCTTTTCCAGATGCGGATGCGACCACTATTAAATTAATCACCACGCTTCATGCTTTTTTTATTATTCCTTTTTTGTTTGTTACCAGTTTTCTGGCGAAAAAATATGCGAAAAAAACGCTTCTTATTATTGGTCTATCTCTTTACCTGGTCGCTGGCACGGCTGGAGGGTTTGCAGACAGCATCGGCTGGCTGTTAGCTACAAGAGCCCTTCTCGGTGTATCTGTCGGTTTGGTTATGCCGCTTTCCACTTCTCTGGTTTCCGATTTCTTTACAGGAGAGGAACGAACTAAGATGATGGGAAGGGTCGGTTCTTCGATCAATCTCGGGGGCATGGTTTCTACTATTCTGGCCGGGGCACTTGCTGCAATAAGCTGGCGCTATACGTTTGGTGTCTACGGCCTGGCACTCCTTATTTTATTATTTGTTATTTTGTTTCTTCCTTACGTAAAGCCGGAAAAGCCGACTTTGGAAAAAGGGGAAAGCAAAAAGCCCAAACCTGCACCGATTCCGGCCGCTGTCTACGGGCTGGGTGGATTAATGTTCGGACTTTTTGTCGTATTTTTTTCGATCCCATCCAACATGGCGATTTACCTGCAGGAAAATGAAATTGCTACTGCAGAAATTGCCGGCCTGGTGATTGCATTGGGGACGCTGGGCGGCTTTACGGCCGGTTTTCTTATTACGAAAACCCAGGCCTTTTTAAAAAACCTATTTCTGCCTGTGATGCTTGGTTTCATGGGTACGGGATTTGCGCTGATTGCATTTGCCCCGTCGCTTGCAGCGATTGCTCCAGGCGTTATTATTCTGGGATTTGGGTTCGGCTCGATTCTGCCTACCTTGTTTGACCGGGTCTCCATTATCGCTTCCGGCCGCCAGATGGTACAGGCGATGGCGATTGTACAAAGCTTCTTATATCTCGGTCAGTTCGTATCCCCGCTTGTACTAGACGGCCTCAGCGCCGGCATGGGGGATGGTTCCACTCAATTTGTGTATATAATGCTGGCTGTGTGTTTATTAGGTCTTGGCCTGCTGCTGTTTATTTTCAGCGTGAGCCATCGTATTCTCCGAAAAAGCTGAAAGAGGGCTGTCCGTTGTAAAATCCGGATGGCGCTCTCTTTTATTTTCGTACATTCCTGTATCAACTGCTTTTAACAGCTCCGCGATGGTGCTGCCGTCTTCAGGATAGCTGCCTATTCCAATGCTTGCCTGAACAGAAATAGTCTCATCGGTTAAAAGGAAAGGCTGATTAAGCTCTTTAAGCAGCCTTTTTTCCGCGGTATCAGGTAGGAATATCGTTTTCGCGGCGGGATTGGTATAATATAAAGAGACGAAATGGCAAAGAAAAGAGGCGGTCCCTTATAATGGTAGAAGGAAATAGACGACTAAAAGAAGAAAAGGTCTTCAAAGACCCGGTTCACCGCTATATTCATATTCGGGATGAGCTTCTCTGGGATTTAATAGGAACAAAAGAGTTTCAGCGGCTGCGCCGGGTGCGGCAGCTGGGCACAACATTTTTAACCTTTCACGGGGCAGAGCATACCCGTTTTAACCATTCGCTTGGCGTATATGAAATCACAAGACGTATTGTAGAAGTCTTTGAAGGCAGACCTTTTTGGAAAGATGAAGAGCGGCTGCTTACGTTAAGCGCGGCGCTTCTTCATGACGTAGGCCATGGTCCTTTTTCTCATTCGTTCGAAAAGGTTTTTCAAACTGACCATGAATATTGGACCAGGGAAATTGTCATGGGAGATACGGAAGTAAACACCGTATTAAGACGAATGGGCGATGATTTTCCGCAGAAGGTTGCGGAAGTAATTGAAAAAACATATTCCAATAAACTGGTCACCAGCTTGATATCAAGCCAGATTGATGCCGACCGCATGGATTACCTGCAGCGCGATGCGTTTTATACAGGTGTGAGCTACGGCCATTTTGATATGGAGCGTATTCTGCGCGTCATGAGGCCGACGGAGGACCAGGCAGTGATTAAGTATTCCGGCATGCACGCTGTCGAAGACTATATTATGAGCCGCTACCAGATGTACTGGCAGGTGTATTTTCATCCGGTTACCAGAAGTGCAGAAGTGATCTTAAGTAAAATTCTACAGCGGGTGAAAGTGCTGTTTGAAGCTGATTATACGTTTTTGTATCCACCGGAACCTTTTACAGGATTTTTTACCGGTGAGCTTACACTGGCGCAGTATTTGGAGCTGGATGAATCGGTCACAATGTATTACTTCCAGATGTGGCAGAAGGAAAAAGATGTTATCCTGCAGGATCTCTGTCAGCGCTTTATGAACCGGCGGTTGTTTAAATACGTGGAATTTGATCAGCATGTCCATATTAACGACTGGCTGAAACTGCTGGAACTGTTCAAAAAGGCGGACATGGACCCGGACTACTATTTAGTCGTGGATTCCTCCTCGGACCTGCCGTATGATTTCTACCGGCCGGGCGAGGAAGAAGAGCGTATTCCGATTCATCTGCTGATGCCCAATGACAAACTGCGGGAACTTTCGCGGGAGTCGGACGTAGTGGAAGCCATTTCCGGTAAAAAACGGACGGACCACAAGCTGTATTATCCGGAGGAGTGGCTTTATACAGAAGGATTTGAAAAAGAGAAAAAAGAAATACGTTCGATTTTGAAATCATCCAAAGAAGAGACAGCCTTTTCCGGTGAAATAGAGGAATAAAATCCTCTTACATAGCTGCGGGTTTAGACTGTATGATAGAACAAGAACAAAAGGGGGATTTTTTACGTGCTGCCTGATCACGCAAAAGTTATGGCTCTTATTCATGGAGCCGAGGAAGTTATTGGACGGAAAAAACTGCAGAAAATCGTTTATATAAGCAAGAAAGCCAACCTGCCGCTGAGCGAAAAATACACCTTCCGTATGTACGGTCCTTATTCCGAGGAATTGACGCTGCGGGTAGAGGAATTGTGCGATCTCGGGCTGGTCTCGGAAATAAAAGAAGAAAAAGCCGGGTATTATCAGTACCGATATAGGGTAACAGACCAGGGAGAAGACTTTTTAGCTAAATTTCCACAGGAATGGCCGTATAATGAAGCAGAGGAGATTCTTCATTATTTAAATACATGCACTTCAAAATTTCTGGAGCTCGTATCTACAATGCTCTACTTTGACCATTTACCGCCGGCTCAGGTAGAAGAAAAAGTCTCCACGTTAAAGAAAAGCCAGAATTACACGAACGATGATATGGCGAAAGCCTGGGCATGCATTGAACAAATCAAAAATCACCAAGTGCCGCACTAATACTTGGTATAAAAGGAGCGGATAACGTTGGATTTATTTGAAGACTATAAAAAGAAAAACAGCAAGCCGTCTAAAAAAGGCTCTGGATTTAATATATTAAGTGGAGATTCTACAGGCGGACACGGGGGCTATGGGGTTGGAACATTAAGCCTTGATAATATTACGCCCGTGTTTATTGATCCGGAAGAAGCCACCAGCTTTATCGATATGGGAGCCCTTCACGCCCGCTCTGCGGTGGAAAAGCGTATCAAGTTTTTGAAAAATAAAGAAGAGGTACCAAACGGCAAGCTGTACTGGCTCGTCTGGGTGACGACAGACCATAAAGACGGCCGTCCTTATTACGCAGGCGTCGCCGCCTGTGAAATGACAGTGGATACAGAAATCCGCCGTGGCTACAAAAGCCTGCCTGAGCACGTAAATAACATGGACCGGTCGCTGAAGCGCCGCATTATTGTAGACAAAATGGATGATACATCCAAGAAGCTGCTGGCCGAATTCCTGAAAGATTTTGATGAAGACATGTGGCATGCGTCAGAAAAAGAACTGCATGAAGGACTAACACCGTTACACGAAAACGAATAAAGCCACACGCATATGCATCCACCTCCACAGGAAACTGCGGCAGGGGATGTTTTTTGCCGGTACAGGCTTTAAAATAAGGGAGACACGATAACGATGGGACTTTGGTTTACAGAAAAACAGACAAATCATTTTGGCATAACCTTTGAAATAGAAAAGACCCTGCATACCGAACAAACGGAATTTCAGCAGCTCGATATGGTGCAGACGAAAGAATTCGGCAGAATGCTTCTGCTCGATGATATGGTGATGACAACGGAAAGAGACGAATTTGTATATCATGAAATGATCGTCCATGTGCCGTTATTCACCCATCCGGAACCAAAGCATGTGCTTGTGGTCGGCGGCGGAGACGGGGGAGCGATTCGTGAAATTCTTAAGCATCCTAGCGTGGAAACGGCAACGCTTGTAGAGATTGACGGCAAAGTGATTGAGTATTCCAAGCAGTACCTGCCAAGTATCGCCGGAGCGCTTGACGATCCGCGGGTGGAAGTGAAGGTAGCCGATGGATTTCTGCATATAGCAGAAAGCGAGCAGGCCTACGATATTATTATGGTCGACTCGACCGAACCGGTTGGTCCTGCCGTAAAGCTGTTTGAAAAAGGATTTTATGAAGGCATTTCCCGGGCGCTGAAAGAAGATGGGATTCTGGTCGCTCAGACAGACAATCCCTGGTTTCAGCATGACCTTTTAAAAACAGTCTATCGGGATGTGAGCAGTATTTTCCCTGTATCCCGGGTCTATACAGCCAATATTCCTACGTACCCAAGCGGGTTGTGGACGTTTACGATGGGATCAAAAAAACATGATCCGCTGGCTGTGCCGCAGGAGCGTTTCCATGATATAGATACAAAATATTACACGAGGCAGCTTCACCAGGCCTCTTTCGCGCTGCCCCGCTTCGTGCTGGACGGCGAAAATCCGAATGAATAAGGAGAAAAAACATGTTATTTGATGAAGCTTACTCTGGAAAAGTATTTATTGGGAGCCGCACGTCCTACACAGATGCGGATGTTGTATTATTTGGCATGCCGATGGACTGGACGGTCAGCTTCCGGCCGGGGTCCAGATTTGGTCCGGGCCGTATCCGCGAAGCTTCTGTAGGGCTTGAGGAGTACAGTCCTTATTTGGATAAGCATTTGGAAAACGTCCGCTACCACGATGCCGGAGATCTTCTGCTTCCGTTTGGCAATCCCCAGAAAAGCCTGGACATGATTGAAGAAACGATGGACGTGTTCCTTCGGGACAACAAGTTTCCGATCGGCATAGGCGGAGAGCACCTCGTCAGCTGGCCTATAATAAAAGCCATGGCCCGGAAATACGAAGACCTGGCGATTATTCATATTGATGCTCATACGGACCTTCGTACCGACTACGAAGGAGAAGTATTGTCCCACTCTACGCCTATGCGTAAAGCGTGCGAGTGGATCGGCCCGGAGAATGTGTTTTCATTTGGCGTACGTTCAGGGGAAAAAGAAGAGTTTTTATATGCGCGTACCTCCGGCATGAATTTTCATCCTTTTGAAGTAAACGAGCCGCTGCAGCGTATTCTTCCGGAGCTGCACCAGCGTCCGGTTTATGTGACGATTGATATTGATGTATTGGATCCCGCGTATGCGCCCGGAACCGGAACCGCAGAGGCCGGGGGCATCACTTCGAAAGAGCTTCTGCAGGCCATTCATTCGATCGGCCACTCCAGTGCGTTTGTTGTAGGGGCGGACCTGGTTGAAGTGGCGCCGGTCTATGATCACGCGGAAAAAACGGCGATCGCCGCATCAAAATTTATCCGGGAAATGCTTCTCGGGTTTCCTAAAGCCAGATAAGTTGAGCTCTGCTTCTTTTCTCTCTACAATAAAGAAAGATAGAAACAGGTGAAGGGTGAGGTGCTATGGTAATTCATCGCTCATGGTCATGCAAATGGAACGAATTAACGTGTCAGCGCCTGGTCCGTTGGGAAGCTTTGGAAAAAGACCACAAAGGATTTCACACGTTTGAGCAGCGCCTGCCTTTTTTTCAGGAAGCCCGCAGGCAGAAATTCTACATTCATGAAACCGTCCGCCATATTGAACACCGGGCCTCTCACCTGGCAAGAGAGGGAGAAAAAACAAAAGAGCTGCTGCGGCGCCAGAAAACGTGGCACCGCCATGCAGCGGACAGACTGTTTACTATAGATTATGATTTACTGCTTTATAAGCGTCTTTATGAAGGGGATCTTCCGTATGTCCTCATGTCGCCCCGGCAGATGGAGGCCTGGATCCGGAAGGAAAAGGAGTACAACCTGCAGCTTGTGCATCTGATCGAAAGCGGGGGCGGCCCGCTGCAGAGCCTGTATTTTCTGGAGCAGGTGCTAAAGCCGAAGCTGTTTAAAAAATGGTTGAAGTCCTATGAGCTTCCGCTGAAAAAGAAAGCAGACAAACTGGACCTGCTTTCGGTGATTCCTTATGGGTTTGCCGATAAAAGAGACAGCCGGTAGCTATAAATAAGGTGTAACGGTCTCGTAATGCACCGCCGGATCAATACTGTTTCCGGTAATAACAACGACTGTCGGACCGTCCGGCTGGATAATTTGTTCAAGCAGCGCCGAGACACCTACTGCAGCACCGCCTTCTACAATCAGGCGGTGCTTTTTGTATAGAAAGGCCATGGCTCGTGCAATGGCTTCTTCTGAAACTGCACAGCGTATGTCAGTGTAGCGCTCGATCATTGCCATCGTGTACTGGTTATCAAGACCGATGCCTCCAAGGAGGCTGTCTGCCAGTGTTGGCGTTTCCTCTACTTCAACAGGGCGTCCCGCTCGCAGGCTTTCCTGCATAGCGGCTCCCCGGCGGATGGTGGCGCCGTGCACCTGGATGGAAGGGTCGGTCATTTTCATCGCCAGTCCAAGGCCTGACAGCAAACCGCCTCCAGAGAGCCCGGCAATCACTGCAGAAATATCCGGCAGTTCCTCCAGCAGCTCGAGGCCGATGGTGCCCTGGCCTGCAATGATCGATGGATGGTCAAACGGAGGAATTAAGGTAAGGCCTTCTGTCTGCACAAGCCCGGCACTGATTCTTCCGGCTGCGTCTTGGCTTTTTCCTTCTATCCGAAGTTCTGCCCCGCTCTGCTGCAGGGCTTCTATTTTGGCACGGGTTACGGTTTCCGCCACACAGATTACAGCGCGGATGCCGTGTGCGGCAGCGGCCCGTGCGACAGCAAAGCCGTGATTGCCGGTGGAAAAGGTGACAACGCCTTTTTCTTTCTGGGCGTTCGTTAAAGATGCAATCATATGCGTCGCGCCCCGGAGCTTGAAAGAACCGGAAGGCTGAAGCTGTTCCAGTTTTAAATAAACGGGAACCCCGGTAAGGTTGCTTAGTTCAGCCGAATGCATTAAAGGCGTGGGAGGGAGCTCTTTTTTTATAACAGCACGGGCTTTCCAAATGTCGCGAAGATTCATCGTACATCATCCTTTCTTCACAGGCGCCCCCGTTGGTCGGTGAGCGGTCTTTATTCTGTATGATGCGTATTTTTTCATCGTAGCATACAGCGGGTACAGCGAATATTCATTTTTCTGTGATATCAACAAGAACATCAAAAGAAATATAGATAAAGTCCTCGTCGTTTATTAAATGCAGAAGCTGCCGGGCGGGAAGAAGAGACTGGCAGCGGCCGGAAAACGTGTGGTAGTCCCCATCCTCCCAATAGGAAAAGCAGTACTCCTGCGGGCTGCCGGTAATTTGTTCGAGCGTCCAGAGCAGTTCCTGCATGCGTTGTTCATCGAGTAACGGTTTTGGCCGGCGTCTGCCGGAAGCACGGCGTTTATTCCAGGCCTCCCGATGTTCCGGAAGAATCATCCTGGACGATTCCCAGCGCATGTTGGACCCGGGCGTCAGCTTGTTTTCTGTCATACGAATCATCTCCTTCTTTCTTTTTATCATATATAAGAACATGTGTTCTAGTAAAGGGTTATTTTTGACTTACGAAAAGTAATGAAGTAGATTTGAAGTATTATAAGAAAAAAGGAGCCGATTATGTCCTATCGCATACATGAAAAAACGAAAATAGGTCATGTGGAATTGCTGATTTCCAATTTGGAAGCGTCTTTGGAATTTTACCTGGAGGTATTGGGGTTTGAAGTAAAAAACAGGGAAGGAGCTCGTGCAGCATTAGGACCTCGTGGAGAAGATAACACTCTTTTGATTCTGGAGGAAAAGCCGGAAGTGCGGCCGAAACAAAAGACGAGTGGTCTCTATCATTTTGCGGTGTTAGTGCCCGATCGGGTGAGTCTCGGTTTATCCCTTAGCCGCCTGCTGGAGAAAAACTATCCGCTGCAGGGAGCGTCCGACCACCAGTTCAGCGAAGCGGTATACCTCGCAGACCCGGATGGCAACGGCATTGAAGTGTACCGCGACCGCCCGGAGCAGGAATGGAAAAGAAATGCGCACGGAGAGATTGCGCTTCAAACGCTTCCAATGGACGCAGACAGCGTGCTGCAGGAAGCAGCCGGCCTACAGTGGAATGGCCTTCCCGCCGGCACCGTAATTGGGCACATGCATCTTCATATCTCTAATTTCGAAAAGTCCGCTCATTTTTATACCGACGTGCTCGGCTTTAATACGATGATTTCCATCCCGGGAAGCGCTTTGTTTGTTTCCGCTGGAGGATATCACCACCATATCGCCGTCAATCTCTGGGCCGGCAGCAATGCCCCGGCGCCTGCAGAAGATGCCGTTGGCCTGATGTATTACTCGATCGTTCTTCCTAATGAAGAAGAAAAGCAAAAAGCAGCCGCCCGCCTCATCGAAGCGGATACCCCTGTAGAGGAAGAAGGAAGCATCATCTGTTTTCAGGATCCTTCCGGCATCTGGGCGAAGCTCGTTGCTGCTGGATAAGCTGTAAAAAAGCAGATGTCCCCGGGGGCATCTGCTTTTAAACGTCTGCCTCCTTCCTGCGGGCTTTGATTTTATGGCATAATAGGGAGACGAATAGATAACAAAATCAAACCACGACTACGATAAAAGGATGGATAGATACTATGAGTACACCGGATTTGAAAGCACGATCGCCCTGGTCGGCGTTAAATGATGTAGACAATGTAACGATACATCCGCTGAATGGAAAAAAAGTATCGGTGGATATGACGGTGCCGGGGAGCAAAAGCTTTACGAACCGGGCGCTTATTTTAGCGGCCCTTGCAGAAGGGACCTCTACTCTTTCCGGCCTGCTGAAAAGTGACGATTCCTACTGGTGCCTGGATGCCCTGGAAAAGCTTGGTGTGCCGTCGCGGGTCACCGGAGACACGGTGGAAATAGACGGATGCGGAGGCAGCTGGCCGGTTAAGGAAGCGGATCTCTACATTGGTGCAGCAGGAACGATTGCACGGTTTCTGCCCGGAGCGGTTGCAGCAGCCAGCGGAGGGAGCTACCGGATCGAAGCGAGCAGACGTATGAGCGAACGGCCGGTAAAACCTTTAATGGAGGCGCTTGAACAGCTGGGGGCGCAGATTGAATACGAAGACAAAAAAGGATTTTATCCGCTTGTCATAAAGCCATCGGGGCTGAATGGCGGAGAAGTAAGCATTTCCGGCGCCGTCTCGAGCCAGTTTATCAGCGGGCTGCTTATTTCCGGCGCGAATCAGCAGCAGGATCTGACGGTAACCATACCAGATCATATTGTGCAGCACGCCTACGTAAAAATTACGCTTGATCTTATGAAAGAATTTGGAGTAACGTCCGTGTACAATGAAGAATTAACAAAAATGACCGTGCTGGCTTCTGGATATAAAGCCAGAGAGATGGCTTTGGAAGCAGACGCTTCGACAGCAAGCTACTTTATGGCACTGGCTGCTATTTCCGGCGGCAGGGTTCGTATTAATAATCTGCCGACTCAAACAAATCAGCCGGATATCGGCATGGTGGATTTGTATGAAAAAATGGGATGTACCGTAGAAAAAGGAGCATCTTATGTAGAAATTCAGGGCCCGGAACAGCTCAAGGGCGGTCTGGACATCAGCATGAAAGAAATGTCGGACCAGACACTGACACTAGCTGCCATTGCGCCATTTGCAGATGGACCGGTGACGCTTCGGGACGTGGAGCACATCCGCCACCACGAATCAGACCGGATTCATGCGATCTGTACAGAGCTTGGAAAGCTGGGCATCAAAACAGATGAATTCGCAGATGGCCTGACGGTGTATCCCGGTACGCCGAAAGGTACTTCCTTATTGTCTTATGATGATCACAGAGTAGCGATGGCATTGTCTCTTGTTGGAGCAAAAGTGCCGGATGTCACCATTGCCGATCCGGGCTGCGTATCAAAAACGTGCCCATCTTATTTTGAACTGCTGAAAGCAGCAGGCGTAGACGTAACCTACAGCTAGTAGAGCCGGTCCTGATAGAAATAGTTCGGCTTATTAATATGATTATTGTATTCTTTATGAAAAATAGAGGTGGTGGCAGGGGATACCGGCGGAATCAGCCACGTCCAGTCGCCGGTGACTTCTCTGCCGGCCTGGGCTTCTTTTTTTTCGAACCGTTCGAATTGAGAGGCTGCCGTGTGGTGATCGACCATGCTGACTCCTTGCTTTTTAAAGGAATACAGCACGGCCCGGTTTAATTCAACGAGCGCCCGGTCTTTCCACAGGCTGGAGGCAAAGGAAGTATCAAGGCCCGCAATCTCCGCCATTTCCGGCAGCAGGTTATAGCGGCTGGTATCGGCGAGGTTTCTGGCACCAATTTCTGTTCCCATGTACCAGCCGTTAAATGGAGCAGCCTGGTACATAATGCCGCCTATCTCAAGCTTCATGTCCGAAACAATCGGTATGGCGTACCATTTGTATTGTTTCTCAGCAAACGCTTCGTATTCCGGGTGCTCCAGCGGCACTTCAAGAATAAGGGAGGAGGGGATGGAGAACCATTCCGGTTCCTTCTCTCCAAAGCTTATTAAAATAGGAAGAATATCAAAATCTGTTTTAGGCCCCTGCCAGCCGAGTTCCAGGCATTTATTCGTAAAATCAATTGAGTCCGGATCGCCGATAATTCTCTTTTCCGTTTGATAACCCGCATAACGGATCAGCTGATAATTCCAAATCCGTATTGATGGCCGGTCGGAAGAGGCAGGGGCAAATAAAGAAATCACCGGCAGAATTCTGCCTTTATTCGTAGCGTAGTGAATATGACGGAACAAAGACTGAGCGACCTCTTCTTCTGTGCTGTCTGTCCGGCAGTCGAGCACGTGAAGCGATTCCCAGAAGAAACGGCCGATGCAGCGGTTGCTGTTACGCCAGGCAAGCTTTGCTCCGATTCGTAGTTCTTCCAATGTGTGGGTGTAGTGGCCGGTGTCGGCAATTTCTTTTTCAATCTGTTTCCAGCGGGCATCACGCATGCTGCTGTTTTTTCCGGATTCCATATAAGCTATATCAATAAACGTCTTTGCTTCTTCTGCCAGCTGCTTCTTATCCTGCATAGGGACACCTCATTGCGTAGTTTGAATATATACAGTATAAGACAGAAGAGGACCGGATTCTAATATTGGAAACCGGACCAGTGAAGAGAGGAGAACGCTATGCTGTTTTTAGCCGTTTTTTTAACTTTGTTTTTACTGCTGCTGATGGGACTCGGTACAGCCAAACTGCTGTTGTTCCGGGAAAAGCCTTTTTCTCTCGGCCACTGGCTCAGCTTTTCGGCAGGAGCATCGCTGGCTTTAAGTGTTCTTATTACGATGTAAAAACCCCGCATCTGCCTCTAAAAAAGGCGAATGCGGGGTTTTTGGCTGTATCTGAATTATTGACCGATAAGCTCGCTCATTTTCTCAGGGAGCTCTGTATTGTCCATTAACCCGGTAAATTCTTCAGATCCGGCACCGTATGCGTATACTGGCACATCAGTTCCGGTATGCTGGGAAGTCGTCCAGCCGACATAAGAATATTCGCTCACAATAGAGTTGATTTCAAGCGCACGTGCTTCTTCATCGCCGGCGTTTTGAATGCGTTCTGCTTCTTCGTCGGTAATATCAATACCGGCAAACGTAGAAACGACGTCAGCTGCATTGGAAGCATCCTCATTAAGCTCTGCTGCCATTTTATCTCCTGTAGCAGTCACGTCACGAAGGACATCCGGCTTAGACATGTATTCATCATAGCCGCCAACGCTCATGCCGCCTGTTTCGTGATCACCGGCTACAACTACCAGTGTGTTGCCTTCTTCTTCAGCGTAATCTACAGCTTCCTGCACGGCCATTTCAAACGCTTCCGTGTCAGTCATCGCCCAGGCAGCATCGTGTGCATGGCCGGCCCAGTCAATCTGGCTGCCTTCCACCATTAGGAAAAATCCATCTTCATCCTGCTCCAGTGACTGGATCGAGGATGTGGTCATTTCAGAAAGGCTTGGCTGATCTTCCGGACGGTCTAGCTCCGGGGATAATGCTTCATCATGAAAGAGGCCGAGAATTTTTTCCTCTTCAGAGGCTTGGATCTCATCCAGGCTTTCGGTATACGTAAATCCATCTGCCTGTGCTTGCTCTATAAGATTTTCCTGCTCCTGCTCGCCGCCTTCTGATTCAGGCAGGAACATATTGCGGCCGCCGCCCATCAGGACGTCTACATTTTCAAGCAGCTGTGGGGCAATAGCGGCTTCATTGTTGCGGTCTTCTACACTTGCACCAAAGACAGCCGGAGTAGCATGTGTAATTGTGGACGTTGCGACAAGACCGGTGGATTTGCCGGCGTTTCCTGATTTCTCAAGAATACTGTCCGGAGAGTCGCCTTCCGGTGTCATGCCGATCATGCCGTTTTCCGTTTTGACTCCGCGGGCCATTGCCGTACCGGCTGCAGCAGAATCGGTTACAAGGTTATCTGCTGAATCTGTTTTCATCATGCCGGTAAGAAATTCATCCCACACCGGTGTTTCTTCACCTTTATAATTACGGTAATTTGTAGCGTACGCAGCGTCAAAACCATCCGGGATCATGTAAATGATGTTTTCTACTTCTTCCTGTTTTTCTTTCTGGGAATGTTCCGGGGCTTTTCCATTGTCATCAGGGATGCTGGCATAGGCTCCTGTTCCGGAGGAAAGAATAATCGACGTTCCAAGTCCAAGTGCGGCAACGCTTTTAAGTCTGTTGGGAATAGATTTCATGTTTTACTGACCCCTTTTCTGATTATGTTTTACACTTTTAACTATAAAGAATAGTTGTTAAGGAAGTATAAAGCTGATTTAAAGACAGACAGAAGGGGAGGGGACTATTCTACTTTAAGTGCTTATAGCATGTAAAAAAGTTATTTTTATAAGAATTTCTACATAAATATGCGGCATTATGAAGGGGAAACCATATAAAGGACTCTATTTATTGGAAAATTGCGAAAGATAAAACAGGTACTTTTGACGTGCTGGCAATGTAAAAATTGTTAATTCCAGGTAAAGAAAATATCATTTATATTATGCGAATATAGAAAAAAAGCATGCCCCGGCCGGGCATGCTTTCCAACTTTATATTTCATCAAGCAGCTGATAAATCTGCTGCTTGTTTTCCGCCTGAATTAATTGTTCCCGGAAATCTTCGTCCATCAGCTTTCTGGAAAGCATCTGCAGAATGCGTAAATGATCGTCGCCGGCCCGTTCCTGCGGTACCGCAATCATAAATATCAATTTCGCCTGCGTACCGTCCAGGCTGTTCCAATCAACCCCCTGCCGGTGAATGCCGAAAGCGACCGCCGGCTTTGTCACGACATCGGCTTTACCGTGAGGAATCGCCACATTCATGCCAAGGCCTGTAGACCCCTGAGCTTCCCGCTCCAGAATGACCTGCTTAAATGCGCTGTTGTTGGTTAGTACATTGCTGCCGGAAAGCGTCCGGATCATTTCATCCATCACATCTTCCCGGGAATCTGCGGTCAAGTTGGGAATAATCAGATCTTTGGAAACAAGATCCGTCAGCTTATTAAATGTTGTTTCCTGTTCGTCGGTAGCCTGACGGGCAGAAGCAGCTTCGCTTTGTACAAGAGGCTCTTCTGCGCCGCCGGCCGGAACCGCCGCCGCGGTCACATCACGTTTAATTAGATTGACAATAAAGGCGGTAATAAGGGAACCAACCAGAATGGCGATAAAAAACATCGTTACATTCGTTACAGCTCCGAGAACACCGACGATCGGCCCGCCGTGGGCCACCTGATCGCCGACGCCGCTCTGCATGGCAATGACTGCAGCTGCCATCGAGCCGATCATGATGCTTGGAATAACGCGCAGCGGATCTTTGGCAGCAAAAGGAATAGCGCCTTCTGTGATGCCGAAAAGTCCCATCGTAAAGGAAGCTTTTCCTGCTTCAATCTCCGGCTGTTCGAATTTCTTCTTGTTCATAAAGGTCGCAATACCAAGGCCGATAGGAGGGACAGCGATGGCCGCAGCAACGGCTCCCATAATAGCGAAGTTGCCCTCGGTAATCATTGCGGCACCGAATAGAAAAGCTACTTTATTTACAGGGCCTCCCATATCAAAGGAGATCATCGCCCCTAAAATCAAGGCAAGCAGCACGGTGCTCGTTCCTTCCATACCTGCAAGCCAAGTAGTCAGGCTCTCAAAAATAGCGGCTACTGGTGCGCCGATCAAAAAGGAAAAAGAAAGACCGACGATAAGAGATGCTAATACTGGAATAATAATAATAGGCATAATAGGCTGCAAGGCCCGTGGGACTTTCCATTTTTTAATCCATAATGCTACGTAACCGGCCAGAAAACCGGCGATAATTCCGCCGATAAACCCGGCAGCGGCTTCACTGCCGTAAAAGCTGCCGTTTGCCGCAATGTAGCCGCCGATCATCCCCGGCGCAAGGCCCGGACGGTCAGCTATGCTCATTGCGATAAAGCCGGCGAGAATAGGGATCATGAATGCAAACGAACCGGCACCAATTGCTTCAATAGTGCTCCAGATTGAATCCTCTGGAATGATTAAGCCTTCCGCTGACGGTACTCCTCCAAGAGATAAGGAAATCGCAATCAACAGTCCACCGACTACAATGAAAGGAATCATAAAGGAAACGCCGTTCATCAGATGCCTGTAAATAGGGTTTTCTTTTTTCTTCGTTTCATCCTGCCGTTCTACAGATCCGGAAAGCATTTCCCCTTTTCCGTCCAATATGTTTTGAATGAGCTGCTCCGGCTTATGGATGCCGTCCTGAACGCCCGTCTCTACAATTTGTTTTCCATGAAATCTGGATTTGTCGACATTTTTATCGGCTGCAAATATAACGCCTTCTGCATCCCTTATGTCTTCGTCTGTCAGGATATTTTCCGCTCCGACTGACCCCTGGGTTTCTACTTTGATCTCCACTCCGAGCTGAGCGGCGGCCTTTTGTAAGTTCTCAGCTGCCATGTACGTATGGGCGATCCCTACAGGGCATGCAGTAATAGCGACAATTTTTTTCATGCTGCCTCATCCTTTCCTCTTTTCTTTCTATATTCAGTATAGACAAAAAAGAAAGAAATAATGAAAGCGTTATCTTTCCGGAAGATACGGTAAAACGGCATTAATTATTAAAACAGAGTAAATACCGCTTCTTTCTCAGACAGGCTTTTTATGTGAGCTACCCGGTCAGGAGAGTCAGAGAGCTTTGATATTTCTTCGAACAGCCTTTTTACTTTCCCGCCTTCCTGTAGATCAGCCGCCAAAAGCAGAACGATGGCGGTGGAAGAACCGTTCCAGTCGATCGGTTCCGGAAAAATCCCAACGGCGATGGAAGGAACTTTGATACAGGAAGGGTCTCCATGGGGGATGGCAATGCCGCCACCGATAAACGTTGACGACCTGCGCTCCCGTTCAATAGTACTTTCTACAAAAGAAGGCGTCACTTTCTCGGTTTCGTCGAGAAATTCCGCTAAGTATGTAATGACTTTGATCGGATCCCGCTCCCTGGGAAAATGGATATGGTCTGGAGTGGAAATCAGCTCCTGCAGGATGTTCTGGCTTTTTTCTTTTAACCTATGCATCATTCTTCGTATCTGCTGCTGCTCCTCTTCTTTTAAAAAAGGAGAGACTACAACGACCGGTATATCTGTTCGTTGAAGCGGGACAGTGGAAATGATCATGTCGATCCTCGTTTTATCGAATTGTTCGGCTTCTTTTACGGCGACGCAGTCTTCTGTTTGAAGGGAGTGGAACTTTCTTTCCAGTTTTGTCTGCAGGAGACGGGACATGCCGATCCCCATAGGACAGGCAAGCAGGACCCGCATATAGTCGGCTGAAGCTTTTTTGGAGCGCTCCAGAGAAACCTGAAAGTGAATAGTCAAATAGGCTACTTCTTCAAGCGGCCATTCTTTCGCTGGTTCTAAATCGGCAAGCGCTTCTATAATCATTTCGAACAAATAAGGGTACATTATTCTTATTTCGGAAGCCATCGGGTTATGGTGGCTGAACTGATGGTCGATTCTGGCTGTGCTGCTGTGAAGGTGGGCTGCTGTATCACGGAAAAGACTGCTGTCTTTGTTGTAGGGGTGGCCGGTGACAGCAGTTACCGCTTCAATTAAACGATGAGTAAAACGTATCGTTTCCGGATCTACCTGAAGCTGTTCAAAAACATTGGAGTGTTCTTCAGAAGAGGTTTCCAACCTGGCGCTGCGAAGATGAATAGATAGATAATACACTTCGGCCGCGGGCCAGGCCATTTGAAAGTAGGCCTCCAGCTCTTTAGCAAGCCGGGCCGCTTTTTTTCCTTCTATTCTGTTCAAATCGAGCGAATCTGACGGATAGGCAACGCCGCGTTTCCACATGAGTCGTTTCACAGCAAGCAGTACATGAATGATTAACGTTTCCCGGGATAGTGAAGTATAGGAAAAAGAAAAATGGTGTTCGAGTCCTTTAATCATTTTGTTTACTGCTTCCCAGTCAAAAGGGGAGAACCATTCTTTTACAGGCTGGTTTTTTCCTAAAGAGCGGCGGACCAGCTCCGCAATGGCCGCCCTGCGTCCTGTTTCCGGACCCGTTATGGACACGCCGACGTTCGGCTTGAGCTGGACAGAAAGATGGTAGTTCTGCAGATATTTGCTGCATTCTTTTAATAATTCCTTTATCGCAGATTGGCTTTCATACATTTCTTCACCAAGCTGCTTAAGGGTCCATTCCTTTTTCGTATCGAGCAGCAGGCGCAGAAGAAGGAAAATCTGATCTTCCCGGGAAGCGGGCTGTTCCTTTTTTTCCATAGAAAAAAGCAGGTGTTTGATTCGGGGCTGGTTTTCCTCGGAAGGAATAAAGCGTATGCCCCGGCTCGGCCTGCGGATCAGGCTTCCCCACTGATGAGCTTCAATATACTGGTGAATGGCCTTTAGCTCTGTGCGGACTGTTTTTTCGGAGCATCCGATAAGATCAGCAACGCTTTGAATCGATACGTAACTCTGCTGATTGTACAAATATGCAGTGATTTTCCGCTGCCGGCCTGTCATGGTTTTCTTCACCTTCTTATTTAATGGTATGGAAAAAAACCGTCTTTACCGTTCAAGACAGTTTTTTTATGAAAAGGAGGGCTTTATATCGTATCGCCGGGTTTGAGTACAGGAGCATTTGCTTCAACTGTCTCAGGATATTTAATGCCCATGCCGGTATTTAAGCACAAAACAGAGTCATTAGGCTTGATCCAGCGATCTTCCCTCAGTTCCCGAACTGCTGCGAACAGGGCGGCCCCTTCCGGGCAGATAAAGGTACCCTCGGTCCGGGTCACATGGCGCTGTTCTTTTAAAATACGGGGATCATCGATAGCAACAGCACAGCCGTCCGTCTCATAAATAGCCTCCAATACGAGAAAGTCTCCAAGTGCTTTTGGTACATTAATACCAAAAGCCGCGGTCTTGGATTCGGGCCAGAACTCAGAAGACGTTTTGCCCTGCTTATACGCCTCGACAATAGGGGCGCATTCTTCTGCCTGCACGGCTACGAGTCTCGGCATTTTTGAAGACAATATCCAGCCAAGCTCCATCAGCTCTTTAAAGGCTTTATAAATCCCAATTAAGCCGACGCCGCCTCCGGTTGGGTATAAAATCACATCAGGCAGCTTCCACTGCAGTTGTTCTGCAATTTCAAAGCCCATCGTTTTTTTGCCTTCGATCCGGTACGGTTCTTTAAGCGTAGAGACGTCAAACCAGCCGTATTTTTCTACGGATCGGGCGACAATTTGGCCGGCGTCACTGATCAGTCCGTTTACTAAATGAAGATCTGCCCCGGCGGCAGCACATTCTTTTCTCGTAACGATGGGTGCATCAACCGGCATGACGATGTGGGAAGCAATAGAAGCTCTTGCGGCGTAAAGCGCCCAGGCAGCCCCTGCATTACCATTTGTAGGCATCGCAATCTCTTTGATGCCGAGTTCCTTTGCTTTGGATACTCCGACTGCGGCTCCGCGGGACTTAAAGGAGCCGGTTGGGGTTAATCCTTCATCTTTCATAGCCAAGTGCTTAACATCCAATTCTTTTGCCAATTTCGTCATTGGAAGAATAGGGGTCATTCCTTCTCCCAGAGAAACAATATTTTCTTCTTTTTTTACTGGGAGCAGCTCATGGTAGCGCCATAAAGTGGGAGCCCGATCTCTCAGGCTTGCTTTCTGGTACTGCACATTGAGCGAATCGAGGTCATAGGCTGTAAGAAGCGGAGAGCCGCAGACACAAAGGTTTTGAGGTTCATCAATAGAATAAGTGTTGCTGCATTTAGGACAGTATAAGTGGGAAACATAGCTATAGGCTGGCAAAAGAATCCTCCTTTAATGGCAAATGTAGGTAAGTATAGTTTAACATGAAAACGCTCTTTAACGTTTCACGTGAAACGTATTCGTTTTATAAAAACAATAAACGGGGTACATACACTATAATGATGTAGAAAAAAACAACAAGAGACGGATAGAAGTTAACTAAAAAGAGGTGGTCAAAAAAATGGGAAAAGTAAAAGAGTCGAAAAAAGAACACAATTTTTCTTTTGTGATGATGGAAGAAGCAAAAGTGACGGATATATTGAAGCAGAAAGCAGAAAACAGCAGCGACCCGGTTTTATGTGTGGATGAAAAAGGAAAGCCTGTGGGCTGGGTTAACGAACAAAAACTATACAGCTATCTGGAAAAAGAAAAAGGCCTGGATAAAAAAATAAAAAAAGGCTGGCTGGAAGAAGCGTATACCGTTCAGGAAGACGAAACGTCAGCTCTGCAGGCAGAACACCTGCCGGCTGTCGTGGTTAACAAAAAAGGACAGGCCCGCCGTATTATTACGACGGCCGCCTGGTTTGAAGCGGAATATGGCAATTTGATTCAGCAGCGGAACGTAGCCCAGGTTATTCTGGAAAGTGCCTATGAAGGCATCGCTGTTGTGGATAAGGAAGGCCGCCTGAAACAAATGAACCAGGCGTACCGAAGCTTTCTTGGCATCGACCCGGATGAAGACGTTTCCGGCCGGCCGGCAGAAGATATTATTGAAAATACGCGGCTGCATGAAGTAGTGCGTACAGGCATACCGGAAAAGGGCGAAATTCAAATGATTCAAGGCCAAAAAATGGTCGTACACCGCCTTCCGATCTGGGAGGACGGCGAAATAGCCGGTGCGGTCGGCATGCTTATTTTTGAAGGAGTCAGTGAACTGTACCGGATTCTCGGAAACGCGGCCGACATGAATGTGGAAGCACCGTTTGAGAGCGAAGACGGACAGACGAGAGGGCAGTCGCATCTTCATCGGTTTGAAGATATTATAGGAGAAAGCCGTGCGATCAAAGAAAGCAAAAGCATTGCCCGCAAATCCGCCCGAACCAATGCGACTGTATTAATTACCGGAGAAAGCGGCACGGGAAAAGAACTGTTCGCCCAGGCGATTCATTTGACGAGCGGCAGAAAAGGCGGTTTTATCAGCGTGAACTGCGCAGCTATTCCGGAGCATCTGCTGGAATCAGAACTTTTTGGCTACGAAGAAGGAGCATTTACAGGTGCTAAAAAAGAAGGCCACGTCGGTAAATTTGAAGCCGCCCACAACGGAACGCTGTTCTTGGATGAAATTGGCAACATGTCCCTGCCGATGCAGGCAAAAATTCTGCGGGTACTGGAAGAACGGGCTGTCACAAAAGTAGGAGGCCTGGCACAGATTCCTTTGAATGTAAAAGTAATCGCCGCTACTAACGCGAATCTGGAGAAGCGGGTAAAAGAAGGTACGTTCCGGGAAGACTTATACTACCGCCTGCATGTAATTCCTGTTGATGTAGCGCCTCTCCGCCAGCGTCCGAAAGATATTCCGCTGTTGTTCAGCCATTACATGCAGCGTTTCAGTAAGGAAAACAATATGGAAGTAAAACAAATGGACCCGGAAGCGCTGGAAGCCTTTATGGCTTATAACTGGCCTGGAAATATCCGCGAACTGATGAACGTTACCGAACAGCTTGTGACGCTCGTGGATGGAAAAAATATTTCCCTCAAAGACCTTCCAGCTATTGTCAGCTCTAAACTGAGCGGAGAAGCCGGCGATACAGAAGATAATCATTCCTTAAAATCCGAGCAGCACAAGCAGGAAAAGCAGGTTATTATTCAGGCGCTCGAAAAGCACGAAGGCAACAAATCAAAAGCTGCCCAGGACCTGGGTATTCACCGCACGACCTTGTACAAGAAGATTAAAGATTTCCAAATAGAAGAAAAAGTGTAGGATAAACGAGAAAAGTGTAGACTGATATCTACACTTTTTTCGTTATGATTTATGCAATAATGTAAGCGTTTTAAAAAAAGAAAAGCTCCAGGCCCTGGCTGGAAGGGGAAAAAGGATTTTTCGTTCGTTTTGGCACGATCTTTGCAATGGTATAGGGCAGAACGAAGGGAGGACTAAAAATGAAAGTAAGTACGATGAATTTTCCTGAAAGAATTGTGTACGGTCCCGGAAGCCTGAGTAACATAGGGGAAGAAGCGAAAAAAGAAGGAAGCCGGGTATTGATTGTAAGCGATAACATGATGAAGAAACTCGGTTATCTGGAAACGTGTGAAAAGGCTCTTCAAGAGAGCGGCCTTCATACTGCAGCTTTTCTGGATATTGAAACAGAACCCACTGACAAGTACGTAGAAAAAGCCCTCGAAATGGTCAAGGAGGAGAACGCAGATGTAATTGTTGCCCTCGGCGGCGGCAGCTGCATCGATACCGCAAAAGCAGTAGCGGTGCTGGCTGTTAATGAAGGCGCTATCAAAGACTATATGAACAATAAAAAAACGGCAGCACATAAAGGTCTTCCGTTGATCGCTGTTCCCACGACTGCGGGCACAGGATCGGAAGCAACAGATGTGACGGTCATTACTAATACGACAGACGGCGTGAAAATGATGATTAAGCAGCCGGCCTTTATGCCAAAAGCTGCGATTATTGATTCCGAGTTGTCGATGAGCTCGCCGAAATCAATTAAAGCAGCAACCGGCATGGATGCGCTGACCCACTCTATAGAGGCGTACATTTCCAAAAAAGCGCACGTGTTCTCTGATCAGCTGGCGCTTTCTTCAGCCAAACTGATTATGCATAACATTCTTCAAAGCTATGAGGATAAAGACGATACGCATGCCGCAGAGCAGATGGCGCTCGGAGCGATGCAGGGAGGCATGGCTTTCTCAAACGCCTCTGTATGCCTTGTACATGGCATGTCCAGGCCGATAGGCGCTATGTTCCATGTGCCGCACGGTATTTCCAATGCGATGCTGCTTCCTGTCATTTTGGAGTACAGCAGTGAATCCTGCCAATCCAGGCTGAGTGAACTGGCAGCATTTATTTATCCGGAATGGGCAGGTCTTCCGCAAGAGGAAGCCGCCGACCGATTCGTCAAAAAAGTGCTGGAATTATGCCAAAAGCTGGAGATTCCGAACATGAAAGGCTGGGGCATTGAAGAAGGAGCGTATAACGAGGTGCTTAAAAAGATGGCCGCTGATGCTCTGGAAAGCGGAAGTCCCGGCAACAATCCGATTGTTCCTTCAGAAAAAGACATTATTGCTTTATATGAAAAAGCCTACGTGTACGAATATACTAATTAAGAGGAGCGAATAATATGACAGTACAAACAGCAAGAACATTGAAAAATTTTATCGGAGGCGAATGGACAGAATCTACTTCCGGCCAAACGGAAATCGTCCCAAACCCAGCTACGGAAGAGGAACTGGCTCATGTGCCACTTTCTTCTAAAGCAGAAGTCGACCAGGCAGTAGCGTCAGCGCAAAAAGCATTTCAAACGTGGAAGAAAACACCGGTACCAAGAAGAGCACGTATTCTGTTTAAATACCAGCAGCTGCTGATGGATAATTATGACGAACTGGCTGAAATCATCACGCTTGAAAATGGAAAATGCTACAACGATGCTTATGGAGAAGTGCAGCGTGGAATTGAATGCGTCGAATTTGCTGCCGGCGCCCCAACACTTATGATGGGAGATTCGCTGCCGGACATTGCGACGAATATTGAATCAAGCATGTACCGGTATCCGGTCGGAGTAGTTGGCGGCATTACACCGTTTAACTTTCCAATGATGGTCCCATGCTGGATGTTCCCGCTGGCCATTGCCTGCGGAAATACGTTTGTACTAAAACCATCCGAGCGTACCCCAATGCTTGCAGAAAAACTGGTTGAACTCTTTGCCGAAGCCGGACTGCCGGACGGCGTGCTTAATATTGTACACGGAGCCCATGACGTCGTAAACGGCCTGTTGGAGCATGAAGACGTATCCGCAATTAGTTTCGTAGGGTCCCAGCCTGTAGCCGAGTACATTTATAAAACGGCAGCTCAGCACGGGAAAAGAGTACAGGCACTGGCAGGAGCAAAAAACCACGCGATCGTATTAGCAGACTGCGACATGGATAAAACGATTCAGGGTATCATCGGCGGAGCCTTCGGCAGTGCCGGACAACGCTGCATGGCAACATCGGTTGTTGTCGTTACCGAAGACATTGCCGACACATTCCTGGAGAATCTGAAAGACGCGGCAGATCAGCTTGTGCTGGGTGACGGCATGGACCAGCAGGTAAACCTCGGTCCGGTTATCCGCCAATCCCACCTCGATAAAGTACACTCCTTTATTGAAAGTGGACAGGGAGAAGGCGCTTCGTTGTACCGGGATGGAAGAGAAGATGCGAAAGGAATGGACAAAGGTTATTTTCTGGGAGCCACTGTGTTCGATCAAGTAACCACTTCTATGGATATTTGGAAAAAAGAAATATTCGCACCGGTATTATCCATCGTGCGCGTAAAGGATCTCACCGAAGCAATTGAAGTTACCAACCAGTCCGATTTCGGCAACGGTGCCGTGCTGTATACTTCAAGCGGACATGCGACCCGCCAGTTCCGGGAGGATATTGAAGTAGGTATGCTCGGTGTTAACGTTAACGTACCGGCTCCGATGGCATTCTTTCCATTTTCCGGCTGGAAAAATTCGTTCTACGGCGACCTGCATGCGAATGGAAAAGACGGCGTGGAGTTTTATACAAGACGTAAAATGCTTACATCCAGATGGTAGGAAGTCGTTTTAAGAAACGATAAAAGGGTTATAAAGAGGTAGAGTAACTTCATAACGGGAGGTTTTACCGATGCCCTGGAACATGAACGACTACCCCTCATCCTTAAAAAATCTGGAAAAGCCGGTGCGCAAAAAGGCTATTGATATTGCCAACGCCATGCTCGATGAAGGCTATGATGAAGGAAAAGCGATTCCTATTGCCACCAAGCAGGCGGAAAAATGGTACAATGGCGCAGATAAACAGGAAATAGAGGAGTACATGGAGAACGAACGGGTCACACCCGGGGCTGGCAGTGAACACGGCAGCCGACCGGAACTTATGGAGAAGGCCGAGCTGGTGGAAGCCCACGAAAACGGCTGGGCCGTTCGTTCGAAAGACGCAAAAAAGCCTGCAGCGGTGTACGATAATAAGAACGATGCAGTGAAACGAGCGAAAGAAATCGCTGAAAAACAGAGAACAGAAGCTGTGATTTATAAAAAAGATGGCAGCATTGAAACACGTTATTCCTATTAGAATATTGAACTGCCAGGCCTTTTCTGCGATTGCAGGAAAGGCCTTTTTTATAGATGATCAAATTAGTCTATATTGAATATTTTGTTCGTTATAAAGATCAAATAGTTATATATTAGGAGTATTTAAGAGAGAAAGAGAGAAAAGAGGGGGATAAATCCGAAATTTAGCCTACAGTGGAATTTACGTTTCTGCTTGTTCGTTATATGATACAAAAAGTAAATCATATAACGAATATTAGGGGTGAGCGGATTGAAACGACGTAAAAACGAACCGAAAAAATTTATCTTTCTAGAAGAATCAGGAAAAAGGTGGAAGGTATCCAAGTACACTTTCCTGTTATCTATTATAGCACTGGCTGTTATAGCGGGAGTGATGCTCCGCGCCCTGGTGGAGGCACCAAACATGGCCGGAGTGGATGTCAGCACCCATAATATTGAACCTATTTTAACTCCGTTTGCTCAAGGAGAAGATGCTGCATCAACCGATACAGAGAAGACCGGCCAATTGGAATTAACGGCCGGACAGAAATCACAGAAAACAGATGTATTTGCTTTTTATCAGCAGGATTTTCATGGAGAAGCACAGCACAAGCTTTCCCTGGAGCGAAACATTGATGCGGTTGATACACTCGTACCTGACTGGTTTACATTAACGAAAGATTTTACTATCGAAAAAAATGCCGATACCGAAGTAGATGCTTCCGCAAGGGAAGCAGGAGTGAAAATCCTTCCCGATATTTCCTTAACCTATGAAGGCACAGAGGAAACAATGGATGAGCTTATGGATGATCCCAAAAAACAAACCCAAGTGATCAACGAATTGTATGACATGGTACAGGACGGCGGATACGATGGGATTCATATGAATCTTACATACATCGAATACGAAGACGCCCGGAAATTTGAAGATTTTTCTAAAAAGCTGTATACTACTTTTCATGATTCGGGTCTCACCGTAGCGCTGAATACTCGTGTGGAAGATGATACATTTGACACGGAAGTATTAGCAGACTATGCGGATCATCTGGTTGTCCAGGCGTATGACGAGAATAATGAGAACAGCAAGTCCGGTTCTCCCATCGCTTCCTTTGAATGGACGAAAGACTTATTTGAGCAGTATGACGGGCCGGAAGAAAAACTGGTGCTGTCGCTTGCCAACTTCGGCTATAATTGGAACGTGTCACAGGATACCTCTGCAAAAACAATGAGTTTTCCGGAAATCATGCAGCAGGCCAGCAACCAAAATCTGGAGGTTCAGTGGGACGAAAAAAATTTTACTCCCTATGTTCGTTATAAAGAAGGAGACAACGAACACCTCATCAGCTTTTTGGACGCAACGACCTTTTATAATCAAATGATGATTGCCAAATCCAATAATGTTCATTCCATCGGCGTATGGAATATCGGATCGGAAGACTCATCGATCTGGAGCTTGTTCGAAAACGGAGCAGATCCTGAAGCGATCGCAGAAATTCCTAATATTGTTCCAATTACCGATGGCGGCGCAGGCGATGTGTTTCAAGTAACCACCGACGAACAGGACGGGGAGCGGAGGCTGGAAGTAACGAACGATGTGATCACAGGACAGGAGTATCTGGAATACTCGACGCCTTATCATATCGAACGATATGGGCAGTCAGAGAAGAAAATCGCGATTTCTTTCGATGATGGACCGGACCCAAAGTACACTGGACAGATTCTGGATATTTTAAGTGAGCATGAAGCACCGGCTACTTTCTTCGTCCTCGGCCAGAACGCTTCGAGCTACCCGGAGTTTGTGGAAAGAATTTATAGAGAAGGCCATGAAATTGGAAATCATACGTACAGTCATAAAGATATTCAAAAAAGTTCAACCAGGGAATTTGATTTTGAATTAAATTCCACTCAGCGCATTATTCAGGGAATTACAGGCCGCTCTACTGTATTGTTCCGTCCGCCTTTCTTGTCTACAAACGATGAAGGAAGCAATGTACCGGCAAAAGAGACAATGGAGAAAATTTCACATGCGCAGGATCTGGACTACATGCTGATGGGATCTCTTATCGACCCCAGAGACTGGGAAGGAGAGAAGACGAGCGATCAAATTGTAAAAGAAGTAACAGAGCGGGCGGAAGATGGCAATATTATTCTTCTCCACGATGCGGGGGGGGACCGGACGCCAACGATTGAAGCTCTGCCAAAGATTATTGAATGGCTGGAAGAAGAAGGCTATGAGATTGTACCGTCTGCTGAATTAATCGGCATGTCCAGAGATGAAGTTATGCCGGAAGTATCCGAAACAGAAGCCGCGATCAGCCCATTTTTCAGCCGTGGTTCGATTACCGTCTCCAGTATCACCCAGGGCGTGACCTACTTTATTTATGGGCTGATAGCGGTTGGTGTACTGCGCCTGATCGTCCTGATTTATTTCAGCTGGAAACAGAAACGCAGAAAAAGAGAATTCGATGACTCATACCAGCCTTTAGTGAGTGTGCTGATCGCAGCGTATAATGAAGAAACCGTTATTGCGAAAACAATTCGTTCTATCTTGAAAAGCCGCTATCCTAACTTAGACATCGTTGTCGTAGATGATGGATCCAAAGACGGCACAAGCAGAGTAATGGAAGAGGAGTTTGGCAGTTATTCCAACGTGCGCTTAATTAAAAAGCCAAACGGAGGCAAGTCCTCTGCGCTGAACCTTGGCTTTAAAGAGGTGCATGGAGAAATTACTGTTACTCTGGATGCAGATACGACGATTGATGAACACACGATCACAAATCTTATCCGGCACTTCTCGGATGACCGAGTAGGGGCGGTGTCAGGCAACGTAAAGATTGGCAACCGGAAAAACCTGCTGACGTGGTGGCAGCATATTGAATATGTTACCGGATTTAATCTGGAAAAACGGGCATTCGATGAATTGGAATGTATCACTGTTGTTCCCGGCGCCGTCGGGGCCTGGAGAAACACAGCCCTGCAGGAAGTAAAATATTTTGAAGAAGATACGCTTGCCGAAGATACAGATATTACATTGAAGCTGCTGCGCAAAGGATACTTGATTAAAAGTGAAGTAGACGCTGTCGCTTACACAGAAGCACCGGAAGATGTGAGAAGCTTTGTAAAGCAGCGCTACCGCTGGACGTACGGCATTCTTCAATGTTTCTGGAAGCATAAACGTGCCATGATAGACGGGAAAAACAAGAAGCTGACCTTTATTGCAGCACCAAATATGCTGTTTCAGTATGTATTGATTGCTTCTGCACCGCTTATCGACTTGATTCTTCTATTGGGACTGGCATCCGGTTCGATGCGCGTACTGTATTTTTATGCCGGGTTCTTACTGGTGGATACACTTGTTTCGGTGTACGCCTTTAAACTGGAAAATGAAAGCAAAAAACCATTGGTTACCGTGTTTATTCAACGCCTGGTATATAGACAATTTTTCACATATGTTGTCTGGAAATCCTTTGTATTCGCCATCCGTGGAGGAGTAATGGGATGGAACAAACTGAAACGCACAGGTAATGTGAACTCAGTATCCACCATACAGCCAAAGCGTGGAGCTTAATGAGAATGGGTGAAGATGTGATGATACAAAAAGTAAAAAAAGTATGCATGCTCACAGTTGTATCTGCGCTCAGCCTGTTTATCCTTGCCTGCGAGAGAGCCCAGGAGGAGCCGCTGATTAAACCGGATCATATGCCGGAAGAGCAGATCGACCAGGATATTCTCGACGCGTACAGCGATTGGACAGACACGTATGTGAGAACCGCTTCAGGCGGAGAAGAAACGATGTATTATGTGGCGTATGACGAAATGGGCAATACCGTATCGGAAGCCCACGGCTACGGAATGTTGATTACCGCAGAGATGGCGGCCTACTCCGATGAGACGAAAGCGTATTTTGACGGCATGTATCATTATTTTAAACATTATCCTTCCGCCAATAACAGCGCCTTTATGGCCTGGAAGCAGCGGGATCAGGGAGACGGCACCATGATTAACGACAATGGAGAAATTACCGGATCCGCAACCGATGGGGATATGGATATCGCCTACGCTCTTCTGCTCGCTGATGAAGCATGGGGGAGCAGCGGCGCGATTAATTACCGGGAAGAAGCGATTACGATCATTAATGAACTGATGGAAGACGTAATACATGAAGATCTGCATCTTCCGCTTCTCGGCGATTGGGTACGCGGCAATGATCCTGTTTACAGTGATTCCACGAGAACGTCCGATTGGATGGGCGGGCATGCTGCAGCTTTTGCGGAAGCTGCTGAAGACAATAGGTGGAAAGACGTGGAAAAAGCAATTGTGGACACGACAGAAGACGTGCAGAACGAGTACAGCCCGGATACGGGCCTCCTGCCCGATTTCCTCGTGTATGAAGAAGGACAGTGGAGACCGGCGCCGCCCGAATTTCTGGAACGAGACAGCGATGGGGATTATTCCTACAATGCAGCAAGAGTTCCATGGAGAATGGCGGAAGCGTATCAGAAAACCGAAAATAGAAAAGTAAGGGAACAGCTGCAGCGGATAAACGAATGGGCGGCAGCCTATGCTGATGGAAACCCCTCAGCTCTTCAGGCGGGATATACATTAGAAGGAGAGGCACTGGCGGATCATGCGGATATGGTATACACCGCACCGCTTGCCGCCGGCGCTTCTGTCGATGAGTCGAAACAGGGATGGTTGAATCAGCTGTGGGATAAAATGACGATAGAATATGGAGACTCGGACCGGAACTATTACAATGACAGTGTACGGCTGCTATCTATGCTGACTGTGGATCATAAAATTAAATAAAGAAGAAGGAATGCCTTATGATTGGAATTGGAAACCGAATCCAACATTATCGAAAGAAAAACGAGCTGACGATTACCGCCCTGGCCGAATATTCCGGCTTATCGAGATCTTATTTAAGCAATCTGGAAAAAAATAAAGTAGTAAATCCATCCATCAATGTGCTGAAGAAAATAGCCGACGTCTTTAATATTGATGTACTCTATCTGCTTCATGAAGAAGCCTGGAAAGATAAAAGCACATGCGACTAAAAAAGCAGCGCCCTGGGGTGCTGCTTTTTTATTGAATAAGGTTTTTTAAGAAGCCTGACAAAGAAAACGCTGTGGTTGATGCCGGAAGGAAAAGGGTATTGAATAACGTTACCGTTCTGCTGTATTCACAGCGCTTTATTGATAGCTGCTCATAGACTATATATGGAGGTTTTTTATTAAATGATAAAAGCAAATGCAAGAGGCGTATCCGGCCCAAAAGATTCGTTTCAGCCAATAACGGTGGAGCGCCGGGATCTTGATTCCCATGACGTTCTGATTGAAATTAAATATGCAGGAATCTGCCACTCGGATATTCACTGTGCGCACAGCGATTGGAAAGAAGAAACATATCCGGTTATACCGGGACACGAAATTGCCGGAATTGTGGTGGAAACAGGAGCAGATGCAACGAAATACAACGCCGGCGACCGCGTAGGAATCGGCTGTATGGTGGATTCCTGCGGAGAATGTGAGAACTGTACAAAGGGTGAAGAACAGTTCTGCCTGAAGGGATGCACAATGACGTATGCGGACGTGGATAAGTACGGAGAGCGTACATATGGAGGCTATTCAACTCATATTGTCGTACCGGAAGATTTTGTACTGCACATTCCGGAAGGCATAGAACTGGATATTGCCGCTCCGCTTCTCTGCGCCGGTATTACCACCTATTCTCCGTTGAGCCGCTGGGGATCAGGTCCCGGCAGAAAAGTAGCAGTGATCGGCCTTGGCGGACTCGGTCATATGGGAGTAAAAATTGCCAGTGCGATGGGAGCAGAGGTCACTGTACTCTCCCAGACCATGAATAAAAAAGAAGACGGACTGCGTATGGGGGCAGATCACTACTACGCTACCAGCGATGCAAAAACATTTAACACGCTGGCCGGTTCGTTTGATCTGATTATTAATACAGTCAGCGCCAAAATTGATATAGATGCATTTCTCTCACTATTAACAGTGGATGGAGCGCTTGTAAACGTAGGAGCTCCTTCTGAACCATTGTCACTCAACGTCTTTTCCCTGCTTGGCGGACGCCGCTCGTTCGCCGGCTCTATGATCGGCGGAATTCCGGAAACACAGGAAATGCTCGATTTCTGTGCCAAGCACGGTATTGGTTCGGACATTGAAGTGATTTCGGCTGATCAAATTGATGAGGCGTATGAAAGAGTACTGGCTTCAGATGTGCGGTACCGATTTGTTATTGATGTGAGCACGATGGGAGCGTAAATCGAACCTTATACGTAAAAACCACTGTTTCCCTTTTTGGAAACGGTGGTTTTTGTTATATGTTGCTGCATGTTAATCCATTAAATGGTGATCGGCCGGCAGCCAGCCGTGTTTTTTCATGTGCTGCAGGTACTCTTCTATTGGTATGTCCTGAAGTTCAATCATAAGTGGTGTTAAAGAGACCCAGCATTCGTTCGTTGAATAATCCAGCGTAACTTTCACGACTTCATAGCCATTGTGAAACTTCGGGTGGAACCCGTTATCACTGATAACATCTCCCTGTACAGGACGAGTAGACGATGAATAGGTTTTGGTCATTACTTCCCCTGGGTGGGTTTCATGAGCGGAATGGATAAAAGCAATAAAGTGAATATTCACTGGCTGTTCCTCCTTTCTCTATAATGCGGGACATAAATAGAAATGAGCAGGTACAATAGGGATACAACGTGAGGTACGTAATTTTGTTCTTTCTGCTAGTATAGCAGAGGAAAGGCAGGGAAAAACATGTCGGCAAAGCTGGAAGTGATTGTACAGAATGCAGAAGAGGCAGAACAGGCCGAGACATATGGAGCGGGACGGGTGGAACTGGTCAGTGCGATAAAAGAAGGCGGGCTGACCCCGAGCTTTGGCGCGATTCAACAGGTGGTTAAACGTACAACGCTTCCCGTAGCAGCCATGCTGCGTCCCCACAGCTATTCGTTTCAGTACTCACCAAATGACCTGGCAGTAATCACGGAAGATCTTCATCTAATGAAAGAGTCCGGGGTGTCAGGAATTGTATTTGGCTGCTTAACGGCAGACGCCAGGTTGGATCATGCTGTGCTGAACCAAGTGATCCGTGAAGCCGGTCCGATGGAAATCACCTTTCACCGGGCATTTGATGAGCTGAAAGATGTAGAGGAAGGGTACCGCGAAATCGCTCGTTATTTTCCCGCTGTTACACGAATTTTGACTTCTGGAGGACAGGCGACAGCCGTTTCCAACGATGCTGTAGAAACACTCGTGCGGCTGATCTCCCTCCAGCAGGAGCTGCAGGGTCCTGCTATTATGCCGGGTGCAGGCATTACTACAGCAAATATCGAAAAGCTTCACCAACAGCTCGGAGCAGAAGCATACCACGTGGGCTCCGGCGCACGGGTTGACAGCGACTATGCGAGACCACTTCATGAAGCAAACATAGAGAAGTTTCTCGCCTTATTAATGTAATAGATCAAACTACCATAATATATGAAAGACCCCTGGTATTGTGGGCACCAGGGGTTAAATAATTTTCTGTTTTATCATTCCATTAAAAAACATAGAGGTAAGTAAAAATCATGCATATCAGCTGATTTTATCACTCTGCAATATTTCTTTTTGGCTTTTGCGGAGAGAGTGGTTCATACCCCAATCATGCATGGCATCGAGAATAGGCTCCAGGCTTCTGCCATATTCAGTGATGGAGTATTCTACCTTTGGGGGAATCTGTGAATAGACTTTTCGTTCGATAATGTCTTCTTTTTCCAGTTCGCGCAGCTGTTTGGTCAGCATTTTCTGGGTAATATCAGGCAGGTTTTTTTTCAGTTCGCCGTGGCGCTTAGTGCCTTCCTGCAGGAGATGAAGAAGAATAATAGGTTTCCATTTTCCCACAATAATCTCAAGCGCATTATCCACCCGGCAGTTTTCCGGTTTTTTTTCCATCAGTTATTCCTCCTTGGTATGTTTTTTTATACTATGGCACTTTAAAGTACGTACTTACTAATGTGCTGTGTGTTAATTATAATAGCATTAGACAACATAAATAGAAAGGCGGCAGTTACATTCATGGAACAATATCGCATTCATCCGGAAAATGGATTGGAATTTGGCATTTATACATTGGGAGATCACCTTCCCGACCCACACACGGGGCAGAGAATATCAGCGCAGGAACGGATTCATGAATTAATTGAATACGCAACGCTTGCTGAACAGGCGGGGCTCGATTTCTTCAGCGTCGGGGAAAGCCATCAGGAATACTTCGCAACCCAGGCGCATGCGGTCGTTCTTTCTGCCATCGCCCAGGCGACAAATAAAATAAAAATCGGCAGCTCTTCGACGATAATCAGCACGTCCGACCCAGTCAGGGTATACGAGAATTTCGCGACAGTGGATCTGATTTCCAAAGGACGTACCGAGATTGTAGCAGGCCGCGCTTCCCGAATCGGCCTGTTTGATCTGCTTGGTTATAATGTCCAGGACTATGAAGCATTGTATGAAGAAAAATTTGATCTGCTCCGCCAGATTAATGAACAGGAAAACGTTAACTGGGAAGGAGAATTCCGGGCCTCTCTAAAAAATGCCAAAGTGCTGCCCCGTCCAGTGGGCGGGACGCTTCCGATCTGGCGGGCCGTTGGCGGAACGCCGGCCAGTGCGATGAAAGCAGGCTATGCCGGGGTGCCGATGTTTATGGCCCATTTAGGGGGCTCATCGGACCGTTTTAAACAAACCATTGATGCCTACAGGGATGCAGCCCGGGCAGGCGGGCACGATCCGGCACAGCTTCCGGTAGCGACAGCCGGTTTTTTCTATGCAGCTGAAACGACACAGCAGGCGCTGAAAGACTTGTATCCGCATATTAACGAAGGCATGAAACGCACGAACGGCGGAGGTTTTCCAAAGCAGCTGTTTGCCCAGGGGGCAGAGCCGCATAATATTATGAACACCGGAAGCCCACAGGAGATCATCGAAAAAATCCTGCATCAACATGAAGTATTCGGGCATCAGCGCTATGTGGCCCAAATTGATTTTGGCGGCATGCCGATGGAGAAAATAAGAAAAAATATTGAACTGATTGGTGATACAATTCTGCCGGCAGTTAAAAAATATACGGCAAAGAAATAAGGAGACTAACATATGAAACTAATTGGATTGTCGGGCTCGCCGGTAGGTTCGAAAACGAGAACAGCTATGAATAAAGCAGTCAAAAAAGTAAATGAAAAGTATCCTGAAATAGAAACATCTATCCTTGATCTGGCGGATTATGATATGCAGTTCAGTGATGGCCGCAACTATCTTGATTATGGCGGAGATACCGGACACGTGACGAAAGAACTGATGGAAGCAGACGCTATTATTATAGGGATGCCTGTCTTTCAGGCCTCCCTGCCGGGAGCACTCAAAAATGTCTTTGATCTTCTGCCGGTGGATGCATTTCGGGATAAAACAGTAGGGATGCTCATAACTGCAGGGTCTCCCAAGCATTATTTAGTCGCAGACCTGCAGCTCAAGCCGATCCTTTCCTATATGAAAGCCCAGATCGTACAGACGTATGTCTTTATTGAAGAAAGGGACTTTCACCAAAAAGAAATTATTAATACGGATGTTTTGGACCGTCTGGACCGTTTAGCGGAAGATACGGTTGTTCTGGCACAGACTTTTGAACAAATAAAAGAAAATCAATATGATTTTTAGTGCACGGGGATGAAAAAAGCCGAATGCGTTCGGCTTTTTTATATTGGTTTTTGTATAAATAAAAAATAGTAATATAATAAAAAGGAGGAATTTGTAATGGAAGCGGTTGGTCTATTAATTATAAGAGTAGTAGTTGGTTTATATTTTACGGCTCATGGAGCACAGAAAGCATTTGGATGGTTCGGAGGCGGCGGCCCTGAAGGGACCGGGGCATTTTTTGAACAGATTGGAATCAAACCAGGTAAGCCGATGGCTTTATTAGCCGGACTTGGTGAATTGGTCGGAGGGATATTATTTATATTAGGTCTCTTTACTCCTCTGGCAGCTATTCTCATCATTGTGCCGATGATTGTGGCTATCGTTACCGTCACCCGGAAAAACGGCCTGTTTTCTGATAAGGGCGGCATCGAATACAATGTAGTACTAATCGCCGTTGCGCTTGGAGTCGCCCTAATGGGTCCTGGATCTGTGTCGTTGGATGCTTTAGCGTTTTTATAATATGCACAAGGAAAGCCTTCAAGTGAGGATGTCTCTTCGACGGCTCTTTTATTATTGATTTTTCTGTAAATCCACAATCTTTTACGTTATTAACGTCAGAAATCATATCGCACTCACACTTAAAGACCAAACTCCCATCCTGCGCGAGCATCATTTTTGTTAAAAGAGAGGAAGTGCCAAATAGCAGACAGCTGTTCTTTTCCTTATAAAAATAAATGTATTTATTTCGTAAACGGTAATATAATAAAAACATAGTCTGACGTTTATAAGGAGGTGTTTAATTTAGAGACGCATATAAAGCGGAAATAGATTAAGCTGAAAAAGCAGATTTAGAAGCTCAGCATTTGTGCCATGCGTGTCATTTTAAACATCTAAACTAAACTTTTCTGGGAGGGTATTTATATGGCAAAAACGGTTTGGTCCATCGATCCTGTCCACAGCGAAATTGGTTTTTCAGTAAAACACATGATGATATCCAAGGTGAAAGGTACATTTGAAAAGTTTGATTCCACGATAAAGCTGGACCCGGAAAATTTGGAGGATGCTGAAGTGGAAATGGAAATTGAGGCTGCCAGCGTGAATACCCGCGAAGAGAAACGGGATAATCATCTGCGTTCATCAGACTTCTTTGATGTCGAAAATCATCCGAAGCTTACATTTACGGCTAAAAACTTTAAAAAGAAAAGTGATAATCAATACGAGGTTACCGGTGATCTTACTATTCGGGGAACAACAAAAGAAATTACGGTCGATACGACATTCGAAGGACAGAGCAAAGACCCGATGAGTGGAAATATAGTGGCTGGTGTAAATGGCCACACGACAATTAACCGTAAAGAATTCGGTTTAACATGGAACGCCGCAGTGGAAACGGGCGGAGTACTTGTTGGTGAAGACGTAAAAGTGAATATTGAACTGGAACTCCACAAACAAGAAGAAAGTAAATAGATCATGTCATACAAACGCCGTCTTTCTGCTCGCTAAGAGCAGAAAGACGGCGTTTTCGCATTTTTATGTAGATGACTTATGCAGACAAGGAATATTCTGGAGAAAAAAAGAAGTATACAGGATATCTTTTCAATTCAGTTGTCGTAAAAATCAAAGGAGGCAGAAACAATATGAAAATCATTGTGACCAGTATTTTTGTTCAGGATCAGGAGAAAGCGTTAGCTTTTTATTCAGACGTTTTGGGATTTATAAAAAAGCAGGATGTGCCGGCAGGAGAATTCAGATGGGTTACGCTTGTGTCACCGGGCGAAAAGGATGGTACGGAGCTGCTGCTTGAACCAAACAACCATCCGGCTGCCAGGGAATATCAAAGTAAGTTGTTTTCTGATGGTATCCCGGTAACGATGTTTGGGGTGGAGGATATTTATAAAGAATACGAGCAGTTAGTGAAAAAAGGCGTAACGTTTACGATGGAGCCGACCACTATGGGGGAGATCACCATAGCGGTTTTCGACGATACGTGCGGTAACCTTATTCAAATAGTAGAGCAGTAGATTTTTCGGGATTCTTAATGGAGCAGAAAAAAGTCGCTTTTCCATAAGGAAAAGCGATGCCCAAACAGAGTTTCCTTATTAAGGGGGCGAAGGGTAGAGGTAGTTATAGTATACCCTTTATTTGTAAAAATAAACATTAAATGTAATATTATTTTCAGCTGATTTAAATTAAATGGTTTAAAGAGAGAATATTCAGTTTTAAATAGGCTGATAAGCGAAATACTATGCCTTAAAATCAGATCAACCTGATGTAAGCTGTGCTTATCAGTGGGACGGTATCAGGTTAGATTAAGTAAGGTCAATAGCTTTTTTCAACAGGTTCCTGTACTTTCTCATCGAAAATGATTCATCTTTGGAAAGCAGTTCCACTTTATGATGAAGGTATACATATTTCTGAAAAAGCATCGTGGTTTTAAACGCTACGGGGAGGCTGTGCTCACAGACATGTTGTTTGGCATGAGAGGCGATAAGAGAGAAGTATAAAGCCATTTTGGGATCCGCTTCCAAGGTCGGGGCATCCAGCGCAATGGCCATGGCGAGGTTTAATTCGGCCAGTAGGGTACTTTCGCTTTCCAACGACTGTTGGAGCCACTCATGTGGATAAAGATAGAACCCGTAAAAGGGGGCAACACCAGCGACTTTGGCATTATAAGACGCATGGAGCAGCATATCCTCCACTCCCCTGGGAGGGCGCTTTAGGGCAGCGATCATTTCTTCGTACACGGCATAACGCATCGAGTATTTCATGATGACTTCCTTTCTGAGTAGAATTCCTTATGCATGAAACGTAAGGATGTCATAATACAATTATATCGCTATACTAAATTTTGTTTATTTTGTTGAATCATATTAGTGATAACCTGAAAGTATACGTTTTCACTAACAGGCCGGTTGGATGTTAGAAAAGCAGCTCTTTTCTGCAGGGCCTGGTGTTTATACCAAAGGGCCGCAGCCCGAAGGGAGACGGATAAATTACTTGGATCAACAGGTTCATGATCAGCAGAAGCCTGTAAAAAGAAGTTTTTCATTTCCTGGTCGGCTTCCATAGAAAAAAGCTCAAGGGCAGAAACCATCGCCTTATTTAAATGATGAACATAATAATAATCTGAACATTTTGAATACATTTTCCATACAGATGGATGAAAACAATACATATAAAAAGGGAGTAAAATCGTTATTTCTTCATTCCATTGAGCTGCTTTGAATATATTATCCACGGTATGAAAGGTCGGATCCAGTTCAGCTGATAGTGATTCATACACAGCGAAGTGAAATTCATTTGCCACGAAAATTCCTCTTTTCTCTACATGAATGCAACGAAATAGTGGGGTGGGAGGGCGGGAACTAGTTGAATGTAGGGGGATTTAGTTTGTTTGAAACGCGAAAGCGCCTGGTTCTATTGAATGCCTGTTAAGGGCATGACATAGTAAGATACATGATCAGCAGATGCACTGTCGTACTCTGCCATAGAAGAAATGTGAGTGGGTACAATAGCGACCACTTTTACTTTATAAGGACCCAGCTGAAACTCTTCGCCGAGCTCAAATCCGTTCCAATGTTCGATATCGGTGTCCGTATGGACTGAACGTTTAAGGGCTAGTAACGTATCTGCGAATAATTCTTCTGTGTCGCTCGTTTGACTGGGAATATAGATTAGGTTAATAAATGTGTTATTCGTTAAGTTCATTCATACCATCACACTCCGATTTATCGTTCTCTATAAAACATGTAATTCATTTATATATATTATATAACGAATTATAGGTTACATTAGAGTTTTGTCAACCAGATATTCCACAAAATTCAAGAAAAGGAATGGTTTTTCTGGAATAAAATCACCTAAAAAAGGCTTAGTATAGGAGAATATCCTGGTTTTTGATTGTTTTTAAATCAATTTTCAGTTTAAGTGTATATTTTAAATTTTCTTACAATATCACGTAATCTTATTTTTCTATATACAGTGAAAAAACCGGCCATTAATAGTATCTTTAGTGAAATTTGGCTGCCTTAAAAACAGCTTATTTATAAAAGTTATTCAGCTTGCTGGTGGAAGCAATATTTAAATACGTGCCGCCCCATTCGTAAGATTTTACCTGCGTCACTAAAATAAGGTCCTGGTCCCGTAGATAATCAATACTGTCTTTTAAATTTTCCTGTTGAATAGAATTTAAATAAACCCAAATATTAATGTCCGGCTGTTTTAACATGGTAGAAATATTCGAGCTGGTTAATTGATCTAGTGACTTTAAACACAATTCGGCTTGATTTCTTTCCCTTTCGTCCAGCTTCATCAGCTCACCTCTTTTGTTATATTAATATATCTATATAGTGACGAATTATTAGTTTTATTATTCGTTATATGAAACCATTTCGACATAGAAAGTATTAACCCTTTTATTTACAGTAAAAGTATATAAATGGGTGATTAGTAGCATTTAGATTGGGTTAAGGTAAGAAGGATTCTCTGTCGGATAGTTTATAAAATAAAGGAGATCGGCTGCCCTATATTTTTGAAAGGATTACAAAAAAACGGTTTTAACTTCGCAGTAGCTCGAATGATGCCGTTAAAGAAGGTGGTAAAGGAGGAGATCGTATCAAATGTTTTAATTTGTTCTTCTCAACTTATCTTTTACTGTTATGGAAAATAGCTATTCGTAATAAAAAGCAGGTCAGAACAAAGGAATCTGCTATGTTCCATCGGGAAAACACTTGTTTCGCCGTTTTGTTATCAGCGGGAACTGCCCGACTTGTATCAGCTATTATTCCCATATTATCAGTCGATCTTCGTCTATTTCCCCTCATTCAAAAAGACTATTGACTCAGGTGTCGATCTGATGTTACCGTGTCAAAAGACTCATTATTTACACTGATTCTATCTTATTTGATCTTTTCTCTCTATGTTATGCTGGGTGCATTAACACCTAAAGGGGGGTGAAAAATGATTCATCTTACGTACACCGATAACATTTTTTTCGATACGCACACGGAGTGGCTTACCTCCGACCAGTATCGTGTCTATATTCGATTCGCCCTGATGGATCTGATTAAGATTCATTTTGTCGACCGCCGCGAAAAGCCCCAATCGTGCTCCTAACGAGGGGCTTTTTTTATTTATACCGATGGTGTGGAGGGTGATGAAAAGAAAAGTTTTGCATTTGGACTTCCTATGCTATTAAAACTATTACCGCAATAATGGAGTAAAGAAAATATCAGAGGAAAAGTAAAAGAAAACAACGAATCAGGCTGGTGAGAGTAACTTTCTCACCAGCCTGATTCGTTGTTTTTAGGATGTAAATCGTTCAATTTGCAGTTTCAGCTTTTCACTTGAAGCATTCAGCTCTTCTGCTGAATAGGCCACGGTTTGAAGCGCTGTTAACTGTTCCTCGACGGAGGCGCTCACTTCTTCTGAAGTGGCTGCGCTCTCTTCTACAACGGCAGCGATTTCTGCGATGGAAGAGACAACGTCTTCTTTATTCTTTTCTATGCTCTTAATACTTTCACTCACTTGGGAAACGAGCGTACTCATTTCTGTATTCCGGGCGGCTATTTCATCAAATGAAGAGACCGTCGTTTCTGTAATCTCAAACTGCTCGGTAGACAATTTTCTTGCATCTGCCATTTCAGCAGAGGCTTTTGTTGTTTTTTCCTGGATGTCTTCCATTGAAACGCGGATATGCTTGGTGGCGCCGGATGTTTGTTCTGCAAGTTTGCGAACTTCATCGGCCACTACCGCAAACCCGCGGCCGTGTTCCCCGGCACGTGCGGCTTCAATCGAAGCATTGAGCGCAAGCAGGTTTGTTTGTTCGGAAATGGATGCAATCGTTCCTACAATAGAGGAAATCTCACTCATCTGATCCGATAGATTTTGTACCATATCTTCGACGCGGCCAATCATTCTATCTGTTTGTTCTGCCTTTTCCTGAAGAAAAGAAGTCTGTTCGCTGCCGGCTTTATTTGTTTCCTCGACTTTCAGAGCCTGTTGGTTTAATGAAGAGGTAAAGGCTGCCATCGCGGTAAGCTGTTCAGAAAGGTCTGTCGTCTTCCGTGAGGAATTTTCGGCAGAAGCCGCGGCATTTGTTGCTCCGTTCGCCACTTCTTGAATGGCACGCGTGATTTCTTCGCTGGAGGCCATTGTTTCTTCCGAAACAGAGCTTAGCTGTGACACGGCATCTGCGGACGTATGAACAGACTGGCGCACAGATTCGACGAGCTCCCGCAGGTTTGTCACCATTACGTTAAAGCTGGTTGTCAGTTCGCCCGTTTCATCTTGTGTCTTTACTACAATCTGACGAGATAAATCTCCTGCTGCCACGTGCTTAACCTCATCATTAAGCGCGCGGATAGGTTTGGTAATCCGACCGGCTATAAAGAAAACCGCAGCTGCGGTAAGCAGCATCAGAATGCCGGCAGCAATCGCTACGTCTCGAAGAAGCGCATTTACACCGGCATATACTTCTGATTCCGGCAGCACGAGGCCCAGCGTCCAGCCATTCTGCTCGAGCGGCACATAAGAGACGACAGCGTCTCCCTCCGGGAAGGAGGCTGACGCAGTTCCGCTGTCTTCAAAAGATGCGCTGATCCCTTCCAGCACAGGATCTTCTTCCAGGGAAGAGGCCTCAGGATGGGCAAGAAAGGCTCCGGTTTCATCCATTAGAAACGCCCAGCCGTTATCGCCGACTTCGATGTCTTCTGCCATCTGCTGAATTTCGCCGGCGTCCATATCACCTGAAACAACACCTGCAAATGTGCCATCCGGTTCGTAAAACGGGGTGCTTGTGGTAACTAGAAACGTATCAAGGGCTTCATCAAAATAAGGAGCTGTCCAGGAAGCTTCTCCTGTTTCTGCGCCAGCTGTATACCACTCATGAGAGGGGTAGTCGTATTCTGCCGTTTCATATTCATCGGTAAATACGACGCCGTCTCCATCTTCATAGCTGTAAGGACCGAAGTATTCGGTATCCGCGTCATAAGCAAACGGTTCAAACCAGACGCCGATGCCAAACGTTGCTTCATTTAATTGAACAAGGCGTTCCTGCAGCGCCTCGTAATCGGCCTGGGCAAATTCCGTGCCTTCCTCCCCAACCATTTCGGCAAGGGTTTCCCCGATGCGCTGGTGCTCTGTAAGCTGCTGTTCTATACTGCCGGCTGTTTCACCGGCCTGGTGGGCAAGACGATCTCTGATCTGGGTTTCTATTTCTCCTTTGGCAAAACTATAGCTGATGCCGGTGATCAACAGAACGACTACCATCATAATAGGGATAAAACTAAGCAGTTTGGTGCGTATCGACCATTTCATAAGCTTCTTCCTCTCGGCTTTTATTACTATATTTATATCGGAAGAACGCTCCATACATTCAAGAATAATTCGCTGATTCGTTACAGGGGCTATGTTTTTCTTGCAAGCAACCCTTTAATGATTTAGTATAGTTTACTGCCTACCTAACGTTAGGTTTTAATTATTACTTTATTAAAGAGGAGCATTAAAATGACTGGTAAAAACGTTCCCGTCACACGGAACATCACATTTATTCTATTATTTATTGCCAGTATTATGGCGGTAACGGGGTTTAGTATGTTTTTAACGACCACGACCTGGTATGTCATTACAGAACTTGATTCTGCTTCTACACTCGGGCTGGTTCTGATTGTCATCAGTGTGCCCCGCCTTGTGATGATGACGTACGGAGGCGTAGTCGCGGATAATTATAAAAAAACAACGATCATGTTCAGCACAAATTTGATACAGGCGTTTCTTTTGCTTGGGATTACATGGTTCATATGGAACGATACGATGACGATTGTCCTGCTTCTGCTGCTGGCAGGGGTATTTGGCATGCTGGATGCATTTTTTGGACCGGCCAGTACATCGATGCTCCCTAAAATAGTAGAGAGGCATCAGCTGCAGCAGGCCAATGCTTATTTCCAGGGGGTGGACCAGATTTCTTTTATAGCCGGTCCGATTATAGCGGGAATCATTATGGAAACGTCCTCGGTTACTGCCAGCTACTTTACCGCCGCCATACTGGTGGCTCTTTCGGCGCTGATCATTTTCCCGCCGTTTATAAAGGAAGGCCCGGTGGAAAACACGGTGAAGCAGACGCCGTTTCAGAATTTTAAAGAAGGTTTTGTCTATGTATACGGCTCTACCTTTTTACTGCTTGGCCTTATTATTCTGGTTACGCTGAATTTCTTTGTGTTCGGCACCCTTCATATAGCGATCCCTTTGCTGGTGGATGCCTATGGCGGCAGTCCGTTAAATCTAAGTTATATGGAAGTAAGCCTTGGCCTCGGAATGGTCACCGGTACTGTTATCCTTGGCAATTATATGATTGCAAAAAAAGGCCGGGCGATTTTGTACGGTCTGATAGCGGCTTTAGTGTTTTACCTGATTTTCGGTTTTGTACAGAGTTTAACAGTGTTGACTATTATTTTATTCTTCATCGGATTTGCGATGGCTTTTGTATTTATTCCGTTTTTTACGGCGGCTCAGGAAATGACGGAGAACCGGATGACAGGGCGGGTGATGAGCCTTGTATTCCTTGCTATGAATGGATTCGATCCAATCGCTTATGCTATCGTTAGTGTACTGACTACAGCAGGAATTCCAGTCCAGTTTATTTTATTGGGATTTGGAGCAGCGGGCATGGTGATTGCCATCACGATATTATTTAAAGCAAAAGCGTTTCAGCAGATTGTGCCGTAAACGAGAAAAATCACAGATAAAAGGAGAACATCCATGCGTACAAAAGAAAAAATCATCCAGGCAGGCACACAGTGTTTTGCTTCCAATGGGTATAAAACGACAACGATGTCTGAGATTGCCAATCGGGTAGGTATTAAAAAGCCATCTTTATACGCTCATTACGAGAATAAAGAAGCATTATTTCTTGATATATTCGAAAATGAAATAGAAGGCTATTTACAGTTCGTGCAAAACCGTATTGCCGAGGAGAGAGGGCAGTCGGTAAAAGAACAGCTGCAGGATCTTTTTTTTATCCATTCGATTAACAAGGATAATGAAATCAGCACCCGTTTTTATTATCGTTTTGTTCATTACCCGCCGGCCGGGCTGCAGGAATCTATTCTAGAGCAGTACAGGCAGGCGGATGCTTCGTTATCTTCAGCACTTGAAGACGTGTGGAACGATGGGAAAAAGCGTGGGGAAATTGATACGGAGCTGTCCAACGATCATATATACAATGCATTTTTTGCCTTAATTGATGGGTTGGCCAACGAAATGCGTCTATACGATAATAAGAAGATGAAAGAGCGCTCGAAGCTCGTCTGGGAAGTATTCTGGAGAGGCGTCCGGGCTGATTTCTCTCATGAAAGAAAAAGCTGATTACAGAAATCAGCTTTTTTTTATTTAATAACCAAACAAGTCCGGCTCTATTTTTCGTTCCATAGGTTCAACTTGTTGGAGAATATCCGTTATGACGTAGGAGGCGATGGCAGGAGAGGCGGTCACTCCAGGAGAGTCCAGACCAGCCAGGTGAATCAGCCGCGGATGCTTTTTGGACGGCCGGATATAAAAGTCCGGATCGGTGATGCTCGAGCGGATGCCTGAATAGTAGCGCTCCTCAAGGTCATAGGGAATCTCTTCTGCAAGCAGGTTGACCTCGTTTCGAATTTGATGGATTCCTTCTTTTGTCGGAAGAGAGGTATGGAAGCTTTTTTGTTGTGTATCGGTTGGCCCGAGGCGGATCGTTCCGTCCGGCTGCGGAATGATCAGAACACCTTTGGTCCGGCTTGTCGGCGGTGGATAGATAATATGTGTGATAAAGCCGGCGGCCTGTTTTCCGAGCACGACGTATTCGCCGCGTCTGGATATCGGTTCAAAAGGTACTTCGTCTTCTATCATGCCGGCTATCAAACCGGCGGCGGCACCAGCGGCATTGATGACAAACCTGCTTTGAAAAACAGCTCCTGCTTTCGTTTCGACTTCGAACCCAGTGCCGGATTTTTTTAGGGCTGTCACTTCGGTATTCGTATAAATCGCCGCGCCGTTGCGACGGGCGTTTGATGCCAGTCTTTCGGTCAGCATAGAAGTATCGGCACTCATGGCTTCCGGCATATACAGTCCGCCTTTAAGCGCTTTGTGAAGGTTCGGTTCCCGCTCCAGCATTTCGTCCCTGCTCCAGAGCGTGATCGTATGAATGCCTTCGGCTTCGCTCTGACGTTTCAGCCGGCGCAGTTCCTCGAGCTCTTCCTCCGTCCTTGCTGTAGCAATCGCGCCGTTATGAAACACGGGAACGTTAAAGCGTTCTGCCAGGGTCTGGTGAAGGAGGCTTCCTTTTACGCCAAGTGCCGACTTTAATTTTCCCTTATAAGGGGGCATCATAGCAGGGGGATGGACAAGGGCGCTGTTGTGAGTCGACTGAACCCCGGAGAGCGTCCGCCCCTTTTCCAAAACAACCGTCTGTCCCCGGCAGTGGGAAAGCTCACGTGCGAGAGCCGTGCCAATGATACCGCCTCCAATAATTAAAAAATCAATCATCTGCCTCACTCCTTTTCTGGACAAACCATCTTAAAGCGGGAGTAACGAAATATATCTTTATTGTAGAGGCGGAAAGAAGCGGGGAGCAATTTATCTGCCTGCAGGAAGGGAAGTGTTACGAAAGAGGAAGCAGAATCAATATTATTTATTATTAAATAATAAATATATATCGTATTTCGATATATTATCTGATAAAATGAAGACAAATAATAGAAGTGAGGTGTGCTTAATGAAAAAGGGCTCGACGCTGTTTTTAAAAGCAGCTGTTATTTTGATGGGGCTTCCAGTACTTGCTTTATGCATATTTTTGGTTCCGGAGATAGCTGGATTTGCAGCCTACCTGTATCCAGAAATGACGTTTATCAGCTATTTTGTTTATCTTGATTTATATGCAACGGCAATTCCTTTTTATTTTGCGCTTTATCAGGCTTTCAAACTGTTAAGCCATATTGATAAAAATCAGGCTTTTTCAGAACTCTCTATTCGTGCTTTGAAGAAAATAAAATACTGCGCCCTGATCATTAGTTTATTATATGTGGCAGGCATGCCGCTCTTCTACCTGCTGGGGGAGCGGGATGATGCCCCGGGTATTATCGTTATCGGAATGATCATGGTTTTTGCTTCAATGGTAATTACTGTTTTTGCTGCGGTTCTGCAGAAGCTTTTTCAAAATGCATTTGAAATAAAATCAGAAAATGACTTAGTCGTATGAGGTGGAAACATGGCTATCATAATTAATATCGATATAATGTTGGCAAGAAGAAAAATGAGTGTAACCGAGCTCTCAAACAGAGTAGGAATCACCATGGCAAACCTTTCGATTTTAAAAAACGGGAAAGCCAGAGCGATTCGATTAACTACGTTAGAGGCCATTTGTGAAGCATTGGAATGCCAGCCGGGCGATATTCTGGAGTATAAAAAAGACGAAGCGGCAGAGTGAAAGTAAAAATGTTCCTCTGCGTAATAGACGACAAAAATCGAGCAAAACGCGGAAAGCGTTCGTACTCGATTTTTTTATATGCTGAAGGAATAGTGATCGAACGATATCATCTACTTCACAGCCAGCCATATCTGGTTGGAGGATTCGGCACTGTAAGGATCAGGGTCAGTGTAAGCTTCGATGGCCGGCACATCAGCTATTTCATACCCATTCGACGGGATCCACTCGCTGTAGATTTGTTTCCACACTTCCGGCATGGCAGTTGGAGCAGGGCCGTGCACCTCAAAAACCACCCATTTGGTTTTGGGGAGGTCCAACCGATTTAAATCGGCTGGTGGTTCACCGATATGTTCCACTGCAATCCAGTAATCAATCGTATTCTTTTCTTCGTCATAGTTATCCGTAAGCCCCAGCAGGCCTTTCGTCTCGCTGTTCATTAAATCAACGAGTTTTCCGATTGTCCCATCCGAAGTAACCTGTCCCCAGAATTCCGCAATTCCCGTGGCTTCTTCGCCACACGGACATTCCTTTTTGATTCCCACGACATGAAACGCTTCTTTTTCCACAATCTGATAGTTCATCGGTTCGGCTCCTTTCAAATTCACCTGAATCGTCAGGCGGTTATAGGAATTCAGCTTTCCGATTCCTTTTCGTGCTTCGGTTGGGCTGACACCGTGCTGTTTCCGGAAAGCTTTTGAAAAAGCTTCAGGAGTGTCATAGCCATATTTATAGGCAATATCAATAATTTTGTTATCTGAGTTGGACAGCTCCTGTGCGGCAAGGGTAAGGCGGCGGTGCCTGAGGTATTCGCCGACGGACGTCTCTGTCAAAATCATAAACAAACGCTGAAAGTGAAAAGGAGATACATGTGCCTGTTTGGATATGGCTTCAATCGTTATATGCTCCAGTAGATGTGTTTCCATATAATCGATTGCCTTCTGCAATGATTCCACCAACGTCATATGCCCCACCCCTTAATTACATAATAAGGTATAACGTAACGAGCAGTCCTGTCATTTTATGCGCTGTCCGGACAGTATTTCAGCAAGCAGGTTCTTCATTTACTATTCTTCGGAACACGGTAAAATCCTGTTTGGAATCCTTAAAAAAGGGCAGACAAACCGCTTGACTGTTCCACTACTAAGTATTATTATATAGTTGTACTAAGTAGTACAGAGTAGATAAGGATAATCGTTTTAAAGGAGGATCTATGAAAGATCTAACGGAAATGTTTAAGGGCGTCCTGGAAGGTGTTGTGCTGCAGAAAATTCAAGGAGGCGAAACATACGGGTATGAAATTACCCGGTACCTGAATGAACTGGGCTTTGAAGATATTGTTGAAGGAACGGTCTATACGATTCTTGTCCGGCTGGAGAAAAAAGGATTGGTGGAAATCGAAAAGAAGAAATCCGAGCTTGGTCCGGCCAGGAAGTTCTACACGCTGAATGAGCAGGGCATGGAAAAGTTGAATGACTTTTGGAAGAGATGGGCCTTTCTTGAAGAAAAAATGACAGAAATAAAGGAGGGGAAACAAGATGTTAGCACAAAAATTTAAAAAGATGAGACAGGATAAAAGAGATTATCGTGCGTATCAAAAAAGAGTGAACGAACTGCCGGAAGAATACAGGCATGCAATGAAGGCAGTCGAGAAGTACATGTGGCATTATGCCAAAGGGGCGGGGATGTTTCTCATTTTAAAAAATATTCTGGACCTGTTTGAAAGCAGTGTAAGCGATGGATTAAGCGTAAACGAAGTTGTCGGAAACGACATAGCCGGATTTGCCGACGCGATCCTGGTGGAATATCCGGAAGAAACATGGATGGATAAATCGAGAAATGAACTAAGAAACTCTATAAAATAGTAATTTCTTATATAAATCATCTAATAAACGTTATATAGTTTTTAAGAAAAAAACACCTCCAAACGATCGTTTGTATTTTATACGATGACTGGAGGTGTTTATTGTATTATTAGAGAGATATTTAAATAACAGAAAGAAGCAGCAATACATATCAAGTACAGGGAGTTCATCTTATGTTTGTCAGCTTGCCTTTTATGTAACAAATGATGTATGTCATGCAAAGAAGCACTTTTTCTTTTGTAAAAGGCAGCATAATGGAAAAAAGAAAGGAGAAGCCATGAAAATCAAAATCGATATTGATCCTCAGTATGAGGGCGACCCGGTGATTATGATACAGGTAAAAGAATGGACAAAGGAGGTAGGAGCGGTGATGCAGCTGCTTGAAGATCATGCCCAGGATCCTGAGAAATCCAATGGACGTGAGAACATACTTACAAAACGGATCGTTGCGGTCGAAGAAGACCATTCTATTTTGCTTGAGCCAAAAGAAATTGATTTTGTTTTTGCCGAAAAGAGGAAAGTGTTTGCCATGGTTCATGAAAAATCATTGGAAATGAAGCAGAAGCTGTATGAGTTGGAGGAACTTCTTGCACCGTATGGATTTATCCGGTTTTCTAAGTCAGTGATTGGAAACATAAACCAAATGGACCGATTTGAACTATCCTTCAATGGAAACTTATGTGTGTATTTTAAGTCCGGCACAAAAGAATACGTAACGAGAAAATATGTGCACATACTAAAAGAACAGCTTGTTAATGGAGGTGATAGACATGATTCATGACATTACTATTAGAATATTCGGCGGCCTTGGAATAGCAGCGCTTGTGACGTTTATTGCCTTAACAATAGTTGTGCAGCAGTCTATAGACGTTCCAGTAGCAGATGTGAGAATGCACTTACTTGGAAGTATGATCACCGGTGCTTTCTTTAGTGTTGCGGCTCTCTTATTTTACATCGATTCCTGGAGTGCACTTAAACAGACCGTTGTACACTTCAGCGTATCTCTTGTTGTCCTTTTTCCGGTATTCACATTTTTGACTGGCTGGGTTCCATTAGAGCCACAGGCCTTATTAATCGGACTGGGAATTTTCACCGGGTCGTATGTACTGAACTGGATCATTTTCTATATGTACTTTAAACGGCTGGAGCAGCAGATGAATGACTCTATAAAAAAAGGAACAAGGTTTGGGTAAGTGATGGACGTTTGAGTATTTTCATGCCACTTAGCCTCTGCATAAGGCACCCTGCTTATAGAAAAGGCTGCCTTTATTGAATAAAAGGGTAAAAAGATCGATCATGACTGCAGGCGCGTCTATGATTGATCTTTTTATATTCTGCCAACATAGTGCATGTGGAATAAGCAGTTATCTCCTGACGAGAATTTATTTTAGTTGATATATCTATATGAAAATAATAGGTATGACATATTGTTTTATCCATTTTAAGGAAATATAATTAATATTTACTGGGTACTGAATTTTTAAGAAAAAAAGTGGTGGTATAAAACTATAAAGAACTGCTACATGAATCTGGAGGAACGTTATGGAAGAGAACTACATATGGGTAGCGGCAATCTTTTTTTATATCTTTATTATCTATTTTGGATACCGAGGGCCTCGGAAATATCAGCGGTATACTCAGCTTTCGCTGAAAAACAGACGATATGATGTGGATACGTTAGACTTTATGAATGAAAAGCCTTTAACTGTAGGCGCTTATTTTGAATCCTCTATGGATTCATTTATAGATTACCCTTATATTCGGATAAAGCCGAAGGAGACAGCAAAGAAAAACCGCCTATCTTTCAGCTATCCATGGAGTTTTGTAATGGGAAATCCTCCTCTCCGTTATAAAATATCAGAAGATATAAAGCGAAGCCGCAGAATGGAAGAATATGGGCGCGTTACGAAAATGCTGGGAGGAATGTATGTCTCCATTTTTCCGGGACGGCTGTCCGCATTTCTAAGAATGCTGCTGAATGGGATGGATTATTTATACTTCCTTTTATTTCTTGCAATGCCTATTATTATGACGGAGCATTCCATAAGGATCGGCACCTGGTCAATAGGGGATCTCCATAGTTATTCATGGTTTGTCTCTTCGTTTCTCTATTATATGATTATCCGTTTTGTAATAGAAGTGATTCAATATAGAATACAAAATACGTATTCGAAAATGATAGTGGAAAAAAGCGGACTATTTACAACAGATACCACAGTACGGGAGATTTTTCAGTATTTAAATCAGCAGTTTTTTCGTTACACCGCTTATTATGGGTTACTGATTCTCTTTACCATACTGATAATGTTCGGTTCTTCCATGATGTGAAGAACATTCGACAGCGGCAGATTTACATTGGAATGCTTATATTCGTTCCCAGCGGTTAAAGGATGCAGAACTATTTTCAATGGAAAGGTAAATGATATGAACATAAGAACAAGTAAAGAAACAGAAATAGATGAGTTGGTAGCGATATGGCATGAAGGATCATTAGACGCCCATCATTTTATTGACCATGCCTATTGGACGTCTCAACGGGAGCCAATGAAAAATACATATCTTCCGATGGCTGAAAACTATGTTATATGCAGGGACGCAGAGATCATAGGCTTTGTTTCCATGGTGGACAGCTGTCTGGCTGCGTTCTTTATTGATATAAAGCATCAGGGGAAGGGCTATGGAAGAGAGCTGCTGGATTTTGTTAAAGAACGATACAGACACATACAATTAAAAGTCTATAAGAAAAATCACCAGGCGGTTCAATTTTACTTGAGAAATGATTTTATAATCAAAGAAGAGCAGATAGATGAAGAAACGGGGGAAGCAGAGCTTGTAATGGAATGGACAGCAGTATAAATAGGTAAACAGCAAAAGGCCGAAATACGGGGAGGTGTCCTATGGAGAATATATTCTACGCCCTGATAAATATAGGATCAGCCTGTCTGTTTATGGCATTAGCTATTCCTTTATATAAAGAAAAAGTAAATATGAACAGCTTATATGGAGTGAAATTTCCGCAATCCTATGAATCAAATGACAAATGGTTTCGGATTAATAAATACGGCGGCAAACGAATGATAATCTGGTCCGTTCCTTTATTGGCAGCGGGAGTGATGCTGTTATTTGTTCCGTCGCTGGAGTCTCCGTATGAACTGCTGTTTAGTTTGAGTCCTGTCATTATACTAATACCAGTCATTGAAAGTTATCTATACGCTAGAAACCTGTAGTAAACAACAGAAAAAACATCCGCCCTTGGTAAAAGGTGGATGCTTTTTTGAATAAAACTTGTAGTGTGAGCGTGTTTACTGTGTAGTAATAATCGGACCATCTTTCGTAAGAATAATCGTGTGTTCGTATTGAGCTACAAAGCTTTCTTCGGTGAGAAAGGTCCAGCCATCGTCGGACTGGAACACTTCCTCTTCAAATGTAGAAATAAATGGTTCAAAAGCAAGGACCATGCCGTCTTTTAAAATTTCATCGTCCCGGCGGGAGTAATAATTGAGAATATTCTCCGGTGCTTCGTGAATGGAGCGTCCCACCCCGTGCCCGGTAAGGTTTTTGATAACTGTCAGGTCATTCCTCCTGGCGACATTATGTGCTGCTTTTCCGAGTCCGCTTTTCCTGGAACCTGGCTTTGCTTTTTGAAGACCGGCCTCGAATGCCTCTTTAGCCACGTCACATATTTCCTGTAAAATCGGCTCACTCTTTCCAACAACAAAAGAAATACCGGTGTCAGCGAAATAACCATTTTTTGATCCGGACACATCAATATTGACCAGGTCGCCTTCATGAATGGTGCGTTTTCCCGGAATTCCGTGTGCGACTTCTTCATTCACGCTGATGCACGTATAGCCGGGAAAGTCGTATTCTCCTTTTGGAGCAGAGACAGCGCCTGCTTTTTTAAACAGCTCTCCTGCCATATCATCAAGTTCTTTCGTCGTGATGCCCGGTTTAACGGCCTGAACTAATGTATCCCGGATTCCTCCGCAAATGGCACCAATTTCTTTTAATCCTGTAAAGTCCTCTTCTGTCTTTGCAATCATCGTAAATCCTCACTTCTAATCGTATTTTATCGTTATTATGTCATTTACATTAGGAAATAATACTATGTATCTATGCATTAAATGTGTGTAGTTGTATAGTATATCATGCCGTATTGCTTCATCCTATGCCTTCCTGAAAAACAAAGCCGCTAAATAATAGGAAAATATTTTTATTGGGATGTAGATATTTGGATGGGATACAACCAGATAAAAGACAAATAAATGCTAATAAAAAGCTTCAGCCTTTCCTGCAAAAGGCTGAAGCTTTTTACGTAGAAATAGAGTATTTCATCTCTTTGTTCCATACTTGTGCTTTTGTTAGCGCATGCGGATCATGACTAATTTCGTTTGGCTTATTGGCTTTTCCAATAATATAGTCCGTAAATTCGATCCCCACGTATTCAAAAATATAATGAGGTACTGTTGGTATTAAAGGATGATGTTTCTTCTATAGATAGCATCTGTTTAAAAGGGTATTAAAATAAGGTTTATACAAAAACGAGAAAGGATATACGTGCACTATACTTCCTTTTACTATAGAAAAAACAGCCTTTTTACAACGTGGCTGTTTTAACTGTATACCAGCCTATTTTTAAACAAGCAAACTAATATAGAGGGAGAACATAATGTCCAATCAACCTTCACGATATTTTCAATTCTTAGGCGGAAAAAACCTAGTGTACACCCTAGGTTTACTTTTGTTTATTGGTGTCATTATTTGGGTCTACTCTCATATTTCATTTATCTTTCATCCCTTTATGGTGATTATCGAAACCATAGCCCTGCCATTGATTTTGGCTGTAGTGGCATATTACTTATTACGTCCTATTGTGACCTTTTTAGAGAAGAGAGGAGTAAAACGTCTCATCAGTATATTGATTATTCTCTGTTTATTAATTGGGTCCATTGTTGTACTGATAGCAGCGATAGTCCCTTTTTTAGAACGCCAAATAATCGAGCTGTCTCAAGCGTTCCCAGATTACATAGCGGAGATGGGTACGGGGATGGATAGGTGGTTGCAGCATTCCATTTTTCAAGACATGTACGCGAGTATGTCTTCCAGTATCGATTCCTTTGTAACCGATCTTCCCTCTACTATATCTAGTTATGCGGGGGAAACCTTCTCTGGATTAGCTGCTGTGGTGGCTCAGGTGACAACTATCGTGGTAGCAATTATCACATTGCCGTTTATTTTATTTTATTTACTTAAAGAGGGGGAGCGATTTCCTCAAGCTCTGTTGCGGTTGTTTCCGCCCAAAATAAGGGGAGACGCGGCTAAAATTATCCACGATATTGATCACCAAATTGGTTCGTATATTCTCGGTCAACTGCTTGTTAGTTTATGTATTGGGGTGAGCATGTATATTGGCTTTCTCATTATAGGGTTGGATTATGCTCTTCTTTTAGCGGCAATAGCTAGTGTGACAGCTATTGTTCCTTATTTAGGGCCGGCCATTGCGATTACTCCAGCTTTCATCATTGCGGTGGTGACTTCTCCCTTTATGGTAGTTAAATTAATTATTGTTTGGACGGTTGTCCAGTTATTGGAAGGGAAATTCATTTCTCCGCAAATTATGGGGAAACGGCTGCGCATTCACCCCGTTACGGTTATTTTTATTTTGTTGAGCGCGGCGCATTTGTTTGGTGTGCTTGGCGTTATTTTAGCGATTCCATCGTATGCTATTTTGAAAGTTATCGTGATTCATCTCTTTCAATTACTGCAACTTCGTTTTAATCAGTATGCTTCTCCAGATAATCAATATGATATTAACTACAACCACGACGATTTAACATCGGGTAAATAAATTTTATTCACAGCAAATGGCTATCATCCTCTTATCAGAAAAGACATTAGAGAAAAAAATCCCCCCACACTTTTTGGAGAGGGTGGGGGAATAAACTAGTTAGATTCTAATTTTTTTTATGTGATGCATTATCGATAGAACTATTTTCGAATACGGCCTCATAGCTGCGGCTCTCATATCAGGATTCTCTCTAACACACTTTAATATTCTTTCCATCTTACGGGACATAGCACAGTTCACTATCAGGTTGCAGGTGTTTTATAGTGTCTCAACGTATGCTTCCCGTCATTTACAGAAAAGAGGGTTTTTCATTTTACATTCGATCATTTTTGCGCTTTCTCATAACATAATCTGCAAAAAGCTCTCCTGTAATTAAACTAACCACATATAATAAAAGAAGGACTATAAGTAACAATAGAACCACATAGCCCACTATCCCGATAAATAATATCGTAGAGTTAAACAGAATTAAATACAAACTGCCAAGTAGTAAAAGTATAGCTATACCTGACGCTACACGTGTTATGGTGTTAGAATTCAGCTTTTTATCCTTTGTGTTAAATAAATTCATGTTTGGTATCCCTCCTGTCCTTTTAAATTATTTCGAAAATATAAATTTTATTTGTTTTTTTATGCAACCTACTAGTACAGACAATGTCGTTTAATCGAATAAAACCATCGAATTAAATGGAGCAAGGGCCATTGGGCTATTTGTAACTCACCTATTTTATGTGTTCTTTTTTTCCGTTTTTTTGAAACCGTTTGAGGAAAAGGAGGAGGACCCACAAAGCGGCTACGCCTAAACCAACGTAAGCAATAGACGAATAAAGATCCAAAAACCCTAAAATATCTATCCATGATTCCCCCACAGCGGCTCCTAGATTCACTAAAACAATGTTCCAAATCAGGGTCCCAGCTGTCGTAAAAAGAAGAAAAATAGTAATGTTCATTTTAGCCATCCCTGCCGGAATGGAAATCAAGCTTCGCACCAACGGAATCATGCGACAAAAAAAGATCGTCCAAACGCCATACTTTGCAAACCAGGCATCGGCCCGTTGAACATCTTTTTTCGATAGCCGAAGATAGCGACCGTATTTTTCCACAAAGATTTCCATCCGGTCGACGTTGATTAAACGGCCAATGCCATAAAGAATCATTGCTCCAAAAACGGATCCCAAGGTGGAAGCTACCACGACGCCTGGGATATGAAGAGCGGAGGTGGTCGTCATAAAACCACTAAACGTTAAAATGATTTCAGATGGAATCGGAGGGAAAATGTTTTCCAAAGCAATAAGAAAAAAGACGCCCCCGTATCCAAATCGTTCGATAAAATCGATAATCCACTCTTCCACCACAGTCTCTCCTTTATTCTCTATTGCTACACGTTAGGATGGGAAAAAGGGTACCCCAAGTACAAAATGGAGGATGGCAAAAGTCACGACCATCAAACCTAATCCGACTCCTATAACGGTTAAAGCTTCTTTTCCCGCCTGATAATCTCCTTTAGCCATTTCTCTCTCCCCATTCCTTTCCCGGTTTTTCATGAAAGACCCCCCCTTTAGAGAATCTAAGGCAATTTATAATTACGCGCAGGGCTGCCGATGGGCCGGTGTTATTTCAAATACGGCTGGAGATATGGCAGGCAGCTGGAACGCTTTTTGTATTCACTGGAGAGCAGATCAATACTTTAGAAAAAAACGGGTAATCCGCCTCCTGTCTGATTCATGTAGATGTGCTTTATTTGTAGCTGGTAGAGCTTTCTATAGGTGCCGCGGTTTCCTGCGGTACTCTTTTATCTTTGGATAGTATCCACCCGGCTGCCGCAATACCGATCAGCACAATATAAAACGAAGTTTTCCAAAGAGTGGATTCCGCAAAATGTTCCGGCAGTACCGATAAAGCGGGATGGGAAAGGGTATGAACCATCAACTTCACCCCAACCCAGCCGACAATAGCAAACGCGGCAATTTCCAGCCCTGGTCTTTTTTCGAGCAGGGTAACAAACCGGCCGGCTGCAAATCGCATAATCACGACGCCAATCAGTCCGCCTGTCAGAATAACGAGAAACTGCCCGCCGTCCATTCCGCCTATTATGGGCAGGTTGGTCCGGGGCAGTGTCACCGCCAAAGCGACGGCGGCGAGAATGGAATCGACCGCAAAGGCAATATCTGCTACTTCCACTTTTGCTACGGTACGCCAGAACCCTGCAGGCTTTTCGGCATGTTCCGGCGTCTTTTTTTCCAACGCGCCTTCTTTATGGAACCAGACTTTTCGGATAATATGATGGAGCGCAATCAATAAGAGATAGAGAGCCCCGATGGCCTGTACCTGCCATACGTCAATGAGAAACGATATAATGAACAAAGAGGCAACACGAAAGAAAAACGCCCCCGCCAGTCCATAAAATAACGCTTTTTTCCTCTTTTCCGGCGGCAGCTTTTTGACCATCACGGCGAGGACGAGCGCATTATCAGCAGCCAGCACTCCCTCAATAAGTATCAAAACGATAAGGACCCATCCATATTCCAGCAGCAAACTAAATTCCATGTTTATCTTCTCCTTTTCAAGATAAACCTGGTACCCTGACGCGATATGAATTTTGCGCAGATACACAAAAAACCTTCACCGCTGAGGCGGTGAAGGCACAAAAAAGCCTTCACCCGTCTCATAGGTAAAGGTCTCGCTAACAGCGCAAGGCTGCCAATAAAACCGGGGATTGCTCCCGTCCTGACGATTTTATTGAAAAAGCTACTCCCCTTTTTCCAAAGGATATCAAGTTATTTCTTATAATGTATCCTTCTATTGCCTCTTTGTCAATCTTATTTTATTCAGGCTCGATAGAAGAGAATAATAATAAGTAGTTCCTTGTTTATTGCTGGGTTTTTTAATACATTGTATAAGCAGTAATTATTTATACTCCATTAGAAAAGTAGGATGGCATAGGGTGAATGGTTCGTTGCTTTTGTGTTTGGAATGGTAGAGGGATGGACAGAATTTGCGCCCATTTCTTCTACAGGCCATATGATTATTATCGATAATATGTTATTTCAGTCAGCAGAACTCTTTACACAGGAAGTAGCAAATACGTTTAAAGTCGTTATCCAGCTGGGCTCTATTATGGCTGTAGTGATCGTATTTAAAGATCGCCTTATTCGAAAAGGAACTTCTTTAAACATTTGCTCCATTTAGTGGTACTATACCAATATGGCGCCATATGAAAAGAAAACCGGCGCATGACTTGTTTTCTTGTTTTTAAATTTAGTTTTATGTATTATTAAAAAAACAATATACACATAATGGAGGAAAAAGAAGAATGTCCATGTCATCACAACCAACTAATCGCGACACCGATGACCCACTCTCGATTAGATCCGTCCCCACTGTAGAGAATTTTGATGATTGTACACGGGCCCATTTAAGAAATGAAGTGGGAGATCCCTTATGTTGATAGCCATACTAACTCTACTGCTGGGCATCATCGTGATTCTTGCTATCATCGCCGCCAATGGGTATTTCGTTGCGCAGGAGTTTGCCTATATGTCTGTTGACCGTTCCCGTCTGGGTGCACTGGCCGATGAAGGCGATAGTGCAGCTAAACAGGCGTTGGCGGTCACCAAGCGGACATCTTTTATGCTTTCCGGCGCTCAACTGGGTATTACGGTTACGGGTCTGCTTGTCGGGTACGTGGCTGAACCGCTTGTCGGACAAAGTTTGGGCATCCTGCTCGGTGGGGTTGGCGTGCCTGCTGCGGTTGGCATTTCGGTCGGTACCATACTGGCTTTGGTTCTAGCGACGATTGTACAGATGATTTTTGGAGAGTTGTATCCCAAAAACCTCGCCATTGCTAACCCTGAACCGTTGGCCCGGGGGCTTGCCCGTTCAACGAATATTTATCTTATTGTTTTCGGGTGGTTGATTGCAATTTTTGATAAGTCAGCCAATGGATTTTTACGGCTGTTAAGAATCGAACCGGTTCATGACCTTGATAGCAGCGCAACCGCACGCGACCTGGAGCACATTGTGGCCGATTCCCGCGAAAGCGGGGATTTGCCAAAAGAGCTGTCTATCATACTTGATCGCATTCTTGACTTTCCGCAGCGCGATGTTGAACATGCGATGATCCCGCGCTCGCGCGCGGATATGATCGAACCGGATATTACGATTGGGGAGGTACGGTCCTTGATGGCCAAGGCACACACCCGCTACCCGGTTATTAATACCGAGGATGAACCAGTCGGGGTGGTGCATCTCGTCGATGTGTTAGCCTCGCCTTTGGCTGCCGATGCCCCGGTTTCTGCGATTATGAAGCCACCGCTGGTCCTTCCTACCGTGGTGGCTCTGCCGGAGGCACGAGCGCAGATGATCGATTCGCAGAATGCCCTCGCTTGTGTCATTGATGAGTATGGCGGGTTTACCGGCATTCTAACCTTAGAAGACTTGGCTGAAGAGGTGGTCGGTGAAATCTCCGATGAACACGACGATGAACTACCGATGGTCGTTGAGTCTGATAAGGAAGGGGCCTGGCAGATGGGCGGAGATGTTCATGTCGATGAGGCCGAACGCGAAATCGGTTATCAACTGCCGCGCGGCGATTATGAAACAATGGCTGGAATGCTTATTGCTTATGGTGGTACCCTCCCAGCCCTTGATGAAACAATCAGGGTCGAGTTACCAGAAGATCCCGCTGATCTTGTACATGATGAACCGGTCCGCCGCTACTTACAAGCGAAAATAGTCGAGATAGACAGACGGGTTCCCACTTTAATCTACCTGACACTGGATGAATCGGAAGTCCATACAGAATCAGGATCAACGTCGGCTCCGCTCAGGAGGGGGAACAATGACTAACCCCTGGATTATTCTAATCGTGACCACAGGAATCATTGCACTCAGCGCGTTCTTCGTCATTATTGAATTTGCCCTTCTTGGAGCCCGTCGGCACCGGCTTGAAGAGGCTGCGGTAACCAGCCGCGGGGCCCGTGCTGCCCTGCGGTCGGTGAATGAACTTACCGTCCTGCTTGCCGGGGCCCAGCTGGGAATCACGGTGTGTACGTTCGCTCTTGGTGCGGTGACCAAACCGGCTGTCGATGCCTGGTTTTCCCCTGTCTTTACGGAGACAGGAATTCCATACTGGCTGGCGGACGGAACTTCTTTCGTCTTATCCCTGCTGATTGTAACGTTCCTGCATCTCGTTATTGGCGAAATGGCACCGAAATCATGGGCTATCGCTCATCCTGAAAAATCGGCTATTCTGATCGGTGTACCTGCACGCCTCTTTATCTGGCCATTCCGCCCTCTGCTTTCGTGGGTCAATGGGATTGCCAATCGGCTCGTGAAAGCTTCGGGCGTCGAACCAGTCGAGACGGCCGCGATTGGGGGGCAGAATGCGGCGACGATCCGCCACCTTGTAGAACATTCGGCTAACGTCGGTGCACTCGATGCCTCCATGCGCACGCCGATTTCAGGCGCGCTTGATCTGGAAACCATGCAGGTCGCTGATTTGATTCCAAAACAAAGTTCTCCCACAACGGTAGCATCAGATGCTACCGTCTATGATGTCCAAAGGGCTACAGAACAGTCCGGTCACAAACGCATTCTTCTCATAACCGAGGGGGAGGCAATTCCAGAAGTCGTTCATGTGCGCGATACGCTGCTCGAGCCGGCAGACCGGCCGGCCAGGGAGCTTGCTCGCCCGGCGTTCGTCCTGCCCTCAAAAACACTCCTGCATGAAGCTCTTACAAGCATGCGTCGGTCCAGGGAGCAGCTGGCGGTGGTCATGGATGGCTCCGAGTTCCTGGGGGTTGTCACCATTAACGACGCCTTGAACAACGTGCTTCCTCGCATGAACAAAAAGTAACCATAACACTTATACTTTCACAGAGGAATACTGGGAAGAATATAGTGTATGATTCCACAAGGAAACAGGCGCAGTGCGCATTGTTTCCTTGTTTTTATTTACAAAAGAAAAGCGATTATAGGTGATCATTTAAAGTAATGGAGAGTCAATAGAGAGATGATCGGCAATAAGTTTAAAATAAGAATAGAAGGATGAGAAATGAAAGAAAGTAGGTATGGTTGTGACCAATGATACACAGACTCCCAAAGAGCCAAACGGCTGTAGATGGCGTAAGGGAATTATTGTTTTATTTAGTATGTATATGACGGCGCTGTTCTACGTGACGCTTTTTGCCTGGAACTATGGCTCTTCCTATGGGAATCAGGGGCCTGGCAACCGAAATTATAACCTGCAGCCCTTGGAGAGTATTGTAAATATTACGTTATACAGTGACAATCTCATCGATCCACTCGTCATCTTGGCTGGAAACATTGTTCTGTTTTTTCCTTTTGGCCTGCTGTTGGGATTATGCATTCGTTCCAGGGACAAAATAATATGGGTGGTGCCATTTTTGGCCTGCCTGGTGTCCGTTGGTATTGAATCAGTTCAATTTGCCTTTACATACCGGGTTGCCGATGTGGACGATGTTATGTTAAATACTGCTGGAGGTACGTTAGGCAGCTGGACTGCTTTTTGTATTCGCTGGGTCGCAGGTCAATATTTTAGAAAAAAGCGATCTAGCTAAACAACACTAGAATAAAAGATGTTTTTTAAATGATAGACAGGCGCAAGCATTCGAGGTTTTTATAGTTTGTTCTTTTTTCAGAAGGCCAGCTCCACTATACTTATATTAATAAAACAACAAATTAAATCTCGGTTTATTCGTTCGTCCGTAAAGTCATTAGACTTTACGGACGTTATTTGCGTTCTATCCATAAAGTGCAATCTTTTAAATAATAGAAGAGAATGACTAATAATCAAAAGCAGCCAGCAGCTATGGCGGCTTGATCTCCTGGTTAAGAATTTACTGCTATACAGCGACTAATATTAAAAATGATAAAATAAAAGGACTTAAGAATCATAAAAAAATCATAATATGTTATGAAAATAGAAATTGATAAATATTAATAACAAATAAGAGACTTTATATCTATTAATTTAATGAAAAAATTAGTATTCTAAATAAAACAAGTTCTTATATACTAATATATAGGGATGAAACATTGACACTTTGGTAGTAATTTATTATGGTGAACAAAATATGAATACAATATATAAAGTTTTTATTATAAGTTTCTTCATATTCTAAAAAACATTGTGTATACCATGAAAGAGAGAGGAGGAGATAGAATGTTAACTAATCAACAAGTAGAACATATAGAGAGCTTATTACATACATATGAAGAGTTATACAATCTTTCTTTCTCAGTCATTGATAATAAGCAAAAAGAAGTAGTTATGATAAAACAGAATAACATAGTAAATCAAAAAATCTGTAAGGAAGCCAAAGAGTGTTTTACAACTGAAATTAAAGGCATGAGTATTTCTCAAAAGGAAATGAAAGAACCTATGCTGTTTCAGATAAGGCCTGGTCTGTATTCAATCGCAGCTCCTATTTTTTTGGAAGAGTACACTTATTTTTTATGGGCAGGATTATTAAAAGAAGAAAAATCCATTTCCTCGGTAGAAGCGGATTTAATCTATACATATTCTAATCCTTTAGAATGGCAGACTTTTTTTAGGGAAGTTCCAGTAATAAGTATAGAAACAGAGAATATCTGGTTAGAAAAAATAAATAAGGTTGCGCACTTTCTTTCATTGGAAATAAATAAATTCTCTAATAGAAATGCAGAACAGAAATACGTATCATTTCTCTATGAGTTATCGATGAATAATTTAGAACTAGATCATTCATTTATTCAAAAGTTTCAATGTGTTTTTGAAGAGATGGAAATAGTTGGAGTGGCAGAAAGAAAGAATGAAGAAGAGTTTGAAGTTGTTACAACCAGCGGAAAAAATGCGGATGTATTTCAAAATATGGTTTTCACGATAGGAGAGGGACTGTTCGGCCGCGTGTTGGTCACAGGAAAAGCAAAGTATTGGGAAAATATAAAGCAAGATGCCAATAGCTTACATCCAAATTGTAAAAACATTCGTTTTAATTCTTTGTTTTTTCTCCCAATATACAATCAGGAAAAAATACAAAAGTTATTGTTTGGAGGTAGTACATTATCCGCTTACTTTACTCGGAATTTTCAAAATATTTGTTGCATCATTGGAAATTTAATAGAAAAACAACAAGTTACAACTGATTTACAGACAGACAAAAAAGAACAAGAAGAAACCTTAAACTACTTAATAGAAGCTTTTCATTTAATGGTGTCTACTTTAAATAAAAAAAATATGCTATATATGCTTTTGGACATGGGGATTCATGTCGGGAATAGCAAATCTGCCTGTATTGTGCTCAAAAAAAACGATGAGGAAAGTTTTCACATTATGTCGCGAGGAAGATCACATCCCGATTTTTCTGTTTATGCTAAAGAAATAGTGAAACGTTATTTTTCAATAGATAAAAGAAAAAAAGTAGAAGAAGGACCAATAACCCATACAACTCCATGGAACAACCAGGTTATTGAATGCCCCCTTTTTACAAATGGAGAAGTACTCGCAGTGCTTTGCGTTGACTTAAATAAAAAGAAAGTGCCTGACGAAATACTGACTAAAAAAATAGCATTTATGCAAACTGTTACCATAGTCGGCGGTCTCGCTTTAGAAAGGCTGGATAAAAGAAAGGACAAGGAAGAGAAGAACCTTGTCACTATTCTTCATCAGACATTAGAACAATTTAATCCTGAAGCTTTTTATTTATCAGTAGAAAAAGCAGCATTTTTAGTTGATTTTATGGGTTATCAGGAGTTTTCCTTATCAAAAATAAAAGATATTACTGAAGCCGGCTTATTGGACACATATACTGCTGAATTTTTAAATAAACAGCAGATAAACCCGGAGGTAATTCGTTTAATATCGGAATCTAAAGATCTAATCAAAGGGGGTTTTGAAGGCGTTTCCAAAAATTATACAACACTAAGCCATATCTTAGCAGTGGTAACTCTATATATAGAAAATGAAAAAAAGATAGAAGGAATCCAATTGAATCATTTAATAAAGAAGGATGTGCTGAAAAAGGTTAATGATTATTTAAAAAATAAAGAAGTAGTAGAACAAGAGTTTCTTTACCGGCCCGGCAAACCGGCAGAAGAATTGGCACCTGTGGGGGACTTGATAATGCAGGAAGTATTCCATTTATCTACTAGAGAACGAGAGGTTATGAATCTGCTTTTGAAAGGATCGAATAATAAGAAAATAGCACAAGAGCTTTATATTAGTGAGCATACCGTAAAAAATCATGTTACTAAAATTTTTCAAAAGATGGACGTAAAGAATCGGGCGAATGCTATATCTAAAATGTACCAGATTAAATACAGCCAGACAGATTAAAAGACTTAGATAAATGTACCCACAAGGATAGATATAGGAACAAGGTGTTGTTTTTAAAGTTATTCTGGTTAAATCAGCTATATTCACTCAAAGTGAATTAAAAACTGAGAACAGGAGGGGATAGTGAATTTAAAATTTATAAGCCATAATAAACATAGTAAGTTGAAGTTTGGTTCGAGGTGAATGATAGTGAAGCTAATGGACCGTAAATCAAATCAAATTGTTTTAAATGAAGTCAGAAAGGCTTACACATTCAATAAACGGTTACTGGGCCTAATGTTTACAAATGCATTACCAATAAACACAGGAATTCACATAAGTCCCTGCCGATCCATCCATACCTTTTACATGCGTTATTCTATTGATGTTCTATATTTGGATCATCATTGTGGAATAGTAGGTATGGAGAAAAATCTGGGGAAAGGTAAACTAGGAAAGAAGTTTCCTGGAACCCGATCAGTGGTGGAAATGCCGGCAGGGAGTATTACAGCAGCAGGTGTTGAAATTGGAGACACACTTGTTTTTGTGTGAATAGTAGTCTGACTATAGATTTAAAGCTTAACTTTTTCATAAATTAAGAGGGGGTTTTAATATGGAAGAAATGATTAAAAGATTTTTTATAGAAGAAGAAGGTCAAGGTATGACAGAGTACGGTTTAATTCTTGGTCTTATTGCTGTTGGAGTTATTGCTGTGCTTATTCTCCTGGGAGAGCAAATTGCTGATTTCTTTACGGAAATAACAGATACGCTAACTGGGGAAACGACATAATAAAAGATATAACACGGGCCCTCCTTTATTAGGAAGGGTCTTTTTTAAAACCTCAAAAGTTTAAGGAAAGGATGAAAACAATGATAGATATAGTATTAGTAAGTATACTACTGCTGTGCGTGATAACGGATGTTAAGAACAGAAAAATTTACAATAAAGTAATTTACCCCGGCATACTGGCAGCGTTTGTTTATCACTTTATTTCCTCAGGAATTGAAGGTTTTTTTCATTCTTTCCTTGGTCTTTTAATCGGGTTTAGTCTTTTATTACTACCTTTTATATTAGGAGGTATAGGAGCGGGAGATGTAAAGTTATTAGGGCTGATTGGAGCGTTTAAAGGCGGAACATTCGTCTTTCAATCCTTTATTTATATGGCGGTTCTTGGGGGGATACTGGCGGTATTTGTTTTATTGTTCCGCCGCGGCCTGCTGCGTTCCATTATTTACTCTATTTCCATACGGAAAAAAGATAAAAACACCTCTATAGGATTTCCGAGAGGTTCTTTGAAGGCGACTTATCCTTATGGGGTAGCTATTGCAGGGGGAGCTTTTATCGCTATGTTCAGCGGAGGATGGTTTTTCCTATGATACGAAAAGAAGACGGCCAGGCTTTAGTGGAGTTTGCGCTGGTGCTGCCTTTAATCATTCTTCTGCTTGTAGGCATCGTGGACTTTGGACGTGTGTTTTATACGTACCTGCAGATGGAGCTTGTGACCCAGGAAACGGTGAGAATAGCTGGTTTCGGGGAAACAGATGAAACGATTGTCAATTTTGCCAGAGAAAATTTCCATGCAGGGGATTCTGAACAGTTGCATGTGTCTATAAGCCCTGCAGCAAGAAATTCAGGAGACTATGTAGAAGTTAACTTATCCTATGATCAAGAGATATTTGGAATGCTGGGAGATTTTTCAGGGGATCTGGAACTTAGTACCAACTCAACGATACGGGTGGAGTGAGGGGTATGAAAAAATGGCGGGAAACACTAAATAAAGAAAATGGAAGCTCGATAATATTAATGGCACTAGGTTTATCGATCGCAATTGTTATAATGGGGTTAGTGGTGGATGCGGGACATCTTTATCAAACGCAAAGCCATCTGCAGAAAACGGCCAATGCTTCTGTCTTATCAAGTTCTCAGGAGTTACCAAATTCTGAACAAAAAGTAAAGGAGGTAGTAGAAGAAGTGCTGGAAGCTCATGATGAAGTTCCTAGTTTATCAGAAGCTGTAGTAACAGGTAACGAACAAGTGGAAGTGGCTTTGGAAAAGCCGGTCGATCTTTTCTTTTCTGCCTTGTTTGGTGTGGAATCCATTAATTTAAAGGCTGACGCTAAAGCGGGACTTGGTGTTATAAGTGAAGCTGAAGGCGCAGTACCTCTAGGTATTGAAAAAGATATACCATTAAATTATGGAGAAACGTATAGTTTAAAGGTAGGTCCTGGAGGTTCAGAGACCGGCTTTTTTGGTATTCTTGCATTTGAAGCACCGGGAGCAAAAGAATATGAACAAACTTTGCGGGACGGGTACGATTCCTCTTTACAGGTCGGCCAGATAATTAATACCCAGACAGGGAATATTAGTGGTCCTACCGAAAGAGCCGTTGATCATCGGATAGATGCATGTCCGGATAATGACATCACACAAAGAGATTGTGAACGCTTAATGCTGGTCATAGTTTATAGTAACGATCCGAACGGGGATTCAAGAAAGAAAACCATTGAAGGATTTGCCTACTTTTTTCTTCAAGAACGGCTGAGCGGAGACGACTCCATTAAAGGTACATTTGTTAAAAGAGTAGGAGCAGGAACGGCTGGTGGGACCAGTACAGATTCTGGCGCATATACAAGTCGATTAATTCAGTAAGGGAAGGAAGCGAATGAGACCTAAAAAATTAATACTATTTGCTGTTTTGGCAGGTTTGATTACTACCATTTTATTTTTCATTATTATAAATCGCGAGGGTTCGGAAGAGCCGGAAGATTCTGTGCCAATGGTGGAGGTCATCGCTGCTTCTGAAGCTATCGGAAAAGATAATGAAGTTTCACAAGAGATGGTACAGATTCAAGAAGTGCCGGAAGATCAAGTACATAATAATGCAGTACAAAATGTAGATGAAGCAATAGGGAAGTACACTGAAGCAGATATAGCAGAAGGAGAAATTATCTTAACTCATAGATTATTGGATGAGGATAATGAAGAATTGATGGCATCTCAACGGGTGGAGCCGGGAATGAGAGCCGTATCTATACATGCAGCGTATGTGCCTTCCGTTTCTAATTTAGTGGAGCCGGAAGATTACGTAGATATCGTATTCACTAAAAACAACGGAGACGAATTAATCAGCAGTATTCTGTTGGAAGAGGCAAAAGTGCTTGCTGTAGGAGACCGAATGACCGAAACGGTAGTAACAGAAGAAGGGGAAGAAGCTGGCGAAGAATACATCGCGGTAACGCTGGAGTTAAATGCTGAGGATAGTATAAGGGCAGCTAATTCTAATAACTATGTGCAAAATTATGGTGGAGGACTTGATTTAATTCTGCACAGTAAAATAGAAACGCCTTATAACAACAGTGGGTTTGAAAATGAAGAAGATGCCGCAGACACGGTTATCGAGCCTTTCCCTGAAGGTGATTCTCAGCAGGCTCCAGATTCCCCTTCTGTGGATGAAGAATCCTTTATAGAGGAAGAACAGGCTCCAGTCCCGGAAGCACCAGCTGATTTTCCAGACACAGAGAATTCTGAAGGTTTTTATAATTCTGTAGAGGAACCGGAAGAGTTTGAAGTACCACAGGAAGAGATGCCTGCTGGAAATTCAGAAGAATCGGCAGAACAAGAAGTAGAAGAAAATACCGTAAGCGAACAAACACCTTATTATTTTGTTCCCTTCACAAGCTTTGCCAACATCCGGGCAGAACCAAGTTTGACTGCGCCTGTTTTAGAAATAGTTGAAGGTGGCAGCTGGCTTTCTTTCACGGATGTAGTAGCTATGGATGAAGACAACCGTTCCTGGGTGTTAGTAGAGCTTAACGATGGTCAAGATGGATGGATCAGCAGCCGTATTGTTCAGATTGAACAATAGGTGATAGAAAGGAGATCACTAGTGGAGAGAACAGAAATAGCTGTATGCAGTGCCGCGGGTGGAACAGGGCGAACAATGATTGCTGCAAACCTGGCGGCTGTATTGGCGTCTCGAAAACAAAAGGTTATGTTAGTTGATGGAGATCTCCAATTTGGAGATCTGACTTTGGCGCTTGATATTGACCCTGCTTTAACAATAAATGAGGCTGTTGAAAAAAGAGAAAGTCAACGATACAGTGATTTTTGTACTAAGCATGCGAGCGGCGTATCACTGCTTCCTGCCCCTCTTCGACCAGAGCAGGCGGATCTTATTACGGTGGAACATTTAGAATCTTTATTAACTACATTTGAAAATGAAAATGACTATGTGATTACAGAAACCTCTCCAGGTTTAACAGAAAAAAATCTTTTCTTCTTAGAAAGAGCCACTCACATTCTATTAGTTACTACGAATGGAATGGCTTCCTTAAAGAACACGGCTGCCATGCTGACAATTTTAGAAAAACTGGAACTTAAACATAAAGTAACGATAATAGCAAACCGTTCTACCGCACCCGGAATAGTGAAAATGAAGAAATTTGCTGAGCTTCTCGATACCGAAAAAATTATGTATTTACCAGATGAGAAAAAAAGCGTGCAGGAATCTTTAGATAAGGGAGAGCTTCTCGTAGAAAGCTTTCCTAAACTGGAAATTTCCAAACAACTAATTAAACTCGCAGATAATTTATTTACGGATAAAAGAGCTTCTACACTTCTGCAAAGCTCGTCTTCCCGAAACCTTTCGAGAATGGATAGATTAAGGAGGAGAATTAAATGAATCTATTTGAAAAGCTGCAGAATAAAAATCAAAAAGAGAAAGAAGAAAAACCTGCTGTCGAGCTTTCAGCAGCTGCAGCTCCTAAAAAAGAGCCATCGCTATTAGTAACAAAAGTGGCAGAGAAAAACGTTTCTTCTCCAGAACAAATAGAACTAAAAAATTTAGTCTTTAAATATATTCTGAAAGAACGAAAAGATGAAGATGTAGAGAATATTGTCCTTGAATTAGAAACAATTATTGAAGACATTATTTCAGAAAATGAACGTCTATCCAGTGTGAAGGACCGCGATTTAATCATAGAAGAAATTGCTAATGATTTAACGGGATACGGACCCATTAACCCATTACTTTTGGATGAAGAAGTTTCAGAAATAATGGTAAATGGCCCAAATCAAGTATATGCAGAACGCAAAGGTAAATTAAAATTAACAGATATTACATTTCGGGATAATGACCATGTCATGCGTGTACTTGAAAAAATTGTAGCACCACTGGGGCGGCGGATTGATGAAAGTAGTCCATTGGTAGATGCAAGGCTGAAAGATGGTTCCAGAGTGAACGCCATCATTCCTCCATTAGCTCTGGGCGGACCAACTATTACGATTCGTAAATTTTCAAAAGATCCCTTTACGATTAAAGATTTGGTTCGTTTTGGAACTTTAACACAAGAGATGGCTGAGTTTATAGAAGCCTGTGTTCAAGCAAAACTAAACATTTTTGTGAGCGGAGGAACAGGCTCGGGGAAAACGACTACATTAAATGTGTTATCTTCTTTTATATCTAATGATGATCGTATTGTGACTATTGAAGACGCCGCAGAACTACAGCTGGGCCAGGAACACGTAGTTTCTTTAGAAACCAGGCCTCCCAACATAGAAGGGAAGGGCTCTATTACCATTAGAGATCTTGTCCGTAACTCTCTTCGAATGAGACCTGATCGGATAGTGATAGGAGAAGTGCGAAGCGGTGAAGCTTTAGATATGCTGCAGGCCATGAATACGGGGCACGACGGCTCTCTTGCTACCGGGCACTCAAACAGCCCAAGAGATATGTTATCCCGACTAGAAACAATGGTGTTAATGGCAGGAATGGAATTGCCGGTGCGTGCTATTAGGGAACAAATTTCCGGAGCACTGGATGTGATTATTCAACAATCCCGTCTGAGGGATGGAAGCCGCCGTATTACTAATATTACGGAAGTGCAAAAAATGGAAGGAGATATTATTGTATTACAGGATATATTTACATTTCAGCAGAGTGATGTAGATGAAAATGACAAAATTATTGGAAAACTTACTCCTACAGGGGTGAGGCCGCAGTTTTATGAACGAATGATAAACGAAGGCATTCACTTACCCGCTTCTATTTTTTTAGAACAGGAGAAAAACTAATATGAATGTTTTGTTTTTTATTTTCTTATTTATTACGATTTTACTATTTCTTTTAGTGATAGGATCCACGCAAAAAGAGAATAAAGAAGACCAAAAACAAGAAAAACGAGCTTTTTCTTTAAAAACAATATTAAAAAGCTACAATCAAAAACTAAAAATCCTATTGATTAGAAATAATAAAAAAACAAAAACAGTAAGCAAATTAGAGCATAAGCTTTACCTGGCTAATGTACCGGTAAAAGTAGAGGAATTCAGGATTCTCCATTTTTTTCTTACCCTTATTTTGGCCGGACTTTTTTATGTTTTGTCTCAAAATATAGGATTTGTTTTTCTAGGAGGTTTTCTTGGATTTGTTCTTCCAATTGTATGGCTGAATACAAAGAAAAGAAAAAGATTAAAGCGTTTTGAAGATATGCTGCCTGACACGATTACTACTATTATTGGGTCCTTAAAAGCCGGCCACAGCTTTTTACAGGCATTAAATACCGTTTCAGATGAATCCTATTCTCCAATGAAAGAAGAAATAGATCTTGTTTTAAAAGAGATGCAATATGGAAGCACACTTGAAGAAGCATTAGTGGCGTGGAAAAATAGAATACCAAGTAAAGATTTAGATCTCTTAGTAGAGGCTCTATTAATCCAAAAGCAAGTAGGAGGTAATCTCGCCTATTTATTAGGGAAAATTGTAGAAACTACGAGAGAACGGACAAAAATAGAAAATCAAATTAAAACATTAACTGCTCAAGGAAGATTATCCGGAGTTATTATAAGTTTACTGCCGGTTGGCCTGGGGGTTCTTATTTATATTATGAATCCAGAGTATATGGAAACGCTCTTTGTCACGACTATTGGACGCATTTTGTTGGGAGTAGCTGGAATAGGTGGGATCATAGGTTTTATATTAGTTCGTAAAATTACAACTATCGAGGTGTAGAGATGACAGCTTTTTATATTAGCTTTTTTTTATTTGCAAGCTTAGTATTTTACACGATAATTGTAATTCCATTCGATCGGAATTTTATGTATCAACGAAGAATTAATGCCTATTTTTATCGTCGCAGAGAAGCGCCGATTGAAGAACCGGAACCTTCATTTGTAGTAAGAGTCATACAGCCCCTTTGGAAAAAAGTGAGGAAAGGGTACAATCGGTCGTTGAATGTAGAAAAAGTTACAAAGTTAGAAACCAAACTGCTGCAGGCAGGACAGCCTTTTGGATGGGGGCCTGCAGAATTTATTGTTTTTCAGTATGTTCTTCTTTTGGCACTGCCTATTTTTACAATGGGAATACTTCTTGTTGCAGGATTTCCTCTCAGTCAATCCATTTTGTTTGCTCTGCTGATTATGGTTCCTGCTTTTTTTCTTCCGAGGCTCTACTTAAAGTCGCAGGCACAGAAGCGAAACAAGCAGGCGTTAAAAGAATTGCCTGAAATTCTTGATATGTTAACCATCAGTTTAGAAGCTGGAATGGGATTTGACGGAGGTTTACATAAAGTAGTCAGCCGTAAAAGGGGGGTATTGGCAGAAGAGTTTCGTCTATGTTTAGAAGAGTTAAGGCTCGGCAGAACAAGAAAAGAAGCCTTGAGTAATCTGCTTGAGCGTTTATCACTGGAAGAATTAAAAACATTTGTGTACAATATCATCCAAGCTGAAAAGTTGGGAATTGGCATGGTAAACGTACTTACTATTCAATCAGAAAATGTACGGGCAAGTAGAAAGCAACGAGCCGAAGAAGCAGCCATGAAAGCGCCGATTAAGATGATGTTTCCATTAATTCTTTTTATTTTCCCTACTATATTTATTGTTTTGTTAGGTCCGGCTATTATCCAGTTTCTAGATGCTTTTTAAACATAAAACGGTATTAATTAGAAAAAAAGTACTATACAGACTTTTAAGTCCAGACAACATCCTTAACATATTTAAAAAAAACGGAGGAGACTTTTAGACTCTCTAAACCCCTCAGTCTTTAGAAGCGATTCACGACATGTCGACGTTTTACTACGAAACCAGCAATGAATAAAAATAAAAGGAAGAGATCGTTAGTTAAAATGATCTCTTCCTTTTTATTGGATTCCGAGAATTTGTTAACAGCTTTCAGTATTTTTCACCAGCATTTAAAATTAATTATGCGATATCAAAGTTATAACTACACTTCCATGTTTATGCCCTGTTTCAACGTAACTATGAGCCGCAGCAACTTGATCTAAAGGATACCTTCTATCTATTACAGATTTAATTTTTCCAGCTTCTATTAACTCTTTCAGGAAAAGTAAATCTTCTTTGCGCATCGGTGCCAATCCGCCTTTCATTTTCTTGCTGCCTCTTAGAGATGTCGATATCATGCGGGCAAATTGAGGCATTCCGGCTACTGTGACCAGATAAATCCCATTTTCTTTGAGGGAACCTTTACATTTTGAAAACGAAGTCTTTCCTACCGTATCAAAAATGATATCGTACGTTTCCCCGTTTTTGGTGAAATCTTCTTTAGTGTAATCGATTGTTTGATCAGCTCCCAAGGACCTCACAAGTTCTAAATTCTTTGTACTACAGACAGCGGCAACTTCTGTACCATAGTAATTGGCCAGTTGCACTGCATAAGTACCCAATGCACCGGAAGCACCGTAAATAAGTACTTTCTGGCCTGCATGGATATGCCCCTTATCTCTTAGAAAGAATAACGAAGTCGTAGCCCCGAAAGGAACGGAAGCGGCTTCTTCAAATGTCATATTAAGCGGCTTTATAACGATTGCCCCTTTTTCTTTAAGGCATACATACTCGGCATTAGCCCCTAGACTAGTTCCTGTTCCACAAAGTACTAAATCTCCTTTTTTAAATTCCTTGACATCTTTTCCTGTCACTTCCACCTCGCCTGACAGTTCGGATCCCAATATTCCGATTTTAGGTTTTTTTAAACCAAAGAAAAACCTGACAGCAAACGGCTCAGCCCTCCGCACTTTGCAATCCCCGGAAGTTGCAGTAGTTGCATACACTTTAATCAGTACTTCGTCATCTTTAGGGATCGGCTTTTCTACTTCTCTAAGTTTCATAACCTCCGGGGGGCCGTATGTTTTATGGAGACTGGCTTTCATTGAGAACTCCTCCCTTCATAGCTTGTTTTTAACGGTAGTATTTCAGGGATTTTCTTTCCTTTGAACAACAGCCATATGGCTAACGTCAATTCTCCTATCACTGCTGGCACAGCTACAATCAATAGAAATATTGTCTCGTACTCGGTGTAATTGGAAAACAGAACTTTAGCAAAGTTATCAATCTCCGGGAATAATCAGGCTTTCAAACACAAAAAAATTCACGAATAGAGCGAGGATAGCCATTACCAGCAAGCTAATCCCTGTAATTCGCGCATAAAAAAGAGATGATTTTTCCGCCATAACGCTTTTCATTTTGATCTCTCCAATTCCTCGTTTTGAATTCCATAATTGAAAAAGCAATAGAGAAAACCAAATGATCCAAGCACGGGTGTCTTTCTGAGAACCCAAATATGCGGTGAAATTTCCAAATCCTTACAGTGTTGCGGTAAGTACTAAGATTTATCAGATTTTTTTGGGGGCTGGAATGTTATTTTTCGGTATTCTACTGCAAACATAGGAGGTTGGACTTTTAGGCTGCTTCTGCCAACTCTGTTTTCAAATGTCCGAATGAAAACAAAAGGAAGTACAACTGCTTTTTTCACAACTATCTATACTATCAGCATAATTTAATTCAGAATTTTCTAACTTTTATTAATGTAATAATATACCTAAGAGGTAGTTTTAGCAATTTTAAATAACCATTTATTTTTTAGACTTCTATTTCATTGAGCAGCAATATATGAAAGGTAATTGTTTAGCTTTGCTAATAATTTTCTTTACATGGCGTCAACACCAGAACCAAAGCCTTCGTAAAAGTACACCTTTACAGAGAGAAAGTGCTAATTTAAGCACATTTTCTCTCCATTTATATTTAAGCAGCTTCTGATAATCCCCCATCTTTTAACCAACTTACAAAATTTGAACCGTTTCGAATTGTCTTTTTCTGATGAAGTGGAATTCTTATTAAACTTGTGCAGTTTCTTCTATTTTATACACTGCTGGTTTGTCAAAAAGTAAATGTGCATATTCTATAGGGTTGGCGAAGAGAGCGGACGGGTAGGAGTTTATATAGAATCAAGTAAATACCATACGAATGGATATTTTATTATTTTATTGCTCTCTACAGATACAGGGCTATTCCCCCTCATCTAGAATCGGATGTCAGACTCAATTTCAATAAACTTAAATGCACTTGAATGAAGCAAAAAACGTCTTTTCGTCAATTACTTAATATAAAACTATGTAAATTCATGTGTCCCTGCTGCTAGAAGTGAAGTAGAGAAGAGAAAAAAGAAAAGAGCTAACGAAATGAAAATCCATTTAGAACTCCAAGCAAAATAGAATTCTTAACACTTGGAACAGAGCACACATTACCTGTGCTCTTGTTTTATAGGTGAGGGATTCAGAAAGGAGAAAATCGTTGAAAGACCAGCCTCTGCAACCAAAGAATGATCGGGAGCGCTTGAAGATTATTATCGTTTTAGCGATACCGGCGGTAATAGAAAACTTCTTTCAAACGTTACTGGGTTTTGTGGATACGTATTTTGTTTCCCAAATCAGTTTGGCGGCCGTTTCAGCAGTTGGGATCACGAATGCAGTCCTTGCCATTTACTTTGCCCTTTTTATGGCGCTCGGGGTTGCAGCCAATGTCCGAATTGCTAACTTCCTTGGCGCAAATCAGCCTGAAAAAGCGAGGCACATCTCGCAGCAATCCATTATTCTGGCAATCCTTTTTGGGATTCTCACCGGTTTGGCTACTTGGTTCTTAGCAGAACCGCTGTTAAGGTTAATGGGCATGGAAGAAGAAGTTCTGGAATTGGGATCACTGTATTTCCGGATTGTAGGAATTCCCGCGGTTATCATGTCGTTAATGTTTGTAATGAGTGCAATTCTAAGAGGAGCTGGTGACACCAAAACTCCAATGATGATAAGTATAGTCATCAACGGCATCAATGCTGTGCTTGATTATGTGTTAATTTTCGGTTTTTTATTCATTCCAGAACTTGGAATTGTCGGCGCTGCGATAGCCACTGTGGTTTCCCGTTTAATAGGAAGCTTAGCCCTTTTCTATTATATAAATAAAGAAAAAGTACTGGCATTCAGAAAACACTACTGGCAACTGGATAAGGGGCACTTAATAGAGCTTTCTACACTTGGTGCACCTGCAGCCGCAGAACGTTTGGTCATGCGGACCGGCCAAATTGTCTACTTCGGGTTCGTGGTAGCTCTAGGAACCAATGCCTTTGCAGCTCACCAGATTGCCGGGAACGTTGAAATATTTTCCTATATGATTGGGTATGGCTTTGCTACTGCAGCAACAATCCTGGTAGGTCAACAGATTGGCGCCGGCAATTTGGCAGAAGCCAGACAGTATGCAAAACTTTCCACCCAAGTAACCGTAGTGTTCATGACGCTCCTGGGAGCAGTTTTGTTCTTCTTTGGAGACTGGGCCGCCTCTTTCTTCACAGAAGATCCCGAAGTAATCAGCGATATTGGAGCTGCATTGAAAATTTCAGGTGTTTTCCAACCTTTTCTTGCGGTGTTAATGGTTTTGACCGGAGCATTTCAAGGTGCAAACAATACAAAATTCCCAATGTATTTGACCGCTATTGGTATGTGGGCTATCCGTACACCGCTTGTATACCTGTTAGGAATACAGTTGGGATGGGGCTTGGCTGGTGTCTGGATTGCAATTGGCATAGACATCACGTTTCGTGCAGGGGTGTTAGTGATTCAATTACGACGCGATAAATGGATGGCGCTCGAAAAAGCGCCGGAACCGGAAGCTCAGTGTCATCCGCAAACAAACAAAGAAAACATGTCGACAAATGCCAACAATTATTAATAGCCAACAAGGAGGCAGTTTATTATGAAACATGATCAACATCAACATCACGAAATGGACGAGAACCTTCCTAAAGTCCAAGTGAAAATTACGTATAATTCCAGAATAGTGACCGTTGAAGTTCGGGATACTCATAATAATCCAGTACCATTAACAGAAACTCATGAAAAAAGAATTCATCTCGTTATTGTCAGTGCGGATTTAGAATCTTTCTTACATGTCCATCCAGTTGAGAACAACTCAGGAGACTATGAAGTGGGGTTGGAACTGCCATCGGGGCGCTACCTTGCTTTTGCTGACATTGATCCTGTCGGGATGTCTTATGTCATCGAGCCAATTATGATTACCGTCGGCGAAGTAGCAGAGACACTTGAAGTGAATTGGGATTCGCTTGTTGAAAACGAAAGTTCAACAAAAGAATTCGAAGGAAAAACAGTTACGTTTCAACATTCAGAACTGATTGCTGGAAAATCCTCCACTTTATCTTTTGATTTACACGATGATACTCCTTTGCCGTACTTGGGAGCATTAGGACATGTAGTTGTATTGGATGAGCAAGGAACACGCTTTATCCATGTTCATCCAACATCAAATGACCAAACCGTATTTGAAGCTGAGTTCCCCGTTCCAGGATTTTACAAACTATGGGCTGAATTTAAGTTTGCAGATGCGGGAGTTCTCGCTTTTCCATTTATTGTGGAGGTTGCTGAAAGACGTTAACTTGGGAAAAGTGCATGAAAAGCAAAAAAGTAAAGAGACGATTGTTATAATTTTGAGTTCTCCTTCCCTGTATCTCCATATTAAGTAAAGTCAAATTATTTTATTAACATTAAAGCCTTACAATAAATCCTTCGTAAAATTGAATTGAGAATATAAAAGGGATTTCAGTGCAATTCACTTTTCTATAAATTAGTTATATAATATTTTTTAAATTTTCAGAAATTCCTATATTCGAATATACGGCTGTAAAAGTAAAAATACATTTTTACAGATAGAAAGGGAGAGAAGAGCTATTTGAATCAGCCCATTTTCTCCCTTTGTATTTATGCAGCTGCCGATGTGTTGGATTATGTTAATAATCAAGAGAAGAGGAGCTCTTAAGGTGCTTTGCTTTTCATTTAAGTTATTTTTGAATGGTTTGTGTTCCCACCATCGCAAAATAGTCCCCTTCTAACCCTGTGTATACCACACGTTTGAAATGCGCCTGAAAACCGGCTAATGCGAGCATTTCCTCCCATTCAGGCATGGAAAATAAGCCTGATTCCACCTGGTCGTGCTCCCTGAAAATCTGTCCATTTTCATCGCGCATGATATAGGTGTATTCGGTCTCCGTCACATTATCGGCTGGGTCGCTGTCGTAGGTCCATTCCAAATACCGCATTCCGCTTTTGCCTTGATCGTTCCCGCCGTGCTCTGTTCCGGGGCGGAATGTTTCAGTGAATTGGTCCGTCATAATCATCAGAATTCCGTTTTCATTCAAATGCTTCTTCGCATTGCGCATCACTTCAAGCAAATCTGCCTTATCGGTAAAATGCATAATCGCATCGTGAATAAACACGAGGTCAAACTGCAAATCCAGATTCAAGCTCTTCATATCCCCTTGGATATGTTCGCAGTCAGCATTCAATTTCCGGCTGACTTCCAGCATTTCCGGCGATAGATCCGTCAACGTCATGGAAAAATGCGACTTCATATAATAGGCGTTGCTGCCGCCGCCGGAACCGAACTCCACTGCCCTTTTGACCTCCGGATGAAAGCACTGGATAATTTCCAGGTAAAGTCCGGCTTCTTCCTCGTATTCTGTATGTGGAGACATCAACGGCCACCATTCCGCCAATTCTTTGTATAATTTCATCGTTCACTCCTCCGCCTTTACATTTAAAGAATGGAAAGATAAAACGTTCACCGTTACTCATGCTTATTATATAATAATTTATCAGAATTTTTAGTTATTTTACAGTTAATTTCATAAATCGCCCTTTAAATATGAAGTAAAAATGATGTCAATGACGTTTTATTGGGAGTGCCTACATAGAAAGACCTTCGCCATTCACAAAAGTACAAATTTAGAAACGATTAGAATATGGTTAAAAAGAATCGTTATGAACGTCCGTAGTCCGTATATGTTGTAAATAAATTTACGGTTGTTTTTATTTTGCTTCCACATTTACGAACGAGGATAATATATTTTTTATTTTTATGTAGTTACTTTGATTTAGTAAGGTTTCACTGTTTTTCCTAATTTTTTGAAAAATTTCTGTAGGTCATTTGATCCAATTTGAACAAATGTTAAGGTTAATAGAGATTACTCTTGTTATACGGGAGGTGGTAGCGTGGACGGTATTACTTTGTTCTTCATTGCGCTGATCATTTTTGTGGCAGGCTTTACTGGATTGGCCATTTACTCGCAGATAAAAGAATATCAGTTAAAAAAGCTTAAAATATTGAATGAAAAGCAATCAAACGATGCAGAATAGTTGCTGCAGGGTTATGTTAGACGAATTTAAAAATCATATGTAACAAAAACAAAGGACGTGGTATGTATGATTAAAAACAATTCCTCTATGACTGAAAAACTAGATAATACACTCAATCAAATTAATGAAGTTTCTTTTATAAAATTAATAGTATTTATCATTCCGATCTCTATGGTTTCAACGTTTGTTTATTTATTTTCCAGTGATGTGTTCAGCTTAATTATGTATACTTTTTTTGAGTAATAAGAAATGAATACGTAAAAAAAGTCATGCCTGAAAAACAAAGGCATGACTTTTTTAGAGTGTCGAGAAACTACTTCATTTAGCATGTCTATACATAGTGCTGTTTTTAAAAAAGAAAGCTATCAACTTTATTTTATATATCGATGCTCTCGCAGATTGTTCAAACTGGTGATTTCCTGTAATAATTTTTCGCCGGTATTCGTTTCTTTCACTTTTTTTCGCTCTACTTCTTTATCCACGAGTCTTTTTACAGACAAGACGTCTGTTTCCTTGTTTAAAACGTCTTCTTTTGAATTAAACAGTTGATGGGCGACGAGCTGCATGCCGTAAGAATTGTATAAGAGTGTGTATCCGGCTATTCCTGTAGTGGATTGATACGCTTTTGAGAATCCGCCATCGATGACGATCATCTTCCCATTCGCTTTGATCGGATCTTCCCCGTCAATTTCCTTCACCGGTGTATGCCCATTGATAATCCGGCCCTGGTCGGGATTGAGATCAAACTCAGCGAGCATTCTCCGGCACATCTCCTCATCTTCACGTAAATAATAATAAGGATTCTTTCTTTCTTTATGCGTTTCTTTTTCTTTAATAAAATACCGCTCAAAAGTGGTCATTTCTCTTTTTCCAAAGAGGGAGGAGTTTTCTCCGGTCCACAGGTACCAAATCATATCAGTTGCAAAGTCATCGGTGTCTTCTGGATGGGCAAAGGCATATCGCACATAACGCTCAAACACATCCAACAGCTCACGTCCTGCATAAGTGGTGTCTTCAATCTCCATTTTTTTCATATTTCCGTTTTCTTCTAAAGGAATGCAGCCATGTATCAGTAAATTTCCGTTATATTTTAAATAAAGGCTGCCTTTTTTCATAAGAAAGTTCATATGTCTGGTCAGCTTCTCTGAATGCTGAATAGAGAAGAGCAGTTTATCAATCACCTGCTGTTCTTCTTCTAGTAATTCAGCAGGCTGCTCCGGATCGATCGTTGCAAAACAGCTGTTTTGCAGCGAATACGTCTTCCCGTGAAGGGTCACTTCCTTTTTTTTATAATTTACTTTCTCAAGCAGCAGCCGATCTTCCATATTTAAACAGGGGCGCCTTTTAATGATCGGACTTTCCAATTTAAATTGGATGATGGAAATTGCTTGATGAATCTTAGTGATTTGCAGCTGTTCCTGCTCGGTTAATTTGTCATCGGAAGTACGTTTCGGATGAAAAACAGCATTATCGTCATAGTATTTCTCCGCCAGATTCAGAAGCGGCCGCAGATTGATGCCATATACATCTTCAATAATATCAAGGTTGTTGTAACGCGCGCAGATGCGGATGATATTCGCCAGACAGACTTTAGAACCTGCAAAAGCGCCTAACCATAGAACGTCATGGTTCCCCCACTGAATGTCTACAGAATGATAATGGATGAGCGTATCCATAATTTTATGCGGGTCCGGCCCCCGGTCATAAATGTCCCCGACCACATGAAGATGATCGACCACCAATCGCTGCGTAGTGTAGGCGAGGCCGACAATCAATTTATCGGCCTGTCCCAGGGAAATGATGCGTTCGAGCATTTTCTCATAATACTCTTTTTTATTTTGAAACTCATCCGTTTTATATAATAATTCTTCAATAATATAAACAAACTGTTTAGGAAGGGCTTTACGTAATTTCGACCGTGTGTATTTGGAAGAAGCGTAGGACACAAGCTTGAGCATATGCTCGATGCTGTCTATGTACCATTCCCGCAGCTCCTGTTTACTGCCCAAATTACTTTTTACTAACTGCAGCTTCTCTTCCGGATAATAGATCAGTGTCGCGAATTCATTGATCTCCCATTCCTGTAATTCCTCTTTGAACAGGTCCTTGATTTTCATTTTCACATTTCCAGATCCGTTCCGCAGCACATGTTGAAACGCCTGGTACTCGCCGTGCAGATCGCTCACAAAGTGTTCCGTTCCCTTGGGCAGATCAAGTATGGCTTCCAGATTAATGATTTCAGTGGCTACTTTTTCTTCACTTTCATATTTTTGTGCCAGCAGATCTAAATACTTTAAATTTAACATCATGAAATCCCCTTTCAACCGTTATACTTGAACTTCCAATAAAGGAAAATCCTGTTTTATTATATAAATTCATTATACCTTATTGTTCAAATAGAAGCTTAATTCATATCTAATCTGCTTACTAGATGTGGAGTGTTTATAAGAAAGGGAAGGCGAGGATGGTTATTAGTAAATCCCTTCTCTTTTTTTCATTTCTGCTAATCTTTTTAAAAACCTTTAAACGTCCGAAAAAATATAAAAATAAAAAATGAACGAAATGCTGTTGTTAATCGTACTAACTATGAAAAGCCGGGGAAGGGGTGACGTTATGGATGAAACGGAAGAACGAATAAAGCGCGCTAAAAAAGGCGATGACGAAGCGCTGGCAGCTGTTTTGCTTGAGCAGTATGATTTTGTCTATCACTACCTTCTGAAGCTGACCATGCATCCGGCGCTGGCTGAAGACATCACGCAGGAAACGATGATCAAAGCAATCGAACGCATTAATCAATACAATCCAAAGAAAGCAAAGTTATCAACCTGGCTGATACAGATCGGGACAAACCTATGGATCGATGAAAAAAGAAGACAGACAAGAGCAAAAAAATTCACGAACCAAAATCAGCTCGAATGGCAGCTCCGTCACGAATCATCCGATGATTGGCTGACTGTCACCACCGCACTGGACACATTAAAAGAAATACACCGAATTCCTGTTATTTTAAAGCATTACTATGGATACGGTTACGAAGACATCGCCAAAATCTGTAATGTCCCGACAGGAACCGTGAAATCACGACTCAATATTGCTCTTAAACGTCTTAGAGAGGAGCTTTCCCATGAAGGAAAATGAAGTAAAAGACCGGTTGAGACGATCTCTGTCGACGATTGAACAATCCAGTCCAAATGAAAAGCCGACATTAAACGAGATGATGACCCAGGTCAAGCGGACCCGCCAAAAACAAAAAAAAGAACTGTATATTTTTTTCATCATCGCTCTTGTTTTTATTACAGGTATTGTTTTACTTATGGCAAACGAGCCTCTGTTGTTCGCAGGATTTCAAGTGATTGCGACGGTAATAGCAATTGGGTTTTTAATTGTGGGGAGGAGGCTGCAGCATGAGTGAACTTCAGGAAATTCCATTATGGCTGTATGTCCTGATATTCTTCTTTTTGTTTATACAAAGTACATTTCTGTTTATTCACAGCCGCAGGAATGGCCATTTACGCTGGTTCTGGGGAATCTGGGGCATGCTGAATGTGCCAACGCCGCTCATCGTATATCTCATTTATATTAAATGTATTGTTCCATACAGAGAAAGGAAGTTTGCAGATAATGAATGATCTATTTATTCTCCTTTTGCCCATTATAGTCATAGACCTTTTATTAAAGACTACAGCACTTATTGATCTTTTCCGGGGCCCGCAGGCAGGCGGACAGAAGTGGATATGGGCCCTTGTCATCTTATTCGTGAGCACATTCGGACCGATTATTTATTTCCTTTTCGGCCGTTCGAAAGGAGCCTCATCCAATGATTAGTGTAGAAAACCTTTCGAAGAACATTTCAGGTAAAGAAATTATTAAGCATATTACTTTCAGTCTGCGGCCGAATAAGATTACGGCCCTTCTCGGTATGAATGGGGCAGGGAAAACCACAACCCTCCATATGCTTGCTGCTATTATGAAGCCGAGTAATGGGCAGATTATAATGCATGATGCAGTCCGAGACGTGCGCAGCGAAATCGGCTTCCTGCCCCAGTATCCAACATTTCATGACTGGATGAAGGCTGGAGAATACGTAACGATGGCAGGGGAACTTGGCGGGTTATCGCGTTCAGAAGCTGTTGAGCGGACAGGGACAGTACTTCTGCAGACTGGTCTCAAGGAAAATACCAATCGGAGAATTTCGGAATTTTCCGGCGGCATGAAACAAAGGCTCGGCATTGCTCAGGCGATCATTCACCAGCCCAGACTTTTACTATTGGATGAGCCGATGTCAGCGCTTGATCCGCAAGGAAGAAAAGATGTTATTCTGCTGCTTGCTGAATTAAAGAAGACCACCACTATTTTATACTCTACCCATATTTTACATGATGCAGAGCAAATTGCGGATGACGTTATTATGATGAACAAAGGGGAAATAGCAGCCTTTGAAAGGTTGGATAAGCTCATGAGCAGGCCGTCGAATCGAACGTTTACCGTTCAGGCGGAGGTACCGCTGGATGATTGGGGCGGAAACCTGCGGAATCGTTATCCGGATTGGACCATTCGAATCAGAAAAACGCAGGCAGATATAGAAGGGCCTTTAGCAGAAAGCATCATGCAGGCAAAAGTAATGGAGAGCCTCATAGAAAATCGAATAACCGTCCGACGTTTGATTGCCGGAAACCAGTCATTGGATGAATTATTCCGCGAGGTGATGGAACGTGTTTAACGTTTTATTAAGAAAAGAACTGCTGGAAACGTTTCGCAGCTACCGCTGGTTATGGCTTCCTGTATTTTTCATTGGACTGGCGATTATGCAGCCTGTCTCAAGCTTTTATATGGAGGATATTCTTGAACAGTTTGGCGGCCTGCCGGAAAATACCCTCATTACTATCCCGACCCCAACCGCTGAGCAGGTGTACAGCGAAACACTGGGCCAGTTTACGCAGATTGGCACATTTATCCTTGTCCTGGCGTTTATGGGAAGTGTAAGCAGCGAGCGTAAGAGTGGGGAAGCCTTACTTATCCTAAGTAAACCAACGAACTATTACGCCTATTGGTTCTCGAAGTGGTTGTCAGCATTAGGGATAACGACAGTAAGTTATTTAATAGGTATTGCTGCCGCGCTGTATTATATCACTACGTTGTTTGAACAGCTGCCAGCCGGAGAGATTCTCTATTCGGCATTTGTCTACTGGATATGGCTCGTATTTGTCGTGACGACAGCACTTGTTTGGAGTACAGTGAGCAGACATACGAGTGTGGCTGCCGCTGGGGCACTGATTACCCTGCTTCTACTCACTCTTACGGCTTCGATGTTTGGAGAATTAACGTCGTGGACGCCAGGAGTTCTGCCGGCAGCTGCAGCGGATATAAAAGCGGATATCGTTATCGCTCCGATTGTAGTGAGTGCCGCACTGACAGTTGTACTCATCGCAGCTTCTGTAAGCTATATGAAAAAAACGGACTGGCTAGCGTAAATGATCTCAAGATTCTAACGTTGATAGAAATAAATCTATTAAAAGCTCAATGAAATCCGAGGGAGTGAGCACCAGCCAAATACCTATGTGGAGCATTAATAATACAAGGAGGACCATTGCATATAGGAGCAGCATCAGAGAGGTTCCCGTTTTGCGGTCTGAAAGGTAGTATGTAACTAACATAAACGAACGATAGGTATAGAAAATGACAGCGAGAAAAAACAACAGGGCTCCGAGCTGTGTTGAAATAGGCCGTAATGCTTCCAGATAGGAATAAAAGGAAAACCCAAGATTATACAAAAAGATGGATGGAATAAGAAGTGTTGTCATATCGCTTACTATTTTTGGGGTGCTTCTTTTAGTCCCTGAGTACTTATTGCTGATCCAGCGGATAATATAAATATTTAAAAGAACAGCTGGAATACTTACAATAAATAAATACTGTCCCAAAATGTACACAACTATTCCAAGACTTTCATAATCAGAAAAAAAGGCTGTCATAATGATCAGGTTTCCAACAAGCAGAACGGAGACAGTTATAAGGAGAAGCATGAACAGGAGAGAGAGATTGTCTTTAACTGTAAACTGCTGATCTTTTTTTATGTTTTTTTCGGGTGCGCATAAAGCGTTTATAATAAAAGACCTCTTAGTTATTTTATTCTTACCGGATTCCGTCATCATAGCTCCTTTTTAACTGTAATGGGATGATCATAAATGATCTGAAATTAAAAATAGAGGAGCTGCCTGCCGGTTTCTTTATTAATCTACTATTGTTTCTATTCGATGACCGTCATATAATTCCTTTAGAGGATAAATTTTTTCCATTATTTAGTTGACTTGATCACTTATAGAGATCTATAGTGAGGTAAACGAATGGTGGTTTGGATGAAGCGAAAATCTGGTGCTTTTCCACAAAGAGAAGAAATACTGACAATGATTTCAGAACCTAAAACAGCAAAAAGGATCTTTAATAACCTTTTAGGCGGTCTTGCTATTTTTCTGTTTGGCGTTGGTTTTCTCATATTAAGCGGGCTTCTTGTGTACAACTGGTTGAGCGGATATATCCTTACTTTTAATTCTGCGACCCCATCCGGCCGGAATGGGACCTGGTTAGCAAACCTGGTGGGAAACGATCTTCTCTACATCATTCTATTTATAGTTGCTGTACTTGGCGGCGGCTGTGCTGTTCTCGCAGGCGTGGCGATGCTTTCCTACCCATTTTCCAAGCTGCCGGCAGCGGCTGTGTACCCAGACCGTATTGTTTATAAGCTGAGTCGGAAACCCGGGGAAACCATAGATTGGAAAGCAATAGAGACTATTATTATCGAAAATTATATACATGTAATTGGATCTAATAAAGCACAAAGCAGCATTCATCTTTATCTGGCTCGAACGAACGCAGGTCCAGTCTGTATCAAAATTCAGGACAACGAAGGAATCACCCGGCTGCTGCAGAAAGCCTGCAGCCTTAAGATACCGATCCGTTTTGTCACGCTGGATGCAAGGAGGAACCGTTCTGCTTTTCCACTGGACTACGATGATTACCGTTATATATTTGCAAAGCAGGCAAAACCCATTCCCTTCATGGAAACCTCTCATGTGGAAGATTATATGGACAGCAGTAGTCTTTTGTTTAACGACCTCCCATATTTCCACATAGAACACTATGACCAGTATAGAACACAAGAAGAAGGAGTCCCTGTTTTGCTTGGTGCACGGTAATACGTGAAAAATAAAAACAATGCCCGTAACGTCACTTAAGACGCTGCGGGCATTGTTTATATGTGTGTCTTTTGTTTCAGTGTAGTAATGACTTCCTCCATGAAAATAAAAAAGATCGTTCTCGTTTTTTCAAACGCCAACAGCTCATTGTTTTGAGAAAAGGGGGAGAGGTGAAAAATATAATCCGCTTTAGAGTCGCGTGTATTTATATATTCTTCCAGTATAAGCATGGTCCGGGCATTTTTTTCCTTGACCGCATGAAAGAGGTTCTCAAAAGAAGCAAATTTTCCTGTAACCGAAAAAACAATTAACAGCGTATCGTTATCCGCCAAACGCTCGGCGTAGTCTTCATCATGGGTAACAAAAATATTCTTATCGGTGACGGCTGCAAGCTTGTAGGCAAAATATTCAGCGCTGATATAGGAAGGTCCCAGTCCAAATAAAATGATTTTCTTGAAATTCGTAAATACAGATAGAAACTCATCGACTGCTGCCGGGTCATAGCTTTCCAGAAATTGAAGCAGCCGTCCTATTTCGCTGGATCCTGTTGGAATAAGTGCGGGAGCTTCTTCCCGGCCGCTGAAATACAGCTTGTACTGTTTAAAGCCGGCAAAGCCCAATTTTCTCACAAGCTTGGATACTTTGGAAGGGGACACACCGCCTAATTCGGCCGCATCTATGATCTTCAGCTTTTCATTCTGCCTGAGAGACTGCGCCAATAAATGATGCAGTTCCTTTTCTAATGAGGTTAAATGATCGGTTCGTAAATTTAACATGTATCGATACCTGACCTTTTATAGTTTATGCGTTTCTATTTGAAGATAGAATAGGAACGTTTTAAAATTTCATCAGTATGAGTTCTTACGTGCTTCACCACGGAATCGTTGATCTCGCTGTAGAGAGAATGGGTATCCGGGTCAGGAGTAAAAGTTTTTTCGTTTTGAACGAGATGGTTGGCCGCATCTGCAAAGCTGTCATAAATATTTAAGTGACGGCATACGCTGACAGCGGCTCCGAGACAGGCGCTGCTGCTGCCTTTTCGTTTATGCACCGGGAGCCCGAATACATCGGACAGAATCTGCAGCAGCACATCGCTTTTGGCTCCGCCGCCGGTAACGACTACGTTGTCTATGTCCGCATCAATTTCGGTCAGCATCTCATCAATATTGTTTTTTATAGTAAAAGCGATCGCTTCTAATATGGAGCGGTACATATAATACTTTGTATGCCGCTGGTCAAATCCGATCATAATTCCCTTACGATAAGGCTGGTCCGGGCTCGACAGCCAGTCAAGTATTGTGATCAGGCCGTCGCTGCCGGGTGGTACGGCTTCTGCCTGCCGGTTTAAATAGTCTTCCTCGGACAGTCCTGATTGAGCCGCATCCTCTACTAATCCTTCTCCCAGAAGCTTCTTAAACCAGCTGACGGTCCACATGCCCCGCCTGATTCCATTTGATTCATATACATACTGAAAAGGAACCGCCGCAAGGGTAGGAAAGAAGCTGGCCGCCTCTTTAAAATCTTCGCTTCGGACGAGCATAGAGGAAATAAACGTACCGAGGGAAATCATGATCGTCGTTTCATCTTCAATGCCGGCTCCGAGTACTTCCACTGCTTTGTCATTTGCCGTCGCGACGACCGGAATGCCCTGTTTCAAGCCAAACTTCTCTGCAAGGTCGTCTCTGATGGATCCTAATGCCTCTCCCGGTTTTACGAGATTAAACAGCATGTCCCGCTGCAGTCCGTTGGCAGCCATTACCGCGTCATCCTGGGACCAGTTTAACGTTTTCCGGTCCAATGGCCAGAACACTTCATAATTAGCGGCGGTGTCATTATATTCTCCGGTCAATTTGAGCCCTAAGTAGCCGGAGGTGGAGGTAACGTAGTGCACTTGATCGTCTTTGTGTTCATATGGTTTGGACAGCTGCATATCCATCCAGCTGATAACAGGCTGGGCCAGAGACCCATCTTCTTTGAGCAGCACACGGCAGCTTCTAATGGTGCAAAGGCCGATGCCTGCGATGGCCTGTCGGCTGCCGGTGAAGTTTTTCAGACAGCTTTGAATTGCACTGTCTACGCTGTCCCACAGATCATCATCCGGATGAACAACGACCCCGGGCTCCGGGGTGAGCGGTTCTTTTAACATGCAGGATCCAAACGCGGCTTCATTGCCGTCTGTATCAAATATAATCACTTTGGTACTCTGCGATCCGTTATCAATACCCATAATATACTGTTCGGCCATCGTATTCCCGCCTTTCGCTTTTCCTGTTTTCCGCTCACCCTCTAATATACTTTTTGATTTCCTTGTCCTGAGGGAAGATCGTTCCATGATTCATCGTGCCTTTAGGATCAAAGGCCTGTTTTAATTTATCAAGCATATAATAGGCAGTTCCGTGTTCCTGCTTCGTCCACTCGGAGCGGTATTTACCGATGCCGTGATGATGGCACATGGACCCTCCGTATTTCAGCGTTTCTTCAATAATAATCTCATGAATAGGGTGGTGGTACGTGAGCATTTCATCTTCAGGCGCACAGTTAATGGTGTAATTATACACAAAGTACATATTTGTTCCGTTGAGGTAGCTGTGCGAAGAGTGGCCGCCGAGCATCGTTAAGTCAGCTGTCCGCTCAAATTCCGTTTTTATGCGGTGCATGACGCTGTCGTAAATTTTAATCACATTCTCCCAGTCTGCCGACACTTCTGTTGTGAACCCATCATGTGTGTTGCGTTCTTTCATATCCTGCACTTCTTTTTCAATTCTTCTTTGATCCCAGTTTAAGTTATCAAACCATGTTTCGATAAAAGAGGAGTCCACTTTTTCGGTAATGCGGGATGAAAACGCAGCGGCCGCCTGGTCAATCGCTTCGTTTGTCGCTTTTACGATACCGAGCGGCCCTTCCACCATGAAAATCAGGACATATTTTTCTTTGTAAAAATGGCTGAAGTGCTGTCTGGCGTCTTCAGGGGAATACACGCGCGCGACAGAAGGCCGGAACCCATTTACCATCACTTCCCGGAGAATCTTAATACCGGCGTCCATATCTTCAACAAGGTAGCCGTGAAACGTATTGTTTTCCGGGTGGAATTTAAACAGCTTGATCGTGACTTCCGTAATGTAGCATAAGGCCCCTTCATTGCCGATCGCAATATGGCGGATGTCGGGCCCTCCGGATCTTCTAGGCACATTTTTAATCCGCGACACATGTCCGTCCGGAAATACGCATTCCAACCCGACGACCATATCTTCTATCGCGCCGTACAATGTAGAAAATTGGCCGATGCTTCGCGTGGAGACGAGTCCGCCCATCTGTGCAACGGGTTTGGATTGGGGGGAATGCCCCGTAGTGTAGCCTGATTTACGTACTTCGTCTTCTAAATCCTGGAGTTTCACACCGGATTGGACGGTCGCCTGCATGTTGTAGGTATCCACTTTGATAATATTGTTCATTTTTGAGCCATCGACAACAATAGTTTTTTCTTTCCAGTTCTCCAACCCGCCTTCGGTCGCCGTTTTCCCGCTCCGGGGAATGACGTTGATGTGATTTTCGTTGCAGTGGGCCAACAGAGTTTTTACTTCTTCCGTGGAATAGGGATAAACAATAGCAAGGGGGGCGGGGACATTCAGAACATGCTTCGCTTTAGCATATTTTTTGTACCGGTCGGCTGAGGCATCATACAGGTCTTCGGACGTCGTAACGATCTGTTCTTTTGAAATAAGGTCTGATAGATCTTTAAGTGTTTGTGTACTCATAAACATAATTCTCCTTTGTATTTAATTTATCGAACAAGATAGCCGCCATCGACGGTAACTAGTGTGCCGTTCACATAATTGGACGCATCCGATGCCAAATAAACAACGGTTCCCATTAAATCAAGAATGTTTCCCCAGCGGTTGGCGGGAATGTGATCGAGAACGCGCTGGTTTTTTTCGATATCTGCTCTCGTTAATTTTGTGATGTCGGTTGCAAAATAGCCCGGCGCGATGCCGTTCACTTGAATATTGTACTGAGCGAGCTCATCGCAGTAAGCTTTCGTGAAACCTGCCAGGCCGTGTTTGGTTGCAGCATACGCCGGAGACCATTGGCCGCCCAGAAAAGAGAAGACGGAGCACGTGTTAATGATTTTTCCGCTCTTCTGCTTAATCATATGTTTAGCAGCTTCGTTCGCTAATTCAAAAGGAGCCGTTAAGTTAACGGACACCATTTTGTCCCACTGGAGCCTCGTGAATTCTGTTACATTTTTTTCGTATATGCCGATGCCTGCGTTATTCATCAGAATATCGACCGTGCCAAAGAGATTAATGCATTCCTTTACTATTTCCGTACATACATTATCCTGCGTAATATCAGCAATTTTCAGGTGATACTGAACGCCTTCCTGTTCCACTAATTTCCGGGTCAGGTCGTCATCATCTGTCATACTGACAGCGAATATATTTGCGCCTGCCTTGGCCAGAGCAAGCGTGCATCCCTGGCCGAGCCCTGAATTGCCGCCGGTGATAATGGCCGTTTTTCCCTGCAGGCTGAAAAAATTCATATTAAATGAGGTGATGTCTGGTTCCGTTGGACGCATTCTGTGTCAACTCCTTCCGAACTATATCCTGAAGTCATCTTAATATGCCGGATGAATAATAACAAGGTTGGAAGTGAGAAATTTTCTTTTTATTTATATAATTATGCCTTTAAAGGAAAATTTTCCTTTGGGAACATAAAGAAACAACCGCCTTTTTGAAGAAAACGGTTGTTTCTCTGTTTGATCAGCCGTAATGGAACCTCAATAACATAATGAATTATCTATTAAAAGCCACCGGAGCCTCCACCGCCTCCGCCAATACCGCCTCCTCCTCCAACACTTCCACTGCTGGAAGCGCTGAAAGAGCTTGCCGCTTCTGCAGAAGATGATTGGAACTGCGTACTGGCGAGGAGGCCGCCTGTCATAAATATGGGCACATTGCTGTTGTATCCGCCGGAAACCTCCGGCTTGGTTGAGAATTCTTTTGTCAGGTCTTCACTCATTTTCGTGACAGACTTCAAGTTCAACCCAAGTCCGTATACAAAAGCAAGCTTTTGTTCTTCCGGCGGGAGGGTCTGCCAGTCGCTCGTTTCATAACGGGCCACTTCGTCTTTATAGTCTTTCCAGTCCCGCAGCAGTTTCCATCCTTTTTCGGTTCTGGGCTGGTACACCAGCGCATATCCGAAAACAAAAAGGAACAGCACAAGCAGGAAAACAAACGGCACGAGCATACCGTCTACAATATACAAAATTCCTAAAGCAAGGGGGAGGAAAGCTGCAGTTCCCAGCCTTATTTTGAAACCGCGTTTATTGATTTTTAAAGCCGCTTCCTGTTTTTCTGCTGTAACGGCTTTATCCCATTCGACTTTTTTTGCCTCAAAGGTTTCATAATTCTTTTCGTTCTTCAAATAGTCGGCCATGTCGGAGAGACGAAATACATGTTCCTTTCCCATTTCATCAAACAGCATCGAAACGAGAATCCTTTCATGCGTTCTCAGATTCTCCCGGCTCTCCAGACGAAAGCTGTCTTCTCCTGCCTGCGTCACCTTACCCTGCCTGACAAGATCAAGCAATGAAGCAGTAAGCATTTCAGAGGTGACAGCTGGACTTACGTAATACATCGTAGCAGGCATACTCAGCTCAAGCGGCGGCGGCCCGGGAGTGAGGTCATTGGAATAGGCACTTTGTTTCAAGTGGCTGTATTTTCTCCGATCCATATAAATCACGCTTAAAAACAGCAGGGCAAGAAGAGGAATGGCTAGCGGTGCAGCATTTGATAGAAAATCCTGGCGGGCAGCGGCGGCAGCCGCAGCTTCTTCCTGTTCTTCTTTTTCTTCCTGGATTTCTTCGGCTGCAGAGCCGTCAGCAGTTCGGGCGACACCTTCAAACAGTGTGTTATCAAAAGCGGCGCGGACATCTCCATTTTCTCCGCTTTCCACCTGCCCCATATCAAATAGGACGTATTCGTCAGTGATCTGCTCTGAATTTTCCGCTTCATCGTAGCCGATCGCTTCCGTTTCTTCGGAAGATCCCGGCGGGTGCACCCGAATCTGCACCGACTCGTAATCTGTTTCGTTCGAGCTGTCGAAAAACGCCCAGTAAAATTCGCCGAGATCATCGTAGCGTTCTACCCCGTCTTCAATCGTATACTGAAGATCGACGGTAAAGCTTTCATCTTCTCCCAGCCGGTGAATACGGTGAACGATTTCTTCTTCCGTCTCGATTTCCAGCGGTTCTCCATTTTCAAATGCTTCTATATTTTCAATAGGAGCATATTCCGGGTGATTCAGCGTTCTGACAACGCCATTGAATTCCCCTTCAAAGTCATAAGTAAAAGATTCTTCCACCTGCACCGTCCCATCTTCCTGCAGAAAAGCATCAATTTCTGCTTCAGGAATAGTGAGTTCAAACGCACCGGCAGTCGTTGGAGCTGCTAATAAAAATACAGAAGCAAGTATCGCGGCACTGTTTTTTATTCTCATGAGAATCCCTCCTCTTTAGGTAATTATACTCTCTTATAAAGAGAAAAGTTTTTATAAAATTAAACTTTGGATAATATTTGGAAGATATATTAAAAAAATTTCCAAAGATATTATTTTATGCCTTTTACTTTTATAAAATCTTTAAATGTTAATTTAAATATTCATAATATTTAAATTATTTAACACAATTTATTGAAAATGTGATATTATTTAGTTGAAAAATTATAGTAATTAAATTTGTAAAGACTTTGAGAGCGTTTCATACATAGAGACAAATTTTAAGCTTTGAATATGAGAAGCTTTTTTCAATAATTATATTTTTCCATATTTTTTGAAGATAGCATTAAAATATTTTTATTAGAAAAAGAATCAAATGTTTTAAAATAACCAATGAGAGGGGATGAAAAAGAAAAGCACTTAGTAGACTGGAAGTTTGATGAGCCGATTTAAGAGTAAGGCTATTAGACTAAAGGACGAAAGGAGGGAGTGTTATGCCTGCTTCTAAAAATGTTGACCTAATTTCTGCCGCTTTGCGAAGCGGTCAGCTTAAAGTCACTCCAAAAGCGGTTGAATTTCCTACGCAAGCTTCTAACCGGTTCCAGAAAGTTATAACTGAAAAATTAATCCCCGGTCAAGATTCTACTGTTCTAGAACGCTACAATGGCCAAAACAAGTATAAAGTTCCAGTCGACAAGATTGATCGTGATTTTCATAATAACATTAGCTGGATTTTGGAAAAACAACAGGCCGAAAAGGAACTCATAAAGGCGTGGAAACGCTCCGGTGGGGAATTTTCTCCAGTTGGTCTGCCGTTGGACCCAACAAAATTTTCTATATCTGAGATGGAACCAGGAAAGTGGATTTTGCAGTGCCGCTCGGGTCACATTCAATACGTTCATCAAAATCGCCAAACACACCAAATTCAAACTTCTGAATTTACCGTGCGGTTGGTAGCGATTGAGTGCCAGGTACGGCAGGAAAGCTCTGACGAGGTATATGGGGTGATTTCCGTACATGGACCAGCCAACCGATTGATTCAGTCAATACGGATTCCGGCCAGTAAGCACTTGAATATGGGCAAGCCGGGGGCACGGCTCACATTTCCACAAATGCCTCTAGTGGAAGATGTTACGGTAGAAGATTTGTACATTCGCGTAGCATGGATAGAAAACGACAGTGGAAACATTGAGGATATCGCCCGCAGGGTCGCCGCTAAGCTGAATGAGGCAGCTGCAGCTGCAGCCGGGGGATTGATAGGTGCTGGAGCTGAGTCGGTTGTAGCCAGCGAAGACGAAACATTCTACGAAGCTTCTTTGTGGGTGGTAGGCAATGTTCTTGGAATGGGGGACGATGCTTACCCAGTGGAAGCAAAGTTTATTTCAGCTGGAGAACTAATGGCTGGTTCAGGGCCGCCTCTTCAACCTGTCTATCGGCGCAAAGACGATTCCCGTCCCGTAGAACGGTGGACCCACGATCTTGTTGTTCAAGGCATAGATGATGGAGGAGACATAGGCAAATACCGGTTCTTCTTCGAGGTCTCCCGATCAGATTTTATTAAAATAACCACAGTCTGAAAGCATAGAGGAAAGAAGAAAAAGCGGTCCAAGGTGTGTGGGCTGCTTTTTTGTTATTTTATTAGCTGTTATTATGCTGAAAAGTTGGGATATTTAAAGAAATAAATATTCTAAGATCTTAGGTAGCTAACAATAAAGGGCTTTCCAAAAAGCCTGAATAATCGCTTGTGCCGAGCCCGGAGTCTTTCTCTGGGCTCGGATTTTTTCCGTGTAATTTATTCCTGGTAAATGATAAGCATTTTTTATTATACGATTTAATATTATGAAAAGAGGGATTGCTCCCTTTTATAAAAAAAGAAACACCTGTAATAAGAAATCCATATATCTCGCTTATAAACAATACGAGCATTACTGGGATCGACCGGTGAAAGTATTGCTGCTTCCTCAACTATCCCCTCACCGGCTGGAAACTCTCCAAAAAGGATTTGATCTCTGCATCAAACTGCTGCATATGCTGCTTTTCCACCCGGAAGCTGCTCGTGTATTTGATTTTATTGCGCTGGTCTTCAGGAAGCAGGTTGTTAATCCACAGCTCTGCCACCGCCGTTGGTTTTTGCGGGGTAAGGGTAGACAGTTCGGACGTGATTTTTTCCCGCTGCCCATCCGCTCCGCTGCATAAGGTGATAAAGGAATAATTCGTTAATTTATCTTTTTCCATTTTGATAAATGTCCGCATTGGCGTCGCAATTTTCCCCGCCCAGATAGGTGCCAGTAAAATGATTGCCCCGTAGCCGCTTATATCAAAGTCAATAGCAGCCAGGCGCGAATTACGCTTTAATAAAATATCGAAAAGAATGGAAAGGTCTTTCCGTTTCTTTTCTTCCTTAATCTCGTACATATCGCATTCCATTCTATCCCGTAACTCCATAGCCAGCTTTTCATTGTTTCCCGAATGGGAATAATAAACAATTAATGATTTCATGGAACATCCTCCCGGAAATTCGACTTTGGTAACCAGTGGAGCAAGAGCTTTTTATGGACGAAAAAGCAAATGCTCCCTGGCCCCACCGTGCGCCCTGCCGTTTTCGTTCCCGAACGTATATTTAACTTTTGGAATGAAGGGTAAATGTGGCTTTGTTTTTTTATCATTCGGCAGGACATGAGAATTTTATTTATTCTTTGCTATTTTAATCAGGCCGGCAACGGCTGCAATGCCAATAGCCGTCCCGTATATGGCTCCCCACTGCAGAGGAATGCTTTTGGCCCCGATAGGCATGGGTTCTTTGCTGCCGTACGTATATTCCACAAGCTGGTCTACAGTCGGTGTCGGCGTATTTCCTGGACGGATCATCTCATAAAACTCATCGGTCAAATGTTTCACTTCATCCGCCGCGTTGTTTAAATGCCCCATCACATTTTCAAATGTTGAATTGCCTGCCATTTTGCCAAGAGTTGCCACAAAAATAGGTTCAGGAATTCCATCGACAATCCGCAGACCTGGAGGAGTAAGGGGGATCCCTGCATTCTGGGTGGCACGCAATGATTCATGAAGCGCGCGCTTTAGCATGACCCGGGCATCACGGGTATCGGCGAAATGCTTCAAATCAGTATTGCAGGCATAGACGGCCGGAGCAAATGTTGGAATCAGCAATGCTACGTGCGTTTTCAGCCAATCGTCCATGTCCTTGCGAATCTCTGCCCGGTAACCGCGCATGGATTCCAAAATCGCTGCGACCTCACGGGTTCTGTCAGAAATATTTCCATCTACTTCACCTATTGGGAGAGTGACGGGCTTTTTTTCGTCCACCGGCAGCATATGCATCACGTGCCCTTTCTTAAAGCCGCCGGAAAGAGGGAAGCCGGCCATAACTCTTTCTTTGCCGACTGCATCAATAAACGCCTGCTGCCCTGCCGCATTATTCATCATGAATAAAAAGGTTGGCACTTTTTTATTGGCGGCTAAACTTGGCAGAATGTCGGAAACCAAATTCTTGCGCATCGGCACAATAACTAAATCGTACTCATCTTCCTCGTTGAGCTTGTCTACTACTGGTAGACTTGTAATCGTTTGTTCGCCGGATTCAGCATTTTGGATAACCACACCGTACTCCTTCAGCTCCTGCTGCCGTTCTCCATGATCGAGCAGAAACACGGAGTGGCCGGCTTCAGCGAGGCGCTCGGCAAATAAACTGCCGAGAGGTCCTACCCCATAGATAAGAATCTTTTTTTTCATGATCAACACTCCTTTTAAAAGTAGTATAAGCAGAAAACGAGTGTAGGCCTTTTAGTTTTTGATCCGATTGCTGCCATTTTTTCAGAGCCGGCCTCCTTTTTTTCAGGATTGACAAACAACGGAGAGAAAAGGAAAGTGCATCTTTTGGAGTAAATAATAGCGAAGGAATTTATAGTTAGAGAAGGGGGATGATGTAAAAGACAATTGGATTTTATTTGCGGAGGTAAATATACCGAATATTGTAAATTTTATTTTATCATGAACAAAAAAGGTAAACTAGTTACAATTTATAGATCTTATATATTTACGATTTACCGAAAAAATTATTTTCACGCGATGAGGACCTTTTTTTACAGCTGTCTACAATATAATACCAGCTTCAAACTCAATCAACGAGCTGCGTGCAATTCCTCCCTACCATATGTAAGCGTTATCATATATACTTAAAAGAAGAGACAATACGACACGGCAATTCCACTCATACACTTCTATCATGCAGATGAAAAAGCAGACCTGTCTTTTATAAAATATAATTGAGGTGAGCTTCATGATGGCTGGTCAGGTAACAAAAGAGCAGTGGAAGCGGTTCGTGCAGGAAGGGTCGCTGGACACGTCCAGGATCAGCAGACGGATTGCCGCTTCCTGGTACCAGTGCCGGAAAAACGGAGTGGATCCATACAATGGAAAAGGGATTCTGCGCCTTGAGAGCGGGGCCCTTCAGAAAAAACGCGAGGAAAACAAACGGCTGATTGAAATTGCGGTGCCATTTATGCAGAAGCTGGCACAGATGTATGCCCAAACGAACATGATCATTCTGCTGATTGACAGAGATGGCTATGTATTAAAGCTGATGGGGCAGGACAAAGCAAAAGCGCTTGCAACGCATATTAATTTTACAGAAGGCGTAAAGTGGACGGAAAAGGAAGTCGGCACGAATGCGATTGGGACGGCGCTCTCTACAGGAGAAGCTATTACGGTGAACGGACCGGAACATTTCTCGCTGGCCTCCCAGAGCTGGGGGTGTTCGGCTTCCCCGATCCGGGATGAAAGAGGAGATGTGATCGGCATTCTCGATATTTCCAGCCCATCCGCGGCGGGTTATCATGAGCATCTGCTCGGCACGGTCGTTTCCGCCGCCTACGCGATTGAGCATAAGTGGCAGCAGGTTATTAAAGAAGAAGAAATTGCCCTCATGCATTATGCGCTCGAGCGTCTTGGGAAACAGGAGACGTCCTTTCTTGTAGCGGACCGCAGGGGCCGTATTGTGTATCTTTCCCCGGAGGCAAAAAAGAGCCTGAGCGTATCCCCGGGTGACTCTATGGAAAATCTGCCTTTTGCCGGGACCAGGCAGCCGGTATATTCGTTAAACGATGGACAGGTGATCGGAAGTTACGTGGCAGTTCCGGTGAAAGAACCGGAACGATATGGCACCGGCTGGACCGAAACCTTTGCCTTTAAAGGAGTTACCGGTGCAAGCAGCGCATTCAGGCACGTGCTTGAAAAAGCGGAAAAAGCCTCCCGTACGAATGTCACCGTTCATATAACGGGGGAGACGGGTACCGGAAAAGAAGTGATGGCCCGATCTATCCACGAAAGCCATGCCGGTTCCAATGCCCCGTTTATTGCGATTAACTGCGGAGCCGTTCCGGCCAATCTGCTCGAAAGCGAGCTGTTCGGCTATGCGCCGGGAGCGTTTACGGGCGCAAAGAAAGAGGGCGCTCCCGGAAAAATCGTGCAGGCGGATGGAGGCACACTGTTTTTGGATGAAATTGGTGAAATTCCGGCTGCGATGCAGGTGGCACTGCTGCGGGTTCTTCAGGAAAAAGAAGTCACGCCGGTCGGAGGAGACAAAACAAGACGCGTCCACTTCCGGCTGATTACCGCATCCAACCGGCCGCTCGGCGAACAGGTACAGAGCGGCACCTTCCGGGAGGATTTGTATTACCGGATTTACGTATATGCGATTCATCTGCCGCCGCTGCGCCGGCGCCGGGAGGACATTCCTGCGCTCGTGCATTACTATTTTCATCAAAACGGATGGCTGTTTACGTGGACGGAAGAATCCATTCAAGTGCTGCAGCGGCAGAAATGGGAAGGCAACATCCGCGAACTGTTTAATGTGCTCGAAGGCCTGTATGTAGAATTTCAGGAGGAAACGCCTACTGCCCGTCAGATCGAAGCCTACATGCAGCAGATTTCCCCCGAGCATGAGGAAACACCGCCGGCTCCGTCGCTTTCTGTCCGGGAGCAGATGGAAAAGGATTATCTGGAAAAGGCGCTGCGTCAGCACGGGGGGAAAGCCTCCCTGGCAGCAGAACAGCTCGGCATTCCCCGAAGCTCCTTTTACCGGAAATTGGCTAAGTACAAGCTTTCCTGAAAAAAGACAGAGTGGGACGATTTGAGACAAAATGGGACATGTCCCGCAGATTCCCAATTTCATACAGAATAAAAAGAAGAGAATGCTTATTTTGTAAGCGTTCTCTTTTTGGCATGGATTTTGCAATTACTCATAGTAGAACGGCCGGATTCCGGCATCATTTACTCATAAGGAGGTTAACGAGAATGGGAGTATCGGAAACGCAGCAGAAGTCACTTACGTCGGAAAAAGCAAAATGGATGTATCAGAAGATGGCAGAAATACGCAGGTTTGAAGACCAGGTTCATGAAACGTTCAGCACAGGCGTCCTGCCGGGATTTGTTCACTTGTATGCAGGAGAAGAAGCGGTGGCAGTCGGAGTATGTGCGCATCTCGATGACAAGGACAGCATCACAAGCACCCACCGCGGCCATGGTCACTGCATTGCCAAAGGGTGTGACCTGAAAGGCATGATGGCCGAAATTTACGGTAAATCGACCGGGCTGTGTAAAGGAAAAGGCGGTTCGATGCACATTGCAGATGTCAGCAAAGGCATGCTTGGTGCAAACGGGATTGTAGGAGGTGGTTTCCCTCTCGCAACCGGAGCAGGGCTGTCAGCCAAACTCCGCAAAACAGGCGGGGTGGCGGTTTGTTTCTTTGGTGACGGCGCCAATAACCACGGCACATTCCACGAAGGCATCAACATGGCGGCGATTTGGAAGCTTCCGGTTATCTTTGTCGCGGAAAACAACGGGTACGCAGAAGCCACTCCATTTGAATATGCGTCCAGCTGCGAATCGATTGCCGACCGGGCGGCCTCTTACAATATTCCGGGTGAAACGGTGGACGGCAAAGATACGATGGCAGTATATGAAGCAGCGGAACGCGCTGTAGAGCGGGCAAGAAACGGAGAAGGCCCGACGTTAATTGAATGCACAACGTACCGCAACTACGGCCACTTCGAAGGAGACGCCCAGAAGTACAAAACGAATGAAGAGCGCGAGGAGCATCTAAAGGAACTGGATGCGATTATCCGCTTCCGCCAGCACGTATTGACTACGGATCTGGCGTCAGAAGATGAGCTTCATTCCATTGACGAAAACGTAAGGAAAGAAATAGAAGACGCGGTGGAATTTGCAGAGAAAAGTCCAATGCCGGAAGCAGACCAGCTCACCACAGATGTGTACGTCGAATACCAGCCGGGCGGGGAGGAATAAAAGATGACAAGAAAAATATCTTTTTCGGATGCAGTCAATGAAGCTATGGCCATTACGATGCGAAATGATGAACATGTGATTCTGCTTGGAGAGGATGTAGCGGGCGGAGCGAACGTAGACCACCTGCAGGATGAAGAAGCGTGGGGCGGCGTAATGGGCGTCACCCAGGGACTCGTTCAGGAATTTGGACGCGACCGGGTTCTCGATACGCCGATCGCAGAAGCGGGCTACGTCGGCGCGGCCGTCAGCGCAGCGGCAACCGGTATGAGACCGATTGCCGAGCTGATGTTTAACGACTTTATCGGCAGCTGCCTCGATGAAGTGATGAACCAGGGCGCGAAGCTGCGCTACATGTTTGGCGGGCACGCGAAAATTCCGCTTGTTATCCGCACAATGCACGGCGCCGGGTTCCGGGCGGCGGCCCAGCATTCGCAGAGCCTGTATGGCATGTTTACCGCTATTCCAGGGCTTAAGGTCGTTGTGCCTTCAACGCCGGCTGATGCCAAAGGGCTTTTAATTTCCGCGATTGAAGACGATGACATTGTGATCTTCTTTGAAGACAAGACACTCTACAATGTTAAAGGAGAAGTACCGGAAGGTCATTACAAAATCCCAATCGGCAAAGCGGATATTAAGCGGGAAGGCGATGACGTAACGATTGTTGCAATCGGCAAGCAGGTGCAGACGGCACTCGATGCAGCCGCCAAGCTGGCAGAAAAAGGCATTCAGGCCGAAATAGTAGATCCGCGCAGCCTGTCGCCGCTTGATGAAGACACTATTTTAAAATCGGTCCAGAAAACAAGCCGGCTCGTCATTGTTGACGAAGCCAATCCACGCTGCAACGCGGCTACCGATATTTCAGCCATGGTAGCGGATAAAGGCTTTGATTTCCTTGATGCCCCGATAAAGATGGTAACCGCACCACACAGCCCGGTTCCATTTTCCCCATCGCTGGAAGATCTGTATCTGCCATCTCCGGAGAAAGTGATTAAAGCGGTCGCTGAACTGATTGACGACGAATCTATTGTCGCAAGCTGATAAACCTAAGAACAGGCTGAAGGAGAGTGAGGCGCATGGCACAGGAAGTGGTGATGCCTAAATTTGGAATGAGCATGGAGGAAGGCACGATCGTGGAATGGCTCGTTAAACCGAACGATGAAGTGAAAAAAGGGGACCCCCTTGTCACGATCAGCTCCGATAAAATTACGAATGAGCTGGAAGCCCCGGCCGACGGGGTCATTATCGAAGTGATTGCAGAGGTGGATGATACGCTGGCGGTAGGGAAGCCGCTCGCCTATATTGGGGAAAAAGGGGAAAAGCCGAAACCTGGTGCCAAGACCGATGATAAAGCGCCGGAAGCCGGGCAGCAGTCATCGTCGGCCGAGGTGGAAGAAGCGCCGAGAACAAACGGCCGATCGGCGTCAGATTCCAGGCATATTAAAATTTCTCCGGCGGCTAAAAAGCTGGCAAAATCAAAAAACATTCCGCTCGAAGAGCTTTCAGGCACGGGACCGCAGGGACGAATTACCAAGCAGGACGTAGAAAATCATGCTGTGTCTGTCCCGGAGGAACCAGCGCCTCAAACGGAAATCGTTCCTTACGCCGGGATAGAAGAAGCCGTAACAAAAACACCGGTAAGGGGCATACGAAAAGCCATCGCAGAGAATTTGCATCAAAGCCTGCTGCAGAGCGCACAGCTGACGTTAATGAAAAAAGCAGATGTAACGGATCTGCTCAGCGTGCAGAAGCAGGCCAAGCAAAGCCTGGAGCAAAACGGGGAGCCCGTGACGCTGACGCTGACCGCTTTTATTGCCAAAGCGGTCGTGAAAAGCCTGCAGGCTCATCCCGGCATGAACAGTGCCTATATTGAAGACGCGATTCATACGTATCCATACGTTCATTTAGGTATTGCCGCGTCGCTTGATGACGGTCTGATCGTGCCGGTAGTGTTCCATGCCGAACTGCAATCGGTTTTGGGACTGGCGGAGAGCATTCAAACCCTGGCAGAAAAAGCACGTGAAAACCGGCTCGATACAAACGAAATGTCCGGCTCGACGTTTACCATTACGAACCTGGGAGCAACAGGAATCGAGTACTTCACCCCGATTCTGAACCCGCCGGAAGCCGGTATTCTCGGCATCGGCTCGCTGCAGGAAGAAGTGGTTATGATCGAAGGGCAGCCGCAGGCACGGAAATTTCTGCCGCTCAGCTTAACCTTTGACCACCGCATCATTGACGGCGATCCGGCAAGCCGGTTTCTAAAAGATGTCGCAGCTTCACTGGAGCATCCGTATCAGATGATGCTGTAGGAGGTGGGCGGATGAAGGAGCAGAACACAGAGCTTCTTATTATCGGTGCGGGTCCCGGAGGATATGTGGCCGCAATCCGTGCGGCCCAAAATGGCACAAAGGTGACGATAGTGGATAAAGGTGAGCTCGGCGGCACATGTTTAAACGTGGGCTGTATTCCCTCCAAAGCGTTAATTGAAGCCGGTCACTATGCAGCGATGCCCGCCCGGGCGGCATTAGCCGGCATCCAATATCCGGCGCCGGAAATTGATTTTCAGAAGCTGCAGCAGTGGAAAACAGGCATTGTAAAACAGCTTACAGGCGGAGTGAAAGGGCTGCTGCAGGCAGCGGGGGTGACTATTTTAAAGGGAAAAGCGGCTTTCGTTGATCCTAAACGGGTAAAGGTAACGGGAGAAGAGGAGCAGGAAATCACATTCTCCCACTGCATCGTGGCCACCGGCTCCTCTCCTATTGAAATTCCGGCGTTTCCTTTTAATGCCCGCACACTTTCGTCGACTGAAGCGCTTGCTTTAACCAAAAAGCCGGAGTCGATAACGGTAATTGGCGGCGGCTATATCGGCATCGAACTTGGGACGATGTTTGCCAATTTCGGAACGGAAGTAACGATCATTGAAGGATTGTCTTCCATTCTGCCCGGGTTTCCAGCGTCTATGTCCAAGCTGGTCGCTAAAGAGCTGGAAGCCCGGTCGAACGTAGCCGTGCATACAGATACGAAGGTAACGAAGGTGGAGACGACTGAAAAATCCGCTTCCGTCACGTATGAAAAAGGCGGGCAGACAGAAACACAGGAAAGTGAGTATGTGCTTGTGACCGTAGGGAGAAAGCCTAATACAGAGAAGCTGGAGCTGGAGAAGGCAGGTATTATGGTCGATGATAAAGGCTTTATTGAGGTGAGTCCGGCCTGTCGTACAAGCGTGTCCCATATTTTTGCGATCGGGGATATTACGCCGGGACCGGCTCTTGCCCACCGCGCTTCCAAACAGGGGAAATTAGTATGCGAGGCACTGGAAGGAGAGGATGGCGACAGCACCGATTACGTTATTCCAGCTGTCGTTTTCTCAGATCCGCCGCTCGCTTCGGTCGGTTTGTCGAAAGACGCCGCGGAAAAAGAAGGATACGAAGTGAACGCAGATAATTTTCCGATAAACCACAATGGCCGGGCTCTGACATTAAATGCTGGAGCCGGAATGGTTAAGATGATCACCGATCGGGCAGACGGAACGATATTAGGTGCAGAAGCGTCGGGGGAAGGCGCTCCGGAGCTCATCAACGAACTGGCCGTCTGCATTCAATCCGGTTTAACTGCTGAAGACGTTTCTCTTGTTGTCCATGCGCATCCGACGCTTGGAGAAAGCATCATGGAAGCTGCAGAAAAAGCAATCGGCACGCCGATTCATCAATTGTAGAAGCAGGAGAGTGCGCTCTCCTGCTTTTTAATGTGGAAAATCATCGAAAAAGCACCAATCCGGCAATAAGGGTTTTTATTTTTGTTATACTAATGAAGAGCTTTCTCTGTCCGCCGGACTTGGTGGCACGCTGTTTATTTCTTATACTATTTATCATAGAAGGGAGTTATGAATGACAATGACCTCAATAAATATACTTGTGATCGTAATCAGCCTGGGAGCTGCCTTGTTTGCATGGCTGCAGGCAAATACAGCTAAAAAGCAGGCACAGGCCGCAGCAGAACAGGTTACCATTGCCCAGGATCACATAGAATATGTGAAAAAGAACTACGAGCAGGAAGAAAGCCGGCTCCGAAACGAAATCGACAATCAGCATAAAGCCTTTTTCACGATCGATAAGGTGATAAAAGGAGCGCGCCAGGAAATCGTTATTACCAATATTGGTAACGGCGAAGCAAGAATTACAGAAATTTTATTTGACGGCGCCGATTATACTGAACACCGCTCCTACGAAGGCAGCAACTGGAGAAAAGGAGTCATTAAAGGAAACGGAGCCAACATTATCATTACTTTGATCCCGAGCAAGTTTCACCGGTTAAATGAAATTGAAGTATTCTGGACCGACGAAGTCGGCGAAGACAGCACTCATAAGCTTATTTAATACATAAGGCGTGCCTGAAAAGGGACGTCTTTTTATCAGCTTGGAAAGCCCGCCGCGCGTGGTATAATAGGTAGATGATTTGATACATATAACAGGGGGAACGACACATATGATATTTGCAGCTATTGAAGGCAGCCGCGGAATTATTTCCGGCGGAACCGGCAGCATTACCTCTCTTCCCGTGCCTACAGGAAGTGCTAACTTTTTTGACTTACTCGTCATTATTATGACGCCTATTCTGCTTTTTACTTTTGCTATTGCTCTCCGTCGCATGCTAAAAGACAAGCTGAACCGAAACTACGCCGTATTTCTCGGCATGATTGCCATGGAGTGGCTGCTTGCTTCTATCGTACTCAATATTATTTATGGCAGCCTGCTGTACCGGAATGCCGGCTTGTATTTGTTTGAACTGTTTGGAGGCGGCTTTTTAACAAGTCTTTTAAATATTATTGCGTACGGTGCTCTTTATCAAATTATGCTCAGCTCCATCATTACGGCCAAGCGGAAAATCGAAGAGCACTCCGGTTCAAAAACCCTGCATTTAATGGACATGCTGATTCTGTCGTCCCGGGACCGCACCGATTTATCACGGGCAGTGCGGGATGATATTGCCCATCAGCTGTCCGCCAACAGCAAGCTCAAGAAAGAGCATCAATATTATTTAAAGCGGGCGATGGCGATATACAATGAAGACCTGTCGACGTCTATGAGTACACGGTCCGGACGAATTGAGATGGAGCGTTACACGATGCAGAACGAAGAAATTTCCCATCCAATGAGCTATGTCTCCGCCATTTATAATATTATGCGCCAGCAGTTCCGGCCGAGCCGGCCGGTCCGCCGCTGACAGCGAAGAGTCTTCTTTTTTTAAAAGGGAAGACTCTTTTTTATACATATATGGAGGCGTTTACAAATAAACAAAGGTAGGATATGATGATAAAAAGTCGACGGTCGACGGAAATGAGGACGAGTAGATGAGAACATTAAAAATAGCGAGTATCCCCGGTGATGGAATTGGAAAAGAAGTCGTACCGGCAGCAGAGGAAGTTGTACAGGCTGCAGTGCAGGCGTTCGGAGGAGTGGAGATTGAATTTACGCAGTTTCCATGGAGCTGTGAATACTACTTAGAGCACGGAAAGATGATGCCCGACGACGGGCTGGAGACATTAAAAGAATTTGATGCCGTATTTCTAGGGGCGGTTGGAAACCCGGAGCTGGTAGCCGATCACATTTCCCTGTGGGGGCTGCTGATCAACATCCGCCGCAATTTTGAGCAGGTGCTCAACATGAGGCCGGCTAAAACATTCAAAGGCCTGCAATCGAAGCTGGCCAATCCCAACGATTTCGATATTGTGGTCGTCCGCGAAAACAGTGAAGGCGAATACAGCGAGATCGGAGGCCGTATATATCAAGGGGAAAACCAGATAGCCATCCAAAGCGCCGTGTTTTCGAGAAAAGCAACCGAACGGGCTGTACGTCATGCGTTTAAACTGGCGGCAGAACGCGGCAAAAAAGTAACGAGCGCAACAAAATCCAACGGCATCATTCATTCCATGCCTTTCTGGGACGAAATCTTTGAAGAAGTAGCGTTGGAATATCCCGACTTTCAGACAGACTCCCAGCATATTGATGCGCTGGCCGCGTTTTTTGTGACAGCTCCCGAGCGATTCGATGTAATTGTCGCAAGCAATCTATTCGGCGACATTTTAACCGATATTGGTGCAGCCATTATGGGAAGCGTCGGTATTGCACCTGCAGCGAACATTAATATGAACGGCAAATATCCTTCCATGTTTGAACCGGTGCACGGCTCTGCCCCTGACATTGTCGGCAGGGAGCTTGCAAACCCGATCGGCCAGATCTGGACAGCCAAGATGATGCTTGATCATCTCGGAGAAGAAAAAATAGCTGATCGTTTACTTGAAGTAATTGAAGGCGTTATTGCAGACGGTATTATGACCCGTGATATTGGAGGAACCTCCACTACTACAGAGGTGAAAGATGAAATCATCCGCCGCCTGCAGGCGTAGTCAAATAAAAGCCCGGCTGGGGAGCCGGGCTTTTATTCTGTCTCATATAGGTTATACGATAAGTGCTTTCGTCTGCAGCTGGTCTTTTAAATAGTTGAGATCGTGCTCAAGATGATCGATCATGGCTTTCGCTGCGGCTTCTTTGTTTCCGGCTTTGATTTCCCGGTACACCGCTGTATGCTCGGCTTCTATTGTTAAAGCTCTATCGGTACCGGTGAAATTGTAGGTCCGGAACAAATACATTAAAGAGCGAAGTTCATCAATATGTTTTTTGAGGCGGTTGTTTCTGCTGAAGAGAATGATATGATTATGAAAGGATTCATTCAGTTTAATGATTTCCCGGGCCGGCGCTTCCCGATGAATGGCCTGTTTCGTTTCTTCAAGCACCCGGCCGATCTGTGCGGTTTCGTCTGCGTCTGCTGCGTCTATCATTAAGCGCACGGCAAAGGATTCCAGTGCCTGCCTGCATTGATAAATTTCTTCTACATCCTGAAACGTAGGCTGATACACCATTACTTTGGCTTTTTCATCGGAAACGATAAGTCCTTCCCGTTCAAGCACCCGGATGGCTTCGCGTATCGGGCTGCGGCTTACCCCGAAATCCTTTGCCAGCTGCGTTTCGTTAATACGCTCGCCGGGGGTAAGCGTGCCTTCTACGATCATGGCCTTCAGGGAATGGTAAAACTGCTCGTAATACGGAATAGGCTTTTGAATGCCCGGTTGTTTCACGTGAAACCAGCTCCTTTCATTGCGGTATATCTCCGGCTGTTCTTTCCCCAAGTATAGCATGTTTATAACCGGTGCCGGAGGAAAAGCAATAGGAAAGAGCGGACACGAAGAAGCAGAAATCAAGACGAAAACCTGCTTTACTACATCAGACTACACTAACGATTATGTCATTGTACATAGCCAAGGAGGAACCCCAGTGATCATTGCGATCATCATTTTATTATTTGTATCATTTTTCTTTTCCGGAAGTGAAACAGCGCTGACGGCAACGAACAAAATGAAGCTGCAGACGAAAGCGGAAAACGGAGATAAAAAAGCAGGAAAACTGCTTGATCTGGTGTCACGTCCGAGTGAATTTATTACAACAATCCTAATAGGAAACAACATAGCCAATATTCTGCTGCCGACGCTCGTCACGGCTCTTGCGATTCAATACGGGGTAAGTATTGGAATTGCGTCAGCCATTCTGACTGTTATTATTATTATTTTTTCTGAAGTCATACCGAAGTCGATTGCAGCAACATTTGCAGACCGTATTTCACCGGTCATTTATCCAGTAATCCGCTTTTTTGTTATTATATTTAAACCGATTACGATTGTGCTTAATAAACTGACAGGGGCTATAACGAAGATCCTGTCGAAAGGCCAGGTACAAGAAGCATCGGTCTCAAAAGAAGAGTTCCGGACGATGGTCGATATTGCCGGATCCGAAGGGACGTTTAACGAAGCCGAGTCCCACCGTATTAAAGGAATGCTCGATTTTCATAACCTGAATGTAAAAGACGTGCTGAAAACGCCCCGGGTTGAGATGGAAGCCCTGCCTCTTAGAGCTTCTTTCGAAGAAGTACGGGACATAGTGATTGCAAAACCATACACAAGATACCCGGTATTCGATGACGATATAGATGATATTGTTTCCGTGTTTCATTCCAAATATTTAATTTCCTGGGCGATGGAAGCGGAAAGGCCGCTGGAAGCCTTCAGTTCGCCCGATCCGCTGATTGTATACGAATTTCATAAAATTGATTGGGTGTTCCGCCGTATGACGAAAGAAAAGAAACATATGGCGATTGTACTGGATGAATACGGCGGCACCGAAGGCATTTTGACACATGAGGATATTATTGAAGCGATGATCGGTCTGGAAATAGAAGATGAAATGGATCTGGAAGAGGAAGCAAGTATTAAAAAGGTGTCGGATTCCGAGGTGATCTGCGATGGAAAGGTGACACTGCGCCGTCTGAATTCAGTGTTTGATACAAAGATACCGGAAGAAGAGGATGTGCTCGCAGGTTACCTGTTGAAAGAGCATAACGGTTTCCCGGAAGAAGGCGCAACGCTCGAACGCGATCAGCTGACGTTTGAAATACTCGAAACCAGAGGAAGAACGATCAGCAAAGTACGTATCGAAAAATAGCATCTGTACCTAATGCCGTCCGAGGGGGCGGCGTTTTTTATGAAGCTACCATATAGAAGCCTAATAAACAGACTCGAAAAGAAAAAAACGACAAACTATGAGAAAATACAGAAGGCGCCGTTTGGGCGGCTTCTTTTTCGTCTATACTATGAAAGAAAGGACGTGTTTGAATGAATAGACTGCAATATGAAAAATCACCTTACTTGCTTCAACATAAAGATAACCCCGTCGACTGGTTTCCGTGGGGAGAGGAAGCGTTTGAAAAAGCCAGAAAGGAAAACAAGCCGGTGCTCGTTTCGATTGGGTATTCCACCTGCCACTGGTGTCATGTGATGGAGGAGGAGAGCTTCGCGGATGAAGATACAGCGGCACTTTTAAATGAACGAATGATCGCCATCAAAGTGGACCGCGAAGAGCGTCCTGATATTGATGCGCTGTATATGAAAGCCTGCCAGGCGATGACAGGTCACGGCGGGTGGCCGCTTAACGTGTTTCTGACACCGGATCAGAAGCCATTTTATGCAGGAACGTATTTTCCAAAAAAGAGTATGCAGGGTATGCCAGGCATTATAGATGTCGTAACACAGCTCTCGGATAAGTATAACGAAGACCCGGCTAAAATCGCACAGGTGAGCGATCAGATGGAAATAGTGCTGCAGCCGGGTTATGCCTCCAGCCAGATAGATATTGGACGAGAGACGCTGGCCCAGGGCTATCAGCAGCTGTTTCACAGCTTTGACAAACTGCACGGCGGGTTCGGCTCTGCGCCGAAATTCCCAACGCCTCACACTATTTTGTTTCTGCTCCGCTATTATCAGGATACGAACGAAGCAGAAGCGCTTAATATGGCCGTGCAGACGCTCGATCACATGGCGTCCGGAGGCATCTATGATCACATCGGATTCGGATTTTCCCGTTATTCTGTAGATGAGAAGTGGCTCGTGCCCCATTTTGAGAAAATGCTGTACGATAACGCGCTTCTGCTGATGGCATATACTGAAGCCTATCAGGTAACAAAAGAGCGCCGTTTCCGGGAAACCGCCCGGGATATTCAAGCCTACCTGCTCCGCGACATGCAGGACGGCGCAGGCGGCTTCTATTCCGGAGAAGATGCGGATTCGGAAGGTGTGGAAGGGAAATTCTACGTCTGGACGCCTGAAGAATTAAAGCAGATTCTTGGCAAAGATCTGGCCGAACAGTACGGCGCGGTGTATCATATTACCGAACAGGGCAATTTCGAAGGCAGCAGCATTCCGCATACGATCGGCTCTTCTATATCAGAAGCAGCGCTTTCCTTCCGCATTGACGAAGAAACATTCCGCGGGAAGCTGGAAGACGCCCGGAAGAAATTGTTTGACGCCAGAAAAAAACGGACGGCTCCTTTAAAAGACGATAAAGTTCTTACTTCCTGGAATGGCCTTACGATTGCCGCCCTGGCTAAAGCAGGCCGGGTATTTAAAAAGGCAGACAGCTTAATTGCTGCCAAGCAGGCTTATTCTTTTATTGAGAAAGAACTATATGATGGAGAGCGCCTGATGGTACGCTTTCGTGACGGCGAAGTGAAGCATAAAGGCTTTCTGGAGGATTATGCCAATATGCTGTGGGCCTCCATTGAAATGTACGAGAGCACGTTTGAGCTGCACTACCTGGAACAGGCCAAAGTCCTCGGACACGAAATGATCCGCTTGTTCTGGGATGAGGCGGAAGGCGGCTTTTTCTTTTACGGAAGCGATGCCGAGTCCCTTCTCGTGCGTCCAAAAGAAACAAGCGACGGTGCCATGCCGTCCGGAAACAGTGTGGCTGCCTATCAACTTCTTCGATTAGGAAGGCTGACAGGAGATCCTGTATTTGAAAACACCGCGAAAGGCTGCGTGCAGGCGTTTTCCGGAAACCTGGCCCAGTATCCGCAGAGCCACATGTACTTTCTGCAGGCGCTCGGTGCGCTTGTAGCCTCTTCCAAAGAGGTCGTCGTTCTTTCCAGCATGGAAGATGAAGAAACGAAATATATCGTCGACTCCCTGCAGGAGGATTTTCATCCGAACGTTACATTTCTCGTCGCGGAAGAGGCCGAGCAGTTGAAGCCGGCAGTCCGTTTCGTGCAGGGCTACAAAAAGCTGGAAAACAGTACGACTATTTATGTATGTGAAAACTATTCCTGCCATACCCCGGTGACTTCTGCCGCAGAGGCAGTAGATTTGATAAAAGGCATCAGCGACTAAGTTCCGGCTGAAAGAAGGTACGGCATGAAAACGACGATTACGCTCCGCCACCATATATTATTTCTAGCTAGTATTTTTTGTTTTTGGTTTGCTACGTATATTTATATTCCGACATTCAGCCTGTACCTGGAATACCAGGCGTTTCCTTTGGATATGATCGGCATTATTCTCGGAAGCTACGGCGTGACCCAGGTGCTGCTGCGGTTTCCGCTCGGCATTCTTTCCGACCGGCTTCAGCATATGCGCAAAGTCTTGTATGTAGCAGGGTTTGCTTTTGCAATTGTAAGCGGGCTGATGTTGATTTACTTCGATTCCTTTTTCCCTATTCTACTGGCCCGGCTGTTTGCCGGCGTAACGGCTGCGATGTGGGTGATGGCAACGATTATGTACGCCCAGTATTTCCGGCCCGATCAATCCTCACGGGCGATGGGAACCGTGCAGTTTTTAACGGTAACGCCCCAGTTTATCAGCATGGCAAGTGCGGGTTTTCTTGTGTACCAGTTTGGCTGGGCGCTGCCGTTCTGGATTGCAGTCGTTTTTTCTGTTCTCGGTCTGGTGCTTGCCTTAGGAGTGAAAGTCGTACCGGTGGAAACGGGAAATGCTCCAAAAATGAAGCTGTCAGAATACGTAACCGGAACACTGAAAGTGAAATACCTGTTTCCGGTAACGACGGTATCCATGCTGTGCCATGGAGTTATGTTTATTACTATTTTTGGGTTTACCCCGTTGTATGCCAGTTCTCTCGGCGTGACAGAAAGCGAACTGATCTGGCTCATGACCGGTTTTTTTGTACCGCATGCGGCCGCGTCGCTCGGGGTCGCCTTTGCTTCTATTCCAGCAGAGCGCGAGCGGTTTTATTTTATTAGTGGGCTGGTTTTAACCGTGGTGATGCTAGCCTTGGTTCCACTGACGAATTCGCTGCTGACCTTAAGCCTCGTACACGGCGTGATTGGTCTGGCACTTGGTGTCGTCCTGCCGCTTCTGCTTGCCAATATTGCCCGGCTGCCGGCCAATCAGCTGAAAAATTCCGTGATGGGATTTTATCAGTCATTTTATGCGCTCGGTATTTTTCTCGGGCCCCTTATTGGAGGGGCCGTAGCTGAAAATATCGGCCTGAACGCTGTGTTTGTGATGGGAAGCCTTTTTGCTGCGGCAGCCCTCGGCGTCGTCTGGATCTATTTTAAAGACAGAAAACCAACAGTAAATAACATGAAAAAACCGGCCTCCTTTTAAAGGAGGCCGGTTTTTTGAAAGGTGTCGAACGCTAGAAAATCAGCTTGGCACCGAAAGCCATTAAAGCAAGGCCGGTCGATTTCTGAAATATCTGCTGGAAGCGCGGACTTTTCAGCCAGCGCTGGACGTGATCAAGGACAAACACGAGCACAAGAAACCAGGTGACGGCGATAACGGTTAAGATACCGCCCAGAATCATCAACTGCTGGGGCACGTTGCCGCTCATATTTACAAACGGCGGCATAAAGGTAATATACACAACGACCGTTTTAGGGTTAAGGATGTTGCTCAGTACGCCCTGCAGGTAAGACTCCCTGGAGTGGCCTCTTCTGCCGGCAGCGGCTGTTTCATCGGCGCTTTTCTGAACCTCTGTGAAAGAAAAAGAGCTTTTCGTCGTAAAAGAGCGGAGGCCTAAATAAAACAAGTACGCAGCACCCATATATTTAATCGTTTCGAACAGGACAGGGGATTGGGAGATAACTACTGATAATCCCAATACCGCAATAATTGTCCAGAAGGTTAGGCCGGTAGCCATCCCCAGTATAGTAAAACGTCCGGCTTTAGCACCGTGCGAGAGTGTATTTTTCATAATAAGTACCGTGTCTGCTCCGGGAAGCATAGACATCATGGCAGCCATAAAAACGTATGCCGCTAAATTTTCCATTGTGCGTCTCTCCTAACAATATACGTATGCAATATATTACATATTAGAATATACCATATTTAGGAAGAAAAAGCACGTTGTGGCGCGGTTATTTTTTTTGCTTTATACTTTAATTAAACGAAAAAGACGTGAAAGGTGATATAGACTGTGCCGATTCCATCCGATTTACCTAAACCGGAACGAAAATCCGCAAAAGACCGGGCGTATTTGCAAATTCAACAATGGATTATTGACGGAACGCTTCAGCCTGAAGAAAAAATTAACGACTCCGAGCTTGCAGAGGCGCTTGGGGTGAGCAGAACGCCTATTAGAGAGGCACTGCAGCTGTTAAACGAAGACGGATTCGTAGAAATGAAGCCTGGCGTTGTGACGCAGATTACACAGGTGAAGCCGGAAGATGCTGTCTTAATTTTTCCGCCGCTCGCCGCGCTGCAGGCGCTGGCTGCGGAAATAGCAGCAAAAGCTATGAGCGGGGAAACGATAGAAGAACTGCGGGACATTAACGAGCAGTTTACAACAGCCATTCAGGCCGGCGACCACCGGGCTGCGCTGAAATGGGATGAAAAATTTCATGACATTATTGTCGACAGCATTCATAACCCGTATATTTCCAAAACGACACTGTCCCTGCAATCGCATGTCCGACGGCTGTTTTATCACGATTCCATTAACCTGACGGAAGAGTCGATTGAAGAGCATGAGCAGATTATTCATGCGATGGAAGAGCGTGACGCCAAAACAGCGGCTGAAGTGACCCGAACTAATTTTTTCCGTCCGATTGACCATGATTATCCGCTTCGTTGAGAAGGAAGCGCCAGACATGTATAGCCTTCGGTATGAAGCATATTAATTAGTTCAGGCAGAACGGAGACCGTCTGCTGTAGTTCATGCAGCAGAACAATCGATCCCGGCTGTACAGAGTCCATGACGTTCGAGAGAATAGCGTCCGGGCTCTTTTTTTCTTTCCAGTCAAATGATACCGTGTCCCACATCACAAGTTCGAGCCCCAGCTCCCGTACGACACGGACTGTTTCTTTATTATAGCGGCCGTAGGGCGGCCGGAAATAGTCGATTTGAGCCGGGCTGATGCTTTTGATCGCCTGAAGGCTGCTCTGGATTTCATGTTTCTGTTTTTCATAAGAAAGCGACGTAAGGTTGGGATGGCGATGGGTATGCGAACCGAGCGTATGGCCTTCCTCTGTCACTCTCAGCGCAGGCCGCCGGGGATGAATAAGCCGTCCCTGCCAGAAAAAAGTTCCCTTTGCCTGTTTGTTTTTTAATATATCGAGAATCTGGTGGGTGCAGCGGCTTGGTCCATCATCAAAGGTTAAAAAAACCGCCTTTTCTGCAGAGGGAACAAGAGACGCCGCATTCGTCAATGCATGATCGGTATGGAAGCTGGACCCAGCTCCTTTTTTTGCAATTCAAGGGGACTGCCGCATCTTGATTCCTCCTCTTTTTTCATCTTTTATTAGTATAGTGGAAAGGATGGGATGCGCCTACTGTTCTGCTTACTGGAAATACTGCTTGCTTTTTTTGAAAACGCTTACTATAATTTAGTGGTAATCCGAAACGTTTCGGTATCCTGTTAAGGGAGTTTTACATAGTAAAAAGATATAAATTAAAAATATGTATTTCCATTCAAAAATTATTTAATGTTGTAAATGATCGGTTTTCTAATAATTTCACCCGATTTGCTGCTGGATCCGTATTTGTTGCGCTTCCAATTGCAAAAAAATGTCTATTTTGCAGAAATGGCTCATGACCGGTCTAACAGCCGAAGCAACAAAAGGTTAATTTATTACGAAAATATATTATAATGACTGTAGGGGGCCTTTATGAAAATTGTAGTATGGAACGAAAACAGACACGAGAAAGAGAACGAAGTGGTTTCTTCGATTTATCCGGAAGGAATCCACGGGGCCATTCAAGGTTTCCTGAAAGAAGAGGGGCTTGATGTAAGCACGGCTACATTGGACGAACCAGAGCACGGATTAACAGAAGAGGTTCTAAACAATACGGACGTTCTTATCTGGTGGGGCCATCAGGCTCATGATGAAGTGACCGAAGAGGTCGCAGAACGGGTGAAAGAGCGGGTATTGGAAGGAATGGGGCTGGTAGTGCTGCATTCCGCCCATTTCTCGAAAATATTCAAGAAGCTGATGGGTACTTCCTGTGACCTGAAGTGGAGGGAAGCGGATGAAAAGGAACGACTCTGGGTCGTCAATCCGACGCATCCTATCACAGAAGGTCTAGGAGAATTCATTGAGCTGGAGAAAGAAGAAATGTATGGGGAACACTTTGACATTCCTGTACCAGAGGAATTGATATTTGTCAGCTGGTTCGAAGGTGGAGAAGTATTTAGAAGTGGTGCCACTTTTCAGCGCGGGCGGGGAAAAATATTTTATTTCCGTCCGGGACATGAGACGTATCCGACGTATTACCATACAGACATTCAACGCGTGATACGCAATGGCGTATACTGGGCAGCCGGACTGGCTACACCAAAGCCGGTTTACGGCAACGCTCAGCCGCTTGAGCCTATCGCCGGTAAAGAGCAGGGGACAACTAAAGCCACTGCCGGGCGCTGATGGCCACACTAGAGGGGGTAAGTACTAATGGACAAGCTAAAGATTGGCATCATTGGAGCAGGGGGAATCGCTCAGTCAAGGCATATTCCCACTTTTCAACAGCTGGAACACAAGGTATCAATAGAAGGCGTATACGATATTAATCAGGATCGGGCTCAGGAAGTAGCGGCGTCTTTCTCTATCGCCCGGGTATACCACAACATTGAACGAATGCTTGGAGACGTGGATGCGGTCGTTATCTGTACGCCGAATAAGTTTCATGCAGATATCGCTGTGCAGGCTCTAAATCGGGGCATTCACGTGCTCTGCGAAAAGCCGATGGCGATTACAACGGAAGAATGCGAGCGTATGATAGAAGCTGCAGAAAAAACAGGCTCGGTTCTTGCAATTGCCTTCCACTATCGTTTTGGACCGGAAGCCCAGATTGCCAAGCAGATGATGGAAAACCACGAAATCGGGGACCCGCTCGTCTGTCGTTTTCAGGCACTGCGCCGCCGGAAAGTTCCGGGCTGGGGTGTATTTACAAACAAAGAGCTGCAAGGCGGAGGAAGCCTGATTGACTATGGCTGCCACCTGCTGGATCTGTCCCTGTGGCTGCTTGGAGACCCAAAGCCGCTGGAAGTAATGGCCAAAACGTACGACCGGTTAAGCAAAGCACCGAATCTCACGAACGAGTGGGGCCAGTTTGACCAGAATACGTTTAACGTGGAAGACCATGTAACCGGGTATATCACATTCGAAAATGACATTACGCTGCAGCTGGAATGTTCCTGGGCGGCTAATATAAAAGAAGATACGGAACAACTCAGTATTTCCGGAGTTGAGGGCGGTTTACAGCTCTTTCCGTTTGAGCTGTATCAATCCAAATATGGAACGCTGTTAAACAGCACGGCCCAGATTAATAAAATCGATAATATAGAGCCATACTATCAGGCGAATAATTTCGTGGATTCCTGTACAGGTGAAGCGGAACTTATCGTGAAACCGGAGCAGGCCATGAAAGTTACAAAAATCGTCGAGGCGCTATATGAAAGCAGTGAAACAGGAAAAAGCGTACGGTTCGAAGAAAATCCAACCAGCTTTGAACAGTCTTATTAAAAAAACCAGGCCCTCCGGGGGTCTGGTTTTTTACAGTAGAAGCCTCTTAAAACTACAGGCCTTCATTTTCGAAACGGCGGATCTCATCTTTATGACCTAAAACAATCAGCATATCTCCCTGCTCAATTCTATCGTTGGGCCGCGGGGACACATTAACGTCCTCATTTCGTTTGATCGCAAGAATCGTCACACCATAGGCGGCCCGGACATTGGATTCAATCAGCGTTTTGCGGTGCAGTTTTTTCGTAGCATACACTTCGACAATCGTGTAATCGTTGCTTAAGTCGATAAAATCAATAACCTTTTCCGAAGTCATATTATGGGCTACACGGATTCCCATATCAAATTCCGGGTGGACCACACGGTCAGCGCCGATCTTATCGAGCACTTTCTGGTGGTATTTATTCTGGGCTTTTGCCCAGACGATTGGAACGTTCATGTCTTTTAACACAAGCGTTGTAAGCACACTTGCCTGAATATGGTCGCCGATCGCGACAACAACGTGATCGAAGTTGCCAAGGCCGAGAGATTTTAATGCTTTTTCGTCAGTGGAGTCAATGCAGGCTGTCTGGGTGGCATATGCGACATATTCATCCACTTTTTCTTCATCCTGATCGATAGCAAGAACTTCATAGCCTAAATGATACAGTTCCCGGCAGATACTCCCTCCAAATCGGCCGAGGCCTATAACAGCAAATTGTTTTTTGTTTTTTGGCATGGATAAACGCTCCTTTATGTGTCAAATTCGCCTTACAGTAAATAAATGCCCTGGGGGAGCAGTAATCCTAAAATAATAGTAAATAATACAAATCCTATCATAAACCGGACGAATAGAGGGTGTCCGGTGTTCTTAAATAACTGGACAAAGTAAATTTCAATCAATCCGATACTTAACAATCCACAGGCCAGCTTCAGCAGGCCGCCTAAATATACAGGACGAAGGCCAAGTACAAGCCCGCCGGTTAAAAGCAGCGGCAGGTATGAAAATCGAAGCACGTAGTGAAGCAGAACAGCGGTCCGGTTCATGTTGGTGCGGTGAAATATATAAACAGCGCCTGCAAGCAGAATAACTGCCGCCACGGCTATAAGATGTATCGTGAGTATAGTGTCTGCCATAAGAGCCTCTCCTAATGTAATGTAGACGTTTTCTCCATCATATCACGCGTGCAGGCTTTACAGGAGCAGAGATTTTGCTGAAATAAAACCCGCGGTATGAACCATTTCGAATATGTGCTATCTTTAAGAAGCAAAGACAATTTTATACAACAAGCACTAGGGGTGCTGCAAAGCTGAGAGGGATGACATTCATCCTAACCCTGGAACCTGATCTGGATAACACCAGCGGAGGAAAGTGCGGAATGTTCACCTGAAAAAGCAGCCGCTCGTGCTGTTTTTAATGATAGAACGACTTTTCCGCCGCTCCCTCTGCTGGAGCGGCTTTTTTGTATGCATGGAGCAGGTTCCGGGGGAGCACGGTACACAAAAAAGGGGGCGGGAAATGAATAAAGAGCAGGAATCGGCACTGGAATTTCGAGACGTTACCTATGCCTATACTACTACCGAAGCGCCGATCTTCAAGCAGGTTCAAGGGACAGTGAAAAAAGGCGAATTTGTCAGCCTGCTTGGACCGAGCGGGTCGGGAAAGTCGACGTTCTTCCGGCTTGCCGCCGGGCTGAGCGACCCGGACAAGGGGTCGGTGCTTCTGCACGGCTCGGGCACAAGGCTTGGCAGGGTCGGCTACATGCCTCAGCAGGATCTGCTGCTGCCCTGGCGGACCATTTTGGAAAATGGCATGCTGCCATTGGAAATAAACGGCCTTTCCAAAAGGGAGGCCGAACAGCGCGTATCATCCCATCTGGAAGCATTCGGCCTCAGGGGCCTGGAACGCAAGTATCCTCACGAACTGTCCGGTGGGATGAGGCAGAGGGTGTCTTTTCTCCGCGCTGTAGTGGGAGGAAACGACATCTTAATGCTGGATGAACCATTCAGCGCACTTGATTCGATTACCCGCTTTATGATGCAGGAATGGCTGTTGGAAAAGTGGCAGGCTTCGAGGCAGACACTTATTTTTATTACCCACGACATAGAAGAAGCATTATTTTTATCCGACCGCATTTTATTATTTACCGAGCCGCCGATAGAAGGACGCCTTACCGAAATTGCGGTACCGCTGCCAAGACCCAGAGACGAGCGTGCCCGGGATCACCCGGAACTCTTGAAGCTGAAGCGGGAATTGATTGAACGAATGCGCAGGGAGGAGAAGTTACGATGAATGGCTGGAAAGGAGCAGGCATTTCCTATGCTGGAGCCGCTCTTCTCGCATCTGCTTTTTTTATCATCTGGGAGGCAGGAGCCCGCTGGTATGACACGCCTTATATACTGCCGGCACCGTCTGCGGTGCTGCAGAGGCTGTGGGAACTTGCGGATATATTATTTCTTGTACACCTGCCGGCCACGCTTCTCGTTATAGTTACCGGACTTGGCATTTCCATCGTTTGTGGAGTCGGTATTGCGGTGCTGATGAGCCGGAGCCGGATGGTGGAAAAGAGTGTTTTTCCTCTGTTAATCACCTCGCAGACCATTCCAATTATTGCACTAGCCCCAATCTTTGTGCTGTGGTTTGGCTATTCCATGTGGAGTAAAGTCGCCGTAACGGTGTTGATCACCTTTTTCCCAATTACGGTCGGGGCGTTTGACGGTCTTCGGACAGCGAGCCGGGATATGCAGGACCTGCTTCGGACCATGGGGGCCGGGAGCTGGCAGATTTTCAGAAAGGTCCAGGTGCCGATGGCTCTGCCCTCGTTCTATTCCGGCTTAAAAGTGGCAGTCACGCTGAGCGTCATCGGTGCGGCAATTGGAGAGTGGCTGGGCGCAGATGCAGGGCTTGGATATTTCAGCCGCAGGATGATGACACAGATGGACGCAGCCGGCGTATTTGCACCAATCGTTTTGTTGTCGTTAGCAGGGATTGGCCTGTTTTTGGCAGTAAAAGCAGTAGAATATGCGACTACAAAAAAGGGAGGAAGAAGATAATGAAAAGGTGGATTAAACAGGTGGGGCTGCTTGCTGCAGGAGCATTTGTGCTGGCAGGATGCGGGAGTGAAAATGAACAGCAGGCAGAGAATGAAGAGCTGCAGGAAGTCGACATTATGCTGGACTGGTATCCTAATGCCGTACACAGCTACTTGTACACCGCGCAGGAAAACGGATACTTCGAGGAAGCAGGTCTGGACGTAAATATTATGTTCCCCACCAATCCAACGGATCCTTTGAACCTGGCGGCTGCAGGAGAAGTGGACTTTGGCATTACCTATCAGCCGGATGTTATTACAGCGCGGACCGAAGGAATCCCTGTAGTAAGCGTGGCGGCGATTGTGAGGTCTCCTCTTAATCACGTTGTGTACAAAGCAGACTCCGACATAGAACGACCAAGAGATTTAGAAGGCCGGACAGTTGGATACCCCGGGATACCGGTCAATGAACCAATTGTAGAAACGATGGTGGAAAATGATGGCGGTCAGTTTGAAGAAGTTGATCTGGTGGATATTGGTTTTGAGCTGCAGTCCTCTTTAGTAAGCGACCGGGCCGATGCGGTAAGCGGCGCATACATTAACCATGAAGTACCGGTGCTGGAACACGCCGGCACTTCCGTAGAATACTTTGATCCGGTGGATTACGGTGTGCCGCCTTTTTACGAGCTCGTTCTCGTTACAAACGAAGAAACACTGGCGGAAGAGGAAGAAAAAATTAACGCGTTCTGGACCGCGGCGGAAAAAGGATACACATATATGAAAGACCATCCGGAAGAAAGCCTGGACAGTCTGTTTGAGAATGAAGATCAGGAAAATTTTCCGCTTGAACGGGAAGTGGAAGAAGAAAGTCTGGATGTTTTAATGGAGAAAATGGAAACGGAAGAAGAAGCCTTTGGCAGCCAGGACCGGGAATCCTGGGAGGAAACGATCAGCTGGCTTGCAGAAATGGATTACATTTCCGAGACACCGGACACAGAGGACATATTTGTAAATATAGCAGAATAAACAAACCGCTTCGGGCTCTCTGGAGTCCGAAGCGGTTTTGGTTTATCTTCTGAAGCTGGTACCCGTTCTACATGATAAGGTAGTCGAGGTTCACATCTATCGTTTCCTCTAGTTGGTCGATACCATGCTTGTCCTTAACGGAACCGTTGTAAATAAGCTGAATGGAATCAGCGTTATCAGGAAGTTCCACTTTATAATAGGTGGAGTTCATTGTTTTCTGGCCGGGTTTTAATACTTCTTCATCTGTAGAAGATTCTCCACGTTTTTCTTCCATAGAAACCGCCTCATCGAGGTGATTGCCATCTTCATCAAGAACACGTATCTCTACGAACTGGTCATCATGATAACAGGTGATTTCCTCGCTGTTCGGGTTTTCGATGTAGGGGTGAATATAAACAATAGATTCTTCGGGATTTGTGTATTTAACGCCAACTTCTACACGTTCGGTCAACTGCTGGTACTGATGGCTGAAGGTAGGAGTAACAAAATAATATGTTGCCCATCCCAATGTAAGAACAATAACAAATGGAATGCCCCACTTCATCCATGTAAAACGATTTTTCACCATAATCCCCCTTTAATCGATACCCGTCTGCTGCTGTTTAAAATGTCAGGTTTGTTGTCATTTATTAGTATAAGCCGAACGGACACCGAATGAGAAGGGGATTTGCAAAGCGTTATATAGTCTTAAAGACCCTGTCATCATATTGAAATGTAAGACATATAATAGGTCCTATTCCGTATAAAAAAGGAAATAGTGATAAAAGAAACGCTTTTGCTGTTATTTTTGATTATGCTCAAGTGTGCTGACAAATTCGAAAAACCCGGGCGTCCGGCCCGGTTCAAAGCGGTGAACACATTCCATGCACTTTAATCGGAGGTCCTGGCGCAGGTCTTCCCGGTTCTGCGGTTTGGTCTGCGACAATGATTTCTGAATAAAAGGCTCAAATTTCTGCAGGAAGTCATACATGGCCTCCCGGTCCTGCTGTTTGGCTTTTTCTGCTAATACATACAGAGATGCTGTCATAGTATCTCGCTCCTTTAATGGGTGGTCGCTGTAATATAAGCGTAAAGTTTGGCAAGTCCCTGATGCCTGGAGCGGTAAATAGCCTGAGGCGTCACATTAGTAAGATAGGAAAGATCAATATCCCTCATCTGCTCTGCGTAGCTCTTTTGTAATATCCACTGTTGATGCGGGGTTAATGCCTGGTAGGCGGCATACAGCTTTCGGTTTTCGAGCTCTTCGGCAAGAACATGCGGAGACAGAGGAGGCTCCCATACCGGCTCTTCCCACGTATCACTGTCTACAATCAGCGGCTGCAGGGTTTCTATTTTCCGCTGTTTCTTATCGAATTGCACCGCATGCCAGTGAAGAGACTTTAAAATATACGCTGTTAATTTCTTTTCCTCCCGATACTGCCTGAACGCCTCATCCAGTGCTTTCTGATACGTTTCATCTGTATAACAGACCGCCTCTGCAAATAGGTTGGAGTGAAGAGGGTCGGCCAGAAACTGGCGGAGGGCAGGAGAAGAGAGCGCTTGTTTATGCGTGTGAATATAGTAATCAAGCCGAGGGCATTTTCCCAGAAGATGTGATAAATAATAAGCCACGATGTTCCCTCCTTTCTGTTCTTTCATATCAAAATTAGGGTGAGGCATATGCTTCTATATGAACAAAAGGTAAATACAGCAAAAAAAACAAACCATTTTACGAACATTTGTTCTTATTTTATAGGCAGGATAAAAGAATTGCAAAGTGTATTCGATATTTTGTTAGAATAGACCCTGACGGAAAAAATAGAAAAGAGGGACTGTAGATGAAAATGGCTGCTGGAATTCTTCTGCTGCTCATTATTGCAGTAGTGTATGTATATTTTGTCCGGACGCGTGCCAAAATCAGGGAGAACACCTTATATATTAAGCATTCTCTGCAGACACTGACGCTTCCGATTGACCAGATGAAACAAATTGAAGTATCACAGGGGCCGTCCGCTCTGGAGCACGACGAAGCAAATCGTGTCGGCTCGCCCTATGCGGAAAAAAAGAGGCTGATTGTCATTATGCAAGATAACACGATGCACGTGATTGCCTTAAAAAAAGCCGTACAGACCGCAGAAGTACTGCGGAGAAAAAGCCAGCTCTCCTAATCAAAGGAAAGCTGGCTTTTCTTATGGACTGTCCGGCAGAAGCGCAGTTTTTGATTTTTTGGTTTCGGCGACGAGCAGAACAGAAGATAGCACAAGCAGCACGCCGAGCGTCTGCCACCCATCGAGTCGGTCGCCAAACACGGCGACCCCAATAATAATAGCGACTACGGGTTCGACCGTAGATAGGATCGAAGCCCGGCTTGATTCAATATGGGTGAGGCCGAGCGTGTAAAGAATATAAGCGAGCACCGTCGGCACAATGGCAAGGCCAAAGGCAAACAGCAGTACCTGCGGCTGGAAAAGCAGGCTGCTTTTAGCAAACAGGCCCCCGGCTGGAATCATCAGCAGGCTGGCACAGATAAACGAATAAGCCGTAATCGTGATGGAATGATACGTCCGGCTTACATATTTTCCGAAAATGCTATAAAGAGCATAGAAAAAGCCGGAAGCAATGCCGGCTGCCATGGCAAGGGTGGTTACAGACGTCTGAAAACCCGGGAGCAGCCCGACAGCAAAGGCGCATCCGGTAATCGTAAAGCCCAGCGCCAGCAGTTTTCTCGGGGTAAGCCACTCTTTAAACAACAGTCTCGATAAAATCGTCACAAAGAGAGGGCCGGTATAGAGAAGCACGACGGCAAGAGATAAAGAAGCCTCCTGGATGACTAAAAAGTAGCAGTAGTTAAAAAACACAATACTTACTATTCCGGTCCCCATGAAAAAGGGAAAGTCTTTCCCTTTTATTTTCAAGTACCCCGGAAATTTAATGGCCAGAATAAATACAATAAATACGGCGGAAAAAACAGCCCGGATGGCTACGGTTTCCCAGGGAGTAAAGCCCGCCTGATACAAATATTCAACGAATAGGCCAATAGTCCCCCAAAGAGAAGCGCCTAAAAGAGTAAGAAGGTAAGCTTTGCTGCGAGTCATAGAGGCACCACCTGTATTATCGGTATTATTTTAGTGGGAAAGCGTAATCGGCAGAATACCGTGATCGGTCATAATGCCATCTACCTGCAGATTTACAAGCCGCTGCAGAGCTTTTTCATCATTTACGGTAAACACGCGCACCGTAATACCCTGTTCCATCAGTTCGACTATTTCTTTATCGGAAATGGTCTGGCGTTTTACATGAAGCGAAAAGACGTCGGCCTGCTGCAGATAGCGGAGAGGTTTATAGAGACCGGAAGAAACGAGCAGTGCCTTCTCCGGCTCTTCCCATTCTTCATGCAGCGAAACAACCGAAGGATGATGAAAGCTTGAAATGATGACCCGGGAAGCGGGCAGCGCGGGTTCAACAATCGTCTTTACTGCCCGTATAAGATCCGGCATCGTTTTTAAAGGGCCCTTTAGTTCAATATTAACAATCAGGTTGTTCCCGGCAAGCCAGTCTATAACTTCTTCTAAAAGAGGGATGGCCTCATACGTGCTGCTGAACCAGGAGCCGGCATCGAGATTTTTTAAATCCTCCCACGTTTTGCTGCGGATGGAACCGCGGCCGTTGGTTGTACGATTCACGCTTAAATCATGCATAACGATAACCCGGTTGTCCCGGGTAAGCTGGACATCGAGCTCAATACCGTCCGCGCCTCTTTCTTCTGCCAGGCGGAAAGCGGCCATTGTATTTTCAGGTTTTATGATTGAAACACCGCGGTGGGCAAACCATTTTGTCATAGTATCCTCCAATTGCAATTGTCTGGTTTAATTTTCATTAAATAGTGCTATTTCTCTTTATTTCTTTATAGGAATAACAGAAACTGCTTGAAACAGCTTCTGCTTTCTAGTAGCTTTACACCTAAAGGGCATGGGAAAAGCGGCCTGCGGACACGTGAATGATCGTTTGAAAAGGGGTAATAGTGTTTATATGAAAACAAAATGGAGTTTCTACGATTGGCCTCTTATAGGTGTCTCTTTTATATTAGCAGTATTTGGATTAATAATGGTGTACAGTGCCAGTTTTCCACTCGGTATTGATCTATTTGATAATCCTCTTCATTTCTTTGGCAGACAGTTAATCTGGTTTGTTCTGGGTACTATGGTATTTATTTTTGTTATGCATTTTCCTTATACATACTACCAAAAATTAACGCCCTTTATTATAGGAATCTGCATACTGATGCTGCTGGCGGTAATCGCTGTAGGCATAGAAGTCAACGGGTCACAACGCTGGCTGGCACTTGGGCCTGTTCAGATTCAGCCGTCTGAATTTGTGAAACTGGCGGTTATTATTTATTTAGCGCATGTATATTCCAGAAAACAGCATTATATCACAAGCTTTATCCGCGGCGTACTTCCGCCTCTTGTAGTGGTCGTTTTTATTTTTGCATTGATTATGCTGCAGCCGGACCTTGGAACCGCGATGATGATTCTATTAATTGGCGGAACAATCGTATTCTTATCAGGGGCACGCTGGCAGCACCTCGGTGTGCTGGGCGGCCTTGCAGCCGGAGTTGTTACACTTCTTGCCGTACAGGAGCCTTACCGGATGCAGAGACTGGTCGCTTTTCGTGATCCATTTGAATGGGAAGCAGAAGGAAGCGGGCATCAGCTGATTCAATCCTATATTGCGATGGCTAATGGAGGTGTCACCGGAACGGGTTTGGGACAGGGTGTGCAGAAAATGCATTATCTACCAGAGCCTCATACAGACTTTATTTTTGCCGTCATTGCAGAAGAACTTGGGTTTCTTGGTTTACTGTTTGTGGTTCTCTGCTTTGCCGTTATTGCCTGGAGAGGGTTTTTAATCGGAAGAAAGAGCACAACAACTTTTGGAAAGCTGCTTTCGTTTGGCATTGTGTTTTTCCTGTTGATGCAGGCATTATTTAATCTCGCAGCAGCCACCGGTCTGATGCCGATTACAGGAATCACACTTCCGATGGTGAGTTACGGTGGATCATCCCTGCTTGTTTCCATGCTGTGCCTTGGAATATTGGCGAACGTAGCCAGAATGAACAAAAAAGCAGCTTATCAAACAGAAGCTTCGGCTTAAATAAACAGAAACGGAATTATTTCTCTAGGAAATAATTCCGTTTTTTGTTACACTAAAATAAATACAGGGTATATGTATAAAAAGGGGGCTTTGGTATGGAAAAAGAAATGAGCGTTAAAGGAACCGTCCAGCCAAATAAACAACAGCTTCTCAACCGACTGAAGCGTATTGAAGGCCAGGTGAGGGGCGTACATCAGATGGTGGAAAACGACCGCTACTGCGTAGATATTCTCAACCAGATTGCAGCTATTCAATCCGCAGCCAATAAAGTGTCGCTTGCTTTGCTCGAAGATCATACGAACCACTGCGTGTCGAGCGCGGTTAAGCAGGGCGATGGCGAAGAATCCATTCAGGAACTGATGAGTGTAATGGGGAAAATGCTGAAATAAAGCTTTCAATATACCTATATAGGGTATATAATGAAAACATCAGTATAACAACAAGGGAGGAATTTATATGGCTTTGGAAACATTAAACGTAAAAGGAATGTCCTGTGACCACTGTGTGAAAGCGGTGAAATCAGGAGTAGGAGAGCTTTCCGGTGTGTCATCTGTGGACGTGGATCTAAAAAAAGGAACGGTTTCTGTTGACTACGATGAAACGAAAACGGAGCACAAGGACATCGTAGAAGCTATTGATGATCAAGGATATGACGTCGTTTCATAAGCAGGGGATTCCTGCTTATATTTTTCAATTTTATATACCCATACAGGGTATAAAGGGGGCTTTGAAATGGCCAGCGAAAAAAAAGTTACATTTGATATATCCGGTATGACCTGCGCGGCCTGTGCCTCGCGAATTGAAAAAGGAGTAGGGAAACTTTCCGGGGTGCAGGAAGCCCAGGTGAACCTTGCGATGGAGCGCTCCACGATTACCTATGATGCTGACAGCGTGTCTGAAAAAGAAATGGCAGATAAAATAGAGTCACTCGGTTATCACGTGGAGCAGGAGAAAACAGAATTTGATGTACTGGGCATGACCTGTGCCGCCTGCTCGGCCAGAGTGGAAAAGAAGCTGAACAAGCTGCCCGGCGTGTCGCGTGCTGCAGTGAACCTTGCGATGGAGACAGCCTCGGTGGAGTACTACCCGGAAGCTATCCAGCCCGAAGAGATGGAAGCAGCTGTCGATAAAATAGGATACGAATTAAAGCAGAAAACCGATAGTGACAGTGAAACGGCCTCCAAGCGGGAGCACGACATTTCCGTGCAGACAGGCAGATTTTATTTTTCATTAATTCTGGCACTGCCGCTGTTTTGGACGATGGTCACCCATTTTGAATTTACTTCCTTTATCTGGGTGCCCGCTATGTTTATGGATCCATGGGTACAATTGGCTTTGGCTACTCCTATTCAGTTTATTGTCGGTGCTCCTTTTTACAAAGGGGCCTACAAGGCGCTGCGAAACAAAAGCGCCAACATGGATGTATTGGTAGCCATGGGAACCTCCGCGGCTTACTTTTATAGTATTTATTTAGGGCTGGAATGGACAGCCGGCGGATCGATGGGTATGCCGGAGCTTTATTTTGAAGCAGCGGCCGTGATTATCACGTTGATTGTCCTCGGAAAGCTTTTCGAAGCACGAGCTAAAGGCCGGACCTCTCAAGCGATTCAATCCCTGCTCAGCCTTCAGGCGAAGACGGCGCTCGTGGAACGGGATGGCGAAGAAATAACCATTCCTGTCGAAGATGTCGTGCAGGGCGATATTGTGCTGGTCCGTCCCGGGGATAAAATTCCAGTCGATGGAGAAATCCTTTCAGGCAGTTCTTCCATCGATGAATCGATGCTCACCGGTGAAAGCATGCCTATCGATAAAAAAGCCGGTGACGCGGTCACCGGGGCTACAATGAACAGCAATGGCTCGCTGCGCGTGAAAGCGTCCCGGGTTGGGAAAGATACGGCACTTGCCCGGATTATTAAAGTCGTCGAGGAAGCACAGAATTCAAAAGCAGATATCCAACGGCTGGCTGACCGGATTTCAGGCATTTTCGTACCAACGGTGATTGGAATAGCGTTTCTTACCTTTGCTGTCTGGATGATCTGGATAGCACCCGGGGAGTTCGGTACCGCACTGATTCCCGTTATTTCTATCCTGGTTATCGCCTGTCCTTGTGCACTTGGTCTTGCTACACCTACTTCCATCATGGCAGGCTCCGGCCGTGCTGCAGAAATGGGAGTGCTGTTTAAAGGCGGGGAATACCTGGAGAGTACGCAAAGCATCGATACAGTAACTCTGGATAAAACCGGTACCATTACAGAAGGCCGCCCGGCGGTGACCGATATCCTGGCAGTTAATCCGGAAAAAGAAATGGAACTGCTCTCTATAGCTGCCTCTGCCGAAAAAGATTCGGAGCATCCTCTCGCTAAAGCAATTATGGAAAAAGCGGAAAAAGAAGGAGCCCGCTTATTTTCGGCTGCTGCTTTTGAGAGTATACCCGGCAAAGGTATACGGGCAGAAGTGGAAGGCGGGGAGATTCTTGCAGGAACCAAAAAACTGATGGAAGAAAACAGCGTAGACTTCGAACCGGTCCGTGAAGTGGTTGAAGCTTTGGAAGCCGAAGGGAAAACGGTCATGCTTATCGCATCTTCCGGATTCTATATAGGTGCGCTTGCTGTAGCAGATACGGTAAGAGAAACGTCCGCTGAAGCTGTCCACCTGTTGAAAGAAGCGGGTCTCGAAGTGGTAATGATGACAGGAGACAACGAAAAAACGGCCCGGGCTATCGCGTCTGCGGTAGGTATTGAAAGAGTCCTGGCTGAAGTACTTCCGGAAGAAAAAGCATTTCATGTCCGGGAACTGCAAAAAGAAGGAAAAAAGACAGCGATGGTAGGCGACGGCATCAATGATGCTCCGGCTCTGGCTGCAGCCGATATTGGCATGGCTATTGGGACAGGAACGGATATTGCTATTGAAGCCGCTGATGTTACGCTGATGCGCGGGGATCTTCTCAGCGTTGTCGATGCGGTAACAATGAGCCGGAAAACGATGCGCAACATTAAGCAGAATTTATTCTTCGCATTTCTCTACAATTCGCTTGGTATTCCAATCGCAGCCGCAGGCCTTCTGGCACCGTGGATTGCCGGTGCGGCAATGGCCTTCAGCTCGGTGTCTGTTGTAACCAACTCGCTCCGGCTTCAGAAAATTAAGCATAGGAGGGCAGGCTGATGGATAAAACGATCACGACCTGGGTTATTTCCGGTGTCCTTTATCTCGCCGCCGTTATTGTGTTGTATGTCATCCTGGGAGATACTTCTTCTATGGAGCATGCATCGGCAGGCATTTTAATGTAACTCCTGAAATATAAAACTGTATACACAAAGACAGGGAAAGATCGTAGTGATCTTTCCCTGTCTTTATTATTTTCAGCTTAATTCGAATTTACCAACCAGCCCATTTAATTCTTCTGCAAGAAGATGCAGCGTTTGGGCAATGGCATTAATTTCTTCACTGGAGGCAAGCTGCTGTTCGGAAGCTGCAGCGATCTGCTGCGTGCTGCTTGTCGTGTTCTGGGAAATCGACGCAATGCTTGTAAACGAGGCAGCGACCTGCTCGGAGCCGGCGGCCATTTCCTCAGACACCGCTGCCATGTTTTCAATCTGCCCTGCCACCATACTGGTGCGCTGTACAATTTCCTGGAAGGTCATTTTGGATTCTTCAGCAATGGAGAGCCCTTCTTCTACTTCTGTTGTGACCGTACTCATCGATTGAGAGGATTCGGTAATATCGAGCTGAATTTCTTTAATGATTTTAGCGATCTGCTTGGAGGAATCTTGTGAGCCTTCGGCCAGTTTACGGACTTCATCGGCTACTACGGCAAAACCTCGTCCCTGCTCCCCGGCACGTGCCGCTTCAATAGCCGCATTCAGTGCGAGAAGGTTTGTCTGCTCAGCGATTCCGGTAATCACCTGTAGAATTTCTTCGATTTCCATGGAGCGTTTATTCAGGGATTCGGTAATTGCTGTAGATTGAAAAACGGACTGCTGGATGGATTTCATTTTTGCCAGGGTTTCCTGCACACGCTGATCGCCTTTTTCTGCGATTTCAAGCGTCTGACCGGCGTTATCTGAAATAGAAGAGGAACTGTCTGCCATCTGCTGCACACCCTCTGTCATTTCCTCCATCGATTGGAGACTTTCCATAACGCCTTCCGACTGCTTTTCTGACCCGGCAGCCACTTCCTGAATAGAGGCTGTAATTTCTTTTGTAGTGTCAGTAGATTGACCCGAACTCGTTAACAGTTCCTGGGAAGACGTTTTGACAAGCTCGGATCCGACAGAGAGCTGGGAAATTAATTCTTTAAGGCTGGCAGTCATTGCATTGCTGTTAACAGCGAGACGTCCGATTTCATCTTTACGGTTGACGGTCAGGTCGTCTCCGGTTAAATCGCCATCGGCTACAAGCTGCACCTGCTCGGCTACTCGATTTAACGGAGCGCTGATGCTTTTGGCTATAAAAATGGCAGCCGCGACAATAAGGACAGCGGAAATAAGGATGGCTGAGATGCTGATCCATTGAACAGCATCATTTGCTGCGAGCACTTCATTCATGGAAGTTACCGTGAACAGGGAAAGGCCGGCAGCTGCAATTGGTGCATAGGCAACCAGGTCTTCATTGCTGCCGCTTCCTATCGTAGTATGACCGCTTTCCGTCTTTCCGGTTTCAAGCAGGCTGTTCCACTCCCCGCTCCAACCAGCCTCTTCTACAGTCGTACCTATCAGTTCTTCCTGTGGATGAACTTGAATGACATTCTGCTCGTCTATGAGAATCGGTTCAGCGGAAGCAGAAGCAAAACCGCTGTTTTCATCGGTTAAAAATTGGGTAACAACGGTTTCAAAATTAACGGATGCAGACAAAACACCTACGTTGTCTCCAGCATCATTGACAACAGGAGCGGCTACGACAACAATCCGGTTGCCTGTAGAGTTGGAAGTGAGCACCTCGGAAGTGGTTTCTTCCCCGTTCATTCCGTTCTGATAATAATCACGATCGGAAAGGTCCAGAGTGTCGATATTTTCAGGCAGCGTGTGGGCACGAACGATGCCCTCATCGTCCGTAAATACAACGGTTTCATAATTACCATTCTGGGACTGAATTTCATTTACCAGCTGGAGCTGCGTATCAGGATCATTTCCCCGTATGTCTTCCGTACCGGCAGCAAGGCGGATTTCATCGAGGTGTTTATCGATCCAGCTGTCCATCGCCTCTGCTGTATATTCCGTAGAATCCTGTACAGATTCCTCTTCTTTGGCGATAATTTCATCACTGCTCGTGTAAAACAGCAGAAACGATACAATAGTAACCGGCAGAAGGCCGATGAGAAGAAAATAAGTAATCAGCTTTCCCCGTATAGTGGATAAGGTGAACCATTGTTTAGCACGCTTCATTTTTCAGCTTCCCTTCTCAGCATTATGTGAAATGTAGTTCTATTATCCTTATTTTGGCTAAAGGTAGATTGATATAAGGACTTTGTACTTATGTTATCGGCAGGAAGAGCAAATATTTTATAAAAAGAAAGAAAAGAATTAAGGCTTTCTTCTTTGAAGAATTTGTAAGAAGATAAACAAGAACAGAAAAAGAGAGGGGAACCAGCTGTGCTGTACATAAAAGAACTTCAAGAAGAAGATACAAAAGAAGCCGGCCGTTTTCTGCTTGAAACGATGGAAGAGGCATTTCCTTTTCCGTTAACCGAAACGGCTAGACTCGATGCTCAATACATGAATGAGCGGTTTGTAAAATCGCAGAATACGGTCATAATCGGTGCTTACATCGATGGGGTCATTGCAGGCACGATAGCCGTCAGGCCGTATGATGATAGAATTGCCTCCATAAAAGGCAGGTATTATTTGGAGGAAACATGCGAAATTATTAAATGCTATGTGGATCCTTCCATGCGTAAAAAAGGGATAGGCACTGCGCTATTAACCGAGCTTCTTCATTTTTGCAGCCGGCAGCATTACCATATGCTTTACCTGCATACTCAGTTGTTTCTGGAAGGCGGCCTTTCTTTTTGGAAAAAGCATGGTTTTGAAGTAACGGCAGAAGAAAAGGATGAGTGGGAAACGGTACACATGGAAGGGAAACGCATGGAAGTAGCCCGAATATTAAAAGAAGCGGACATGAATGCAGCAGGAAGATAAAGAGCACCGTCAATTTTGCTTTTGATACATAAGCTTTTCCGGATGATGCTGGAAGCGTTCGTCCGGCCCTTTATGTAAATGCTCGAAACCGTGCCTGTTTCAAAGCTGCTTCTGACTATGCAGAAAGAACCCATATGACTGTCCTTCTGGATGAGTGTGGCGGAACAGCCGGACTTGTCACGGCTGAGGACATTATTGAAGAAATCGTTGGAGAAATTCAGGAGGAATTTGATATAGAAGAGCATGCGCTGGTCGAAAAAGTGCTGGTAGAAGAGATCAATAAACTTCTGGATATTGATGTTACAGAAGAAGTAGTAGACAAGATCGGGGATAGGTGTTTCAGGTAAACGAAATGGATCATCAAATTAAACTAATCGAAATCAGAAAAGCGGATTCTGCTACAGAAACCTTTGCTGCCCATAAAAACAACAGCAGGTTGTGAACTTTTTTTTACAATTTCAGTGAAAATCGCTTGATTTTTTTTAGGAAGGGAGTATGATAATCTCAATAAGGAGATGATTACATGATTGCAGCACATTTTTTACAAAGCTTCCGCTTTGTCATGATGGGAGCAATGGGGCTTACAGCATTAAGTCTGGTCACTTTCCAGTGCGTTGAATTGTATCACGCATTGATGACAATGTTTCACAAATAAGCAGTACGCATATAAAAACCCGTTCTCTATGGCAGAGAACGGGTTTTTGAATGGGGAGAATGATCAGACAGTCTTCTCTTACGAATAAACAGAACAAAACCGATGGCACGTAAACCATCGGTTTTAGTCGTTCATTTCCCACGCTACTTTCAGGGAATCTGTAATATACTCTGCAACTTCTTCTTCATTAAGCTGGTCAGTAACCATCTTGGAACTGTGGTCAGCATAGATCATTTTCCGTTTGTTAAACAACTCTTCGATTTCTTCCAGACTGCGTCCCTGGAGTACCGGCCGGTTGTCCACAATCATATGGAGGCGTTCTTTCCAGGAATCCCATGTAATATCAAGATAAAAGATAATGCAGTTAGCCATACAGGTTTCGCGGACTTCTTCCTGCATAAAAGCGCCTCCGCCCACAGAAATAACCTTTAATTTCTGCCGGGCATAATGCTGGATCAGCTGCTTTTCTTTTTCCCGGAATTCTTTCTCCCCGATAGTTTTGAAAATTTCCGGCACCGGCATCTGGTATTCCTGTTCGATGACTTCATCAATATCTATAAAAGACCGGTACAGCTTCTTTGCTACAAGCTTGCCTATAGTTGTTTTGCCAACGCCCATAAAGCCGATAAACACGATACTTTTTTCTCTGAGTGCCCGTTCGTTTGTCTGCATAAAAAGCTCTCTTTCCTTTATAAGAATGTCATTTCCAGCTTATCTTCTAAAATGAATTGTACCACATCCGGGTCCGGACACGCCAAAGCCTTCCTCTGGAAAACCGGTGATTATTCCATGCAGAAAAGTGGAATAGGTGGAAGAAGACATACATAAGAGAGAGGGGCTGTCAGGTATGATGGACAACACAGAAGCAATTATAGAACATTCCTTGTATTCATTAATGGAAAATAAAAAATTTCTTCCTGATTTACAGGAAGAAGACAGAACCAAAGCTTTTTCTTCCCTGCTTTCTATACTTTCTACTCCAAACCACATTCATAAATCCTTTCTCCGGGTGACACTCCGAGATGGAAAGGTAGTACGGATTCCGGCTTTCCGGGTCCAGCACAACAATACGCTGGGTGCTTACAAAGGAGGCATTCGTTTTCATGAAAGCGTAAATGAAGAAGAGACGGTTACTCTTGCTTCATTAATGTCTCTTAAAAATGCCCTTCATGATGTACCGTTCGGCGGTGCCAAAGGCGGCATCTCCATCAATCCGAGAGATTATAATAAAAAAGAGCTGAATCTTATCTGCAAAAAATACGTGCAGTATTTTGCTGATATTCTCGGGACGGATAAGGATGTGCCGGCTCCCGATGTGGGATCAAGCGAAAGGGAAATGGACTGGATGATGGCCGAATTTAAAAATATTCATCCCGGGCAGTCCTACCGCGGAAGCTTTACTGGAAAAAGCGTTTTGAATGGAGGATCGCTTGGGCGTAAAGAAGCAACGGGAAAAGGCGTTTACTTTACCTTTCGTTATATTCTTCATGACTTTCTTAAAGAACATAAGAGCGATTATCCGGACAGCACAAACGCTTTTTTGAAAACAGCCGTACGCTATACGGATAAGCCGTTAAAAATTGCGGTGCAGGGATTTGGAAATGTTGGTTCCGTTGCTGCGCTGGAGGCGTATCACTGCTCTCATTTAAACAATAAAGTGGTCGCCGTTAGCGATAGAAATGTAACGCTCTATAATGAGAATGGTCTGGCTGTGCCTGAACTTGCCGCTTTTACGAAGGAAAACGAAGGAGATCTTCCTCAAACTTCCGACGAAATCAAGGAGCTGGGCATAGAAGCTGATATTATGGAACGCGACGACATCATTACAATGGATGTTGATGCTTTATTTTTTGCGGCACTTGGTAATGTAGTAGATGCAGCCAACATGAAAGACATTAAAGCGGAGCTGCTTGTTGAAGGAGCCAACACACCTATTACAGCAGAAGCAGACAAGTACTTAAGTGATAAGGGCACTGTGATTATTCCGGACATTCTGGCTAATGCCGGCGGTGTTATTGTTTCCTATTTGGAGTGGCTGCAGGGAAGAGAGACGACAATGTACACGGAAGAAGAGGTATTTGAGCAGCTGATCGGCAAAATGAAGCATACGATGAATACGATTCTTCCCCAGTTCTTCGGTGATCCTTTTTCCCTTCGCCAAAACTGCTTTATTCACTCTGTCACCAAGCTCTCCACTATTTTGTATATCCGGGGAAAGCTTTACTGACAGAGAAGCAGATTCATTTTCTCCCTATTTGATTGGGCGTATAATAGATGTACACCAAGAGAAAAGGGGGCAGAACAATGGATATTTCCTTATATAAAGATGTCATTAAAGATGAGCGCGGCAATTATTACAGAGCGATAGCCTACCGTAAGAAAAAATTAGTGCTCGTTCACGCGTTTATCGATCTTTCGTTTGATACTATTCTGGAGTTTACGAAGAGCTTTCAGGAAAAGTATGGCGCATACGAGCACCAGTTTTTGGGCAAACAGCCGATGGACAGACTGCGTCATGACTATATGTTTGCCCTTGAAAATCGGGATGGGATGCGGCTGTACACCCTCGAAGAAGTTGAAGAATATTATGATATCGAATTTATAGATGCTATTGAGTTTTTCCGCCATACTCAGGCGGGAAGGCCTGCTCTGTAATGAAGAAGCTGGGATAATGGCAGAAAAACACCCGGAGCCTTTTCGGGGCTCCGGGTGTTTACATACAACGTAATAAGTGGGGTGAAACAAAAAAGCAGTATAACGCCGGCCTAATGCTGCGCTGTATTATTTCTTTTTGGCATAAGCTCCGTTCAGGCGCAGGATATTATCAATCTTTTTCGTGTTCGGCCCTACGACACTCAGCGTTTTATCTTTAATGCTGATAACGGTATACGGAACAAATTTCTGGCCCGCTTCCCCAAATTCCTTATTTGCTGCCGGATTGTTCACGATATCTTTTTCGGTATAGGAAATCTTCTGCTCCTGCAGCCACGTTTTGACTTTCAGGCAGGATTCACAGTTTGGCTGGGTAAATACATCAATAGAATAACTCATTGATCTTCCTCCTTCGTTTATTTAGAAGATTCATTTTTGTTGGCGTTGGCTTCCTTAATAGCATTCCATTCTTTTACGATAAGAATGCAGGGAATGACAGAAGCTAATAAAAAAGCGATCATCCAAACCGTATCGCCTTCCTGAAAATGATTATAGGCAAAAAACAGCCCAAATCCAATAAACAATCCTAAATACAGCATTTTGCCGATTTGTACAATAGAAATTTCCATGCGGACACCTTTTCCTTCCGGATATTTTTCCCTCAGGCATTTTATTTTAATACTTGTAAGTATAGCAAACAACCCGTATGGGAGCGACACTCCTGTTCTTTGATCCGGTTGATTGGTCCGGGGGGTTTCAAGGAGGCGGAAAAAGGATACATAGAATAAAGATAGATTAAATATGCCGATGAGGTCCAACCACATAACATTGGCATAAAGATGGAGGAGAAGTTATGAAAAATATTTCAAACTGTACCTGGAGCCTGATCGCGGTTTTTGCTGCTGTAGCAGCGGTCGTGCTGGCAGCCAGCCGCAAAAACAACCAAAAAGAACTGCCGCAGCGCTCAGAAGAAGAAACAATAAGCAATTCCCCCAAAATAGATAAAAGAGAAAGTGTGGACGCTGAAACAGATCCTTCAGAAGAAGGTCTCTCCCAGCTTGATTCTGCCCATAAATCAGAATGGCAGGCCAACGGCTTTCCTCAAACCCATAAAGGGCTGAAAGAACTGGAAGAAGCTGAAAACAAAAACAAGTAACAGCGTGAAGCCGTCCTGGAGAAGGATGGCTTTTTTTGATGGCGCCGTTTTTTATAAAAGAGGTGTTAGCGCTCTTCGTTTTGGGAATACAAAAGTCATGAACGATAAAAGGAGAGATAAGTAAATGGAAAGAGTATATGTAACAAACGCTTCGACTGCAGAAAGAAACCTGGCCTTTACGAAAGCGGTGCTTGAAAGTGGAGACGCCCACAACACAACAGACCAGCTTCTTCACATAGATGGTCTCCTTGATCCAGAAGATTTGGAAGGAAAAGAATTTCAGCTGACGTTTAAGACAGACAAAAATGAAGAATTAACAAAAAAAGTAAAACACGATACATCATTTCAGCCTAACTATGGCCAGACGACCTTTATTATTCAACCGTAACAAACAGAGAAGCTGCCCCTTTCCGGCAGCTTCTTTTTTCGTTGGATGACTTATAATTGTCAATTTTACTATGATTTCCTGTGATTTAGATCACACTGTTATGTACAAAGACCTATTATACTAAGGGTAGATAGAAAACTACCTTTGAAAGGGGTAATGATCAATGGAAAACTACCAAAAAATTCTGGCAGCCGTGGACGGATCGGAAGAGTCTAAAAATGCTTTCAAAAAAGCAGTCGCTTTGGCTAAAAAAGAAGATGCGGAGCTTATTATCTGCCATGTCGTCGATACCAGCTCCTATAACAGAATTGAACATTACAGCTCCGCCTTTATTGCAGGTCTCGAAGACTATGCCAAAGAACTTCTTGATGACTATGAGAAGCAGGCCAACGAAGCCGGAGTGAGAAAAGTAACACCGGTACTCGAGCACGGTTCCCCTAAAGTGAAGATTCCAAAAGAAACAGCCGGAAAGCACGAAGCAGACCTCATTGTGGCAGGCGCTACCGGTCTCGGAGCAGTAGAACGGTTTATTATAGGAAGTGTTTCCGAACAAATTGCAAGACGGGCCAAATGTGATGTCCTGATTGTTCGAATGACTGAACAGGATAGTTAACAGAATTTTCCCAATTTACAGCATACAAAGGAGTGCCGTACCTGTTATGATTAGGGTAAATAGTAAGGGGGAGTGATAACCATGACCTTTGCTTCTTCCATTGAAAGCCGGGCGCGATTGAAGAACAGCCAGGCCGTTCGTGATTTTTTGTATGATGATCCATTCCGCCGGCTGCAAAGCCGGATGCAGCGGCCGGTGATTCATAAGTGCCGCGGGAGCTATCTTTTTTTCGAAGGCGATCGAGCTGACGAATTTTACTTTATTCGAAAAGGGAAGGTCAAGCTCCAAAAAACGACCTCAGACGGCCGGGAAATTATCTATTCCGTCATTAATGAAGGAGACCTGATCGGGGAGTATTATGGCGAAATCGACGGTTCTTACAGTTATGGCGCGGTAGCTTTGGAGAAAGTAGAGGCTTTGGTTATCTCTGCCGGCTCTTTAGAAGATTTGATGCGGGAATCGGGTGAATTTGCGGTTGAGTTTTCAAAATGGATCGGCAGAAAGCAGTATTTGTACCAGAAAAGATGCCGGGACCTGTTATTGTATGGAAAAAAGGAAGCACTTGCCTCAACGCTTCTGGAGCTCGATGCCTCTTTTGGCACTCCCTGTCCGGAAGGAAGAAGGCTGTCTGTCAGGCTGACGAATACGGAAATAGGTGCGTTAATCGGTCTGACCAGAGAAAGTGTGAACCGTTTTTTAAACAGCTGGAAGCAGGAAGACGTGATTGATTTTCAGGAAAACCGTATTGTTATAAAAAATATTCATCATCTGCAGGCGTTGATGTCCAAATAGAGATGCATACTATATCAGAAAAACCGGTGATGTTGTCTTCACCGGTTTTTTTGCTATACTAAAGAATATGGAATAAAAAGGAACAAAGGGGTAATCAATGAAGCCGTTACTAATGAGAACAGCGGGACTGATCCTGTTTTTCATGGGATTTTTTCCTATTGCCGGAATTACCGGATATTATTTTTTCATGCCGGCCCAGCCTGTAGCTTTAGCGGCTACAGTAATGGGAAGTGCATTACTTATTTTGTCGTCGGTGTTCCGTCCAGCCCGGGAAGAATAAGCGCAAGCTGTTGAATAAAGAAAAGTTGTCAAAAATAGAGGAACTCTATACAATAGTACAGTGTAAGAAAATCGTATGTGTACTAAGCCTTACGAGTTTATATCTTGCAAATATAAAACAATAGGTGATAAAAGATGGAAGAAAAACAACAGTATCGGGTGTTATTGTACTATCATTATGTAACGATCGAAGATCCGGAAACAAAAGCCGCTGCCCATTTGAACTACTGTAAGCATATTGGCTTAAAGGGGCGCGTCTTTATAGCGTCGGAAGGCATCAACGGCACCGTTTCCGGAACGGTGGAACAGACCGAAAAGTATATACGCGCCATGCGCCATGATGAACATTTCGCAGACACTATTTTTAAAATAGATGAAGTGGAAGGCCATGTATTCAAAAAAATGCATGTCCGTCCCAAGCGTGAACTCGTTTCCTTAAGGCTGGAAGATGATATTGATCCTAAAGAGCAGACAGGGGATTATTTAAGCCCGAAAGAATTCTATGAAGCGATGCAGCGTGAAGATACGATTGTCCTGGACGCACGTAACGATTATGAGTACGATATCGGTCATTTTGAAGGGGCTGTACGCCCGGACATCCGCTCTTTTAAAGAACTGCCGGACTGGATAGAAGAGAATAAAGAACAGTTTGAAGGAAAGCAGATTCTGACGTATTGTACCGGCGGTATCCGCTGCGAAAAATTTTCCGGATGGCTTAAAGAAGAAGGATTTGAAAATGTGTCTCAGCTTCACGGGGGCATTGTTACCTATGGAAAAGATGAAGAAGTAAAAGGCGCCGGCTGGAACGGGAAATGTTATGTATTCGATGAGCGCCTGAGTGTGCCCGTAAATCAGCTCGAGCATGTTATAGTCGGGCGCGACCACTTTGACGGGCAGCCCTGCGAACGTTACGTTAACTGCGGCAACCCTGAATGCAATAAGCAGATCCTCTGTTCGGAAGAAAATGAAGCGAAATATATGAGAGGCTGCACGCATGAATGCCGTGTCACGCCTAGAAACCGTTATATTATTCAACATGAACTGTCTAAAGCAGAAGTGGATGAACGACTTGAACTCATCCGCCGGGAGAACGTCCAGCACGCATAGGAGCATAATAGCATGAAGCCGAATGTCCGCCCGGCCTCATGCTTTCTTTCTATCATTAATAACTACATAGGAGTGGAATGGATGAATCAGGCATCTAACGAGCAGTCAAAGATAAATCAGATGGATAAACAAATAAAGCAGTCAGGCAGCGGGTATTCAAAAACGGTACTCGAAACGGTAAACGATGTATTTAACATAGATTTAATAGAAATTTCCGACCGCGGAGAAGGCAGGTACAATGAGCGTTACAGCGACCCGGTGATGGAGGCGGCAGGGGAAAATCGTCAGCCTATCACCGATATAGAGATTATGAAGCTGTCTAAATGGGACGTGCTGCAGGACTGCCTGGAGCAGGAAGCGTACCTGGACGGAGAAAAGGCACGGATGTGGATAGATGAGGTATTTGGCATCAACCTTAAAGGTGTGGCATCATTGGAAGAAGCAAGGATTTCTGTTTATTCTAAAGGGATCTGGGTGTCCCGTCAGCCGGAAGACTTAATTGTTATTGATACAGGCAGAGGAGATATCGACGTGCACGTCTATCCTTCTCCTGCTTATACAGCAGCAAAAGGAACGTCAGAACTTCCCTCTTCCCTTCGGCAGGCCCTGCTGTCTCTCGGGTATATTCATTTAGAAGAGAGCCATTCGTTTTATTATAAAAATGAAAACAATGAAAGTGTGTCGACGTCTTTTAAGGGACGGACAATGGCTGTAATTTCGGAAGCTACGGCTTTTATGGCATAATAAAAGCCTCTGCACGTGGCAGAGGCGGATACTTTATGCTTTTTCTACAATATAGGCTTTTTTCTCAATATACTTTTTGCCGCCGATTTCTTTTGAGTGATCGAAGTAGCCCTGCACTTCGTGAATTACCTTGTATTGGCGTTTAGGATCGCTGAATAAGTAGTTTTCATTTGTAGCGATTAATGTCACGTGCGTATTTTCCACGAAGCTGTCCAGCTCTTTCGCTGTATAGTTGGCTCCGATTTTTAGTGATTGTCCTGCTTGGCTTCCCATAAAAAAATCCTCCTCATAATATCTTCTATTACTGCGCATTACCCGTTCTCCGGAAAAGTATGCAGATTTACCGGAATTTCTAAAAGGAGGAATAGAATGAATATAAGAAAAATGACCGAAGCAGATATACCAAATGTACAGGAGACAGCGGAAGCCTCCTGGCGCGAAGCCTATGAAGGCCTGGTCGAAAAAGAGGCGCAGGATCGTTTCCTCGAGTATGCCTACTCTTCCCAGATGCTGAAAATGAGGCTTAAGCGTTCCGCCTTTTTTGTAGCAGAAGAAAATGACCTCATCGCCGGATTTATTAACGTTACGTACCCAAACGGCGATCGGGAGAGCGTGCTGGCCGCTCTTTATGTGCGTCCTGACTACCAGCGTAAAGGTATCGGAGAAGCCCTGTTCAGAGCCTGCTTTGATGTGCTCGAAGAGGCAGAGGTTCTCACGTTACATGTGGAAGCGGAAAACAAGAAAGGAACAGCGTTTTATAAAAAACATGGATTTGTTGAAGTAGAAAGAATGGAAGAAACGCTCGGTGATGATACGTTTCAATCTATTCTCATGAAAAAGTCTTTTTTATCATAAATAATGATCAGCCAGACGCAGCATGTGGCTGATTAAAGACAGCGCACCAAGTACAGCGAGCGTGAGCAGCAGTTTATTTTTCTGCCGGCGTCGTCTCTGATCCAAAAAAATAAATACAATACCGGCAAACAAAAGAGCCGGAAGAGCAAAACGGATCCATTCCATATGCAGGCTCCTTTCTATTTCCATTATAGGGAGAAACGATAGGGTCTGTAAATTCAGGCACGTTTTCTGCATAATCCGCTTTTTCTTCGGGAAAGGGAAAGCAAACAGGGAAAAGGGGGCGGTCTAAGTGTATATTTTTTCTGAAGGAGACATCCGCAGCTGCGTAGAGCTCGATGAGAACATGCTTCACGTTATTGAAGAGGGGTTTGAAAAACTTGATAACGGCGAAGTGACGATGCCGCCTGTACTGCGGGTGGATATTCCTGAAAATAACGGAGAAGTGGACGTGAAAACAGCGTACGTGAAAGGATGGAGTCAGTTTGCTCTAAAGGCGTCCTCCGGATTTTTTAATAATCCCGAAAAGGGACTTCCGAGCTTAAGTGGTATGATGCTGTTGTTCAGTACGGAAACAGGCATGCTGGATGCGTTTCTTCAGGATAACGGCTATCTAACAGATATACGGACGGCATTAGCCGGAGCTGCAGCCGCCAAATATCTTTCTAAACAAGGGCCGGTCCGTGCCGGAATAGTCGGCACCGGCGCTCAGGCCCGCTTCCAGCTGCGTGCCCTTGCGCTTGTAAGGGAGATTGAAGAAGTACGTGTTTACGGACGGAAGGAAGAGCGGGTCCAGGCTTATATCGGAGAGATGGAAGAAGAGCTGAACATTCCGGTACAAGCCGCTGTTTCTATAGAAGAGACGGTCCGGAAAAGCGATATAGTCATTACAACGACTCCTGCCAAAGCACCGCTCATAAAAAAAGAATGGCTCCACCCGGGCCTGCATATTACTGCAATGGGGTCCGACGCAGAAGAAAAAAATGAAATAGCGCCGGACGCACTGGCAGCGGCAGATATCAAGGTGTGTGATTCCAAAGCCCAGGTGTTTCGTCTCGGTGAGTTCCATCATGCAGAATCGGCCGGACTGCTGGGTCCTGATGATCCTTCGATTGTAGAACTTGGCACGATTATTAACGGAAAAGCCCCCGGCCGGACGACCGGTGAACAAATCACGATTTGTGATTTAACGGGCACCGGTGTTCAGGATACGGCCATTGCGGTCCAGGCTTTCAAAAAGCTGCGGGCCGAAAACAAAGGCACCGTGTTTGGAGAGTAGAAGCAAGCAGGATGCGATGTCAGCCGATATCGCATCTTTTTATGTGTGTTTTCAAGGAAAGCCTCCGCTGTTTTGTGGATTGTGCTTGCAACGCCTGAAGTGACACGCTACACTTTATCATATTGGACGAAAAGGCAGAGTAACAGAGGAAGGGAGGAGAGCAATGGAACCTACCGCCAAAACACCAGTGAACGTGGAGATGGTAACAAAAATAACCCAGGACGGGGAAAAAGATGAAATTCGTCTTTCCACAAAAGGCAGCCTCGTTCACAAAAACGACTGGGTGTATGTACTTTTTACGGAAACAATGGAAGGCGTGGGAGAGGTGAACACCACGCTTAAAATAGGTACATCGGAAATGCTTATTCTCCGGTCCGGATCTGTTTCGATGCGCCAGGTATATATTTATGGGCAGATGACAGAAGGCACGTATGAAATGTCTTTTGGGAAATTTGCGACAGAAGTCCAAACCCATCACCTTGCCGCTTTATGGGAAGACAGCGGCAGAGCAGGCAGGATCAAGTTCGGCTATGACCTGAAGCTGCAGGGAGAAGAAGCAGGACGGTACGACATCACAATTGCGATAGAGGAGGAAAAATAAGTACATGAACATTGCAGAACAGATAAAAGATACGTTAAAGCAGGAAATTATAAAAGCAGTAGAAAAAGCCGGGCTCGCCTCGGGAGCAGATATTCCCGAGGTGGTGCTGGAAACGCCTAAAGATAAAGCACACGGGGACTTTGCTACCAATATGGCCATGAAGCTGGCGAAAATAGCCAAAAAGGCGCCGCGTCAAATTGCAGAAGACCTGGCAGCAGAGATAAATAAAGAAGCGGCTTCCATTAAGACAATAGATATTGCAGGCCCCGGATTTATTAACTTTTTCCTCGACAACAGCTACTTAAAAGAAATTATCCCGGCTGTGCTTCAGGAAAGAGAAGACTACGGCTGGACAAATCACGGAAACGGCAAAAAGGTGCAGGTGGAGTTTGTCTCCGCCAATCCGACAGGAGACCTTCATCTCGGCCATGCACGTGGAGCGGCTGTCGGCGACTCGATCTGCAACATTCTGGCTAAAGCAGGCTATGACGTATCCAGAGAGTATTATATTAACGACGCCGGCAATCAGATTAACAACCTGGCCTATTCCATTGAAGCCCGCTATCTGGAAGCGCTCGGCATGGAAAGCACAATGCCGGAAGGCGGCTATCAGGGAGCGGACGTCAAGGGTTTCGGCGAGGACCTTGCAAAGGAACACGGCGATAAATATATCAGTATAGACGAAGCAGAAAGACTCGCTTTTTTCCGGGAATACGGCTTGAAGCGTGAAATGGAAAAGCTGAAAGAAGCCCTGCAGGAGTTCCGGGTGGAATTTGACGTATGGTTTTCGGAAACATCTCTTTATGAAAACGGGAAAGTGAAAGCGATTCTGGACTTTCTTAAAGAAAAAGGCGAAACGTATGAAGAAGGCGGTGCTGTCTGGTTCCGTTCCACTGAATATGGAGACGATAAAGACCGCGTGCTTGTGAAAAACGATGGCAGCTTTACGTACCTCCTGCCGGATATTGCGTATCATAACGATAAGTTTGAACGCGGCTTTGAACAGTTGATTAACGTATGGGGCGCCGATCATCACGGGTATATCCCGAGAATGAGAGCTGCCGTGCAGGCGATCGGCTACGATAAAGACCAGCTTGCTGTAGAGATTATTCAAATGGTGAATTTATATGAAAACGGCGAACGTATCAAAATGAGCAAACGAACGGGAAAAGCTGTCACGCTCAAAGATTTGATGGAAGAGGTAGGCAGAGATGCCACCCGCTACTTCTTTGCGATGAGAAGCCCGGATACGCATCTTGATTTTGATTTGAGTCTCGCTAAATCAGAGTCCAACGAAAATCCGGTGTACTATTCCCAGTATGCCCATGCGAGAATTTCGAGCATTCTGCGTTCTGCAGAACAAAAAGGCATCCCGTATAATCCGGAAGCGGAAATTGATGGCATCGGCACCGAAAAAGAAATGGAACTCTTAAAGAAAATCGGGGAGTTTCCAGAGACGGTCGTGTTTGCAGCAGAAAAGCGGGCGCCTCACCGCATCACGAACTACCTGCATGAACTGGCTTCTTCGTTCCACAGCTTCTACAACGCAAATCGTGTCGTAGATCCGGAAAACGTACCGCTTTCCCAGGCCCGCATGAAGCTGGCCGCTTCTGCGCAGTATGCCCTGAAAAACGGTATGAAGCTGATCGGTGTTCATGCTCCGGAAGAAATGTAAGATACTAAAAAAAGAAAATGACATGCTGAAGGTTTCGGTTCCCCATTCGTGGGAACCGGCCTTTTTTATTGGCGGCGGAAGCGTTTGAACAGCGGAAGCTTCCATAAAAAGGAGCGGGCCGGCTTCTGCTGTGGTTCCTGCTGTTCCTGATACGTTTCAAAAAACAAGTCTTTCACAGGGGTGGACGGGGGCACGGGAGGATCGAGTGTAACGAGATCGCCTTCTGTCATGTGAATCAGCTCCGTATGACATTCGGGCAGTTCTTTCACAAGGTCTGCCTGAAAAGCAAGCGCCCGCTGGAGGGTGGGAAATGAGGCTTCCAATATACCTGTATCCTCCTCTGTAGACGGTGTCCGGGCTGCGGTTGTTTCAATCAGCGTTACTTTATAATGAGAGGGCATATTCATTCCTGCCTTTCCGATCGCTCAAGCGTTCTTTCTCCTACAATACCCGGAAAAGCAGATAGATAAGCCAATCGTCTCTCCGGCGGGTTTTTAAAGATTTTATTACAAAAAATTCAGGAGACTCGGCTACATTTTCATTTATGATACATTGAAAAAAGAAAAAGGGGGAGAGGACATTGGCAAAGAGAAAAACGAGCCTGTTGTCTATTTTTATTATATCGCTTCGTCTCGGCCTGACGTCATTTGGAGGACCTATTGCCCATCTGGCTTTTTTCAGGCAGGAATATGTAGAGCGCAGGCGCTGGCTGCAGGAAAAAGAATATGCAGACCTCGTCGCTTTGGCGCAGTTTATTCCCGGGCCGGCAAGCAGCCAGGTCGGAATGGGAATCGGGCTCATGCGGGGAGGGCTGGCCGGTGCATTCGTCTCGTTTCTGGGATTTACGCTTCCGTCCGTCGTTGTCCTTATGGTATTTGCTCTTGCTTTGCAAAGCTACGGGCTGGCAGACGCCGGCTGGATTCAAGGGTTGAAAGTCGTCGCCGTAGCGATTGTAGCCCAGGCGCTGATTGGAATGGGCAGAAACCTGGCGCCTGACCGGGAGCGGGCGACGATCGCGGTACTGACGATAATTGTCCTGCTTCTCTGGCAGACAGTATTCAGCCAGGTTGTTTTAATTGCAGCCGCAGGTGCTGTAGGTTACATATTGTACAAAGGAAAAACAAATGAACGTACCAGCCCCTTGTCGGTACCTCTATCGAAAAAAACGGGTACGGCCTTTTTAGCCGTCTTTTCCGGCCTGCTCGTTATGCTTCCGCTTCTCCGCCCGGTAGTGAATACGTGGTGGTTTGATATGTGGGACAGCTTTTACCGGGCGGGAGCGCTTGTGTTTGGCGGAGGCCACGTGGTGCTGCCTTTACTGGAGCAGGAAGTTGTGCCGGCAGGGCTGGTCACCGCCGATGAGTTTCTGGCAGGATACGGGATGGCGCAGGCAGTACCGGGTCCATTGTTTACTTTTGCTTCTTATTTAGGAACGGTGGCCTCCGGTATTCCCGGCGGAATAACAGCCACGGCGGCTATTTTTCTGCCTGCCTTTCTGCTGATTGCCGGGGTACTTCCTTTTTGGAATGCAGCAAGGCAGAGCCGGTCGATGCAGGGAGCGCTGTACGGCATTAATGCCTGCGTAGTCGGTATACTAGCTGCTGCATTCTATGACCCTATTTTCACAAGCGCAGTTCAGACCTCTATAGAGGCCGCGCTTGCAGTCCTGCTATTTGGGCTTTTGGTTTTCTGGAAAGCAAAGCCGTGGGTGGTTGTGCTGGCCGGCGCTGTACTCGGCCAATTATTACTTTAGAAAAGAGGGGTAACAATGCATGCAGAACACATATTAAAAAAGTTATTTTTATGCGGCGAAACAGAAGCCGAAGAGGCGGCACAGCAGATGCATCCCGACTATGTGATTGATCTGCGGGCAGAGGCGGAGCAGCCTCTGCAGGGAGCGGTTTCCAAAGAAGGAACGGTGTCTTTTTCGCTGGTGAACGGCGGGCCGACACCGCTGGAAGAAATGCAGCGGGCGATTGCTTTTACAGCAGAAACGGTAAAAAATAACAAAAGCGCAGTACTGCACTGAAAAGGCGGAAAAAGCCGCACAGGTAGTGTGGCCGCAGGTGTGTTATTGGAACTGGGGATTACGGAAAAAGTGCAGGAAGCAGAAGCGCTCGTACGGGGAGCCAGGCCGGAAGCGGTTCTGGATGTACATGCAAAAGAAACGCTGCGCAGGCTGTATGAATAGACAAAGGACCGGCCGCGGCCGGTCCTTTGTTATCGATTGGACATAAATTTAATCATTTCCGCCAGGTCGCCGAGTATTTTTTCAAGCCGTTCAATTCGTTTTTCAAACCGCATCAGCAGATACATCGAAATCATAATAGGGAAACCGAAGTTGGCCAGCAGGTGGACAAACAACGGAATATCATACAGGCTGTTCATTAGAAGTCCTTTCCAGGCAGCGCTTGAGCTTGATAAGAGCCTGACGGTTGATTTTGGAAACGCCCTGCTGGGTAATAGCGAGACGGGCGCCTGCTTCCTTCGTTGTCAGGCCTTTATCGTATAAAAGCTGAAGCACTTCGATCTGTCTGGGCGTCAGGGATGACATCCCTTCGTAGAGCTTCCCATTTTCTATTTTTTCCCCAAGATGCGGTTTTTTCTCTACTACCTGCGTTTCCAAAGACTCTTCTTCGCCGTCTGCCGTTTCGGAAAAAAAGCTTTCTTCATAGTCTGATCCGCTGTCGCGGTAGACATGTTTGTCGGTATACCTCCGTTCTTTTTTATCAAACTGTACTGCTTCCCAGCGGATGGTTTTACTGACATACTGAAGCAGCCGGATACTGCTGAGAAAAGAATGAAAGGCGCGGTCGAGTTCTTGTTTTGCTTCGGATGAAGACTGGCAGACATGGTCAATAAACAGCCGCCGATGCGTTTCCTCCTTCAGAAATGACTGAATAAGCGGGTGATCCAGAACAGCACGCTGCTCCTTCAGACAGGCTTCCATAGCAGGGCATGGGCAGTAATCACTAACGGTGAGATTTTCTATAAAATGGCAGGTCATGTTGATCCCTCCTTACTCTATAAAGGGGAATAACGCCAGAAATAACAACCGGAATAAGAACACTTGTTCGTTTTTATGATTTATCTTTATAAAAAACGTGTTCCGCTCTTATTTCGTTATCTTCCAAATGGAGGACGCCGAAGGAATAATAAGGCAGTTTTCTTTTGTCTGTCACCGATCCGGGATTAAACAACAGTGTTTTATTTACATAACGAAGCAGAGGCAGGTGGGAGTGGCCGAAAAGAATACAGTCCGGTGCTTTTTCCATATCAGCGAACGCTGCCACAGCCCTTTTTTCTGTCGTCTGCCTGTCACCGTGTCCGTGAACGAGGCCGAATGTCTGACCGCCGGCGGAAAAAATATCCCGTTCCGGGAGGCGGGTTCGTTCGTTTTCCCCGTCTGTATTTCCAGCTACTGCTTTCACAGGCGCAAAGCGTTCCAGTTCCTGTAAAAAAGAAAGCTCCTGAATGTCTCCTGTATGCACAATCAGGTCGCAGTTTTCTATTTCCTGCATGAATCTGGATGGAAAGCGGCTTCCTTTTTTAGGCATATGGGTGTCCCCTAATACGACAATTTTCATAAAAGCGGCTCCTCTCTTTAATAAAATACAGAAGTGAATAAAAAGTGTAGCAGGAAAGGGCGGGAAAATGAACTATACAGCGGCATTTGACCTGGGCACCACGTCCATTAAAGGGATTTTAATCAGTAAAGATGGTGTAATAAAGCATACAGCAGAACGAAAGGTTCATACGTATTACCCTGAAAAGGGGTACGTGGAACAAGATCCGCAGGAATGGTGGAAGCATTTTTGTTCCATCCTGAACGAATGGAACAGCAGTGGTGTATCCGCTGCGGATATTCTGGCTCTTTCTTTCAGCGGTCAGATGCAGGATTGTATTCCAATAGATGCAGAAGGCCGGCCGCTGCGACGGGCTGTTTTATACAGCGATGCAAGAGCGGGAAAGGAAGCAGAAGAGCTCTCCGATCTGTTTTCGACAGCAGAAAGCAATCCGTTTAATGGTACGATGCTGCCGCCCAAACTGCTGTGGATCAACCGACACGAGCCGGAAGTGGTCGAAAAAACAGCGTATTACCTGGTCGGGGCAAAGGATTATATTATTTTCAAACTGACCGGACAGGCCTGCACGGACCCTACGACAGCTTCCACGACAGGAATGTTTGATCTGTCGGAAAAAAACTGGATGACAAAAGAATTAACGGCATGCAGTCTCCCGGCAGATAAACTGCCGCGTCTTTGTGCAGCGCACGAGCCCGCAGGTGTCGTGCAGGCAGAAGCCGCCGAGGCATGCGGTCTTCTATCCGGTCTGCCCGTTTTATGCGGAAGCGGGGACGCAGGAGCTACTACGATTGGAGCAGGAGCGGCCGCCGCCTCCCAGATGTATCTATATATGGGAACGACCGGCTGGATGGCCTATGTCAGTGCAACGCTGGAAAAGCAGCGCGAGGGGGTCTTTCAATTACTGCACCCTTCACAGCATGCCTATATTGTTATCGCGCCAATGCTTAATGGTGGTAATGTGCTGGAGTGGGCGGCAGAAACGTGGTATGGAGAGGAAGCAGACCCATACGGAAAGATGAAGGAAGAAGCAGCTCTTGTGCACGAACCTTTCCCGGGGCTGCTGTTTCTGCCTTACCTGCAGGGAGAGCGGTTTCCCGTCCAGGATATGGAGGCATGCGGGGTATTTACCGGAATAAAAAAAGAAACCGGACGAAAAGAACTCGTACGGGCCGTTTACGAGGGGCTTGCTTTTCATGTGCGGCAGGCGTTGGAGCAGTTTCCGCGCGGCCATAAAAACGAAATGGTGATTCCGCTGATTGGAGGAGCGGCTCAAAACGAGGAATGGTGCAGGGTATTAGCTGAGGTGACCGGAGAATGCTGGACCGTTCCGACGGGCATGGATTTTCTGCCTTGTCTCGGAGCGGCCGCACCGGCTTTTATTTATCTAGGCTGGTCGTCCGGTTATGACGCTTATGCTGCACAGGTACTGGTCCGGCACGAAAAAAGCAGATACGTTTCGGGTGTATCTGAAACCTATGAGATGCTTTATGACAGCTACAAAAAGCTTTATCTGCTGTCAGCAGCCTTGTAAATAAAGGCACGGCCGGAGGGGAAGAGCCTGCGGCCGATCTTTTTTATACATGCCTGTAGTTTGGGGGTTATTTTTTCGGGGTACTTGTTTTTTAACAATGTTTCTATCTTATTCATTTTTTGTAAGCGCTTAACAAATAATGAGGAGGTAAGACGATGGCCAATATGAACCACCCGAAGCCGAAACTGTATGTGATGGACAATGGCCGAATGAAAATGGACAAAAATTTTATGATCGCGATGCATAACCCGGCAACCGCAGATAACCCGAATGCTCCGGCAGAATTTGTTGAATTTCCCATTTATACGGTGTTGATCGATCATCCTGAAGGGAAAATTCTATTTGATACAGCGTGTAATCCAAACTCAATGGGACCGGAAGGCAGATGGATGGAAGCCACGCAGAAAACGTTCCCGTGGGAAGCGGGGGAGGAATGCTACCTGCACAACCGGCTGGAGCAATTAAATGTCAGGCCGGAAGATATTAAATATGTCGTGGCATCCCATCTTCATCTAGATCACGCCGGCTGTCTGGAAATGTTCACGAACGCCGAAGTAATTGTCCATGAAGATGAATTAAATGGTGCCCTGCAGAGCTACGCGAGACACAAGCAGGCAGGTGCCTACATCTGGGCAGATATAGATGCATGGATCAAAAATGGCCTGCAGTGGAAAACCGTCCGCAAAAACGAGGATTTTCTTAAGCTGGCGGACGGCGTTACGCTGCTGAATTTCGGAAGCGGTCACGCCTGGGGAATGCTGGGCCTTCATATAAACATGCCTGAGCAGGGTGGTATTATTCTGGCTTCGGATGCGATTTATACAGCGGAAAGCTACGGACCGCCGATTAAGCCTCCCGGTATAATTTACGATTCGGTCGGATTTGTCCGAACCGTGGAAAAGATAAAAAAACTCGCAGATGAAACCGGGTCGCAGATCTGGTACGGACATGATTCGGCCCAGTTTAAACAATTCCGCAAGTCGACGGAAGGCTACTATGAATAAGCACTAAAAAGGAGAAGTGAAAGCATGAGTAACGCAAAACTGGTATTTACCCCGTTATCCTATACGGGCTGGGGATCTCTTTCCCATCTGCCGGGAGAAGTGGAAAAACACAGCCCGAAGCGGATATTAGTCGTGACCGATCCAGTACTTCAGGACATCGGCGTAGTAGAAAAAGTAATCTCTCCTTTAAAGGAGCAGGGATATGACACAGACGTATATACAGAAGTAGTGCCCGAGCCGCCGATTGAGGTTGGAGAAAACCTGGTGGAGTATATTAGAAAAGGCGGGTATGAATTAGTTATTGGGCTTGGCGGCGGCAGTGCTCTTGACATGGCTAAAGCAGCGGCTGTGCTGGCGACCCATGAAGGAACTGCAGAGAGCTATTTGAATTTAAGCGGCAGCCGGGAGCTCAGCAGCAGAGGGCTGCCCAAAATTCTAATTCCAACCACCGCAGGAACCGGCTCAGAAGTAACCAATATCGCCGTATTCAGTCTGGAAAGTACGAAAGATGTGATCACACACGATTATCTGCTGGCAGATGCAGCCATTGTAGATCCGGAGATTACGATGAGCGTTCCTGCGAAAATAACGGCAGCAACCGGAGTGGACGCCTTAACGCATGCGATGGAAGCTTATATTTCCAAGTTTGCAAGCCCGGCAACGGATGCTCTGGCACTGCATGCAATAAAGCTGATCGGGCGTTCGCTCGTAACAGCTGTGAAGGATGGAAACAATAAAGAAGCACGGTCAGATATGAGCCACGGCAGTTACATTGCGGGGCTGGCTTTCTTTAATGCGGGAGTGGCCGGCGTTCATGCACTGGCTTATCCGCTGGGCGGCCAGTTTCACATCGCCCACGGGGACTCCAACGCTGTGCTGCTGCCTTACGTTATGAGCTATATCCGCAAAAGCAGTGAAACCCGCATGAAAGATATGTATGAAGCCCTTGGCTTTGATGGCAGAGACCTCACAGCGGAAGAAGGGTCCAAAAAACTGATTGCCGCATTGGAAGGCCTTGTAGAAGAAGTCGGGATTCCTAAAACCCTGCAGGGCTTTAATGTGCCTGAATCAGCACTCGATTCCCTGACCGACGATGGCGTGAAGCAGAAGCGGATTCTGGCAAGAAGTCCGCTCACGCTCGAAAGAGAAGATATCCGGAAGATCTACCAATCGGCGTTTTCCGGCAGAGCTATAGAAGCATAAGATTTATTTCAAACAAGAAGCCCAGTCTGCATAAGCAGGCTGGTTTTTGGCGTGAAAGCAGCTGGAAACAGATGATCTGCCTGTTTGAAAAAGCAATAATCGGTAAAAAAATGAAATAATTTATATGACTGAATGTTCATTCATTACGTTTTTTGTTATACTGTAATTAATAAACGATAAAAAACGTCGAGTGATTCTTTATACAAAATGAAGAATCACATTTTGAGAGGAGCGATACATCTTATGGAAACATTCATCATCGTTAACTGGATTGCCTTTATTCTTGTAACCGCTTACGCATTATTTCTGTTCGGACAGCTCGTTTATACCCGCTACACGTATATAAAACTCGGGAAAAAAGCGGAATTTGACCGCAGTACCAAAGAGCGCTGGAACGATATCATGGTCAATGTGTTCGGTCAGAAGAAATTATTGAAAGATAAAAAAAGCGGTATTATTCATCTTATGTTTTTTTACGGATTTCTGCTCGTGCAGTTCAGCGCGATTGATATTATCTGGAAAGGGCTTGCGGTAGGCTCCCACCTGCCTCTTGGGCCACTGTATCCGGTATTCACGCTGTTTCAGGAAGCCGTTGTGTTAATGATACTTATTGCAGTGGTGTGGGCATTCCACCGCCGCTACGTGGAAAAACTTGTCCGCCTGAAAAGAAACTGGAAAGCAGGGCTCGTGCTCATTTTTATCGGCGGCCTGATGGTATCGAAAATGCTTGCCAAAGGCATGGAATTTATTTGGCTCGATAAATCATTAACCGGTTTTGAACCGATGGCCTCTGCGATTGCGTTTGTGGCCTCTCCACTGGGCGCAGGAGCCGCAGGACTATTGTTTTACGTGTTCTGGTGGGCCCACCTGCTGTTTCTGCTTACGTTTCTTGTGTACGTGCCGCAGTCCAAGCATGCGCATTTGCTGGCCGGTCCTGCCAACGTATGGCTTGGCCGCACGGAGCCGGTCGGAAAGCTGTCCTCGATTGATTTTGAAGATGAAACAAAAGAAGAGTTCGGCGTTGGAAAGATTGAAGACTTCAATCAAAAGCAGCTTTTGGACCTGTACGCCTGTGTAGAATGCGGACGCTGCACGAATATGTGTCCGGCTACGGGAACGGGCAAGATGCTGTCACCGATGGATCTGCTTCTTAAAATGCGTGATCATTTAACTGAAAAAGGGGCCGCTGTAACCTCGCGGTCGCCATGGATGCCGGCCTATGCGTTCAGCGGAACGAAGGGGAACCAGCTGGCTGCCCAGGGGCCTGAAGCTGCAATGGATGCTTATCATCCAAGCCTGATCGGCGACGTGATTACAGAAGATGAGATCTGGGCCTGTACGACCTGCCGGAACTGCGAAGACCAGTGCCCGGTGATGAACGAGCATGTAGATAAAATTATCGATCTCCGCCGTTACCTTGTACTGACCGAAGGAAAGATGGACCCGGATGCCCAGCGCGCCATGACGAACATTGAGCGGCAGGGAAATCCTTGGGGGATTAACCGCAAGGAACGGGAAAATTGGCGCGAGACGCGTGAAGATATTGACGTGCCGACGGTAAAAGAAATGAATAAAAAAGGCGAAGAATTTGAGTACTTGTTCTTTGTAGGCTCGATGGGATCCTATGACAAGAGAAGCCAGAAGATTGCCCAGTCCTTTGCGAAGCTGTTAAACGAAGCGGGCGTCAGCTTTGCCATTCTTGGAAACAAAGAAAAAAATTCAGGTGACACACCGCGCCGGATTGGAAACGAATTTTTATTCCAGGAGCTTGCGGCTGCCAACATCAGTGAATTTCAGAAAAACGACATCAAGAAGATTGTGACGATTGACCCGCACGCGTACAACATGTTCAAAAATGAATACCCGGAATTCGGCCTTGAAGATGTAGAAGTGTTTCACCACACCGAGCTTCTTGCTGACCTGGTAAAAGAAGGAAAGCTGAAGCCATCACATGAAGTAAAAGAAACGATCACGTACCATGACTCCTGCTATCTCGGGCGCTATAACGAAGTATATGATCCACCAAGAGACATTCTGGAAGCAATACCGGGTCTTATAGTAACGGAAATGGAACGAAACCGCCAGGACGGCATGTGCTGCGGCGCAGGCGGCGGCATGATGTGGATGGAGGAAGACAAAGGAGAACGTGTCAACGTGGCCAGGACGGAACAGGCGATGGACGTCAATCCTTCCATGATCGGAAGTGCCTGCCCTTACTGCCTGACGATGCTTTCCGACGGAACGAAAGCAAAAGAAGTAGAAGAGGATATTCAAACGATGGATATTGCAGAAATACTGGAATTATCGGTAGTAGGAAAAAAACAGGCAGTATAAGGAAAAGAGGGCTCTATTTTTAAAAAGGAGCCCTTTTTCTCCATTTTTTCTGCATGAAAGAAAGGCGCAGGCTCTTGCCTTTTAACCAGGATTCTTATACATTTATGATAAAGAAAACGCTTTCAAATACAACGAGTGAGCGTTCGCTCAATAAAAAGCGAGGAGACAACTAAAATGGAAAAAACAGCAATTATAGCAGGGGCAAGAACTCCCTTCGGAAAATTTGGCGGAACATTGCAGCCACTTTCCGCGAGTGCCCTGGGGGGAGAAGCGATTAAAGGAGCCCTGAAGCATGCGGGAATAGACGGACAGAGTGTAGAAGAAGTGCTGATGGGAAATGTGCTGCAGGGAGGCCAGGGCCAGCTCCCTTCCCGACAGGCAGCGAGGTATGCAGGCCTTCCTTGGGAAACAGAGACGGAAACGATAAATAAAGTCTGTGCCTCCGGCATGCGCAGCCTCACGCTTGGAGACCAGATGATACGGGCCGGTGATAAAAGCCTCATCATCAGCGGCGGCATGGAATCAATGAGCAATGCTCCTTATTTTTCCGACACGGCCCGGTGGGGAACGCGGATGGGAAACGCCGCGCTTAAGGACATGATGGTTCATGACGGGCTGACCTGTTCTTTTCAAAACGTTCATATGGGCGTTTACGGCGGGGAAGTCGCTGAGAGCTTTGGCATTGCGCGAGAGCGGCAGGATGAGTGGGCCCTTAGAAGTCATATGCGGGCGGCGCAGGCAATAGATAAGGGCTGGCTCGCCGAAGAAATAACAGCGGTTGAGGTGCCGCAGCGAAAGCAGGACCCTTTAACGGTTCTGCACGATGAAGCGCCGCGGCGCAATACGACGCTGGAAGGACTGCAGCAATTGCCGCCAATTTTTGCGAAAAGCGGCACGATCACAGCCGGCAATGCTCCCGGCGTAAACGACGGTGCCTGTGCCATGGTGTTAATGAATGGAAGAGAAGCGGAGGCCGGACAGAAGCAGCCGCTCGCCTGGATTGAAGCACATACGGCGCTCGCTGTGGAAGCGGAGCTGTTCCCGAAAACACCGGGCCTTGTCATACAAAAGCTGCTCCAGAAAACAGGCTATAAGCCGGAAGACATTGATTTATTTGAAATTAACGAAGCATTTGCCGCCGTGGCACTTGTCAGCAGCGATATAGCCGGATTGGATGAAAGCAAGATAAACATCAACGGCGGAGCGGTGGCGCTCGGGCATCCGATTGGCGCCAGCGGAGCCCGTATTATCCTTACTCTTGCCCATGCGTTGAAGCGCCGGGGCGGCGGGCTCGGTATTGCAGCCATATGCAGCGGCGGCGGCCAGGGGGATGCTGTTTTAATCAAAGTAGACTAGCAGGAGGTTCATATGAAAATTAAAACAATAGCCGTCATCGGCGCAGGACAGATGGGAACAGGTATTGCTCAGGTTCACGCGGAGGCCGGATACGAAGTATATTTGTACGATATTAATGAAAAGCAGGTCGAGAGCGGCCTGGCATCGATTCAAAAACGACTGGAGCGGAACGTCGAAAAAGGCAGAATGACAGCTGAAAATCAACAGCAGACGATGAAAAGCCTGCATGCTTCTCATGTTCTGAGTGATGTAGCGAGGGCTGAATTAATAATCGAAGCCGCTTCTGAAAAAATGGAAGTCAAAAAAGCGATTTTTACCCAGCTGAATGACGAAGCAAAGGAAGGCGCTATTCTTGCTACCAACACATCCTCGCTTCCTATCACGGAAATAGCCGCTGTAACGACAAGAACCGAACAGGTTATCGGCATGCACTTTATGAATCCGGTCCCGGTGATGAAGCTTGTTGAAGTAATCCGCGGACTGGCTACAAATGATGAAACAACCAAAGCGGTAATGGACGTCATCGAAACGCTCCAAAAAACAGCGGTGGAGGTCCAGGATTCTCCGGGCTTTGCGGCGAACCGTATTTTAATGCCGATGATCAATGAAGCGGTGTTTACGCTGCATGAAGGAACGGCTGATGTAAAAGGAATTGATAACGTCATGAAACTCGGCATGAATCATCCGATGGGGCCGCTGGAGCTTGCTGATTTTATCGGACTGGATACGTGCCTGTATATTATGGAAATTCTGCATCAAGGTCTGGGCGAGGACAAATACCGGCCATGCCCTCTGCTGCGTAAATATGTAAAGGCCGGCTGGCTCGGCAAAAAGACAGGACGCGGTTTTTATGAATACACCTAAAGAATAGGGGCGGGAAAATGAATCTCCGATGGACGGACGAACAGCAGATGATGCGGAAAACAGCCAGACAGTTCGCTGAAAAGGAAGTAGCTCCCGAAGTAGCACGTATGGAAGAAGAAGACCGCTTTCCGGTGGAACTTGTGCAGAAAATGGCCGGATTGGGCTTTATGGGCATCCCGATCGACGAAGAGTGGGGAGGAACTGGAATGGACTTTTCTTCCTATATTCTGGCGATTCATGAAATATCGAAAAAAAGTGCGGCGCTCGGCGTTATTTTATCGGTCCACACGTCTGTAGGAACGATGCCGATCGTTCATTTTGGTACAGAGAAACAAAAAGCACATTATCTTCCAAAGCTTGCCTCAGGGGAGTACCTCGGAGCGTTTGCTCTTACGGAAGCAGGCTCCGGCAGTGACGCGTCCAGCCTGAAGACAACAGCGGAAAAGAAGGACGGGCGTTACGTGCTGAACGGATCGAAAGTGTTCATTACGAATGCGGGAGCGGCGGACACCTATATTGTGTTTGCGTCGACCACTCCAGGAACCGGTGCAAAAGGCATTAGTGCATTTATTGTAGAAAAAAACTTTCCGGGCTTTTTCGTAGGGAAAAAAGAACGGAAGATGGGCATGCACGGGTCCAACACCTGCGAAATTATCCTGGATCAATGCGAAGTGCCTGTTGAAAACCTGCTCGGCAGGGAAGGTGAAGGATTTTCAATTGCCTTATCCAATCTGTATGCAGGGCGGATCGGTATCGCCGCCCAGTCTCTGGGCATAGCGGAAGCCGCACTGGAAGCGGCTGTCGCTTACGCCAAAGAACGCAGACAGTTCGGAAAGCCGATCGGCTCGATGCAGGGAATCAGCTTTAAACTAGCTGATATGGCCACAAAAGTGGAAGCAGCCCGGCTTTTTGTGTATCAGGCAGCAGACGCCTATGAAAAAGGAAAAGCGACCGCTCAATCGACCTCCATGACCAAACTGTTTGCCTCAAAAACGGCAATGGACGTAGCGGTTGAGGCAGTCCAGGTATTCGGCGGCTACGGCTATACAAAAGAATATCCGGTGGAACGTTTTTTCCGTGATGCAAAAGTGTGCGAAATTTATGAAGGAACAAGTGAGATACAGCGGATTGTAATTGGAAAAAGCCTGATGGCGTAAAAAGGAGAGAGACATATGGATTTTGGACTAACGGATGAACAGCAGATGATAAGAAAAATGGTACGCGACTTTGCCAACAAGGAAGTGGCACCGACCGCGGAAGAACGGGACGAAGAAGAACGGTTTGACCGCAGTATTTTTAACAAAATGGCAGAGCTGGGACTTACCGGAATACCGTGGCCGGAAGAGTACGGAGGCATAGGCGGCGACTACGTAAGCTACGTCATTGCTGTAGAAGAGCTTTCCAGAGTATGTGCATCAACGGGCGTAACCTTGTCTGCGCACCTTTCCTTAGCAGGCTGGCCGGTTTATACTTATGGAACAGAGGAGCAAAAACAAAAATATTTAACCGCGATGGCTTCCGGTGAAATGATGGGCGCTTACGGCCTTACAGAGCCCGGATCAGGTTCTGATGCTGCCGCCATGAAAACAACAGCAAAAAAAGAAAACGGGGAGTACATTCTGAATGGATCGAAAATATTTATTACCAACGGAGGCGAAGCCGATGTCTATATCGTATTTGCCGTAACAGATCCCGCCTTAAAGCATAAAGGGGTAAGCGCATTTATTGTAGAAAAAAACTTCCCCGGGTTTTCGGTAGGAAAGAAAGAAAAAAAGCTCGGCATCCGCTCGTCTCCTACAACGGAAATTATTTTTGAAGACTGCCGCGTGCCGGAAGAAAACCTGCTCGGAAGCGAAGGACAGGGATTTGCTATTGCCATGAAAACACTTGACGGCGGGCGCAACGGCATTGCCGCCCAGGCGGTGGGCATTGCCCAGGGCGCGCTTGATGCTGCGGTTGACTACGCGAAGGAACGAAAGCAGTTCGGAAAGCCGATTGCCAGCATGCAGGGAATCAGCTTTAAACTGGCCGATATGGCTGTGAAAGTGGAAGCCTCCCGTCTGCTGACCTACCAGGCGGCCTGGAACGAAAGTGCCGGAATCGCATATGGAAAAGAGTCTGCTATGTCGAAGCTGTTTGCAGGCGATTCAGCGATGGATGTTACGATAGAAGCAGTTCAGGTATTCGGTGGCTACGGATACACGAAAGATTATCCAGTCGAGCGGTACATGCGGGATGCTAAAATCACCCAGATTTACGAAGGGACAAATGAAGTCCAGCGTCTCGTTATCGGTAAAATGTTGCTCAACGACTGATGAATACAGGAGGAGAAGCATGCAGAAGAAAAAAGTGCCTTCCATGGTAAAAGACGAGCAGCTCATACAAATCAGAAGAGAACAGTTAATAAAAGGAGCGGTAAAGCTTTTCAAAGAAAAAGGCTTTCACCGGACGACCACGCGCGAAATGGCAAAAGAAGCCGGCTTCAGCATCGGTACGCTGTATGAGTACATCGGCTCCAAAGAAGACGTTCTCTATTTGGTCTGTGATTCGATATACGAAGAAGTAAGAACCCGCCTGGATGCCCATCTTGCAAAACAGGAAGCGGGAATGGACCGGCTTAAACAAGTCATTGCCTCGCTTTTTAAAGTAATGGACGAAATGCAGGACGAGGTGCTTATTATGTACCAGGAAGCCAAATCTCTTCCGAAAGAATCGTTGTCCTATGTATTGAAAAAAGAAGCGGAAATGACCGGACTTGTAGAAAGTGCTGTTCGGGAAGCGTCAGAAGCAGGCAGCATCGGCCCGTTAAACCCGATGGAAATGGAAATACTGGCCAATAACATTATGATTGCCGGACAGATGTGGACATTCCGCCGCTGGACCGTGCAGAGAGCCTGCACACTGGAAGAATATACGGCTGTCCAGAGCAAACTGCTGCTTTCGAGTCTGGTCGCTGAAACAAAGTAGGATACAAAAGGGAGGAATGCAGGATGGCAGTACAGGAAATGCATACGTTGAAAAACCCGGTACGGTTTGTTACTGCTTCCAGCCTGTTTGATGGACATGACGCCTCGATTAATATTATGAGGCGTCTGCTTCAGGCAGGAGGAGCGGAAGTTATTCATTTAGGACATAATCGTTCTGTTGAAGAAATTGTAAACGCTTCCATACAAGAAGACGTTCAGGGCATCGCAATTTCTTCTTATCAGGGCGGCCATATGGAATATTTTAAATACTGCTACGACCTTCTCCAGGAAAAAGGAGCCGGCCATATCCGCATATACGGAGGCGGGGGTGGAGTAATCAATCCCCCTGAAATTAAAGAGCTTCATGCATACGGGATTGCCCATATTTTTTCTCCTGACGACGGAAGAACCTTCGGCCTGCGCGGCATGATCAGCCAAATGCTTGAAGAGTGTGATTTTCCGGTAAAATCAGATCAGGTATTTTCGCTCAAAGATATTAAAGAAAAAAACGATCAGGCGGTAGCCCGCTTTATGACAGTAGCGGAAAATGAAAACCTGCGGACGGGTCCGTGGAAAGAAGCGCTCCTCTCGATCCAGCGCACCGAGGAGACATACCCGGTGCTTGGTATTACAGGAACAGGGGGCGCCGGAAAAAGCTCATTAACCGATGAACTGGTGCGCCGTTTCCTGCGGGAATTTACCGATAAAACCGTTGCGGTGCTGTCTATTGATCCGACTAAGCAGAAAACAGGCGGCGCTCTGCTCGGGGACCGGATCCGGATGAACGCTATCCATCACCCGCGGGTTTTCATGAGAAGCCTCGCCACCAGAAGCTCCAAAACAGAAACGTCCAGCAGCCTCCGCGATGCTATTCAGGTAGCTAAAGCGGCAGAGTTCGATTTGATTATTGTAGAAACAAGCGGCATCGGCCAGGGGGATGCGGAAATTGCCGAGATTGCCGACGTGTCGCTTTATGTCATGACAAGTGAATTCGGGGCACCATCCCAGCTGGAAAAAATCGATATGATTGATTTTGCCGACGTTATTTCCATCAATAAATTTGACCGTAAAGGCTCAGAGGATGCGCTTCGGGACGTAAGAAAACAGTACCAGCGCAGCCGGGAGTGGTTCGATAGACGGACAGAAGAAATGCCTGTTTACGGTACAATAGCAAGCCAGTTTAACGACCCCGGCACGAATATCCTTTTTTCCGAAATCATTCAGGCTATTGAAAAAAAGTGCGGCGTAGACTGGGAAACAACGATTAATACAGACGAAGAAACCGGTAAAAAAGATATGATTATACCTGCAGACCGGACCCCGTATTTACGGGAAATCGTTCAGACGGTGCGGGGATACAAAGAACATGCAGCCGAGCAGGCGGAAACTGCACGGAAGCTTTTTCAAATTGACGGCACGATGCGTCTTCTCGAACAGAGCGAAGGCGGCCCGGACACGCTCAAGGAGCTTGAAGGCATAAAAGAGCAGATAGAAAAGCAGCTCGATCCGGAAGCGAAGGGGCTTCTTGACGGCTGGGAAGAGTTAAAAGAAGCGTACAACGGCGATACCTTTACCTCGAAATCCCGGGGCAGGGAAATTGTCACGGAACTAAATGTAGAAACGCTTTCCGGTTTAAAAGTAAAGCGTGTGGCGCTTCCCCGTTTCAAAGATTGGGGAGCGATCATAGAATGGCAGATGCTTGAAAACATTCCGGGATCCTATCCATTTACGGCTGGTGTGTTTCCGTTTAAACGCAAAGGCGAGGACCCCAAACGGCAGTTTGCCGGAGAAGGCACGCCTGCCCGGACCAATCGGAGATTTCATTATCTTTCCAAGGATGATGAAGCAAAAAGGCTGAGCACCGCTTTTGATTCGGTCACTTTATATGGAGAAGACCCGGACGAGCGCCCGGATATTTACGGAAAAGTCGGGGAAAGCGGAGTAAGCATCTGTACGCTTGAAGACATGAAAAAGCTCTACGAGGGATTCGATCTGATTTCACCGACCACTTCTGTTTCCATGACTATAAACGGGCCGGCGCCTATTATTCTGGCTATGTTTATGAATACCGCCGTCGATCAGCAGCTGGATTTATTTGCGGAAAAAGAAGGACGGCCGGCTTCGGAAGAAGAAAAGCAGGAAATCAAGGCAGAAACACTGGCCACGGTTCGTGGAACAGTCCAGGCTGATATTTTAAAAGAAGACCAGGGCCAGAACACGTGTATTTTTTCAACGGAGTTTGCTCTCCGGATGATGGGGGATATTCAACAGTACTTTATTGATAACAAAGTGCGTAACTACTATTCGGTGTCGATTTCGGGCTATCATATCGCGGAAGCGGGAGCCAATCCGATCAGTCAGGTCGCTTTTACGCTCTCCAATGCGTTTACGTATGTAGAGTATTATTTAAGCCGCGGCATGGATATTGATGAATTTGCAGCCAACCTGTCCTTCTTTTTCAGCAACGGACTCGATGCAGAATACGCCGTGATCGGCCGGGTAGCCCGCAGAATCTGGGCTGTGGTGATGAAAGAAAAGTACGGCGGCAATGAACGAAGCCAGAAGCTGAAGTATCATGTACAGACGTCAGGCCGGTCCCTGCACGCCCAGGAAGTGGACTTTAATGACATCCGTACTACGCTCCAGGCGCTTCTGGCTATCTACGATAACTGTAATTCACTTCATACGAATGCGTATGACGAAGCGGTAACCACACCGACGGAAAGCTCAGTCCGACGGGCCATGGCCATTCAGATGATTATTACGAAAGAGCTCGGCCTTGCCAAAAACGAAAATTCCACCCAGGGATCTTTCATTTTAGAAGAATTGACGGAACTGGTGGAAGAAGCGGTGCTTCAGGAAATGAGCCGCATCGACGACAGGGGCGGCGTGCTCGGCGCGATGGAAACCCAGTATCAGCGTGGGAAAATCCAGGAAGAATCGATGTATTATGAAATGAAGAAACATACGGGTGAACTGCCGATCATCGGTGTAAATACGTACCTGGCGCCTGAACAAGATGAAACCGTGTTTGATATGGAGCTGGCCCGTGCAGATAAAGAAGAAAAAGACAGCCAGATTGCAGCCCTCCGTCAGTTTCAGCAGAAGCATGAAAAAGAAGGCCCGGAGTCGTTGAGACGGCTGCAGGAAACGGCTGTATCCGGAGGCAATGTATTTGAAGAGCTTATGGAAACGGTGCGGACGGCAAGTCTCGGCCAGATTACGCACGCTTTGTATGAAGTAGGCGGCCAATACCGGAGAAATATGTAATTTTAAAGATTCCTTATCAAATAACTAGTAAATTAAAAGAAAATATGTTTATAATGGAAAGTATGATTTTAACGGTGCAGATAGGATAATGAAGAATCTGACCCGGCAGCAAGAATACTTTCTGAAAGGATGTGCGGCCAGTGAGCATCCGCGATTTTACGGAAGAACAAATCGTCGAAATGTCCGCTATTGAGGTGGCTTTTGTATTATTGAACGAGGAAAAAAAGCCATATGATTACCAGCAGTTATTCAATCGCATTGTTGATCTGAAAGGGTTGAATCACGAAGAAACAAGCCGCCGCCGAACAAAGCTGTTTACAGCTTTTAACCTGGATGGCCGGTTTATTCATTTAGGCGAGAATCACTGGGGCCTTAGAGAATGGTATTCTCTTGACCAGAGTGATGAAGAGCTTAGTGATACCGTGAAACCAAAAAAACCTTCAGACGATGATTTTGAATTAGAAGAAGAAGCGGAGTCTGACGACGATCTTGAAGATATCAAAGATGAGTTGGATGATTTTTCCGCAAAGGAAGACGCTGACGAAGACGAAGACAACTTAGAAGGATTCGGAAACGTAAAGAAACCAAAAGTGCCGGACGAGATCGAAGAATAGAATTACGGGAGGCAGCTCCTTGACTTTTATTCAAAGGCTAGGTAAAATCATTTTTGGGCTTTACAAGAACGTATCAATTCATTCATAACGTTGACGTTAATGACGAACAAGCAAAAGGGCGCCCCTCCCGAGGGTGAGGTGTCGCTTTTGCTTTTTTTTTGTTTTCATGCCCCTTTTACCGGTACCGCATGAAATCATTTATAGCAGGAAATAAGCAGGAAGTTAACATACAAAGGAGTAGATCGAGGGATGGCGAGCAAATATATTTTTGTAACAGGTGGCGTTGTATCTTCGCTTGGAAAAGGAATCACGGCAGCATCATTAGGAAGGCTGCTGAAAAACCGCGGACTAAGCGTAACAATTCAAAAGTTTGACCCGTATATTAACGTAGATCCCGGCACAATGAGCCCGTATCAGCACGGAGAAGTATTCGTGACCGATGACGGCGCGGAGACAGATCTCGACCTTGGGCACTACGAACGTTTTATTGACATTAACCTAAGCCAGAACAGCAATGTGACAACCGGGAAAATATATTCTTCTGTTATCCGGAAGGAACGCCGCGGGGACTACCTGGGCGGAACGGTTCAGGTTATCCCTCATGTAACGAATGAAATAAAAGAACGCGTGTATAGAGCAAGCCGGGAAACCAATGCAGATGTAGTTATTACAGAAATCGGGGGCACGGTCGGGGATATTGAAAGCCTTCCTTTTCTGGAAGCCATCCGCCAGATCAAAAGTGACGTTGGCGTGGAAAACGTGCTGTATCTTCACTGTACGTTGATTCCCTACCTTTCTGCAGCAGGGGAAATGAAATCCAAGCCGACCCAGCACAGTGTGAAAGAGCTGAGAAGCCTTGGCATTCAGCCAAACATCATTGTAGTCCGTACAGAAAAACCAGTGCCGCAGGAAATGAAAGAAAAGATTGCACTTTTCTGCGATATTAACAAAAACGCTGTAATTGAATGCCAGGACGCGGATACGCTTTACAAAGTACCGCTCGAGCTTCAGGCACAGAACCTCGACCAGATTGTGTGCGACTACCTGCATTTGGATGCAAAGGAAGCAGACATGACGGAATGGAAAGAATTAGTGAACCGCGTCCAGAACCTTTCCGGCACCGTAAATATTGCGCTTGTTGGTAAGTATGTAGCTCTTCCGGATGCGTATCTTTCGGTAGCAGAATCATTAAAGCACGCCGGGTATGCGTTTGATGCCGATGTAAAAATCAGCTGGATTAACTCGGAGAATATTACGCGCGAAAATGCAGCGGAAACTCTTTCCGGAGTAGACGGGATTCTTGTACCGGGTGGATTCGGCGACCGGGGCATTGATGGAAAAATCTTTGCTATTCAGCATGCACGTGAAAACAATGTGCCATTCTTTGGTATCTGCCTTGGCATGCAGCTGGCTTCTGTCGAATTTGCCCGTAATGTTGCAGGTCTTCCGGAAGCAGGGTCTGCGGAACTGCATCCTCATGCAAAAGACCCAGTCATTGATCTGCTGCCGGAGCAGAAAGACGTGGAAGACCTTGGCGGAACCCTTCGTCTCGGCCTGTATCCATGTAAACTGAAAGAAGGCACGAAAGCGAAGGAAGCATATGGAGAAGAAGTGGTGTATGAACGCCACCGCCACCGCTATGAATTCAGCAACTCCTACCGGGAAGTACTGGAGTCTGCCGGCTTTATCTTCAGTGGTACGAGTCCGGACGGACGCCTGGTGGAAATTATTGAGCTTGCCGACCATCCTTACTTCGTGGCTTCTCAGTTCCATCCTGAATTTGTATCAAGACCTACGCGCCCTCAGCCGTTATTCAGGGACTTTATTAAAGCATCTCTGAAAAAACAATAAATACAAAAAAAGGAGCTGCCCCTGCGGGCGGCTCCTTTTTTAGAGTGATAATTCCTCAAGCATTTCCTGCATATACAAAAACAAAAGCTGGCCGGTAAAAAGGGCAGCAAGGGCTGTTGGATCCCCATGCTTTTCGCCGGTGTCTGATGGAACGATTCCGCCGCGCACAAAGGTGGACAGCCATACATCAAGCGGGTCGGGTTCTATATGCTCCTGCCCGGAAGCAGGACCGATAATAACGGTGGAAGCAGAGGCCTGAACTACTGCTTTATGCCATGAAGATATGGCGTTAGTATCTTTAGAATCCGCAAGCAGCAGCAGACGGTCTGTTTCCCGGATATCGTCGGGAAGGACGTCGATGTAAACGACTCCTTCCGGCGCATCCGGGTGGCTGCAGAGCGAGAGGGCTGTCCCTTTAAGAGCCGGCACAGCAGCTATGTAAAGCGTACCTGTACCTGACCCGGCCTGCAGCAGCAGCCTGGATGCATCTTCAAATGCTTCTTCCTGTTTGGACGCAATGGACTGGAAGATTCCCTGCAGCTGGGTGGCAAATATCTTCATCCTATCTCTCCTTTTTAATACAATCAGACTTCTATTGTGCAGGATGGGACCCGAAAAGAAAAGCGGGACGTTTAACGAAGCGGCTCTAGGTGAAAAGACATGTATACGCAATAGTAAGGAGTTAGTTCAAATGAAAAAAATTTTAATTGTAGATGATCAATACGGTATACGGGTGCTCCTCAATGAAGTATTGAAAAAAGATGGCTTTGAGATCTTTCAGTCTGCTAATGGAGAAGGGGCCCTGGAACTTGTGCAGGAGGAGAAGCCTGATCTTATGCTTCTCGACATGCGGATACCGGGCATGAACGGCCTGGAGATTATGAGGGAAATCAAAAAACGCGGAACGGATAATGGGATGAAGGTTATTCTAATGACGGCCTTCGGCGAAGAACAGATGATGCTCGAAGCAAAAGAGCTGGGCATTACAGATCATTGTGCGAAGCCTTTTGACATTTCCACTATCCGCGAAAAGGTGAAGCTGCATTTAGATTCCTAGCCTAAGAGCGGTTTTGATCTTTTTTTTAAGAAGTAACCGTTCTCATTTAAGGTGGGCAGATGAATTTTTATTATGATGTGCTATAATACAAACAGAAACCATTAGAACAGCTTTTTTCACGTTTCTTTCACAAAAGAAACAGCTGTTTTACTGGAAATATTGTTCAAATGGAAGAGGGAGGACCAACATGCCTTTAGTATCAATGAAAGAAATGCTCGAAACAGCTAAAGCAGAAAATTATGCAGTAGGTCAATTTAATTTAAACAACATGGAATTCACACAAGCCATCCTTCAGGCTGCAGAAGAGGAAAAATCTCCGGTAATCTGTGGTGTATCCGAGGGCGCTGCCCGTTACATGGGAGGATTTGAGTTTGTTGTAGATATGGTGAAAGCTTACATCAAAGCATACAACGTTACGGTTCCCGTAGCTATTCACTTGGACCACGGTTCCAGCTTTGAAAGCTGCGTCCAGGCAATTAAAGCAGGCTTTACGTCTGTTATGATTGACGGATCCCATCACCCGCTTGAAGAAAATATCGCTATTACAAAGCGTGTCGTAGATGTAGCCCACTCTGTAGGCGTATCTGTTGAAGCTGAACTTGGCCGCGTTGGCGGACAGGAAGATGATTTGATCGTTGATGATGCAGAAGCAGCTTATGCTATTCCTGCTGAGTGTAAAGAGCTTGTAGAACAGACCGGCGTTGACTGCCTTGCAGCTGCTCTTGGATCTGTACACGGCCCTTATAAAGGCGAGCCGAACCTTGGCTTTGACCGTATGGAAGAAATCAATCAGATGATCGGCGGCATTCCGCTTGTTCTTCACGGTGGTACTGGTATTCCAACAGACGACGTGAAAAAAGCAATCCGTTTCGGTCACGCTAAAGTGAACGTAAACACAGAAAGCCAGATCACTTCTGCACAGGCAGTACGTGATACTCTTGCAGCTCAGCCTGAGCAGTATGACCCACGTAAATATCTTGGTCCTGCACGTGATGCGATCAAGACAACTGTTAAAGGAAAAATGCAGGAATTTGGTTCTTCTAACAAAGGTTAATTAGATAATAGGAAGAAGAGCTGACTAGTAAAAGGCATCAGCATAATACGTGGCGTCTTTTACTGTTAGCTCTTTTCTTTTTTACCAAATCCAGGTATTATTTTAAAGAAGGTTTCTTTTTATACGTAATTATGACAGCGCTATTATATCTGTATTATTAGAATTATCAATCGAATGGAGGAGTCATGTTATGAAGTTTTTCATTGACACAGCAAATTTAGATCAAATAAAAGAAGCCAACGACCTTGGCATACTAGCAGGGGTTACAACAAATCCAACCCTGGTTGCAAAAGAAGGCGTGGACTTTCACAGCAGGCTGAAAGAAATCACGAGCCTCGTGGACGGATCTGTCAGCGCAGAAGTAGTTGCTCTTGATGCGGAAGGAATGATTGAAGAAGGGCTTGAGCTTTCTAAAATCGCTCCTAACATTACAGTAAAAGTACCAATGACGCTGGAAGGTTTGAAAGCGGTTAAAGCGTTCTCCGATAAAGGCATCAAAACAAACGTAACACTCATTTTCTCAGGCGTGCAGGCTCTTCTGGCAGCCAGAGCCGGAGCAACCTATGTATCGCCGTTTCTTGGACGCCTTGATGATATCGGCCAGGACGGCCTTCATTTAATTGATGAAATCTCCGACATCTTTGTGGTTCACGATATTCCTACAGAAATTATTGCGGCTTCAATCAGACATCCGATCCACGTATCAGAAGCAGCACGAAGAGGAGCGCACATTGCAACGCTCCCATCGAAAGTAATCGGGCAGCTTGTAAAGCATCCTCTTACGGATAAAGGAATTGAACAGTTTCTTGCAGACTGGAATAACCGAAGCGAATAATAAAGCTTAAAACAGAGCTGCCCATGCGATCAGAGCAGGGCAGCTTCTGTTCTCTTCTTATACAGGTGCTGGTATATACATCCAATCCACTTAAAGGAGGACACTATCATGGAAAGAAGTCTATCAATGGAACTGGTACGAGTGACAGAAGCTGCTGCACTATCTTCAGCCCGCTGGATGGGCAGAGGCAAAAAAGTAGAAGCAGATGAGGCAGCAACTAGTGCAATGCGCGATGTGTTCGATACGATCCCAATGAAAGGCACTGTAGTGATCGGCGAAGGGGAAATGGACGAAGCACCGATGCTCTATATCGGTGAAAAACTCGGAACCGGATTTGGTCCCCGTGTAGACGTTGCGGTGGATCCATTGGAAGGAACCAACATTGTAGCAAGCGGTGTGTGGAACGCGATTGCTGTTCTGGCCATTGCCGACCATGAAAAACTTCTCCATGCTCCGGATATGTATATGGAAAAACTGGCTGTAGGTCCTGAATCTGTTGGAATGGTGGATATTAAAGCCCCGGTTATTGATAATTTAAGAGCGGTGGCAAAAGCTAAAGGCAAAGACGTGGAAGACGTAGTCGTTACTATGCTTCACCGCGACCGGCATTCCCGTCTGATCCAGGAAGTCCGCGATACGGGAGCGCGCATCAAGCTTATTCCGGATGGAGATGTGGCGGCCGCCATAAATACAGCGTTTGATGAAACAGGCGTTGATATTCTGCTTGGCTCCGGAGGGGCGCCGGAGGGCGTTATTGCCGCCGTAGGACTCAAGTGCCTGGGCGGCGAGCATCAGGGCATTCTGCTGCCACAGGACAATTCCGAACTGGAACGCTGTAAAAGAATGGGGATTGAAGATGTAAATAAAGTATTTTACATGGATGATCTTGTCGGAGGCGACGATGCGATCTTTGCGGCCACCGGAGTAACAGATGGCGAACTGTTAAAAGGCGTCCGCTACAAAGGACCGAAGGCGACGACGCAGTCATTGGTTATGCGTGCCAGGTCGGGCACCGTACGCTTTGTAGACGGCAGCCATAATGTGAAGAAAAAACCGGATTTCGTGTTCCGCTGAAATGAATCCAGAGAGCAGGAGGACATGCCCTCCTGCTCTTTTTTATTTAGGGTTTCCCTGTATACAGCAGACAACTTTCATACGAAAAGTAATGATTTATGATTGCATGCAGAGATCATCCCCGTTACAATTAATAAGAATCCTTGAGCAAGCAAAGCGGAAAGCGATCCGCTCCTTCCCAGACTCTCCCGTCAATGAACAGCCGCTGCCTCCACCTACAGGGCAGGTCTTCTATCTCCGGCTGCTTACACCATCTCTCAAGTAAAACACAGCAGTTAAAACATAAAAATACAAACATAGCCGCATGCCCCAGAATGGACGCATGCGGAAGAAAAGTGGTGACCATCGTTGAGTAGTATTAATTTAGCAGGGTTGGAAAATATGACGCTCAAAGAATTATATCGTTTAGCAAAAGAGTATAATGTTTCTTATTACAGCAAGCTGACTAAAAGAGAGCTTATTTTTGCGATTCTAAAAGGACGTGCTGAAAAAGACGGCCTCATGTTTATGGAAGGTGTCCTCGAAATTATTACGACGGAAGGATACGGATTTCTACGTCCTATCAATTTCCTGCCGAGCTCGGAGGATATTTATATTTCCGCTTCGCAGATCCGCCGGTTTGAGCTGAGAAATGGAGATAAAGTCTCTGGAAAAGTAAGGCCGCCGAAAGATTCCGAAAGGTACCACGGCCTGCTGCAGGTCGAAGCCGTCAACGGCGAAAACCCGGAAAGTTCAAAAGAGCGTCCGCATTTCCCTGCTCTGACTGCTTTATACCCGGACCGCCGCATTCATATGGAAAATGCGCCCAACCGTATTTCCTCCCGGATTATTGATTTAATTACACCGGTAGGGTTTGGGCAGAGAGGACTTATTGTCGCGCCTCCTAAAGCAGGAAAAACCTCCCTGCTTAAAGAAATAGCCAACAGCATCACAGAAAACCATCCGGAAGCAGAATTGATCGTGCTGCTAATTGATGAGCGTCCGGAGGAAGTAACAGACATCGAGCGCTCCGTTAAAGGAGATATTGCCAGCTCTACGTTCGACGAAGTTCCGGAAAATCATATTAAAGTAACCGAGCTTGTGCTTGAACGGGCGATGAGGCTCGTAGAGCACAAAAAAGACGTTATTATTCTAATGGACAGCATTACGCGTCTGGCAAGAGCGTATAACCTTGTGATCCCGCCGAGTGGGCGCACGCTGTCCGGTGGTATTGACCCGGCTGCCTTTCACCGCCCTAAGCGTTTCTTTGGAGCGGCAAGAAATATTGAAGAAGGCGGCAGTCTGACGATACTGGCTACCGCCCTGGTGGAAACCGGTTCGCGGATGGACGACGTCATCTATGAAGAGTTTAAAGGCACCGGCAACATGGAGCTTCATCTGGACCGTAAGCTGGCAGAGCGGAGAATTTTCCCGGCAATCGATATCCGCCGTTCCAGTACCAGAAAAGAAGAACTGCTTACCTCAAAAGAGCAGCTTGAAAACTTATGGGCGATCCGTAAAACGATGAATGATTCTCCTGACTTTGTGGATCATTTTATCCGCAGAATGAAGCAGACAAAAACGAACGATGAGTTTTTTGAAGAAATGGAAAAGGATAAAGCGAAGACAAAAGCAAGGCCGGCTCCAGCAAGAAGATAAAAGTATTTCATTTTTACATTGAAAAAATAGGCTGGGCTTGTTATAATCTCGTTATGTGTGATTACAAATTCTGATTCGAATAGAATTAGGGCAAAGGGAGTGAAATTAATGAAACAGGAAATTCATCCAAATTACCAAAAGGTAGTATTTATGGACACGAGCACAGGCTTTAAGTTTTTGAGCGGCTCTACTAAGGGTTCTGCTGAAACAGTAGAATGGGAAGATGGCAACACTTACCCACTATTGAAAGTAGAAATCAGTGCTGATTCTCATCCGTTCTACACTGGTAAGCAAAAGCTTGCTGATGCCGGCGGACGTATCGATAAATTTAAAAAGAAATACAACATGTAAGACAAATAGAAACAGGCAAGGGAACGCCGCTTGCCTGTTTTTTTATTTGGCCTAAAAGAAGCCCGCTTCGGCGCCTCTGGCTGAAATGAGGCAGAACAGTGACTGAGATTTCCAGTTTTTACGAAAGAGAGCCTCCGAATACACACAAAAATATAGTATACTTTTACATAGAATGAACACCAAACTGCATGAAGCGGATGAAGCATAAGGAGTGGCAAAATGCATATAATGAGAAAAGAAGGCTGGGTGGAGCTGATCTGCGGAAGCATGTTTTCCGGAAAATCAGAAGAACTGATCCGCCGGATTAGAAGAGCCTCTTACGGCAGCTTAAATGTTGTTGTATTTAAGCCTGCTTTGGATAACCGGTACAGCGAAGAAGAAGTCGTATCGCACAACGGATCAAAAGTATGGTCTAAATCTGTTGTCCATTCCCTGGATATTTTAAATGAAGTAGAAGAAGATGCTCACATGGTAGCCGTAGATGAAGTGCAGTTTTTTGATATGAATATTGTAGCGGTAACCGAAGAGCTTGCCAATAAAGGCATTCAAGTAGTAGTCGCCGGTCTGGACCAGGACTTCCGCGGAGAGCCGTTTGGGGCGATTCAAGAACTGATGGCCCTGGCAGAAGATGTAACCAAACTGCAGGCGGTCTGTCCGAAATGCAGCTCTCCTGCTTCGAGAACGCAGCGCCTGATTGATGGAAGGCCGGCGCACTATGACGATGCGATTATATTAGTAGGGGCGGATGAGTCATATGAACCCCGCTGCCGGCACTGTCATGATGTTCCCGGTCGTCCGAACCGGCTTAAAGCCGTTATGGAAGCCTCTGCGGCCGAGTAGAATGTCTTTTTGCTGCGGTGTACATATCGTGAAACTTCCGGGTATAGAAACATGTGTATCAAAAGAAAAAGCCTCTTTCAGTTGAAAGGGGCTTTTTGGTGAATAAATAGAAGCCGGCAGGCTCAGCGTCCGGTCTTTGCCCGGCGAGCTGTCTGCTGGATAGGGTCCCAGACTCCGTTGTAGGGGGGAGCATAGGATAAATCAAGGTCTTCTAATTCATCAATCCCTGCTCCGTAGTACATAGCGGTGGCAAGAACATCAATGCGTTTATCCACACCGGCTTCTCCGATCACCTGGGCCCCGATAAGTTGTCGGGACTCTTCTTGGTATAAAAGTTTAATCGTCAGCTTTTTATGCTCCGGAAAGTATCCGGCGATATGGAAAGACGTGCTCACCGCTGTGCCGAATACTATATTTTCTTCCCGGGCTTCTGCTTCGGACAGTCCGGTTTTAGCCAGCGTTAAATCAAAAAACTGCAGGATGGAAGTGCCGGTAATGCCTTTAAATTCTTTGGAGATTCCTCCCATGTTAAGGCCGGCCAGACGTCCCTGCTTATTGGCGTGGGTGCCAAGTGGAATATAATCGTTTTTTTGTTTCATGCGGTGGAATTGAACCGCGCAGTCTCCGGCGGCATAGATACTGTCTACGCTGGTTTCCATGTGTTTATTAATGACGACTGCGCCATTGTCCAGAAGGTCAACGCCGGTGCCCTGCAGAAAATCAGTGTTTGGCGACAGGCCGGTCGCTACAATAACAAGGTCAGCCGGATAGGTGCCGGTTTCTGTGGAAATAGAAGTAACGCGGTTTCCGCCATTGATGGAAGTGACATTTTCCTCCAAATGAAGCGTCACCCCATGCTTTTCTGCTTCCTCTATGATCATATTCCCCATATCGGGATCAAACATTGATGCCAGACGGCTGTCCCGTTGAATAATGCGGACGTTCTGGCCGTTTCTAATAAAATTCTCCGCCATTTCCAGTCCGATATAGCCGCCGCCGATAATAATAGTTTCCTGCACGTCCGGAAGTTCCTTGGCAATCTTTTCGATGTCAGGAATTGTTTTGACAGTGTGGACACCTTCTTTATCCGTTCCCGGCCAGTCTGGAACCGAAGGACTGCCGCCGGAGGCGACAAGAAGTTTGTCATAGGACACTGTAAAGGGATCCCCGCTGGAAAGGTCGGTGCCGGAAACCGTTTTCTGTGCAGCGTCGACTTTTGTTACATGGTGCAGAATCCGGGCATCAATTCCGTATTTATTCCGAAACGTCTCCACTTTTCTTGCGATCAGATCTTCTGTGCGTGAAACGACTCCGCCGACTATGTAAGGAAGGCCGCACTGGGCATAAGAATAGATAGTGCCCTGCTCCAGGGTGGTGATTTCCGCTTGTTTTGTGTTGCGGACAAGCTGCATCGCTGCGCTCATTCCGGCCGCATCGCCGCCAATAATGACATATTTCATCGTTGCATCGCCTGCTTTCTTCGTTAATAAAGGACATAATATTATTGTCTATTCCCTTTCTGATAATGAAAAAAACAAGAAAGGCGCCTGTCTGAATATCGGAATGAAGGGTGCTTTGACTGCTGATATGGCGTATACTATAATTAGAATGTTATGCAATAGTATAAAGAGGTGAAGTTTGTGATAGATCGATTACAAACGGTAGAGGACAGGTATAATCATTTAAACGAGTTACTCAGTGATCCGGACGTTATCAGCGATACGAAGAAACTAAGAGAGTATTCAAAAGAGCAGGCCGATCTTTCCAAAACAGTGGAAGTATATAGAGAATACAAAACAGTTACGGAAGAGTTAAAGGAAGCCAAATCCATGCAGCAGGAAGCGCTGGACAAAGAAATGGAAGAAATGGTAAAGGTGGAAATCGATGAGCTCTCGGAAAGACAAACAGCAATCGAAGAAAAACTCCATGTGATGCTTCTTCCGAAAGATCCAAATGACGATAAAAACGTTATTGTGGAAATCCGCGGAGCAGCGGGCGGCGATGAGGCTGCTTTGTTTGCCGGGGATTTATTTAAAATGTATTCCCGCTATGCGGAAAAAATGAACTGGAAAACAGAAATAATTGAATCAAGCTCCAGTGATGTCGGTGGATACAAAGAGATTATTTTCATCGTAAACGGAAGCGGTGCGTATTCCAGGCTGAAATATGAAAATGGCGCACACCGTGTCCAAAGAGTCCCGAGCACTGAATCCGGCGGTCGTATTCATACGTCAACCGCTACTGTAGCCATTCTGGCAGAGGCGGAGGAAGTGGAAGTCGATATCCACGACAAAGACATCCGCGTGGATACATTCACCTCAAGCGGCCCCGGCGGCCAGAGTGTTAACACAACCATGTCCGCCGTTCGTTTAACGCATGAGCCTACCGGCGTGGTAGTTTCCTGTCAGGATGAAAAGTCGCAGATTAAAAACAAAGAAAAAGCAATGAAAGTGCTGCGTGCCCGCATTTATGATAAGTATCAGCGTGAAGCGCAGGCAGAGTATGATGAAACGAGAAAGTCAGCCGTGGGTACAGGGGATCGTTCCGAGCGTATCCGTACGTATAATTTTCCACAAAGCAGAGTCACCGATCATCGTATCGGCTTAACGCTTCAAAAGCTGGACCAGATTCTGGCCGGCGAGCTGGATGAAATTATTGATCCGCTTGTAGTAGAAGAACAGGCAGAAATGATGGAAAGAGCAAGCGAAAGATAATGAACATACCTTACGTATATGAGGCCCTTAACTGGGCTTCTTCTTTTTTAGGTGAACACGGACGGGAGCCGCAGGCGGCAGTATGGCTGCTTGCGTACAGAGTAAATACAGATCAGACCTCGCTTCATCTTGACCGGGGCGAACGGCTTACAAAAGAAGTTTGGGACGCATTCCAGACGGATGTAAAAACGCATGCTTCGGGGGTACCGGTGCAGCATATTACAGGAGAAGGTGCTTTTTACGGCAGAATGTTTTCTGTTAATGAACATGTACTGATTCCAAGGCCGGAAACCGAAGAGCTGGCTTATGAAGTTATTCAATGGCTCGGCAGACAGATGCCGGGAGAAGTCCGCCGCGGAGTGGATATCGGGACAGGGAGCGGAGCGCTTGCGGTGACAATTGCGCTGGAAGCAGACCATATTGAAATGACAGCTACAGACTTAATGGCCGGGGCCCTTCAGAAAGCAGAACAAAATGCCCGCATGCTGGGTGCCGCCGTGGAGTTTATCCAGGGGGATCTGGCCCGTCCACTTGAGGGGCGCCTATTTGATGTCATTGTCTCCAATCCTCCTTATATCCCGCAGGACCAGTGGGAGGAGCTGGACGATATCGTGAAAATCCATGAGCCGAGAACGGCACTTGTCGGTGAGGATGCCGATGGGCTTTTCTGTTACAGACAGATGGCGGAAGATATTCCTGCTCTCCTGAAGCGTCCCGGGATCGCAGCGTTTGAGATTGGAATGGATCAGGGAAAAGAAGCGCTGGCCATCTTTAAGAAGGCTTTTCCGGATGATCACGTCTGGCTGAAACAGGATATCAATAAACGAGATCGCATGATTTTTGTAGAAAAAAAGTAAAAGTTATATACAAGCAGTTATCCACTTATTAAGATATTACTGTGGATAACTTTTTTATTTTGAAAAAACACTAACAAAAACCGTAGAAATCAACTATTTTCTTTACATGGAAAAGAGGGGAAACAATTGAGTTATACACATACAAAGATATGGACTGTGGATAAGTCGAAAAAATCATTGCAGGAAGATCCTTCCATTCTGGAAGCTGCTGACTATATTAAAAGAGGAGAAGTAGTGGCTTTCCCTACTGAGACAGTGTATGGGCTTGGTGCAGATGCTTCCGGAAGCGAAGCAGTTAACAAAATATTTGCTGCGAAGGGAAGACCTGGGGATAACCCGCTTATTGTCCACATTGCAGATTATCCACATCTGGATAACTTACATGTGGAAACGCACGCGGTGGAGCGTCGGTTGATGGAAGCATTTTGGCCGGGACCGCTCACGATCGTCCTGCATGGCAGCTTTCCTGTTGCCTCTAACGTAACAGCTGGGTTAAAGACACTTGCTGTCCGTATGCCGGACCATCCCGTGGCACTGGCATTAATAAAAGCGTCGGGAAAAGCGCTTGCGGCCCCAAGTGCTAATTTATCCGGCAAGCCAAGCCCGACAAAAGCGTCCCACGTAATGTTTGATCTTGACCATAAAATTGCAGGGATAGTGGATGGAGGAGAGACGGGATACGGCCTGGAATCAACGGTAGTGGAATACAAAGACGGGGTGTGCTGGATTCTGCGTCCGGGCGGGATTACGAAAGAACAAATGGAAAAGCTGCTTCCAAACACGCCGGTAAAAAATGAGACAGGCGGCAGCGGGGAAGCACCTAAGTCTCCGGGAACTAAATACCGCCACTACGCTCCAGAGACTCCTCTTTTTTTAATAGAAAACGCCCAAATAATACATGAAGTCCGACGCGCTCGAAAACAGGGAAAGAAAACAGGAGTATTGGCGGGAAGTGAAAGCTACCATGACCTGGCAGCGGAGGCTGATTTTTGTCTGGATATGGGGTCGTTTCATACACCATCCGTATTTTCCTCGAGGCTTTACAGCGCACTGAGAGAAGCGGACGAACATCAGCTGGATGTTCTTTTCTGCCCTGTATTTGAAGAAACGGATATGGGAGCTGCACTGATGAACAGGCTTAGAAAAGCAGCCGGAGCTGAAGCGGAGTAATAAAGCCGGGAAGATACGAGACAAAAAGAATCTATGATAAAATAGAAGGAAGCTTTATGTGAGAGATTAGCAGAAAGGAATGGCTGCGTAATGAAGCATGTCTTATTTGTATGTACAGGCAATACGTGCAGAAGCCCTTTGGCAGAAGCGATGCTGCTTCATAAAAATGATGAAGAGATTGAAGTGAAATCTGCCGGGGTACATGCAGCAGATGGTGTTCCGCCGTCGCAGGAAACGATGGAAGTATTAAAAGAAAAGAATATTCCCTACGAGCAAACGTCCAGCCTTTTAACAAAAAGTATGGTGGACTGGGCCGATATCATTCTCACGATGACCGTATCCCATAAGCAGATGTCTGTTTCGATGTATCCTTATGCGGCGGACAAAATATACACTCTCCATGAATTTGCCATCGATGATAAGGGTCGGGACATTATCGATCCGATCGGCGCAGAAACGGAAGTGTACAGGCAGACTGCTGCGGAAATTGAGCGTCTGATGGATCATGCTTTACCAAAAATAAAGAGCTTGTAACAAACATATATGAGGAGAGTGCTGGAATGAAGGTAGCAATTGGTTCAGATCATGGTGGATACAATTTAAAAGAGGAAATTAAAACAATGCTTGCTGAAAAAGGAATAGATGTAGATGACGTAGGGTGCGACTGCGCAGATTCAGTCGATTACGCGGACTATGCTGTTCCTGTAGCTGAAAAAGTAGCAGCAGGAGAAGCGGACCGGGGAATTTTGATCTGTGGCACAGGTATCGGTATGTCAATCGCCGCCAATAAAGTCAAAGGCATCCGCTGCGCGCTCGTTCATGACTTGTTCAGTGCAAAAGCAACACGGGCGCATAACGACAGCAATGTGCTCGCTATGGGAGAAAGAGTTATCGGACCGGGAGTTGCGCTTGAAATTGCAGAAACCTGGCTCGATACGGATTTTGAAGGCGGCAGACATAAAAAGCGGATCGATAAAGTATCTGCTATTGAAAAATAAATGAGGTGAAAAGCATGAAGAACACAGCGCATTGGAGAGAATCTCTCCCTGTATTTTTAGATGCTTTGTACCAGAAGAAAGCTCTTGATCACCGGCATGTGCTGATTATTGGAGCGAGCACGAGCGAAGTGATCGGCAAAAACATCGGCTCCGCCGGATCGGAAGAAGTAGCAGAGGACCTGTTTCAGGAGTTTGCGTCTTTTCGGGACAAAACAGGCGTGCACCTGGCCTTTCAAGGATGCGAGCATATTAACAGGGCCGTTACAGTAGAACGGGAGACAGCGGAGTGGCTGCAGTTGGAGCCTGTAAACGCCGTTCCCCATCCGCGTGCCGGAGGAGCAATGGCTTCCAGGGCCTATCGGAAAATGAAGGACCCGGTAGTAGTAGAGCATATCCAGGCAGATGCGGGAATTGACATTGGTGATACATTTATCGGTATGCATATGAAGCATGTGGCTGTGCCCGTCAGAACGTCAATTGATGCCATTGGTTCTGCCCATGTTACAATGGCCGTCTCCAGACCTAAGTTAATTGGGGGAGAACGCGCCAAATATTCTGCGGAGTAAAACTTAATATTTTTTAATATTTTATTCATAAAATACGGAAATAGACGATTTGAAATGTTATAATAGCTTCGGATATTCAGAAAAACAGCTAAATCACGAATAATAAAAGGATTGAGAGAGAAGGGAGCACTACAAATGTTAGAAACAGTAAAGAAAAAAGATGCCGCAGTATTTGAAGCAATGGAAAAAGAACTGCAGCGCCAGCGCGACAAGATTGAGCTGATTGCTTCAGAAAACTTTACAAGCGAAGCGGTAATGGAAGCACAGGGATCTGTCCTGACGAATAAATACGCAGAAGGTTATCCCGGCAAAAGGTTCTACGGTGGATGCGAGCACGTGGATACGGTAGAAGATCTTGCACGCGACCGCGCGAAACAGATTTTTAAAGCAGAGCATGCAAACGTACAGCCGCACTCAGGTGCCCAGGCTAATATGGCCGTATACTTCACTATATTAGAGCATGGCGATACGGTGCTTGGCATGAATTTATCCCATGGCGGTCACTTAACCCACGGAAGCCCGGTAAACTTCAGCGGCATTCAGTATAGCTTTGTGGAGTATGGTGTAACAGAAGATAAACAGGTAATTGATTATGAAGAAGTTAGAAAAGCGGCATTAGAGCATAAGCCCAAGCTGATTGTAGCTGGAGCAAGCGCCTACCCGCGTGAAATAGACTTTAAGAAATTCCGTGAAATTGCAGATGAAGTCGGTGCCTACCTGATGGTTGATATGGCACACATTGCAGGCCTGGTTGCAGCAGGACAGCATCAAAACCCGGTTCCGCATGCCCATTTTGTAACAACCACTACGCACAAGACACTCCGCGGTCCACGCGGCGGACTTATTCTCTGCGAAGAGCGTTTTGCTAAAAAAATCGACAAAACGGTCTTCCCGGGTATGCAGGGCGGCCCGCTTATGCACGTTATTGCAGCCAAGGCAGTAGCTTTCGGCGAAGCACTTGAGCCTGAATTCGTTGACTATTCCAAGCAGATTATTGTCAATGCGGTTCGTTTGGGAGAATCCCTTGTAAACGAAGGCATTGATCTTGTGTCCGGCGGTACGGACAACCACCTTCTTCTTTTGGATCTCCGCAAGATCGGCATCACCGGTAAAGTAGCTGAAAAGGCGCTGGACGAAGCCGGTTTGACTACAAACAAAAATGCGATTCCGTACGATCCGGAAAAGCCATTTGTAACAAGCGGAATCCGTTTAGGTACTTCTGCTGTGACTACGAGAGGATTCAAAGAAACAGAGATGGATGAGCTCGGAAAAATCATCGCTCTTGTTCTAAAAAATACAGAAAATGACGATAAACTGAAGGAAGCAGCTGATCGAGTAGATCAATTGACGGCTAAATTCCCAATGTATCCGAACCTGTAACATTTGATTATTTGAGAACCGCGGCCTGGTGCAGGCTGCGGTTTTTTTATGAAAACAGAGGCTTTATTTGTCTGAATCATTGCTATTTTCCAGGAAACCTTGATTGAAGGGGAATTATTCGGTAGAATTTCAAAAGAAGTGTGCGCACATTGAAACGTTTAGTACAGGTGACCGATATTCATTCGATTATATAAAAGAGGAGCTGCATGTATGTCAAAAGTACACGTTTTAGATCATCCATTAATTCAGCATAAATTAACATTTATCCGCGATGTATCCACAGGAACGAAAGAATTCAGGGAATTAGTAGAAGAAGTTTCCATGCTGATGGCCTTTGAAATTACTAGAGACCTTCAGCTGCAGGAAGTAACGGTGGAAACGCCGGTCGGCCCCGCAAAAGGACATACGCTTGCCGGTAAAAAGCTGGGTATTGTTCCTATTTTAAGAGCAGGCCTTGGAATGTCCGACGGAATTCTATCTCTTATTCCTGCGGCAAAAGTAGGGCACGTTGGATTGTATCGTGATCCTAAAACGTTGAAGCCGATTGAATATTACGTAAAGCTTCCAAGCGACGTAGCAGAACGTGAGTTTATCGTTATCGATCCTATGCTTGCTACTGGAGGATCTGCTGTTGAAGCGTTAAACAGCCTGAAAAAGCGCGGGGCCAAGAACATGAAGCTTATGTGCCTTGTTGCAGCCCCTGAAGGAGTGGCGGCCGTGCAGGAAGCCCATCCGGAAGTGGAAATATACCTTGGAGCCCTTGACGAGAAGCTCAATGAAAAAGGATATATTGTTCCGGGTCTTGGTGATGCCGGAGACCGTCTGTTTGGAACAAAATAATTATGGAAACCGTGTCGAATGAAGACACGGTTTTTTATTTCAAGAAAAAACAATATGCGTGTAACAGTAAATTTACAATCAAATTGTCATCTAATAGTCACATTTGCCAAGAGCGCTCAAACCCTTATATTGCAAGGTTTTTTTCCTCATTATGGATTGACAGAAAACTCTCCCTATTGTACGATTACAAAGGATATATGATAGGGTTTTCATGTTCATGAACAGATGAGTTCAAATCAGGATCTAGTTAAGCAAATGCTTAAGCTTCTCCTTTGAACCTTCCTAAGCAGTTATACATAGGAATACCATTCGTGCAGACAGTCTTCTTGTCACAGAAAGTCTATGAAGCTTAGGACGGCAGTATCTTAATGCTTTGATTCGGGGTGACGGACTAGTCCGTCTGCTGAAAAAAAGAAGGAGAAGGTCAGATGTCTTCCTTTCAGGAAATGTACAAGCGCTATTTTATGCTGAGTGTAGCAGTCATTTTTATCTACGCAGTATGCGCAGCACTGACGTCACACAGCCTGTTTTTCTTGAGCCTGGCTACTGGATCTCTGCTGGGATTGTTTAATTTATGGAGCATGTACCGTGATACGCAGGCGGCCACTGATTTTGAACGTTCGAACAAAGTGGCGTTTGCGTTAAGGATGCCTGCCAGAATAGCATCCGGTATCATCATCGCCCTGCTGTTTCTGCAGTTTCCGGAATACTTCGGTATAGTGCCGCTGGCAGTTGGTTTAATGACTCCGTACCTTATCATTCTTTTTTCTTTAGTATTTTTTGCTTTTTCGTCCGATTGATGGGGTAACACAGTCACTTGCTAAACTATAGGAAAAGGGGTGAATTTAACCATGGATCACGAATTTCCGATAGCCTACGATGTGTTTGGCATTCCGGGTTTTCATGCGAACCTGTCGAATATTCTTATGCTGGCAGTAGCGGCAGTTATCGTACTTATTATAGGAATGGTCAGCGCGAGGTCAATAAAAATGAAACCGACAGGAATGCAGAATGTGTTTGAATGGCTTATTGATTTTATTAAAAATATTATTTCCAACACAATGAGCTGGAAAACCGGCGAACGGTTTTTTGGATTAGGAATTACTATTTTCTTATTTATATTAGTAGCTAATCTTCTGGGTGTTCCTTTTATGCTCTTTACAGAAGAAACGCACACCGTCTGGTGGAGGTCACCTACAGCAGATCCAATTATTACGATGACTTTTGCTATTATGGTACTTTTTATCTGCCACTATTACGGCATTAGACTTAGGGGCGGAAAAGAATACGTGAAGGATTTCTTCCGGCCGATTCCTTTCTTATTCCCATTTAAAGTGCTGGAAGAGTTTACAAACACTATCACATTGGGAATGCGGCTTTTCGGTAACTTGTATGCAAAGGAAATCCTGCTTACAATGCTTGCCGCGGCAGGTGGAGCCAGTGTACTGGGTGCGCTTGGTGCAAGTGTGCCGATGATTGCCTGGCAGGCGTTCAGCTTGTTTATAGGAGGCATTCAGGCTTTTGTTTTCTTAATGCTTACCATGGTGTATCTGGCTCATAAAGTTGAGGAAGAACACTAGAAGTTCAATATCAGAAACAGCAGATTTTATATAAATTACAATACTAGGAGGATTTTTATTATGGGAGCTTTAGCAGCAGGAATCGCGGCAGGACTAGCCGCACTAGGTGCAGGTTTTGGTGTATCACAGATCGTACGTGGAACAATTGACGGTGTAGCTCGTCAGCCGGAATTAAAAGGTACATTACAGACGCTTATGTTTATCGGTGTGGCACTCGTTGAGGCACTTCCAATCATCGCGATAGTCATTGCCTTTCTCTTAATGGGTCAATAAACGGCGGAAATATGCATGCCGGAATAAAATGGCGAAGTCCTTCAACCGATGCTTCGCCATTCCTTTTGTAAAAATGTAGAAAGGAGTGAAAGAAATGCCAGAAACACTAACGTTAGCGGATCCGTTATTCGCAATAGTCACGTTCACTATCCTTCTCCTTCTTCTCCGGAAGTTTGCATGGGGACCGATGATGAACATGATGCAGGAACGGGAAGAAAAGGTAGCCAGCGATATTGATGCAGCGGAAAACAACCGTCTGGAATCAGAAAAGTATTTAGAACAGCAGAAGCTTGAAATAGATCGTGCCCGTGAAGAGGCACAGTCCATTATAGAATCAGCCAAGAAAACAGGAGAACAGCAGGGCCGGGATATTGTAGAACAGTCCCGTAAAGAATCCGAACAGGTGAAAGAAAATGCCCTCATTCAGATCCAAAGCGAAAAAGAACAGGCTGTGGCAGAATTAAGAGAGCAGGTAGCTACGCTTTCTGTCATGATTGCAACGAAAATTATCGAGAAGGAACTCGATGAGGCGGAGCAGGAAAAGCTTATTGAAGAATATCTTCAAGAGGCAGGCGGAAACCTATGAGCAATCCAGCAGCAGCAAGAAGATACGCCGTAGCCTTATTTGAACTAGCCAGTGAAAAAGGAATGCTTGAAGAAATTAATAATGAGCTTCAAATAGTGAAAGAAACCTTTGTTCAGAACGCTGCATATGTAGATTTTCTGGAAAATCCCAGAATTACGCAGGAAAAGAAGACAGCTTCTATAGAGGAAGCTTTTCTTTCAGCGAACGATATGATCCGCAGTACCCTGCAGCTTTTGTTAAAAAGAAGACGCATCGATTCGATCGTACTTATCGCTGACCAGTATAAAAAACTAGCAGATGACCAGCAAAAGCGCGGCTATGCGAAAGTATATACGGTAAAGCCTTTAAGCGAGCTGGAAAAAACGAGAATTTCAGAAGTATTTGCAAAAAGAGTCGGAAAAGACACCATATTTATTGAAAACATCATTGATTCATCTCTTATCGGCGGTATGAAAATACGCATTGGGGATACAATCTTTGATGGAAGCGTAAGAAATCAACTAAATCGTCTGGAACATCAGCTGATTTCCGGAAAAGACCTTAGATAGGGGGGAACACAATGAGCATCAGACCAGATGAGATAAGCTCTCTCATTAAGCAGCAGATTGAAGGATTTGAATCCGACGTCCAGGCAAGCGAAGTTGGTACTGTCATTCAAATTGGTGATGGTATCGCCCGCGCCCACGGCCTTGAAAACGCAATGGCCGGTGAACTGCTGGAGTTTTCTACGGGAGTAATGGGCATGGCCCAGAACCTGGAAGAAAACAATATCGGTATTATTATTTTAGGACCTTACTCCGACATTCGTGAAGGAGATGAAGTAAAACGTACAGGACGCATCATGGAAGTTCCTGTAGGTGAAGAAATTCTTGGACGCGTAGTAAACCCGCTTGGACAGCCTTTGGATGGAAACGGTGCTATCGGCACCACTAAAACACGTCCGATTGAAAGCCCGGCACCAGGTGTTATGGATAGAAAATCCGTACATGAGCCGCTTCAGACGGGAATTAAAGCAATTGACTCCATGATTCCTATCGGACGCGGCCAGCGTGAGCTTATCATCGGTGACCGTCAGATCGGTAAGACATCTATTGCAATTGATACGATCATCAACCAAAAAGATGAAGACATTATTTGTATTTATGTAGCAATCGGCCAGAAGGAATCAACTGTTGCAAACGTAGTGGAAACGCTTCGCCAGAAAGGCGCGCTTGATTATACTATTATTGTAAACGCAGGTGCTTCTGATCCCGCTCCGCTTCTTTACCTGGCACCATATGCCGGCGTATCCATGGGTGAAGAATTCATGTATAACGGAAAGCATGTTCTTGTCGTATTTGACGACTTGACCAAGCAGGCAGCAGCCTACCGTGAACTTTCACTGCTTCTTCGCCGTCCGCCGGGCCGTGAGGCATTCCCTGGTGATGTATTCTATATTCATTCCCGTTTACTGGAACGTTCCGCAAAATTAAGTGATGCGAAAGGCTCCGGTTCAATGACGGCACTGCCGTTCGTTGAAACACAGGCCGGCGACGTATCCTCTTATATTCCAACCAACGTTATTTCTATCACAGACGGACAGATTTTCCTTCAGTCCGACCTGTTTTATTCCGGTGTTCGTCCCGCTGTTAACCCGGGTATCTCCGTATCCCGTGTAGGTGGTTCCGCCCAGATTAAAGCAATGAAAAAAGTAGCCGGTACCCTCCGTCTTGATCTTGCAGCATTCCGGGAGCTCGAAGCGTTCTCCCAGTTTGGTTCAGATCTTGATGAAGCCACCCAGGCGAAGTTAAACCGTGGTGCACGTACCGTAGAAATGCTTAAGCAGGACTTGAATAAGCCGCTTCGCGTAGAAAAGCAGGTAGCGATTATTTATGCTCTGACCCAGGGTTATCTTGATGATGTTCCTGTAGTAGATATTCAGCGTTTTGAATCAGAGCTTATGGGCTACCTCGATGCAGAAGAAAAAGCTCTTCTTGACGGAATCCGTGAAACAGGAAACCTTCCTGAAAAAGAAGCTTTTAACCGTGCGATCGAAGGATTCAAGCGTACATTCAACCCTACAAAGTAATATAAGATAATCACCCTAAAGAAGAAGGTGGTGAGATAGTATGGCCTCTTTACGTGACATTAAAAACCGAATTAATTCGGTGAAAAAAACGAAACAGATCACTAAAGCAATGCAGATGGTATCGGCTTCAAAACTGAACCGCGCTCAGCGGCATTCCCAGTCCTATGAGCCGTATACCAGAAAGATAAAAGAGGTAGTGGCAAGTATTGCCGCGAGTAATACGGATATAACCCATCCTATGCTTGAAGAACGACCGGTTAAAAAAACAGCGTATATTATGATATTTTCCGATCAGGGACTGGCAGGCGGTTATAATGCCAGCCTGTTCAGAAATTTCATACAGACAGTGGAAGAGCGTCACGCTTCGAAAGAAGAGTACGGAGTAATCGTTATCGGCAGAATCGGGAGAGATCTTCTTAAACGAAAAGAGGTTACCATTTTTGAGGAAGTAACCGGTCTTTCTGATCAGCCAAGTTTCGAAGATATCAAAAATATCACAAGACTTGCTGTAGATATGTACAAAGATCAGGAAATAGATGAGCTCAACATCTGGTACAACCATTTCGTGAACCCAATTCAACAGGACGTTACGGAGAAAAAAATTCTTCCGCTTACTAATTTAGCAGAAGAAGATAAAAGTAACCAATCCTATGAATATGAGCCTTCCGAGGGGGCAATACTGGAACAGCTTCTGCCTCAGTATGCAGAAAGCCTGATTTATGGTGCATTGCTTGATGCGAAAGCAAGTGAGTTCGGTGCCCGAATGACAGCGATGAGCTCAGCAACGGATAACGCAACCGGCATCATCGATGATCAGACCATTATCTACAACCGTGCAAGACAGGCCGCAGTTACGCAGGAAATTACCGAAATTGTCGGCGGCGCTGCAGCTCTTGAATAAAAGCCTTTAAAGTAACAGTGAGGAGGGAAATGAATGAACAACGGACATATTACTCAGATTATGGGACCGGTTGTGGATGTAAGATTTCCAAGCGGCCACCTTCCTGAGTTGAATAACGCACTGACTATATCGCAGTCAAGTACGGCTGAAGGAACATCCGAGGTGCATGTAACTCTTGAAGTAGCACTTCACCTTGGCGATGACGCGGTTCGCACCATTTCCATGGGTTCTACAGATGGACTCGTACGGGGAACAGAAGTAGTAAATACCGGCGGACCTATTTCCGTGCCTGTCGGTGAACAAACGCTGGGCCGTGTATTTAATGTACTTGGAGATACCATTGACTTAGATGAAAAGCTGGATGAAGGCGCTGTAAAAAGCCCGATTCACAGACTTCCTCCTAAGTTTGATGAACTATCCACGCAGGCAGAGATTCTTGAAACCGGCATTAAAGTAGTTGACCTGCTGGCACCATACGTTAAGGGTGGAAAGATCGGTCTTTTCGGAGGCGCTGGTGTTGGTAAAACGGTTCTAATCCAGGAGCTTATCAACAACATCGCGCAGGAGCACGGCGGTATTTCTGTATTTGCCGGTGTTGGCGAGCGTACGCGTGAAGGAAATGACCTTTACTTTGAAATGACCGAATCCGGCGTTATTAAAAAGACCGCCATGGTATTCGGTCAAATGAACGAGCCGCCTGGTGCACGTATGCGTGTAGCTTTGACAGGTTTGACTATGGCAGAGCACTTCCGTGATAAGGAAGGGGCAGACGTTCTGCTCTTTATCGATAATATCTACCGCTTTACCCAGGCAGGTTCTGAAGTATCCGCCCTGTTGGGACGTATGCCTTCAGCGGTTGGTTACCAGCCGACCCTGGCAACAGAAATGGGCCAGCTGCAGGAACGTATCACTTCAACTAAAACTGGTTCCGTAACGTCGATCCAGGCGATTTATGTACCGGCCGATGACTATACTGACCCGGCACCGGCTACAACATTTGCCCACTTAGATGCAACAACAAACCTGGAGCGTAAATTAACAGAGCAGGGTATTTATCCGGCTGTGGATCCGCTTGCTTCCACGTCCCGTGCTCTTTCTCCGGAAATTGTTGGAGAAGAGCATTATCAAGTGGCTCAGGAAGTTCAGCAGACGCTTCAGAAGTATAAAGAACTGCAGGATATCATTGCTATCCTGGGTATGGATGAGCTCTCGGAAGAAGATAAACTTATTGTGCACCGCGCAAGACGTGTCCAGTTCTTCCTATCCCAGAACTTCCACGTAGCAGAACAGTTTACCGGCCAGACAGGATCTTATGTCCAGGTGAAAGACACCATCAGAGGATTCCGTGAAATTCTGGATGGAAAACATGATGACGTGCCTGAAGATGCGTTTCGTCTAGTAGGTCCAATTGAAGCTGTGCTGGATAAAGTAAAAGCATCGTCTTAATAATTGAGGCTGCTGTGAAGGAGGATAAATGATGTCTACTACCAAACTTAGTATCGTTACTCCTGACGGCACAGTTTATGAGGGAGAAGCAGACCTGGTCAGTGTACGTTCCACTACGGGGGAACTCGGTATACTGCCAGGCCATATTCCTTTAGTTGCGCCCCTGGAAACAAGCCCTGTGCGGGTGACAACAAATGCGGGCACAGATCTTGTAGCGGTCAGCGGCGGCTTTGTAGAAGTGCGTCCTGATAAGGTGACTATATTAGCCGAGTCAGCAGAGCGCCCGGAAGAAATAGACAAAGGTCGTGCGCAGACGGCAAAAGAAAGAGCGGAAGAGCGACTAAACCGTGCTAAACAGGAAGAAATTGATATCAAGCGGGCACAGCTTGCTCTAAAGCGTGCCAATACCAGGCTTGAAGTAGCAAAACAAAAATAAAAAATGGTTCACTGTGTCCAAACAGTGAACCATTTTTTATTTTTATACGTTTTCTTTTTGGAGAAACCTTATGAATTAAGCAATTCATTTCTATATTTGTAATTTTCTTTCTATTGTTGTAATCTTTTTGTAAAGATAATTTAAAAAACATGTTATATTGTATTTACTATTTCTGTAAATGTGGTACATTAGGTAAGGAAATATTTAACTTTTTCATTTTTTGCACAACTTTTGTCCTGAATTTTAAAAAAATATGTAAAAAACCACGTGATGTTTTATGTTTATGCTGAAAAGGGAAAGGAAAGACTGGGTAAGCTATTCTGGGACTAGGAATTTTGACCCTTCTTTTATGTCTGCATATAGCTTATGATAGTGTGCGGATTGTACCCTCCTCAAGTAAGGAGTTTTTTCGAATGGAAGCCGGTCAGGAAGCAATTTTACATATACTCGTTAACATCTTTTTTCTGATAGTAGTATGGTGGACCCTGCAGGCCTTTCGTTTTGATGTCTTTTTGAGAGATCCCGAAGGCTTAAGAGCTAAATTGCTTTATGTATTCGTCACAATAGCTATCAGTTATCTTGTCAGTTCGTTTTTCATGGAATACCTGCAAGGCTCTTTCATGTTAAGAAACCTGCTTTAAAACGAAAATTTCAAGAAAAAGCAATAAATCTGTAACCTTTGCTGCATGCTGCCGACTATATTAGGTGGAACCATGCTCGATGCAGCATAACTGGCAATCGTCACCGTAACTAACCTTAGATAATCAATTGAGAATAATAATGTTTAATAATGATGTATTAAATAGTGGAGGGAAAAATGGTGGAAAAAATTCTAGTACGAGGTGGAAAACGCTTAAAAGGATCAGTGAAAGTAGAAGGAGCGAAAAATGCCGTTCTACCTGTTATTGCAGCATCTCTGCTTGCAGAAACAGGAAAAAGCACGATCTATGAGGTACCGCCTTTAGCCGATGTATATACAATGAAGAGCGTCCTTTCCCATATTGACGCACGAATTGATTATAAAGATGGAATCTTTACAGCAGACGCAAGCGGATCGATCGGAACGGAAGCCCCGTTTGAATATGTACGTAAAATGAGAGCATCCTTTCTTGTTATGGGCCCAATGCTTGCAAGAAAAGGACTTGCTCATATTGCGCTTCCAGGCGGATGCGCGATCGGATCGCGTCCTATTGACCAGCACCTGAAAGGCTTTGAAGCGATGGGTGCTATTGTAGAAATCGGCAACGGCTATATTGAAGCCAAAGTGGAAGGGCGTCTAAAGGGAGCCCGTATATACATGGATTTCCCAAGCGTAGGCGCAACGGAAAACATTATGATGGCAGCGGCTCTTGCAGAAGGAACGACAATTTTGGAAAACGTAGCAGAAGAGCCGGAAATTGTAGACCTTGCCAATTACATTAATGCGATGGGTGGAAAAGTACGCGGTGCAGGCACCGGCACTATCCGCATCGAAGGTGTAGAAAGCATGCATGGTGCGGTTCACACTATTATTCCAGACCGTATTGAAGCAGGTACATTTATGATCGCCGCAGCTATTACAGGAGGAGAAGTTTTTGTAGAAGGCGCGCTTCATGAGCACCTTCGTCCTCTCGTAGCGAAAATGAGAGAAATGGGCGTTATTATTGAAGATGAAGATAACGGCATGCTCGTAAAAGGTCCTGATATGCTTCGTCCGGCTGATATCAAAACATTGCCGCATCCTGGTTTCCCAACAGACATGCAGGCCCAGTTTATGGCTCTTCTTACACAGGCGCACGGTACGGCTGTTATCACGGAAACAGTCTTTGAAAACCGCTTCATGCATGCAGAAGAATTCCGCCGCATGAATGCTGATATTAAGACAGAAGGAAGAACAGCTGTTGTTACAGGCCCGGCTCACTTAATCGGCGCCGAAGTAGCAGCAACAGACCTTCGTGCAGGTGCCGCTCTTGTTCTTGCCGGTTTAGTGGCAGAAGGAGAAACATCTGTAACGGAACTTCGCCACCTGGACAGAGGCTACGTAGATTTCCATCAAAAGCTGCAGGCACTTGGAGCCAACGTTACACGTGTCAGCATAGAAGAAAGCAAAGGAGAAGAAGTAGAAGAAAATACAGTACTTCGTTCCGTACAAAACCGTTAATATGTAAAGCCCAGGCCCGGCGCTCACGCGTCGGGCTTTTTATTTTAAAAAAATGGATAAAAAAAGTACACATTATTTTTTTTCTGCCGATATAGTGAAGGAGAGTACTACCAGCAGCGGAAAGAAACTAAAAAAGGATGTGGCGCCCGGATGTTAAGAGGGTTTTATAGTGCAGCCAGCGGAATGATAACCCAGCAGCGGAAAACGGAAATGCTTAACAATAATATATCGAATGTGAATACACCTGGTTTTAAAGAAGATAAAGGGGCAATCCGGACGTTTCCAGAGATGCTTCTGCAGGCTAAAAATACTACCGGCCAAAAGGGGCATGGCTCCTACCCGATTGGAGATCTGGCTACCGGCGTTTATATGCAGGAAAAGACGGCCAACACGATGCAGGGAGATCTTCAGGAAACGGGGAATGCTGTGGATATTGCTATTTTAAATGGTAATGTTCCTGAAAATGAAGCAGGAGACCCGAGCTCTATTTATTTTGCAGTGACGAATGATGAAGGAGAAACAGGCTACTCCCGCAATGGCAATCTGGCCGTGGATGGGGCAGGCTTCTTAACGACGAGCCAGGGGCATTATGTTCAAGGAACCGACGGACAACCGATAGCTGTAGGGAATGAACGGTTTTCACTAAGCCGGGAAGGCATCGTGACAACAGAGGATGGAGAGGAAGTTGGGGAGATTGCTGTAGCTTATGCAGAAAATAGCGATGACCTCGTAAAAGAAGGATCGGGGCTGTATCGTTCAGAGAATGGAGACCTTCCGTTAGCCGGTGAGGCAGGAGCAGACTATCAGCTGCAGCAGGGCTTTGTGGAGCGGTCCAACGTAGATGCTACGCAGACGATGGGAGAGCTGACGAGCAGCTACCGGAATTTCGAATCCAATCAGAAGATACTTCAGTCATATGACCAGAGCATGCAGCGCGCCGTAAATGAAGTCGGCCGTCTGGGATAGCTATAACTAAAGGAGACAGTGTATGAATTCAATGATGATGCCTGCATACAATACAATGGGAGAACTTCAGAAACAAATGGATGGCATTACGAACAACCTTTCCAACAGCAATCAAATTGGCTATAAACGAAGAGAAAGTACATTTTCTGATCTATTGTTCCAGCAGATCAACAATCAGCCTAACGCCAATCAGCTGGGCCGCAAAACGCCCGAGGGCATCCGCCAGGGAAATGGAGCGGGCATTGCCCAGACCGCTATCCGTCTGGAGCAGGGCGCTTTAAAACAGACAGATCGTGAACTCGATTTTGCAATTACTGCCGAAGATTCCTTCTTTCAAGTAGAAAACACGCAGGGAGAAGGGGCGGAAAGGCGCTATTCCAAAGATGGCAACTTTAAGCTGTCTGAGAACCCGCAGGTGCCCGGCTCATGGACATTAGTAAATAGTTCAGGGGAATATGTACTCGGAGAGAACGGGGAGAGAATAAACGTGCCTGACGGCGCAGGAGAGATTGCACTGCGTAATAACGGACAGCTTACAGCCGTTCTGGAAAATGGGGAAACAGCAGAAATAGGCAGCATTGAACTGGCCAAAATACTTAAACCGCAGCTTTTGGAAAATCAGGGCGGTAATTCTTATACACTTCCAGATCCTGCATTGCTTGATATCGCAGAAGGAGATATGATAGAGTTGCAACCGGGAACATCAGATCTGCTTCAGCAGAAAACATTGGAGCAGTCTAATGTTGATATGGGACAGGAAATGACAAATCTTATTCAGGCACAGCGTAATTATTCCTTCAACGCCCGTGCAATTACGCAGGGAGACCAAATGATGGGATTAATTAACAGCGTTCGCGGTTAATCAACATGCTGCTGGCTTGCCGGATGGATGGTATAGGAGAGAAACCGATGAAGCCAGGAAAAAAGCCCAGGCAGGGGACGACCAGAACGGAACAGAGGCATAGGCATAGAGGAAAACCAGCATCGGACAGCGGAGCTCCTCATAAAGAAGAAAACCAGGATAGAACCATTCCCCCTTTATGGAAGCGTCTTGTAGGCCTGCTTATCGTACTGCTTATCCTCGCTGTTGTGGGATTGATTGTCGGCTATCTTATTTTAGGAGACGGCGGGTCTTTACAGGTGTTGAATCCCGTGACTTGGATTGAACTGATCCGCTTTGTAACGGGTCGATAGATAGCACAGCCTGTTTATGGCATACTATAAACAGGCTGTGTTTTAGTATGCTCAAAAAAGAGGAGAGATACATATGTTAACTATTGACGAAATTAAAGACATTATTCCGCACCGCTACCCCTTTCTTCTAATTGATAAAGTGATAGAAGTAGAAGATGGCAAACGAGCCGTAGCTGTTAAAAATGTTACAGCGAATGAAGAGTTTTTTAACGGCCATTTCCCGGATTATCCAGTAATGCCCGGTGTGCTTATTGTAGAAGCGATGGCTCAGACCGGCGCTGTAGCGTTGTTAAAGCTGGAAGAAAACCGCGGAAAACTGGCTTTGTTTGCAGGCATTGATGGCTGCCGGTTTAAGCGCCAGGTCAAACCGGGCGATCAGCTTACGCTGGAAGTGGAAATTAAAGGATTCCGCCGTTCTATTGGTAAAGGAAAAGCCACTGCCACAGTAGATGGCGAAATTGTAGCAGAAACAGAACTGACTTTTGCGCTGCAGGACGCACCGTCTGCTTAAGTGAAGCTGAATAATGAATAGATGGAAAAGCCCGGCCTGTATGGATGCCGGGCTTTTTTTCTATCTGGTTTATACAGGCATTATATAAAAAAGAACAGGCTGGCTGTGATAAAATGAAAAGAAACAGTTACAACGTATAAGGGGGGGCTCCTGCAATGCTTCTAACATCCAAAGAAAAAAAGCATCTGCTCAAAGTGTTAAAACGAGATCAGTATAAGTGGTTTCATCCGCAGGCGGAAAAAGAAAAATCAAAAGAACTGTACGATAAAATCAAACAGACGGTCCGAAACGAAAAAATAAATGAAGATAAGCCAAGCAGTAAGCTTTAAAGGATCTATCAGCACGATGGATTGATATGAAGCGTTAAAAAAACGAGAAAGCCCCTAGGGCTTTCTCGTTTTTAGGTGCCTATTAAGTCTGGACAGCAACGGTCCAGTTCATTTTATCTTCAATCATACCAGTTTGGATACCGGCGATCGTTTCATACAGCTCGAGGGAAAGTTTTCCCGTTTTCCCGTGGTTGATCAAAAGGTCTTTGCCTTTCCATTTAAGCGTGCCTACCGGGGAAATAACGGCTGCGGTGCCGGTACCGAATATTTCTTCCAGGGTGCTGTTTTCATGAGCTGCCTCTACTTCATCTATAGAGATCAAACGCTCAGTCACTGGAATATCCCAGCTTTTAAGCAGCTCGATTACGGAATTACGGGTAATCCCTTCCAGGATGCTGCCGTTTAATGCAGGTGTAATCACTTCTCCATTAATTTTAAAGAAAATGTTCATACTGCCTACTTCTTCTATATATTTCTTATCAATGGCATCAAGCCAGAGCACCTGGTCGTAGCCAAGATCTTCTGCTTTTTTCTGGGCTTTCAGGCTTGCTGCATAATTGCCTGCCGTTTTAGTAAAGCCGACGCCGCCTTTTACCGAACGGACATAATCGTCCTCTACAAAAATACTTACCGGGCTCATCTGCTCGGAGTTGGAATAATAGGCTCCCACCGGAGATAAAATAATGATGAGTTTATAGCGTGAGGAAGGCTTGACGCTGAGGCTTGCTTCCGTCGCGATAATGAAGGGACGGATATACAAGGACTGGCCCTCTTTCGTAGGGATCCAGTCTTTTTCAAGCTTAACCAGTTCTTTTAAGGCTTCCACCATGAAATCTTCATCAATTTCGGGAATGTTCATGCGGCGGTTGGATTCGTTCAGGCGTTTGAAATTTTTCTCCGGGCGGAATAAAAGCAGCTTATCCTGAAAATGATAGGCTTTTAATCCTTCAAATACCGCCTGCCCATAGTGAAACACAAGACTGGATGGATCCATTGTTAACGGCTGGTATGGAACAATTCTAGGGTCATGCCAGCTGTCGTCTGTGCTGTAATCCATAATAAACATGTGATCGGTAAATTCTGCGCCAAAGCGGAGATTATCATAATCCGGCTTTGACTTTTTTTCTTCTCTCTCTTGAATGGCCAATGATAAAGACATACCGTATCGCTCTCCTTGTGTGTAAATACAATCGTATGGTGTGCATTATAGCAAGTATACTCTTAAAAAACCACTTAAGGAAAGACTGTTCAAGAATAAGAGGTAATCGAGTTCTCAATCACGCGGCTTTTAAGAAACAATAACAAAATACTAATCAGAAGCACTCCTGCCGATAGAATAAATCCACCGGTATATTCACTGCCGGTTGTTACGGCTGCCGCTGCCAGCGGTCCAATAAGCTGGCCGATGCCGTAGCTTGCGGTGAGACCTCCCATAATAAGCTGCGGCTTTAGAGGCTGCAGCTGTCTGGCAAGCATCATCGTTAACGCTACAATGCCCATGAAAGAGCCTCCATAGCCGATGGCAGAGACTACGGCAAATCCTGTCGTTGGAGAAAGAATCGGCAGAAGCACCGCTGCGGTCTGTAAAATATAGGCGCCCTTTAACGCAGAAAGGATTCCGATATGCTTTTGCAGCCAGGCCCAGAATAAGCAGGAAGGAATAACTGCCGCCCCGACAACAGCCCATATGTAGGATGGAGACAGGCCGAGTTCTCCTTTGGAAGACAAAAGCGAAATAATAAAGGTTCCGAATATAATGTAGCCAAAGCCTGCACAGCCATAGATGAGATAAAGAGCCTGCACGGCTTTGGGGTCTGGAGTATCGACGGCAATAAAGGAGGCTTTATCAGAAGACGGTGTCTGATTGGACGGCTCAGGGAGCTTTAGCTGCAGACCGAGCCAGATTAACAGGGACAGCACGAGGCTGATAACCCCAAAGCCTAGCCAGGCACCTTCCATTCCAACTCTTTCGACTAAAGAAGGGGTAAACAGGCCGGACAGCAGAATGCCGCCGCCTACGCCGCCATAGAGCACTCCGGATACAGGCAGATGGTCATAGCCTTTTAATTTATTAAGGACAAAAGCGGCAACAAGGACAAACACCAGGCCGCTTGCAACGCCCGACAGCAGCCGCCACACAAACCAGGGGAAAAGAGAGCCGCTCAGCCCCATAGCAGCTGTAGTGAGGACACTGACAGCCAGTCCGGAATAGATAATGCCTCTGCCTGGTTCAAGGCGGCGTGCCCACATTGCTCCAATAAAATAACCTGTATAGTTAGCGGAGGCCAGAAGTCCGGCAGAAAAAGGAGCAAGGCCCCGGCTTTCCATTGGAGGGAGAAGTGGTGTAAAAGCAAACCGGCCAATTCCCATTACAACGGACAAAGCAAGAAACCCGGCTGCCATATAAACGATTGGTATCCATTTCATTGTATCAGCCTCTTTTTTTATAGTTCTTATTTCCTTGTTTAATTATTTTCTCCATATTTATATGTAATTATTATGTGAATAGGTAATGCTTTGGATTGGAGGCGGTGCTCTTTTTATTATGACGGCCGTCCTTATTTTACACCAAATGTTTCATTGGCAGCATATTATGATGAATCACAGCGGATCAGGCAGCAGCCTGAACGGCTTTTCCCTGGTTATGGCTGTTGTCTTCATTGCAGGGGCTGCAGGGCTCTATATTTCTTCTCTGCTGGTTTATATGGCTTCAGCAGCAAACGCTAAACTTCCGCTTATGTTAACGCTTGCGATAACGTTGACTGCGATGGGGACCATTGCTGCAGGAGAAGGAATGGTGGAATACCATTTTTCTATATTTGTCTCTCTTGCTATTGTAGCTTATTACAGAAGCATCCCGCTGCTTTTATTATCAGCTTCTCTATATGCGCTGCATCACATTACCGGTTTTCTCTTTTTTTCGGCTGCGGTCTACGGGATGATGGAATATAATCTTGTCATGGTGACCGTGCATGCCGTATTTGTTATCCTTACTGTTACTGCCCTGGTATTTCAAATTAAGTCCAGCGAAGCATTCAATAGAAAACAGGCTGCTGTTCAACGGAAGCAGGAAGAGGTTATTGCAGGATTAACGCAAAATATCCGAGGTGCCTCTGCTGATCTGAAAAACGCGTCTGCTGATCTATTCACCAATACGAGAGAAACGGAACTGGCTGCACAGGAAATCAGTTCCGCTGTTACTGCCCTTTCCGGCGGGCATGAAAGGCAGGCTGTTCAAACAGAAAAAGAGGTGGAAGCCCTAAAGGATATAGAATACCTTATTCATGATTTAGCGGGCCACAATAAAGCGGTCCAGGCTTCCTCCGGTCAGTGGGCGGCGCAGTCTTCAGCCGGCGTGAAATCACTGCAGGAATTTACAGAAACGATGGAAGCGGTAGATGCTACGATGAAGGATGCATCGGAAACGATCAAGGTGCTGGAAGAAAGGTCCGCTAAAATAGGAGGAATGATCGAATTAATTACAAGCATTGCCGATCAGACAAATCTGCTTTCCTTAAACGCCTCGATTGAAGCGGCAAGAGCGGGAGAAATGGGCAAAGGTTTTGCGGTAGTGGCAGATGAAGTACGAAAGCTTTCCGAGCAGTCTAATAACTCAGCTAAAAGCATAAAGCATATCGTAACAAATATCCAAAAAGACATTCATTCGGCTTCTTCTGCCTGGAAAAAAGGCGAGGAACAGCTTGAAGAGGGTAAGGCGCTTACGGCCGAAGCAGCAGAGATGCTGGGACAGATTGCAGCCGGCGCCGACATCGTCCACAAACAAATGGAGCAGTCGATGCAGAATACCGGCCAGCTCTTAAGTAAAACGGGCATTCTGGTGCAGTCCTCTGAAGCGACGACCGAGCTGACAACTGCTAATTTAATGGAAGCCCGCTCGGTTTCTGCTGCTGCAGAGCAGCAGTCTGTAAGCATGAAAGGATTATCGGTAGCCATTGCGGCCGTGGATGGACTGGCCGGACAGTTGAAATGTACAGCAGAAAAACTAAAATAAAAAGCCGGCACCCTCTTATAGAGAGGGGACCAGCTTGTTTTCCGGCGTACTGCTGTATTTATCATTAAAAGCTAAAATAGGGCACGATGCGCAGCTTTCGTTGATTCCGGTGCAGGTAACCATGCATTCCATTTTTCCTTTGTTATATACCTGGGATAATTCCTGTTTAACATAACAGTTAAGCTTAGAACAAAAAACCAGCTGTTCTGAAAGAGCATATTCCATCGTGTGCACCTCCCTTATTATTTGCCTTAAAAGTATCTTTATACTTCTATATACCCATTATAGGAGTGTGGAAACAACAATATTTTTCATTCGCATAAAAATATTTTCTTTAAATTAGCGATAAAATGTTTAAAAAGAACTGAAATAAGGAAAATATTACTAATATACGTAATGGTACAATGAATTGCCTTTCTTTATCCGGAGGACTGTTTTGCTGTACCGGGAAGGGGGCTGAAATGAAATATTGGACATACATACTTTTTCTTTTATCTATTTCAGCCCTGCTGGCCGGGTGTGGAACAAAAAGCGGAGAATCGGCTCTTCTGGAAGAAAGTCCGGAAAGCCCTTCTTTTTTTCTTTTTTCCAATGATGAAAATATGACAGCGGAAAAACCTTTTTATGACGCGCTTCTTACCTACTCCAATGTATGTGGAGAAGCCGGCGGGGCAGCGGTGGAAATTCTAAGTCAAACGGCCGGCATGGAAAACGGCACTGCATCTTTTCTTTTTGCGGATCAGAAGCAGGAAACCCCTTATGAGGGAGAAGCTGATGCAGAAAGCATCTATACCTTTATGGAGGAACATGCCCCGTGTCCGGTGGAAGGTAAGTAATAAACAATGCAGAAAAAGCGAATGTTTTCAAATAGTAGCAGGGTATTATTTGTAAGAGTATAATGTAGAAAAATGATGTTGGTAGATAGAGAGAGGTAAACTGCGATGAAAGATAATTATATTTCAAAGGAGTTCGCTGATTCACTCGTTGTGCAGACAATTGATTCAGCACAGGTGGGCGTTACCATCACGGATCCTTCTCAGTCGGATAATCCGATTATTTATTTGAACAATGGTTTTACGGAAATTACCGGATACACGAGCAGCGATACGCTCGGCCGCAACTGCCGGTTTCTGCAGAGTGATGTTGCAGCAGGCGATGCGGTCGAAGAAATGCGGCGCGGCATAAAAGAAAAGAAGCCGGTTACTGTGGAAATACTCAACCGCCGTAAAGATGGCCGCGTCTTTTGGAATGAAATATATATAGAGCCTTTGTATAGAGAAGGAAAGCTCTATTTTCTTGGCGTGCAGAAAGATATATCCAAACAAAAAGAGTATGAAGAAAACCTGGAAAAAACCCAGGAACAGGTCTCTCAGCTGTCAACGCCTATCGTTCCTATTACAGAAGAGTTCTCGGTGCTTCCTATTATTGGGGATTTATCCTATGAACGGTTTGAAACGATCCGCAATTATATATCGGAAACCTATTATTCGATGCATTACTCTTACCTGGTGCTGGATCTATCCGGTCTGGGGAAATACGATAATATGGTGGCGGATGGGCTTTTAAATCTCAATCGTCTGTTAAAAATGCTTGGAGCAAAACTTATTATTACAGGCCTTTCTCCGGAATTGTCGATTGCCTTTGTAGGAAGAAACATCAATCTAACCGATATTCAGACGGCATCGACCGTGAAAAACATTTTAAAACAATACGATATAACCTAAAAAAGCCGAAAATCCTCTCCAGGATTTTCGGCTTTTTTTTATTAATTTTTCTTCTTTAGGTTTCCAATGCCTTCTTGGGTTTTGCCTTTGGTTTTATCTTTTTTTCCATCTGCCTGCATATCCGGATCGTTTTTTGCGTTTCCTACCTGATCTTTTACTTCACCTTTGGCTTTGTTTACTGTACTTTTTGCTTTGTCGCTGAATCCTTTTTTATCTGCCATTATGTTTCGCTCCCTTTATAAGTTAATACTCTTATATTCCTCTCCGGCCGGGAAATGAAACCGGATTATGGTATACTAACGGCTGAATAAGGAGGTTAATTTTATGAACAACAATAAAGGACCAGCTTCCGGTGCCTCTATTCAAGCGGTAGACCGGGCCCTGTTAATTTTGGATCTGCTTCAGGATCGTCCGGAAGGAATGGGAGTAACGGAACTGGCTAATAAGCTGGACGTAGCTAAAAGCACGGTACATCGGCTGCTGATGTCATTGCAAAAGAAAAAATATGTAGTGAAAACAGCGGATAAATATCTGCTTGGCTTAAAATGTCTGGAAATAGGTGAAGCTATGTCCGCCCGGCTCGACATAAGAACGACAGCTTCTCCTATATTAGAAGCGCTCTCCAAAAAAACCAAAGAAACGGTGCATTTAGTTACTATGGATGAAGGAGAAGTCGTTTATATAGATAAAAAAGAAAGTGAAGCTGTTATACGAATGTTTTCCCAGATTGGAAAACGTGCCCCGGTGCACTGTACAGGAGTAGGAAAGGCAATGCTTGCTTACTATCCGGAACAGCAGATTGAAGAGATTCTCGACAGACATCCTATGAAACAATTTACCGCAAATACGATTACAACAATAGCAGATATGATTCCTCATCTGGCAGATATACGTGATAAAGGCTGGGCAATAGATGATGAAGAACATGAAGAAGGCATTAGGTGCGCAGCAGCCCCTATATTTAATCGCGCAGGAGAAATAGAGGCTGCTATTAGTATTGCAGTTCCAATGATGAGGGTGAAAAATAAAGAATTTGACAGTTATATAGCTGAAATAAAAACAGCGGCTCATGAGATATCAAAAGCGATGGGCAGCCAAAAGATTTCTTGACGGCGCTTTCAAAATGAGTATAATAATAAAAATATATGAATGTATTTTTATTTAACCATAATAAGGAACATCGTTCCGTAATGAGGAACAAGGAGGCGCTATGAAAAATAAGTTACTGGAAACATTAAAAGAAAAAAAGCTGGCAGCGATTATCCGTACAGAAACAAGTGCAGGTTTGGATAAAACAATTGAAAGTCTTTATAAAGGAGGTATTCGTTTTATTGAGGTGACATTAAATACTCCCCATGCTCTTAAAATAATTGAAGACAATGCTGGTCGTTATGACGATCTTTATCTTGGTGCAGGAACTGTACTGGATAAAGAATCAGCTGCCGCTGCCATCAGAGCCGGAGCAGTTTTTCTTTTAACTCCGACATTTGATGAAGAAGTAGTGAAATTGGGGAACCAATATGGTGTGCCGGTAATCCCGGGAGTGATGACACCGACAGAAATACTGGCAGCCTACCGGGCTGGAGCTGAACTAGTGAAAATTTTTCCAGCGCACGCTTTAGGAAGCTCCTATATAAAGGATGTGAAGGGGCCGCTTCCCTTTGTTGAAGCAATGGCGGTAGGAGGTATTTCAAAAGAGAATGTTTCGGAGTACTTTCAGAAAGGCTGGCACTCCGCAGGAATTGGAAGCTCCCTTGTGAATCCGGTATGGATAAAAAATCAGGAATTTGAACGAATAGAAAAGCAGGCAGCAGTATTCGTAGAGCTGGCACGTTCTGCAGAAAGGAAATAAATATGGCATACATTATGCTGATTGATTCAGGAACTACAAATTCCAGAATTAGACTGGTGAAAAAATCCAGTGGTACGATTGCAGCTTCAGTGAAGATAGAGACCGGGGTTCGAAGCACTGCTATAGACGGCACAAACGACCGATTGAAATCCGGAATCAACCAAGGGATCAAAAATCTGCTAAGAGACAATAGTGTTCAAAAACAGGACGTTCAGTATATTTTAGCCTCTGGAATGATCACTTCTAATTTAGGGCTGCATGAAGTAGCGCACCAAAAAGCCCCGGCAAATGCGGGAAAATTAGCCGCAGCTATGGAAAAACGCTGTCTGGAAGAATTGCTTTTTATCCCGTGCTATTTTATTCCTGGTTTGAAAAGCGTAAAAGAAGCAGAAGGACTTACAGAAGTGCTCGATGTAATGCGAGGAGAAGAAACAGAGGCTCTTGGGCTGCTTGATACTCTGCAGCTGGAGGGGGACGGAATATTTATGCTTCCTGGTTCGCATACGAAATGGATTAAAACAAACAGCCAGAGAGAACTGCTTTGGAGCTCTACCAGTTTAAGCGGGGAATTGTTAAAGGCTGTACAGAGTGAAACGATCCTGTCTGATTCGCTGCCTGACGGACTAATAAAAGACCTGGATGAACAGGCATTATGGGAAGGGTATAAAGCGGCGGAAACGCTGGGAGGAAATAGGGCATTATTTCAAATCCGCCTGCAGCATTTATTTGGAAGCAAGGAGGAGAATGAGCGGGCTAATTATTTAACCGGTGTCATTTTTCATTCAGATATCGTCGCATTAAAAGAAATGAGTCAGCAGCACTCCAGCTGGGTGCTTGTAGGAGGCTCCTTTCCTTTAAAAAATGCAGCCGCAGCATTGATTAGAAAAGCTTTGCCGGACATTGCCGTAATCGAAGCATCTGCTGCTGAAGTGGAGCAGGGAGCCTGGAGAGGCCCGTTAGTCATCGCAGAACAAAAGGAGGAATTATCCAAATGAAAATTACAGGATATGAATTGTTTCAAGTACCGCCAAGGTGGCTGTTCTTGAAAATAGAAACAGCAGAGGGTATTACAGGTTGGGGAGAGCCCGTTATTGAGGGAAAAGCCCATACGGTTAAAGCAGCTGTGGAAGAAATGATGGATCAGCTTATAGGACTTGATGCCCGTAGAATCGAAGATCATTGGAATATGCTGTATAGATCAGGTTTTTATCGCGGAGGGCCTATTTTAATGAGTGCACTGGCTGGAATTGACCAGGCACTGTGGGATATTAAGGGAAAGTATTTTAACGCCCCCGTGTATGAGTTAATGGGAGGGGCGTGCCGAAGCTCTATCGGTGTGTATTCCTGGATCGGCGGCGACAGGCCTTCAGATGTAGGGGCAGCAGCGAAAGCAGCGAAAGATTCTGGTTTTTCTGCTGTGAAAATGAATGGAACGGAAGAGCTGCAGTACATCGATTCCTATCAAAAAATTGATGAGGCTGTAGAAAGAGTAGCGGCTGTAAGAGAACACGGAGGAAAGTATATGGGAATCGGGATCGATTTTCACGGACGCGTTCATCGGCCGATGGCAAAAATTCTTGCTAAGGAATTGGAAGCATTCCGGCCAATGTTTCTGGAAGAGCCGGTACTACCTGAAAACAATGAAGCGTTACGGGAGATTGCCCGGCATACCCACATACCAATAGCTACAGGAGAAAGAATGTTTTCCCGTTGGGATTTTAAGCCTTTGCTCGAGGACGGGTATGTGGATATTATTCAGCCGGATGTTTCTCACGCCGGTGGAATTACAGAAATGAAGAAAATAGCTTCCATGGCTGAAGCTTATGATGTGGCGCTTGCGCCCCACTGTCCACTGGGACCGATAGCTCTTGCTTCATGCCTGCAGGTGGATGCTACTTCCCATAATGCCTTTATTCAAGAACAAAGTCTGGGTATTCATTACAATAAAGGTAGTGACCTGCTTGATTACGTAAAAGATAAAACTGTGTTCGACTACAAAGACGGAGAAGTGAAAATACCATCAGGACCCGGTCTTGGAATTGAAATAAATGAAGATTATGTGAGAGAGCAAGCCCGTATAGGACACAATTGGAAAAATCCAATATGGCGCCATAAAGACGGCAGTATTGCGGAATGGTAAAAAAAGCCGGCTCGTTTTTATAAACGGCCGGCTGCTTTGTTATAAACGCTTCCGGGAGATAGCATCGCGGATTAAAGATAAAGCTTCCTGCGTCTGCTGTTTTCTTTTAACACAGTAATTCACATACAGGGTATCGAGCAGGGACAGCTCGGCAATTCTGGAAGCGAGCGCTTCCGAACGATATTCCGTTTCCTGAGCCACCGTATACAGGGAAATATCGGCCTGTTTTGTAAGTGGGGACTTAGCGTAGTTAGTAATAGCAATGGTCCGGGCCCCCCTGCTTTTAGCCACTTCCAGAACTTCCAACAGATCTTTATTGGCACCGGTATGGGAAATGAAAAAGGCAGCATCCTTTGGCTTAAGCTGGGAAGCGGCCATCAGCTGAAGATGATTGTCCGTATAAGCCAGGCTTGGAAGTCCGGTACGCATGAATTTATGCTGGCCATCCTGCGCTGTTACGCCTGAACCACCACTTCCATAGAAATGAACCTGACCTGCTTCCAGCAGGATATTTAATGCTTCCTGAAGAGTTTCTTCTTTTTGTATATCTCTTGTATGGGCCAGTGCCGTCATGTTGGACTGGAACACTTTGTTCATAATAGTTGTTTCGGAATCATCTTCCTTTATGTCTTCATGAATATCTTCAATCGGAGTCACGAGCTCAGAAGCAAGTGAAATTTTCATTGCCTGGTAGCCCTTAAATCCCAAATGCGTACAAAATCGAAATACAGTAGCATCTGCTATTTGAAGGTTATCGGATAGCTGATTAATGGTAGAATGAATAATTTTTTCAGGATTTTTTAATACATAGTCAGCAATCATTTTTTCTTTCACGCTCATTTGTTTATACGAAGAATGAATAAGATGAAATACATGCGGCACAGATGCGTTGGCCATAAAAGACTCCTTTCCAAATGTGTCTTTCTGATAGTGTAAATCAAATAAACAAAGAAGAGAAGTTGGAAGAAAAAAATTTTCAGGTTGTTTAAAAATTTATTTCTTGTATAATAAAAAAATAAGAAAAATATTTTCATTATTATCAAAAATGAAAACGCTGTAATTTATAAAGGAGGATCCACATGCAGGCTATTATTGGAATTGATATAGGCACGACCAGTACAAAAACTCTTGCGTATGGTACGGACGGCCATATCTTTTCAGAAATGGAGAAAGAATACCCGCTGTACTCGTCTATTCCTTCAGAAAAAGAACAGAACCCGGAAGAAGTCTATTCCGCTGTCATAGAAACGATAAAAGATACCATAGCAGCTTTGAATAAACAGGGAGTAGAAATAGCCGGAGCGGGATTCAGCTCAGCTATGCACAATATTATGGCGGTTGATCAGGATGGAGAACCTCTTACCAGACTGATTACCTGGGCAGACCAACGCTCAGTAAAAGAAACGGAAACATTAAAAAATGAAAATGGCCATGAAATTTTTCTGCGGACCGGCACACCCATTCATCCTATGTCGCCTTTAACTAAAATAATGTGGTTCCGGGAACATAAGCCTGTTCTTTTCAATCAGGCGGACAAATGGATTTCGATAAAAGAGTTTGTCTTTTACCGGCTGTTTGGCACATATGCTGTGGATTATTCGATTGCGTCTGCGACGGGACTTTTTCATTTGGAAAACCTGGATTGGGATGAGGAGGCTCTTCGGACAGCAGGAGTTACAAAAGAACAATTATCGACTCCGACAGATACGAACAGCATTTTCACAGGACTTAAAAAAGAGATTCAGAAAGAACTTGGTCTGTCAGGGGAAACGCCTTTTGTGATTGGGGCAAGTGATGGCGTCCTTGCCAACGTTGGTTCAGGTGCACTGGCCCCGGGCGTAATAGCGTGTTCGATTGGGACGAGCGGAGCTGTGAGAACGGTAATTGATAAGCCTCATGTAGACCCAAAGCAGCGGATTTTCTGTTACGCGCTTTCCGAAGGCAGATGGGTGATCGGCGGACCGATTAATAATGGAGGCATTGCGCTGCGCTGGGCGCGGGATAAATTATTTCCCGATTTGAAAAAACTGGCAGAAAAAAATGGTAAAAATCCGTACGATGTTCTTAATGAGATTATTGATTCGGTAGCCCCCGCTTCAGACGGCTTAATCTTTCTTCCTTACTTAATGGGAGAAAGAGCTCCCTTTTGGAATTCCGATACAAAAGGAATGTTCTTTGGCCTGACCCTTCATCATGGTCGGGAGCATATGCTTAGAAGTGTAATGGAAGGCGTTATGATGCAGATGTACTCGGTGGTTATCGCGTTAATGGAAGCAGGCGTAGAGCCCAGACAGTTCCGGGCAGGCGGCGGTTTCGCCCGCTCGCAGATATGGAAGCAGATGATGGCGGATATGTTCGAAACGGAGATTGTTATTCCGGAGAGCCACCAGGGCTCCTGCTACGGAGCGGCCTGGATGGCGATGGAGGCTCTGGGTATGGTGGAGAGCCTGGACAGTATTGAAAAGACCATCTCTATTGATGAAAAGCAATACCCTATTAAAGAAAATGTCACAGCCTATAGAGACATTAAACCGATTTTTTTACGGATGGCCAGAGACCTGCAGGATGAATTTAAAGCGATATCTGAGGTGCAGCGTTCCCATGCCGAAGGAAAAAGAAGGCTCTCAGCCGACAATGAGGAGGAAATACTATGACAACATCAACACCGTGGCTCGTTATTGTTGCGGTACTTGCAGTTGTTCTACTATTATTTTTAGTAATGAAAACAAAGCTGCAGGCATTTATTGCATTACTGCTTGTTAGTTTTATCGTAGGACTTGCTGTTGGTATGCCGCCTGGAGAAATCATAGAAACCATTGAGGCCGGAATGGGAGGAACACTTGGCTTTATCGCTGTAATCATCGGCCTTGGAGCGATGTTTGGTGAAATGCTTCGCGTGTCTGGAGGAGCTGAACGGCTTGCTTTAACATTAATGGATAAATTCGGGGAGAAAAATGTACCATGGGCCCTCGCTCTTACCGGTTTTATTGTATCTATACCTGTGTTTTTAGACGTAGCACTTGTTATTTTAGTACCGATTCTATACAGTTTAGTCCAGCGCACAGGCAAATCCCTGCTTTATTTTGGAATGCCGCTTTTGGCGGGACTTGCAGTTACCCACAGCTTTATTCCACCGACCCCGGGACCAATTTCTGTGGCGGCTCTTCTTGGAGCAGACCTCGGATGGGTCATATTGTTTGGTGTAATTGCCGGGATACCGGCGGTAGCTATTGCCGGTCCGATTTTTGGTAAATATATTGGCAGTAAGATCCAGGTTGGTGTACCGGAATATATGATAGAACAAATGAAAGAAATGGACTATGACCGCGATCTTCCAAGTTTTCGGAGTGTTGTTGCGATTATCACGCTTCCACTTGCTTTAATTCTAATCAATACCTCAGCCGATCTTGTATTAGAAGATGGAAGCACGCTGCAGGAAATACTTACATTTATTGGTCATCCATTTGTCGCATTAACAATGGCCGCTCTTTTGACATTTTATATCTTTGGTATTCGCCGGGGGTATAAGAAAGAAGAAATTCAGCAGATCACGACGAAAGCACTTGAGCCCGCAGGTATTATTATTCTTGTTACCGGGGCCGGCGGAGTGTTTGGTGAGATGCTGATTCAATCAGGTATAGGAGATGTGCTTGCAGATTCAATGCAGGATGCACAGATGCCGCTGATTGTATTTGCTTTTGTGACGGCAACCATTGTAAGAATTGCACAAGGTTCGGCAACCGTATCTATGATAACAGCTGCCGGTCTGGTAGCTCCGCTTTTAGAAGCGTATGACGTCAGCGATCCGATGCTTGGTCTTCTTGTTATTGCTATTGCTTCCGGTGCGACCGTCGTATCTCACGTGAATGATTCTGGTTTCTGGCTCGTAAACCGTTACTTTGGACTAACAGAAAAAGAAACGCTTAAATCCTGGACTGTAATGGAAACCATCATTGGTGTAGTTGGCTTTACTGTTGTATTTATTATCAGCTTTTTCGTATAAAATAAAAGGGGGAAATATATTATGAAAATCGGATTAGTTGGACTAGGGAAAATGGGATTTAATATAGGAGCACAAATGCTGGAAAAACAACATGAGGTAGTAGCTTTTGATTTAAATAAAGAATTTGCAGATTCTTTTGTGAGCGAAGGCGGTACGGCGGCTGAAAGCCTGGAGAGTCTGGTGCAGCAGCTGGAAACACCGCGCGTCATCTGGGTCATGGTGCCGGCCGGGGAACCGACAGAAAAAGTACTGAATGAAACAGCGGGCTACATGGATAAGGATGATATTCTCATTGATGCCGGGAACTCGCACTACAAAGAATCAGTGGAGCGCCATAAAGCATTTGCTGAACGTGGCATCCGATTTATGGATATGGGAACAAGCGGCGGTATCTCCGGCGCCCGGAATGGAGCCTGCTTCATGGTAGGCGGAGCGAAAAGCGCTTTTGACCACATTGAGCCGGTACTTGATGATCTGTCCGTACCCGACGGCTATCATTATTCAGGAGAAGGCGGCAGCGGCCACTACTTGAAAATGGTGCACAACGGTATCGAATATGGAATGATGGCAGCGATTGGAGAAGGATTTGATCTTCTTGAGAAAAGTCCATTTGACTATGATTATGAAGGGGTAGCCAAAGTATGGAACAACGGCTCTGTTATCCGCGGCTGGCTCATGGAATTAATGGAAGAAGCATTCAAAGGCGATGCAAGGCTCGATGAAATAAAAGGGGTCATGCATTCTTCCGGAGAAGGAAAATGGACCGTAGAGTCCGCGCTTGATATGGAAATGGCGGCACCCGTCATTACGATGGCTTTAATGATGAGGTACCGTTCGCAGGAAGACGATACGTTTACAGGGAAAGTCGTAGCAGCGCTGCGCCACGGATTCGGCGGCCATGCGACTGAAAAAAATACCGATAAGTAAATTGAAAAAGGCTGTTTTCCTGTAATAGGGAGCAGCCTTTTTTTCTATAGGATATGGCGGAACTGATTGGACTGTTCTTCCAACTCTTTAGCGGCCTGGATGATCGTGTGAAAGTTATCGGCGGCTTTTTTAATCTGCAGCTGTTAATATTTTTTAAATAATATGACTTAAGTTGAAAAAAGACTAAAAAAATGCAAAAAAAAGAGTCTGGCTTCTAAAAGTCAGGCTTTTTAGTAAACAGCTATGTATATATAGCAGGGTTGGGATACATCAAACGAAGAATTCTACGCTTGCAGCAGGGTAAGCCGAGCAGGTATCCGAGCCCTGCATTCTGGTAATTCCCTATTTAAAGGAATTTATTTTTAGGTCGTTATTACGCTTTTGTTTTCTTTGCTTTTTTCTTGAAAAGCGGCTTTTTTTCAGCTTTTACAACAGGATTTGATTTGTTCTGCTGCTCTGCATCTTTGCCGTAAAGCTCTCTAGCTTTTGTGTACATTAGTGTCAATTAATAACCCTCCTTTTTTATCTTCTTATAAACACTTTTCCCGCTGTGTTTTTTTCGCAAACATACGATTTGTATGAGCGGAAATCTATTGGCTGAACAGCTGGTAAATAAATTGCTTATAAGGGAAAATTAAACCATTTTTGAAGCACTGTCAATAGAAGAATTTCAATAAAGTTCAGGAAATTTAGACAACTTCTCTAAAGCGCTTCTGACAGTAGATACAGCGGATTTATAAAAAGCGGAAATCTTTTTTTATAAAGAAAAACCGCTCTGTCTGAAGAGCGGTTTTTCAAGAGATCAGGAGCTGGTTTTTAATGCTCTTTTTAAAATTTTACCGGTTGCGTTTTTTGGAAGTTCTTCAATAAATTCGATGGCAGCAGGTAGCTTAAATTTAGCTAAATGCTGGCTGCAGAAACCATGGACATCCTCTGTTGTTAATTCTTTGTTTTTTGTAACAACAAAGGCTTTAATTTTTTCTCCGTATGATTCATCGGGCTCACCGAGGACTGCTGCTTCTACGATATCCGGATGCTGGTAAATAACTTCTTCTACTTCCCGGGGATACACATTGTAGCCGCCGACAATGATGAGATCTTTTTTACGGTCTACAATATAGATGTAGCCGTCCTCATCCATGCGGGCGAGATCGCCGGTATGAAGCCAGCCGTCACGGATCGTCATGCTGGTCTCTTCCGGGAGGTTTAAATAACCCTTCATGACGTTGGGGCCTTGAACAATCAGTTCTCCGACTTCATTTCGAGGCACTTCCCTGTCTTCCGGGTCCACGACTTTATTTTGAATGCCCGGGAAGTCCACGCCGACGGATCCGGCTTTTCTTTCGCCGTGAAGCGGATTAAAAGCCGTAACTGGAGCGCTTTCCGACAGCCCGTAGCCTTCCAGAATCGGTACATCAAATCGCTGCTGGAACCGTTTGAGAAGCTCTACCGGCATGGACGCACCGCCGGAAATACAGAGACGGATAGAAGAAAGCTCTTCTTTTCCGATATCAGGCATTTGGTTAATAAAGTTATACATTGTCGGCACCCCTGCAAACAAGGTCACCTGATGCTTCTGTATGGCTGCCACGGTCTCTTTTGGACTGAAGGCTGGCATAATGACGATAGGCACTCCTTTAATAAGAGAGGCGTTCATTGAGACGGTCATACAGAATACGTGAAACATCGGCAGCACGGCCATGGAGACATCTTTTTCTTCATACTCCATGGCATCTGCCGTAGCGAGTGCATTGGAGAGCACATTTTCATGCGTTAAAATAGCCCCTTTCGGCCGGCCGGTTGTACCTGATGTATAAAGAATAACCGCGGTATCCTCTTTTGTAAGCGTTGTGCTGCTTAATGGAGCCTGATTTTCGTCCAGAAGTGAGGGAAAAGAGATATAGTCCGGTGATGGCTCAAGGCCTTCTCCTGTCAGGATAACGTGATCCAGAGAAGAAAGCTTTGCTTTTACCTGCAGAAGCGGGTCCTTCATTTTTCCAATACCAATAATGGCTTTTGCTCCCGAGTTGGAAAGAATAAACTCAAGCTCGCTTGGTGTATACATCGGGTTCATTGGCACAACGGCTGCACCAATGCGGAGAATGCTGTAATACGAAATAACAAATTCCGGAGAGTTTCCGAGCAGCAGTGCTACACGGTCTCCTTTTTGAACACCGAGTGATTCCAGTCCACCGGCGGCCTGGTTAATGTCTTTAGCAAGAGACGAATAGGTAAAGGGCTGGTCCTGCCATATGTACGCAGTAGACTCAGCAGAGACATTGGCTGCATCCTCTAAATAATCCACAAGTGTAGTCAATAAATGAATCCTCCTTTTTGAAATAATGAATGAACAGTCATTCAATGTAAGCGATAACAAACTACTACAATAAACATAATCTTTATGGAAGAACATGTCAAGATAGGAGCACCGGTCCAAAGTGAAGAAGCGGACAAAACCTTCACATCGTAAAATATAATCCTCTTACTTTTTATGGATGTATATAAAAAAATTAACATATTAAGATAGATCTTAATTCTTTTTATAAAGAAGGAAGGAAAGGAAGTTCCTTGTATAGAAGAGATACGTTACAACGAAGAAACTGATACATAGGTGGGATAAAATGGAGAAGCCGTATATTTTAGCATATGGAAGAGTAAGCGAAGAAGCACTGGATAAGCTCGGACAGGAATACGAAACAGTTTACTTTACACAGGGAGAAAACCTGGAAAATGAACGTTTTCGTGAAGTAGTAAAGCAGGCAGAAGCGATTGTCGGGGTGGAACTTGAGATAAATGAACAGCTGCTCGAACATGCCCCGGCCTTAAAGGTTGTCAGCAATGTAGCAGTAGGTTACGATAACCTTGACGTGAAAGCGCTGTCTAAAAGAGGGATCGCTGGCTGTCATACGCCGGGCGTTCTTAATGATACGGTCGCAGACGCCGTATTCGGAATGGTCCTGGCATCTGCCCGAAGAATCCCCGAAATGGACCGGTTTGTAAAAGAGAACAAGTGGAATGGCGTGATGCCTGATGAAAAATTTGGCGTTGATGTGCATCATAAGAAAATAGGCATTATTGGCATGGGGCGGATCGGAGAAGCAATAGCCAAGCGTGCCAGCCTCGGATTTGATATGGAGGTTCTTTATCATACCCGTTCCAAGAAGGAAAAAGCAGAAAAAGAGTACGGAGCGGTTTATCATGAATTGCCAAGCCTGCTGGAACAGTCCGATTTTGTCGTGCTCATGACACCCCTGACTTCGGAGACAAAAGGGTTAATGGGAGCAGAGGAATTCAGGAAAATGAAATCAGGCTCTATTTTCATAAATGCTTCCAGAGGAGCGGTAGTGGATGAAGAGGCACTGGTTCATTCACTAAAAAATAAAGAAATCCGTGGAGCGGCCCTTGATGTGTTCCAGCAGGAACCAATTCAGCCGGATCACCCTTTTTTAACCATGGATCAGGTCATTACGCTTCCGCATCTGGGCTCGGCAACAGCAGAGAACGAAAACAATATGTCTCTGCTTGCAGCAGACAACGCCCTAAAGGTACTGAAAGGACAGACCCCGGCTTATATAATAAACCCGGAAATACAGAAAGGGAGGAATGAACATGAGTGAAAGGTTTACAGCAGAAGCAGTCAGTCCGGCCGAATGGTATGAAAAAGACGAGGAACTCGTATGGCATGCCATGCGCCCGGGTAGCAAAAAGCGTTCCTTTATTGCCTCAAAAGCAGAAGGGGCGTGGATCGAAGATATAGAGGGAAACCGTTACCTTGATGCGATGGCCGGTCTTTGGTGTGTAAATGCAGGATACGGACGCAAAGAAATAGCGGAGAGCGTGTACGAACAGTTGCTGGACATGCCTTTCTATCCGTTGACGCAAAGCCATAAGCCGGCTATTCAGCTGGCTGAGAAGCTCAACGAGTGGCTGGGTGGGGATTATGTTATCTTTTTCTCAAACAGCGGGTCGGAAGCAAATGAAACGGCCTTTAAAATAGCCAGACAATACTTTCATCAAAAAGGGGAGGCGGCGCGCCAAACATTTATCTCGCGCTATCGTTCCTATCACGGTAATACGATGGCTACGCTTGCAGCAACCGGTCAGGCACAGCGCAAATATAAATACGGTCCGGGTCTGCCCGGGTTTGTTCATGTGTCACCGCCGGATCATTACCGTTCGGGAATGGAAACAGAAGCCCAGAGCAATGAAAAAGCAATACAGGATTTGGAAAACGTTATGAACTGGGAGCTTGGCGAAACGGTCGCCGGAGTAATCATGGAGCCTATCATTACAGGAGGAGGCGTACTTGTTCCCGGAGATACGTATATGAAACGGGTTCAGGAAACATGCCGGAAGAACGGGACCCTGTTAATCTCAGATGAAGTGATCTGCGGATTTGGCCGAACCGGTAAACCTTTTGGATTTCAGCATTTTGATGTGCAGCCGGATATCGTAACGATGGCGAAAGGCATTACAAGCGGCTATCTGCCGCTGTCCGCAACAGCTGTGAAGCGGGAAATCTATGAATCTTTTCAGGGGACAGAAGCCCATGATCATTTCCGGCATGTGAATACATTCGGAGGAAGCCCGGCATCATGCGCGGCGGCACTTGCCAACCTGGAAATTATGGAGAAAGAGCAGTTAAGCGCCCGCTCAGAAGAACTTGGAAAAGAACTGCAGGAGTCACTGCAGGAACTGCTCTCCCTTCCTCATGTAGGAGATGTCAGGGGAAGAGGGCTGCTGGCAGGAATTGAATTTGTGGAAACAAAAGAAAACAAAAAACCGTGGGAAGAAGCGAAAGTAGCGCAGATAGTAGCACGTTGCAAAGAAAAAGGGATGATTATCGGGAAAACGGCGGATACGGTAAACGGCTATAATAATATTATTACGCTTTCGCCCCCGCTAAGTCTTACCCGTGAAGACTTTGATTTTCTTGTAAAAACGTTGAAGGAAACAATTCACGAAGTTGTCACCCAATAAAAAAAGTAAATGGCTCTGTTCCACCAGATAAAATAAAAATCTGGTGGTTCTTTTTTGGTTTATTGGTATAGACAACTATAACATTTAACGGTACAATTAAAGCAAGAGAATATAATAAGGAGTGAGAAAGTGAGCAGCGAATGGATTATAAAGAATGTTCGTGTCGTTAATCCGAAAGAGGATATCGATCGGGCGTTTATTCATATACAGGAGTATAAAATTACAAAGGCAGCTTCTATGGAAGAGTGGGAATTATATAAGAGCAAAATAATGGTAGAAGATGGAGCAATACTGGATTTCTCTAAAGAAAAGAACACTTTTCTAGTACCGGGTTTTGTTGATGTTCATATTCATGGAGCCAAAGGCAGCGACGTAATGGATGGAACACAAACCGCGCTTAAAACGATGGCCTCTTTTCTGCCGGGGGAAGGGACAACAAGCTTTTTAGCTACGACTATGACCCAGCACCCTGATAAGATCAAACAGGCACTTGAACAGGTTGGAAGCTACGAAGCGGAAGAGCGGGCTGAAGCCGAATGCCTCGGAGCCCACGTGGAAGGTCCTTTTTTTACAAAGGAAAAAGCAGGTGCCCAGCCGGCGGGGTATCTGCGTCAGGCGGATGTTTCTCTTTTTAGAGAGTGGCAGCGGGCAGCTTCCGGAAAAGTGAAAATAGTATCGCTCGCTCCGGAGCAGGATCCGGAATTTCTGCTCACCTCTTATTTAAACGAAACGGGAGTAGTTGCTTCCGCTGCGCATTCCAACGCAGAAGCGGCTCTTGTCCGGACGGCACAAAAGCACGGAACTTCTCATGCCACGCATTTATATAACGGGATGAGCGGCCTGCATCACAGAGACCCCGGACTGGCAGCAGAAGCTCTTCTTAATCCTGCTATCACAATAGAAATGATCGTAGACGGAGTGCACATTCACCCTGATATGGTTAAGCTTGCCTATCGATTGAAAGGTGCAGCGTCTACCCTGCTCATTACGGATTCCCTGCGCGCCAAAGGACTGCCGGACGGGAAGTACGATCTTGGAGGCCAGCAGGTAACCGTTAAAGGAAACAAACCATATTTAGACGATGGAACGATAGCCGGCAGCGTCCTGCCAATGAACGAAGCACTCAAAAACATGTTGAACTTCAGCGGCTGTTCCCTGCAGGAAGCGGTGCGGATGGCTTCCTGGAATCCAGCTGAATTAGCTGGAGTGCTCGACAGAAAAGGAAGCATTGAAGCAGGCAAAGATGCAGACTTTGTTTTGATGGATAGAGAAGGGCAGGTTTACAAAACATGGTGCAGAGGACAACTGGCCTTTCAGAAAGGAGAATGACAGTGCGTTTAATAGAAGCAATGGATTACGAAGAGATGAGTGAAACGGCTGCCCGGCTGCTGTATGAAAAAATCGCAGAAAAGTCTGATGCCGTGCTCGGTCTGGCCACAGGCGGCACCCCTGAAGAAACATACGCCGCACTCGTCCGGAAACTAAAAGCAGAACCACTAAATCTGTCCGGCCTTCAGACATTTAATCTCGATGAATATGCCGGGCTTTCCCCGGCTGACCCAAACAGTTATTATAAATATATGGAGAAAAAGTTCGTAAGTCCGCTGCAGATCAATAAAAGGCAGTGCCATATTCCAAACGGCGAAGCAGAAGATTGGGAAAAAGAGGCGGCACGCTATGAAACAATCGTACAGCAATCGGGCGGGGTGGACCTTCAGCTTTTAGGTATTGGGGAAAACGGACATATTGGTTTCAATGAGCCCGGCACTTCCTTTCATTCCACAACGCACGTCGTTACATTAAATGAAGAAACCAGAGCCGCTAATGCTAAATACTTTAAGCAGCAGGAGGATGTTCCTGAAAAAGCTATCACCATGGGAATAGGCACAATTATGAAAAGCCGCAGTATATTGTTGATCGTCTCAGGAAAAAGAAAGGCGAAAGCTCTGAATCGGCTGATGAATGGCGAGGTAACAGAAGCTTTTCCTGCTTCTGTTCTTCACAAACATCCCGATGTTACGATCATTGCCGATAAAGAAGCAGTTTCACTTCTTTCATAAGATAGAAAATGCTTGTACCACAATATGCCAGGAGGACGCCATATGATTGATAAGCAGTCTCCGCTCCCGATTTATTATCAAATTCAGGAGCTGATCCGCAAAAAAATTGAAAAGAAAGAATGGCAGACAGGCGATGTTCTGCCTTCCGAACGGATTTTTGCAGAGCAGTACGAAGTGAGCCGTATGACCGTAAGGCAGGCAGTAACAGAGCTTGTGAATGAGGGCCTGCTCCGCAGAGAAAAAGGAAGAGGAACCTTTGTTGCTGAGCAGAAATTCACCCAGACGCTGCAGGGGCTGACAAGTTTTACAGAAGATATGAAGGCGCGGGGGCTGAAGCCGAGCAGCCGTTTAATCGGCTTTACTATTAAAGAGGCTGCTGGAAAAACAGCCCGTGTGCTTGGCCTCAATGCCGGAGAAGAGGTTTACGAAATACAGCGTATACGGCTGGCAGATCAGTCGCCGATGGCCATGGAAACAACGTATATTTCAACAAAAATGGTTCCCGGCTTAACAGAAAGCATCGTTCAACATTCTATTTATGAATACGTAGAATCTGAGCTCAGTCTGGCGATTGGATACGGTGAGCAATCCCTGGAAGCGGCTTTATCGATGAAAAAGGAAGCTGAACTTCTGGAGATAGAAGTAAACGATCCTATTCTGCTTATTTCAAGAATTACGTATCTTCAGGATAAAACCCCGTTTGAATATGTAAAGTCTGCCTACAGAGGAGACCGTTATAAATTCAGCATTCAAATGCCAAGAAGCGAACGAAAATAAATATTCAATACTTTTCAACATAAATCCCCTTTGTCCTGTTTTAGAAATAGGACAAAGGGGTTTTTATGCTCATAAAAATCCCGCTCTGTTTAAGAGCGGGAAATGAGCTTAAGCACTTTTGTTAGGATTTTGATTTTTAATAGCATCTGCTAAGAATTCTACATCCGTACCTACAATAACTTGTAAATTTATTTTATCCATTTTTACTATGCCTTTGGCACCCTGGCGCTTTATTTCGGATTCATTAATTTCATCCATATTATGAATTTGCAAACGCAGTCTGGTAGCACAGTTATCTATATTTTTAATATTGTCATATCCACCTAATGCAGCTACATATCCATTAGCAAGTACATCATACTTGTCATCTCCTTTTGCGGAAACGATAGAGGTTTCTTCTGATTCTCTACCAGGCGTCTGCAAATTAAATTTAATGATAGCGAAATAGAAGATAACAAAGTAAGCAATACCGAAACATAGACCTATAAGCAGCAGCTTGATAGGTTCAGTAGCTAAACCATAACTGAGTACATAATCCAAAAAGCCGGCGGAAAAACCAAATCCGCTTAAGGTTCCGGCGGCATAGGTAATCATCATGGAAGCCGCCATAAGCAGTGCATGAATTAAGTAGAGGACTGGGGCAAGAAACATAAAAGTGAATTCAATTGGTTCTGTGATTCCAGTAAGAAATGATGCTAAAGCGAGGCCGCCAAGCATACCTGCGGTTTGAAGTCTTTTTTCCGGTTTGGCAGCAAAAACCATAGCAAGACAAGCTGCCGGAAGACCAAACATCATAACCGGGAAAAATCCAGTCATAAATATTCCTGCGGTCGGATCTCCTGCGAAGAATCGGTTCAAGTCTCCAGTAGCGCCTTCAAATGACCCAAATTCGAACCAGAAAAAACTATTTAAAACATGGTGAAGGCCGATAGGTATAAGAAGTCGATTTAAAAAGCCATAAGCTCCTACTCCAATCATACCAGCGTCTATTATCATGGTTCCCAACGAATCTATACCTGCTTGTACAGGAGGCCATGCATAACCGAATATAAAAGCTAATAGAATCATCGTACCTGCTGTAATAATAGGAACAAACCGTCTTCCTCCAAAAAAGGCAAGCCACATTGGGAGTTTAATATTATAAAAACGGTTGTACATCAAGCCGGCAACAACGCCGCTTATAATTCCTCCTAAAAATGACATATCAACAGCTTCATTTATTGCTGCTGTTCCATTAGTTAAAACAAGATAACCAATGGCTCCTGCTAATCCTGCGGCACCATTATTGTCCTTGGCTAAGCCGATAGCTACTCCAATAGCAAAAATAAGAGGTAGATTATCGAATAATGCTGCCCCTGATGCAGCCATAAAAGGGATATCGAAAATATCTTCTGCCCCTAGACGAAGTAATAAAGCTGCAGCAGGCAGAGTAGCTATAGGAAGCATTAAAGCTTTTCCTATTTGTTGTAAAAATCCAAGCATATGAAACCCTCCTCAATTAATTAGATTCTTTAGTAAGGTATAAATGATTTTGAATTGCTTTTTTAAGATGGCCATTATGTTTTTTTAATAGTTTTTCAGGACTTTCACCACCCTCACCAGTAATTAATTGAACAATAGCTGCTTTTGTATTATTTTTTTGTTCTTTTAAAGCGGAGGCCGCCTCCTCTCTATTTGCTCCAGATGCATCCATCACAATAGAAAGAGCGCGCTCTTTAAGCTTTAAATTTGTAGGTTGTACATCAATCATTAAATTACTGTAAACTTTACCAATCTTTATCATAGAAACAGTAGAAAGCATATTTAAAATAAGTTTTTGGGCAGTTCCTGCTTTCATTCTGGTGGAGCCGGTAATTACTTCAGGGCCAACACAAAGCTCGATTGTGTGGGAAGCTGCAGATGCCATGGGAGAACCAGAAGAACAGACAAGAGCTATTGTGAAAGCTCCTTTGCTGTTTGCTGTCTCTATAGACCCTAAAGTATAAGGTGTGCGTCCGCTGGCTGCTATACCGACGACCACATCGTCTGCTGTTATGTTTACAGATAAAATATCTGAACGTCCGGCTTCTTTGTTATCTTCAGCATCTTCTAAAGTATTTTTTAAAGCTGCTTCTCCTCCTGCCAGTATCCCGATCACCTGCGCTGAATCTACTCCATATGTGGGCGGGCATTCAGAAGCATCCAGGAGTCCTAGTTTTCCACTTGTTCCAGCTCCTATGTATATAAGCCTTCCTCCTTTTTCAAAGGCTTCTGTGATCTTTTCTACTGCAATTACAACAGCAGGAAGCGCCCTGGAAATCGTCAATGGCACAATTGCGTCTTCTTCATTAATAATGGACAGCATTTCATGAGTGGACTTTTCATCTATATCCAGTGTCTTTAGATTTCTGTTTTCCGTTTTAATAGAATGAATATTGAACATTAGTATTCTCCTTTTCTATAGGAATTTAATAAAAATTTACCACCTTAAAGTATAGATATCTATACCAATGTTAGATTATCTCTTAAGTTAAATATATTTGAAGACATTTCTTTTTACAAAATAGCGCTTACATAAATATAGCATCATATAGTATAGATGTCTATACCAAAAAAACTATCTTATTTTATCTGAACGCCGGTTTATATAATAGAAGAAACTGAAAAAAAGAGAAGAAATAAATAAAAAGAAATAAACGCAAACGGTTGCGTTGAAGACTCGTTCTTTCTATAATGTTCTTCATGAGCTAAAAAACGAGGGAATATTGAAGAAAGAATAAGGGGGATTTATGAAAGACACTAGTTTTGCTATACATCCAGACCATCAACAGACAGCAGAAGCAGTAAATTTTCAGGATATCGGTAATGTGAACACCGTTTCCAAAAGCGAGGGTGTAGTAAGCCTTATATGCGAACATGGTTATGTGAGAATCAGCTTTCCAGCACCAAGTATAGCCAGGGTGAAAATGCACCCTAAAGCAATGCCGGATGATTCAAGTACGGCAGCGGTTACAGCACAGGAACCCCTGCAGGAAATATCCGTTCAGGATATGGAGGAGGTCCTCGCCGTTCGGACGGAAGAACTCCGCCTGTCTATTTCCAAATTTCCCTGCCGGATTACAATTTACGATAAAGACGGGGGGCAGATTACAGACGAACAGCAGGAAGGAATGGCGTTTTCTTCAAGAGGAGAAGTCCGTGTTAGTAAAACCATGGAGCCGGAAGACCATTTCTACGGTTTTGGTGAAAAAACCGGCTTTCTGGAAAAGCGCGGGGAAAAAATGAGAATGTGGAATACAGATGTATTTGCGCCTCATAACCCTGAAATAGATGCGCTTTACCAATCTATCCCTTACTTTATGTCTATCCGGAAAGGGAAAGCATACGGCTTTTATTTGGATAATACATTTCAGACGGAATTTGATTTGAAGACTTCTTATGAGACGTATTCTATTTCAGCAGACGGAGGAGCGCTGGATTATTACATTTTAGCAGGCCCGCAGCCTAAAGATGTGATCCGCCAGTATACCTCGCTTACCGGCAGAATGGAGCTCCCGCCCAAATGGGCGCTGGGCTATCACCAGTCCCGCTACAGCTACCGGAGTGAAGCAGAAGTACGTGAGCTGGTGGAAGCATTTAAACGAAAGAATATTCCTCTGGATGCCGTTCATCTGGATATTCATTATATGGATGAGTACCGTGTATTTACGTTTGATGAAGAAAAATTTCCAAATCCGGAAAAGCTCGTTCAGGATTTAAAAGCAGAAGGAATTAAAATTGTGCCGATTGTAGATCCGGGAGTAAAGCGTGATGAAACGTACCTGCCTTATCAGGAAGGAATGGAGAATAACCATTTCAGTGCCTATCCGGATGGATCGGTCTATTACGGAGATGTATGGCCTGGTGAAAGTGCCTTTCCTGATTTTTTCCGCGAAAAAACAAGAAAATGGTGGGAAGGGCAGCAGGCCTACTATACAGATATGGGAATAGAAGGCGTTTGGAACGATATGAATGAGCCCGCGGTGTTTAATGAGAAAAAGACGATGGATAACGACGTTTTTCATGAAGAGAATGGAACGCATAAGACACACCGGGAGCTTCATAATGTTTATGGCCTTCATATGGGCCAGGCAAGTTTTGAAGGGCTGAAGAACAAGCTTGATGGAAAACGGCCGTTTGTTCTCACGAGAGCAGGGTTTGCCGGGATTCAGCGCTATGCAGCAGTGTGGACCGGAGACAATAGAAGCTTCTGGGAGCACCTGCAGATGGCTGTACCAATGACCCTTAATCTTGGAGTATCCGGTGTTCCTTTTGCCGGAAACGACGTAGGCGGCTTTGCTCATGATACGAGCGCAGAGCTGTTAACAAGGTGGACCCAGCTTGGAACGTTCACGCCATTTTTCCGTAATCACAGCAACATTGGCACCGTGTTTCAGGAACCGTGGGCTTTTGGTGAAGAAACAGAAGAAATTATTAAAAAGTATATTGAACTCCGCCATAAATGGATGCCGCATTTGTACGACCTATTTCAGGAAGCCACTGAAACCGGTATGCCCGTGATGAGACCGATGATGATGCATTATGCGGATGATCCAAATACGCTAAAGCTGCACGATCAGTTTATGATAGGTGAAGACGTTCTGGTAGCACCGGTTACTCAATCAGCTGCCAAGCACCGGATTGTTTATCTGCCGGAAGGAACATGGTATAACTATTGGAATGACCAGGAGAGTCATCAAGGCGGCCAATACATTATGGCGGCTGCTGATTTGGATACTCTTCCTATTTTTATCAAAGAAAACAGTGTGGTGCTTGAAGGTGATGTGAAACAAAATGCAGACGCAGAAAATGACAGCCTGACGGTACATGCATATCTCGGGGAAGAAGGAAATCTGCAAAAACGTATTTATGAAGACGACGGGGAAACGCTCAATCATCAAAAAGAAGCGTATTTCTCACAAAGTATTCACATTTCTCGGAAAAGCGACGTTATTTCTATAGAAGAAAATGAAATTCATTCAGGCTATGTGCCTGGCTGGACGTCTAAAACGTATGTATTTCATCAAGTCCCTGAAGAAACAGAGATATATGTAAACGGCATAAAGCAGAACTCCGCGTACGATAAAGCACGGTTTCGTGCATCTGTATAAGAAAATATCCCAGTCGCGTTTAAGCGGCTGGGATATTAATTTTTTAGTGAAGTATAGGCCATAAGGATGAAGTATTTAATATTTCTAAATATTACACTACGATTACACTGTAATTTTGGTAAAATTTAGGAAGTTAAAAGTAAAATGCTATAAAGTCAGGTATTACGGACGTATTATTATACTGTTTACCCCGTTTTTTTACTGATTAAACATTTCACTGTACTATTTTTTTTTTACAGTTGTATCACAAAGGTCCAAAAAAGGTTGAGGAATAACGTCACGGGCTCTATAATTCAGAGTGTTGATAAGAAAACAAAGACAAGTGAAAAAAACATACAGTACTAAAAAAAATATCAGGGGGTGACTTTTCGTCTAAAGAACAGCATATACTTTATAGCGATAAGATATACATAGAATGATTTAAAGTAATGAAAGTACAGTAATATCTTCTGTGGAAAAAAATCGATAAAGGAATCATGCGCCGTTCTATATACCTTATACATGTACAGGGTATAAATAGATGAAAATCAATTATGAAAAAATATCTAGTAGGTTCAGCATTCGCAGCAGCAGCACTATTCGCAGTACCAAACGTATCTGACGCAGCATCCATCGACGGCCACGGCAGCCTGAACAGTGGAGACGTTAACTCTTCTGTTAATGCTCTGCAGGAAGAATTAAAAGCGCAGGGTTATTTCAACGGCTCTACCGGTTCTACTTTCGGACCAAGAACATTAAGTGCAGTAAAAGCATACCAGCTTGATAAAGGCATTTCCTCTTCAGCAGGAAGCTTTTACGGAGTAGTAGGACCACAGACAATTCAGTCTTTGAACGGATCCGGCAGCTCATCCAACACATCTTCAAACACGTCTTCTAATACAACAACAGTTTCCAGCAGCTCTTCTGAAACGAAGGTTGCCGGCGCATCTACGACACAGGCCAGCAGTGGTGTTGTTTCTGCAGCCAGACAGCATATGGGTACCCCGTATGTATGGGGCGGAACTTCTACAAGTGGTTTTGACTGCAGCGGATTCTTACAGTATTCCTTTAAGCAGGCAGGAAAAGATATTCCACGTACAGTTTCCCAAATGTACAGCGCAAGCACTAAAGTATCCAACCCAAGCGTTGGAGACATCGTATTCTTTGATACAAGAGGCGGTCCTTCCCACGCAGGTATCTACATTGGTAACAATCAGTTTATCCACTCCGGTTCTTCTACAGGAGTAGCTATTGCAGATATGGACAGCTCTTACTGGGCTCCACGTTACATCGGCGCCGGACGCATGTAATTCAATCATCCCAAACAGCCTCTTCCTCTAGGAAGGGCTGTTTTTTTACGCAGTTACAACGGGTGTATCGTCTTTCTTTCTTATAATGTATAATAGTGAATGAAACCTATTCGACGATTTATTGCAAAGGAAAGTGAATAATGAATATACAATCTGTACAGACCCAGCTTGCAAGTTATATAGGGAGACTGTTAAGGAATCATTTTGGCAAAGGACCCGGCTCCGTCTTTGTGTCAGTGAAAAATCCTTTTATCACTATTTATTTAAAAGATTTTATAACACCTGTAGAGCAGGTGCTGATTAACCAGGATAAGCAAACCAATGTCGAGAAAACCCGGGATTACCTTATGGCGGAATTAATTCCGGAAATAAAAGAGTACCTTAGTGAAAATGCAGGATTTTCTATAGAAGAAGTGTATTACGACTGGTCCCTGGATACGAAATCAGGGATGATTCTGGGTGTGCTTTCCGAAGGGAAAGCTTCGAAAGATAAAACATGGGAAATGTATCCCGGAAAAGAAAAGGTGCATAAAGAAATCATCAGAATGAGTCGTCATGCCGAGAAAACGCCTGTGTACGTGGACTCGTTTTACTTGAATGAGCGGACGCTTGTTATTATGCGTACCGGTATTCTAGTAAGAATTGAAAAAGAACTAATCAAAGCAGGATTTGAAGAAGAGTTAAAAATCACCAAACGCCCGCTGGAAAAAAATCTGATTCGTAAAACGCAGCTGGAAGAAATTCTGCCGGCTGCAGTTGAAAATATTTTCCTGGACTGGGATTTTGCCGAGGATATTAGTTTTATCGTGATTATTTTAAACCCAAATAAATAAAAGGCCAGAAAAAGGACGGATAGGAAGCCGGCCTTTGTGCCGGGAACAACAGAAATTTCTGTTGTTCCCGGCTTTTTTAGTGGTTTTTTACAGGATAGACTATAAAATAAAGTCTTCTTATCCGATCATATTGATGTGTTATGATGGTATCAGTTAATTTGGAGAGGAATCCAACGTGTATGAAAGACTATAAAATAGGAATCGATATAGGCGGCACAAAAATTCTGGGCATATTAGTAGATGCAGAATATAAAGTAATTAGAGAATGCCAATACCCTACATTTCAGGAGAACAAGGCCCTGGATTGGAAGCAGGCTCTCTATATGACATTGGATGATCTTTCCTGCAAACTGGAAAACACAGGCAGGATTCGGCATATTTCTATTGCCTGTGCGGGGTTGATTGATACTGAAAGGGGTACCATTGTGTATTCACAGAGCCTGAATGTTTATCAGCTCAAGCTCGCTGAGGAATTGTCAGCGGCTTTTTCCATTCCGGTCTCTCTTCATAATGATGCAGATGCGGCAGCTTATGCAGAAGCTGCTTTTTATCAGGCAGAATCACTTCTTTATATTTCTGTAGGGACGAGTATCGGCTCAGGGCTGATCGTAAATGGGAAATTGTTTAAAGGAGCGGAAGGTATGGCCGGGGAACTGGGCCATTTTCCTGTAGAACAGGAAGGAAGGCTCTGTGCCTGTGGAAATAAAGGCTGTGTAAGAGCGTATGCTTCTGGAAAGGCAATAGAACAGGAAGCAGGGCAGTGGCAGCAGAAGCATCAGCAGCCGGCTTTTTTCATGCCGCAGATTTTATCAGCAGCAGAACAGGGACACCCATATTACGAAAAGCTTCTAAAGGCAGCGGCTTCCCGGCTTGCCCAGGCAGCAGCGGGGGCCGTTCATTTATTAAATCCTTCCATGATTGTCTTTGGGGGAGGGCTTATGGAAAACAGCCCATTATATTTTGAGTACACAAAAAAAGCTGTACATACGGGTCTTCTTCCCCGTTTTTCTGACAAACTGAAAATCGAAAACAGCTTCGGGAAGGAAAAGAGTGCTGCGCTGGGAAGTGTTTACTTAGTATAAAAAAATAGATAAATGATGAAAAGTCATACTGCTATGTATGGAAAAATAATCAGAATTTATGTAGAATGATAAAAGATAACGGAAAGGGGCGCTCAGCCTATGTCATCGATATTACGAAAACAGCTGAAGGATGCATTAAATGATGCCGTTGAAAAGCAGCAGTTTCACTTAGCGGAGCAGGCCGTCACTCATTTAAAAAACCTTGCGCAGCTGGAGGCTTTTATTGAAGGAAAGCCCGCCGCAGAAAGTTATTCCGTTCAACAGCCGTCGGCAGCTGTTAACCAGGGAATAGTAGATCTTCTTGCCCCGGTTTCAGAATCTGAACGGTCCCGCGATAACGGATTAACTTCTTTCCGGAATACATCCTCCTCTAAAAGAGATATGCTGCTGTTATATTATATAGAAGAAGAGGATTTGATTAAATTTAAAAAATCCCCACAGACTTACGCTGTAAGCGTTGATTTCTTTCGTTCATTTCTGGGCCATTTAATAGAATGGAAAAACAAATCACCTTTTTCTTCCAAAGACTACTACGAAGCTTTTGGAGGGAAACTGAGCGAGAAGTCAACGTATCAAACATCCACATTGAGGCAGTTTATTACCCTTTTATTCAGGTATTGTGTCAGACTCGGACTGCTCGAAAAGCCGGAAATTCATCAAAGAAGCCGATACGTGGTTTCAGATGACAGTGATGTTGAGAAAACCATACAATACATTAAAAGCGAAAAAATGCTTCAATTATAATAAAAAGGCTGATTTTGCAGAGAATCCAATAGATTCTTTACAAAATCAGCCTTTTTTTGTGCAGAAAACGTAAAATAATCAAGAGTATTGTATGGGGGTACTTTTATCTCTCCAATGGCTGAATTTATTCATAAGACGTGCAAATAGCAAAACGAAAGTCGCATATATAAACTTTTATTAAAAATAAGAATAGGTAATTAATCATGTTTATGTTACGTATGGTCGTTTTATTGTTACGAATATGGGTCTTACGTTACAGTTGTGTAACAAAACAGGAAATAGTATTGTGAGTTCTTTCCCTATCATCATATAATTCAAACATACTAAAACAAATAATATAAAAAACAAGGAGGTGTACGTTCGTTTCACTCTCACTACATAACAATAAACATGTCGTTGGAAAACATAAAATTATTTATCATACATATAGCTTTATACATAGAACAATTAATAAACCCTGTTCTAACGACATACTTACATAACGAGAGATAAACGGCGTCTACAACAATTATGAAAAAATACTTTATCAGCGGTGCACTTGCAACAGCGATTCTATTCACTCCATCCATGGCGGATGCAGCCCTTGGAGACCAGACCCTTCGTTCCGGAATGAAGCATTCTGATGTATCCGAACTGCAGACATGGTTGAACAGTAAAGGATTCAATGCAGGCTCTGTAGACGGTTCTTTCGGCCCGAGAACGAGAAGTGCGCTTATCTCGTTCCAAAGAAGTGCAAACATTTCTGCTGATGGTATTGCAGGTAACCAGACATTCGGAAAAATGAACCTTAGATCTTCCGGTTCCTCTTCTTCCTCTTCTAACTCTTCTTCCAACACAACTGTTAAATCTGCCTCAACCGGCAGCAGCGAATTTTCCCGCACGCTCCGCCAGGGAAGCCGCGGCAATGACGTAAGAGCACTTCAAAGCGCTTTGAACAGTAAAGGGTTCAGTGCCGGTACAGCAGACGGAGTATTTGGTGCCCGTACTGCAAGTGCGCTCCGCTCTTTCCAGTCCGCTGCAAGAATTGGTGTAGATGGTGTCGCAGGCCCGAACACGTTTGCTGCGCTTAGAGGAAATGTGCGTGCTTCTTCCAATAATTCATCGGCAGGCAGTTCCACTGCCGCTCCGGCAAAAGTAGCAGGAGCTTCTACTACTGCTTCTACAAGTGGAGTCGTAAACACGGCAAGAAAATATCTTGGTACTCCATATGTATGGGGCGGCACGACGACTAGAGGATTTGACTGCAGCGGCTATATTCAATTTGTTCTTCGCCAGCACGGAGTAAACACTCCCCGTACAGTAGCACAGATGTACAGCGCAGCTTCAAGAGTGTCCAGTCCATCCGTAGGTGATATTGTTTTCTACGATACTAGAGGAGGCCCTACTCACGCCGGAATCTACATTGGTAATAATCAATTCATCCATGCAGGGGCTTCAACAGGAGTAGCTGTGGCAAGCATGAATAACAGCTACTGGTCTCAGCGTTACATTGGCGCAGGACGTCTTTAATACAGCAATATGAATAAACAGCCGGCTGCGTATCTGCGCAGCCGGCTGTTTTTATCGTTCTGTTGTAAGCCACTTAAAAAAAGATGAAAGATTTTCCCGTAAATCTTTTTTTCCGTCAATTTGCCGGCCGATTATTACTCCAAGTGTTAAAAGAAGCGTAACAAGCAATGCTTCTCCAAATCCCCAAAGCAGAAAAACGATACCTGCGATAACAGCAGATAAAAGGCCAATGATTCTTCCTCTGTAGGGCAGAATTATTTCAAGGAAAGTGGGGTGATTTTGCATAATCTCCTCCGTTCTACCAATGGATGCGGTTCGAAATATATGTTCTTGTTTTATATACTATCTCCCATATTCCACATTTTGAAACGCTCTGGAAGGAAGTATATTCTAAAGAAAAAGGATTACAACTTTATAAAAAAGGGAAAGCTTGTATCATAACGATATTATTTATAAAGGAGCTAATAATATGGCAGAGATAAATAATCCGAATAACCAAGAAGAAAAAGAACTGCAGTTCAGTAATGAAGTTATAAAAAAAATTGCAGCATTAAGCGCAGCCGAAGTAGAAGGGATTTTATCCCTCAGCGGCGGAGTAGCTGAAGGGTTTGCAGAACGTCTGGGCAGAAAGAGCCTTACTAAAGGAGTTACTGCAGAAACCGGTGAAAAGCAGGCGGCAATTGAATTAAATGTTATCGCGAAATACGGCGCTAACGTGCCACAGGTATTCCAGGAAGTGAAACGGAGAATCACTGAAAATGTAAGACAGATGACTGGCCTGGAAGTAGTAGAAGTAAAAATGTTTGTCGACGATGTGGATGTTGAAGGAGATAGAAAGCTCGGAGAAGAAGAGCCGGAAGTTCGTGAAACAGGACGTCTCGAATAGTATTGCATTCGAATCGGGCTATTATAATTCTATTTAACTAAAGGAGAACTTGCATATGTTTAGAATGGTAAGCAAATTATTTAAGTTTGGTGTGATGGCAGCACCGTTTATTAAAAAGGGCTACAGCAAATACAAAGCAAAGAAACGCCCAACAGACACTACACGCTAAGAACATCCCCGGCGGGAAGCCGGGTTTTTTTGTACTTAGATCATAATGGCTTTACAAGGAGGGTACTATGTCTTTTGAAAATAAAACAGTAGTAGTAACAGGAGCAGCGAAAGGAATCGGTCGTGCGACGGCCCGGATGTATGCCGAAAAAGGGGCGGCGGTCGTGCTGGCTGATGTGGATGAAAAGGGACAAAGTGTAGCAGAAGAGCTTCAAAACCAGAACCTCAAGGCTATTTTTATTAAAACGGATGTTACACGGGAAAGTTCGATGTCTTATTTAATGAAAAGAGTGTATGAAATATACGGCACTATTGATGTGCTCGTAAATAATGCAGGGATAGAAGCTTTTCTTTCCCCATTCGAAATAACGTTGGAAGAATGGGAAAACGTGATGCATACGAATTTACGAAGCGTGTTTCTGGGAACAAGAGAAGCCGCGAAGGTAATGAGGCAGACGCAGAATGGAGGCGCTATCGTTAATATTGCTTCAACGAGAGCATCCATGTCAGAACCCCACTCGGAAGCCTATGCAGCCTCAAAAGGAGGCGTTATCGGCTTGACGCATTCATTTGCGGCTTCTTTAAGCCCTTATAATATTACCGTGAATGCCATCTCACCGGGGTGGATCGAAACCGGAGATTATCAAAAGCTTTCTATTCACGACCATACCCAGCACTTGTCCAACCGGGTAGGGCGTCCGGATGACGTAGCGAAGGCCTGTCTTTATTTATCTGAAGAAAACAATGATTTTGTCACAGGAACCAACCTGGTTGTAGATGGAGGAATGACCCGCAAAATGATCTATGAAGAATAATCTAGGAAAAGCGGCGGATGACAGGGTGAACGGAAATGGAAACATTTCCAGCCACCGCCCTGGAAATCATGCAGCTTTTTTCTGCTTTGTCAGCGAGCTGTATGGCTTTTGCTTCTTCCTTTTCGGTAACAGAGGATGTGAGCAGTAAATCTGGATAATGGATAATCTCTTTATACGTAAAAACACCATTGGTTACATCGACGAGTCCTTTGCTTTCCATGGAGAGCTTTTCTGTTTTGATGCCGGCTCTTTCCAGCATGGCGGCAAACGTAATAATATAACAGGCAGCAGCTGCCCCGAGAAGCATTTCATCAGGATTGGTCCCAATGCCGGGTCCGTCCATTTCCGCAGGAATAGAGATCGCGGTTTCCAGATGTTCAGAAGCCAGCGTGCCTACGCTGTTTCGGCCTTCCGGCCAGTGCGTAGTAACGATAAAAGGGTGCAGAGCCAAACGTATCACTCCTTCAATGTATAGGGATATTCTTTTAAACTAACGAAATATAGTACTTATTTCAAGAAATATCTTCCAGACTGTCTTGACAAGGTTTACATAGTAACTGTACGATAAGATTATGTTTAATGGAATCGATTCCATTAATGAAATAAAGGAAGGCGGTAGATGAATGAATTGGCTTCTGACAGATAAAAGCAAGCGTCTTACTTCTGATAACAGCAAAGAACTGGAATATATAAAAGAACAGGTGGCACTATCGCCGTGGCGCCAGACGTTTCATATTCAGCCGGAGAGCGGTTTGTTAAATGATCCAAATGGTTTTGCCTTTTTTAATGGGGAGTATCATTTATTTTACCAATGGTATCCGTTTGGCCCTGTGCACGGGTTAAAGCATTGGTATCATCAGACATCAAAGAATCTAGTAGACTGGCAGAGCCATGGGGCGGCGCTTGCGCCTGATATTTATGAAGACAGGCACGGGGTCTACTCAGGCAGCGGTATAGTGGTAAATGAAAAGCTTGAGCTTTTTTATACGGGCAATACGAAGCTTGATAATGGAGAAAGACTGCCTTTCCAATGCTCCTGTGCGATGCGGGCGGATGGAACGTTTGAAGAGAAGAAGGTGCTGATCGAAGGCGCGCCGGACGGATATACGACGCATTTCAGGGATCCGAAAGTATGGCAGACAGAAGACGGCACGTATTATGCAGTAATTGGCGGCCAGCGGGAAAACCTGACGGGAGTCATCCTGCTTTATGCTTCTGCTGATCTCGAGAACTGGGAGTGTAAAGGAGAAGTTAAAACAAGCCTGCCTTCGTTTGGTTACATGTGGGAATGTCCGGATTACTTCGAAATGCAGGGACACGGAATCCTGATGTTTTCTCCGCAGGGGATCGAAGCAGAGGGCGACCGCTTTCGAAATATCTACCAGTCCGGTTATATTATGGGAGAGACACTTGATTTAACAACGGGCAGGCTGGAGCACGGGGATTTTAAAGAGTGGGATCACGGTTTTGATTTTTATGCACCGCAGACAACGGAAAGTCCGGATGGCAGAAGAATCTTAATCGGCTGGATGGGGCTGCCGGATCAAAGCTATCCGACCGATCGTTTTGGATGGGCCCATTGCTTGACGCTTCCGAGAGAGATTGCGTTTGAAAACGGGGAAGTGCGGCAGAGACCGGTGAAAGAATTAGAAGAAAAACGCATCACCTCAGAGCACCGGACCTGGAACGAGGCAGACCAGATGCTGAATGGAAGCGCTTATGAGCTTAATATCCGTTTTGATTCGCTGCCGGATGCACCTTTTTCTTTATATGTGCGGGAAGGCACGGAGGAGAGAACAGCACTGCACTACGATCCGCAGGAAAAGAAGCTTATCCTGGACAGAACAGACAGCGGAGAGCCGTTAAATGAAGAGTACGGCACGGTGAGAGCTGCTTCGCTGTCCCATCCGCTGTCGGATCTTAGATTGTTCGTTGATACCTCTTCAATAGAAATATTCGCAAACGACGGGGCGTGCGTCTTTACTTCACGGATTTTTCCGAAAGAAGACAGTACAGGCATCCGACTGCAGGCAGAAGGCAGCGGCCTGGCCTTTCATGCAGAAAAATGGGAATATAAATAAAACCACAGCCCTTTCAACGGGGCTGTGGTTTTTTTGCTATTTCAACTGGTCGCGTTTATGCATGGCGACAAGAGTAATCATTTCAAAAGCGACGGCGGAAGCGAGTGCTGCCGTGATTTCTCCATGATCATAGGCCGGAAGGACTTCAACGAGATCAAATCCTTTAATGTCCAGTCCATATAACCCTCTCACATATTCAAGCGCTTCGTGGCTCGTCGGACCACCGACTTCCGGCGTTCCTGTGCCGGGGGCATAGGCCGGATCAACAAAGTCGATATCGTAGGAGACAAAAGCAGGAGCGTCCCCAACGCGTTCCCGCACCTGGCGGAGCACTTCTTCGCAGCCAAGCTTGTGTACTTCACGCATTGGAATTGTTTTAAAGCCCAGGTCTACTGGATCCGTTACATCATGGGGACCATAAAGCGGGCCGCGCAGGCCTACTTGAATAGAACGGGATGTGTCAATTAAGCCTTCTTCCACGGCCCGCCGGAAAGGAGTGCCGTGCATATATTTTTCCCCAAAGTAGTTATCCCATGTGTCGCTGTGTGAATCAAAATGTATCAAAGCGACAGGCCCGTACTTTTTGGCAAAGGCACGAAGATGGCCCAGGCTTACAGAGTGGTCCCCGCCTAATATTACGGGCGTCACATCATCGGCCAGAATAGTGGAAAGCTGTTCTTCCACGAGTTCGTATGAGCGGTGAATGTTCTGCGGAACCGTGTCAAAATCACCGTAATCAACGCCGGAGCAGTAGTCGAATATATCAATTTCCTGATCCGGGTTATACGGGCGGAGCAGGATGGAGAAATTACGGATGTGCTGAGGGCCGCCTCTCGCTCCAATCCGGTTTGATACCGCGGTGTCAAATGGGTTTCCGACCACGACGAAATCAACGTCTTTTGTTGTGCGGATGTTTTCCAGGCGCATAAATGTGCGGACTCCGGTGTAGCGTGGGCTTAATGAAGAGTCTTTTGGTCTGTACATATGTAATCCTCCTAGAATATCGTATTAGAAAAAGAAAAGATGGGCCATCGCAACAATAATAGGCAGCGTAATAATGGTCCGCTGAATAAAGATAATAATCAGGTCAAGCAGGGACAATGGAATTTTGGAACGAAGCAGAAGAATACCTACTTCCGACATGTAAACGAGCTGTGTCATCGATAAAGCAGCGATAACGAACCGGGTTAGCTCGCTTTCGATTCCGCTTCCGATCACAGCCGGCAGAAACATGTCGGCAAATCCTACGATCATGGCCGGAGCGGCAGCGCCTGCTTCAGGAATGGACATCCACTCCAAAACCGGCACAAGCGGGTAGGATAAGATCGTAAAAATAGGCGTAAATTCTGCCGTTAACAGGGCAATGGTTCCAAGCCCCATCACAAGAGGAATTAAGCCGAACCAGATATCGAGCACATTTTTGGTTCCGTTTACGACCAGCTCTTTTGGCCCTGTTACTTCGGACGCTTTAGCCACTGCTTTTTCAGAAGCCCAGCGCAGCCGCGTTTTGCCTTCCGGAACGTCTTCTGAAATCTGTTTGCCGACCGGCTCATAATATACGTCGGATTTCCGGGACAGAGGCGGAATGCGCGGACATATGATGGCAGCTGAAAGGCCGGCAACAATCACTGTCAGGTAAAAAGGAATAAACATATGATCAAGTCCAATAAATTGAATCACCACTAAACTAAAAGCGATAGAGGCGACAGAGAAATTAGTAGCAATAACAGAAGCTTCCCTTTTCGTATAAAAGCCGCCTTCGTACTGCTGGGTGGTAATGAGAACGCCGACCGTTCCGCTTCCCATCCAGGAAGCCATCGCATCAATAGAAGAACGGCCGGGGAGCTTAAATAATGGACGCATAAGCGAACGGACGAGCGTACCGATAAACTCCATTAAGCCGAACTGCAGGAGAAGCGGCATGAGGAAGCCGGCGACAAGAAACCATGTAGTCAGAACCGGAACTAAATCATAAAGAACGGTTCCGCCGGTCAGGTCGGACCATATGACTTCCGGTCCTATCTGATACAGAACCATAACAGCAAAAGCGGCTCCTAAAAGCCGGAAGCCGGCCCAGACCCAGCTGACCGCAAACAGTTCGCGAATAAACGGAAAACGCTGCAGCCAGGCGGCGTTTTGTTTTTCAGCGGTCATTGCCACAAGCGTCATGACGCCCGACAAAACGAGCAGAAGCGTCATAAATGAAGCCAGGCCGTCCTGAAATACAAGCTGAAGGGATTCGGCAGCGATACCGATGCCTATCGTCCACTGCCCTTGATAGGGAACAGGGAGCAGAAATAAAAACAAGCTGATAATAGAAGCAGTCAGCGCCTTGGACATATTTCGTTTCGTCCAGGTCGTTTCTAAACTGTGCCTGTCCACTTCTTTATTTGATTCCATCGTGTCCACATCCTTTGCAAGTGTCTACCCTTACCTATTGCAAAAACCATGCCAATATCAGGAGCGGATGTTGTATTTTTTTAATTTGCGGACGACAGAAGGCTGGCTGATCCCAAGCCATTTTGCCATTTCAGTCGTCGTCCGGCAGTTGGAAGCGGCTTCTTGCATAATGGATGCTTCGACTTCAGCGAGCGTGTCCGGAAGCGTTTTGGAAAAGGTATCGTACATTTCTTTTTTGGCAGCCGGCGAGCGCGGAATGGTAATATCGTTTGCGGTGACAACGCGTGAGCCGCTTGTCACAATCAAGCGCTCAATCATGTTCATCAGCTCACGCACATTGCCTTTCCATTCCAGTTCGCTCAATAAATAAAGCGTGTTTTTATCGAAGGATATGTCCCGGTTGTGCTTCTCGGAAAACTCCTGGAGAAAATGGTAGATCAGCGGAATAATATCGGAAGAACGCTCCCGGAGCGGAGGGATCGTAATAGGCACCACGTTCAAACGGAAATACAAGTCTTCCCGAAAAGTATGCGCCTCGACCATCTCATCAAGCTTTTGATTGGTGGCACTAATGAGCCGGAAGTCAACAGACTTTATTTTGCGGCCGCCTACTCTGTAGAACTGCTTCTCCTGAATGAACTTCAATACTTTCACCTGGTCAGCGAGAGAAAGCTCTCCAATTTCATCCAGAAACAGCGTGCCGCCTTCCGCCAGCTCCGCCAGGCCGATCTTGCCATGACGCTGGGCCCCGGTAAAGGCACCGCCTTCATAGCCGAACAGCTCCGCTTCAAACAAAGACGCCGGAATGGCACCGCAGTTTACTTCAATAAAAGGACCTTCGGTGCGCCTGCTTTCTTTATGAATCATTTTCGCGATCTGGGTTTTCCCAACCCCGGATTCCCCGAGGAGAAGCACGTTAACATCCACATCGGCTACTTGTTTTGCCATCTCCAGGCACCGCTTCATCTCCGGCGATTTAGCCACAAATCCGTGCTCCTGCATGTGTCTGCTGCGCAGATGGGTAAGTTCGTGAAGCACACGCTCCATTTCTCCTTCCATATCCTCCAGATAGCTTTTCATATTAACGAGCTCAGTCACATCATGAGAATAGGTGGCAACCCGCCACAGCTTTCCCTTTGCATTGAAAACGGGAACACCGGTGACGAGAAATTTTTTATTTTCTCTCGTCGTTTGAATCAGCGTCACCCGGTCTTCCTGCTTCTTAACCAGAGGGGTAACAATGGGGGTGAAAAGACCTTCTTGCTCAAGATCATATACGGAGCGGCCGACGAGCTCTTCGTCGTTGTGAAGGCCATACAGCTCCTTCATGGCCGGTGTAACTTTCGTAATCACACCGTGAATATCAGTTACCAGCAAATCATCTTTAATAGCATTCAATATCGCTTCATTTTCTGCGTTAATCGTCGTATTATCCATATCTTTCATCCTTTCCTAAATACATTATTCATTATTGAATAATGTATGGGAGAAAAATTCCCCCGCCCTGGACGGAGGAATTATCATGTATGTTAAGAAAAAATATCGGTGCAGCGTTCTTGATTCATCGTATAAAACGTCTGCCGGCAGGAGTGCTGGTAGGCACTGTCCAATGAAGCGGTCCCTATATCAGGCTCTCCGGAATAAAGCTGATGCCTCAGTTTCCCATCCGGAGCATAAAGGGAAGATTCTCCAAAGTATGAAAAAGAGCCGCTCTGTCCTGTCTGATTCACCGCCGCTACATAAAGCGAATGATCACGGGCGCGGGAAGAGGCAAACCCGTGAAATGCATGTTCGTAAGGCTCTTCCCATGCGCTTGGGGCAACAAGGATGTCGGCTCCTTGATTGGCCAGGTAAGCCGCATGTTCCGGAAAGGCCATGTCCCAGCAGATCATAACCCCGATACGGCCTATTTCAGTTGATAATACTAAAGGGGTACGGCCTTTTTTAAAAGAGGTTTCCCCGCTGGTGCAGTGAATTTTCCGATAGGTGCCGGCGAGCGTTCCTCCGGGGCTTATCACGTTGACCGCATTGTATACCTGCGTGTCTCCGGGAACAGCCTCGGCAAATCCATAAAACAAATAAATGTTGTGTTTTTTGGCAAGAGCGGAAAGCTCATCATAATGGCTGCCTTCCGCGTGGCTGGCCGAGGGGGCATAGGCATGGCCCGCCTTGTAGCCGGACACGCACATTTCCGGCAGGACGACTGCTCCCAGACCCGGGGAAGTCTCTTTTGCCTTCTGTACGGATTGTATGACCATCTGGAGATTTTTCTGTTCCCTGCCTACAGAGTAAGAATCCTGAATCAGCGCTATTTGAGTATCATTCATGCCGTACTTGTCCTTTCCTTAGGTGCTAATGTCATAAAGAGCCAGTAGAGAAGACCTGACAGGAAGAAAGTAAGAATAGTGGAGCCGATAGGGAGCGGAGCAATATACGTAAAGTATAAAGCAAAGCCTGCGCCGAGGACATAGGCCAAATAGGAGAATGTGTTAATTCCGTTTTGGTACTGGTACGTGCCGCGGGCATTGGAAACCAGCTCCTCCGCTTCATATTTCGCTTTGTGAATTAAATAGTAATCCGTTAGAATAATCGCAAAGATAGGAATATAAAGAGTTGCAATCAATAGAACGAAATCAAAAAAGTTAGCCATCAGCATGTCTTTGAAAAGCGCTCCTGCAGTTGTTATAACGCCAAAGGCCAAAGCCGGCTTCCAAAACGTCAGCTTTGGAAAAATATTTAAAAACGACATGTTTGCGCTGTAAAGCGCCATCGCATTGGTAGATAATACCGAAAAGAAAACGACCGTCGCTGCAACCAGGCCGAAGCCGTGCTGGGCTAAAAGAATAGTTGGGTCGTATGTCTGCGGCATGCCTCCGATAATACTGTAGCCGCCGACTGCTGCCCCAAGGCCAAAGGCAATAAGAGAAGCAATAATGTAACCACTGAACGTAGCCGCCATTGCCCCTTTTTCACTTTTGGCGCTCCGGTTATAATCGCAGACCGAGGACATCCACGAGAAGGCGGTCGCAATCACAATATCAAAGGCAATAACGGCCGTTGTAATAGGATTTTCATTTAACTGCATCATAATTAAGTCATTCAGCTGATACACGGTAAAAAGCTGATAAAAAACAATAAAGGATAGAACGAGCATCGCCACCGAAATGAATTTCTGTGTCAACGCGATGCCGCGGATACCGTAAATAACAATCAGGACAACAATGATCTGCGTAAGTATTGTAAATAAATTAATGTTGCTGTAGCCAAATACAGTATTTACTGCGTAATTCAAGCTGAGTCCGGCCATATAGGCCTGAATCCAGCTCCAGCCGACAAGGACAACCGTATTTGCCAACGCCGGCAGGACGGCGCCTTTCTGCCCGAAAGCCCCGCGGGAGATTACCATAGTAGGAAGTCCGGTACGCGTCCCGATCCGGCCCATTAAAGCGAGAGGAACTGCGCCGACCGCTGAGCCGATCAGGCTGACAGTAACGACGGTTTGAAACGATATATCCGGAACAAACAGCATGCCTGTTAAGATGGTAGTAATAACAAAGTTAGCCGCAATCCATATAGCGAATATGCCAAACGTGCTGACTTTTCGCTCATGGGGCTGGAGGGGACGGATATCATCTGTGCCAAACTTCTTCTTTTTTGCTTCCATGAACAGTTCTTCCCTTCAAGGTGAATTTATTTTTCAAAGTGGTACCAGCCCGGTGAAGCAAGGCTGTTTGAATAATTCGTATGTTTGTATTCGGTAAAAGAAACAAGGCCTTCCGGGCCGAGTTCGCGGCCTATTCCACTTGCTTTAACGCCGCCCCACGGTGCATTTACGTAGGGGGTATGATAACTGTTGACCCAGATAATGCCGGCCTGAAGCCGTGCCTGCACCCAGTCTGCGAGCTCTTTGTTTTCTGTGAGTATACCGGCAGCCAGACCGTATGGTGTACCGTTGGCAAGAGCGACCGCTTCTTCAGGGTCGGCAAAAGACTGGAGCGTGGCAACCGGTCCGAATACTTCTTCCTGCACCACGGCCATTGACTGCGTGACTCCGGTCAATACAACTGGATCAAGAAAAAAACCGGGCCCCTCGAATGTTGTGCCGCCGCATAAACGCTCTGCACCTTCTGCTTCTGCCTGCCTGACAGCAGCAGATACCTGCTCATAGTGATTTCTGCTGATCACAGGGCCCAGTTCTGTTTCGGGAAGAAGCGGATCTCCTGCTTTCAGCTGCTGCAGCTGTTGCACAAGCTCTTCCTGGAAAGAATCGAGTATCGTTTCCTGAACGAGGAAACGAGGGGCGGCGACGCACACTTCGCCCTGGTTAAAAAAGGCGGCAAAAACGGCCCAGGACACAGCTTTTTCCACAGAAACATCATCAAACACAAGCAGCGGTGATTTGCCGCCCAGCTCCAAAGACACTCGTTTCATGGAAGCCGCGCAGGAGGCATAAATTGATCTGCCCGTTGGAACACTGCCCGTAAAGGATATTTTTGTCAGGGCAGGGTGATCGACCAATGCTTTTCCGACCGTGCCGTCTCCGGTAACTAATTGAAAGACACCGGCAGGAAGCCCGGCTTCTTCGAGTATTTCAGCGAGCAGGACAGCGCTCAGCGGGGTAAGTTCAGATGGTTTGTACACGACCGTATTTCCTGCTGCCAGCGCCGGCGCGACTTTCCAGATGCCCAGCAGAAGCGGGAAATTCCACGGAATAATCAATCCGCAGGCGCCTATGGCTTCTTTAGAAACAATACTTGTGGTTCCGTCTTCCATTTCTTTTGTTTCTGTAAGAAAATGAGGAATCAGGCCGGCATAGTACTGCAGGCAGGCCGCCGTGTCTTCAATATCGAGCTCGGCCTCCCGGATGGGCTTCCCGGTATTTTGGGTTTCCAGAGCTGCGGCCTCGTCTTTTCGGTCTAAAAGGATCGAAGCAGCCTGCAGAAGCACTTGTTTTCTTGCTTCTGCATCAAACCGCCAGGAAGAAGTGTTAAAGCAGTCCAGAGCGGATGTGGCCGCATTATCAACCTGCAAAGCGTCAGCACCGCGGATAGAGGCAATAACTTCTTCGGTAGCAGGATTAACGATCGAGCGGGCCGGACCGTTTCCTTCCAGCCAGCCCCCGTTTATATAAATTGACTTCATGATGTGTCAGCCTCCTTGTACATGTGTAATTAGAATATTTGCAAAATTCGTGCCAAGTGTAAAAAAAACATATAAAAAGAGTGAAAAGACGGCTCTGCTTATTTTCCTGCCGTACGTTTCCCAGTATAATAGGAAAAAATGCTGCATGCGGAACAATGATAGATAATCTGACAATAGTTATTCATTATTGAATAATTATTTATTATTGAATAAAAGGAGAAAATTATGGCTGTATTTGAATCGTCCCATCTTTTAAAGCAACTGCCGGAACAGTTTTTTGCATCGTTAACAAGAAAGGTGCAGAAGCTGCAGCAGGAAGGAGTTTCGTTGATTAATCTTGGACAGGGCAATCCGGACCGTCCCACACCTGCACCGATTGTGAAAAAAATGCAGGAGGCGGCCGCAGATCCGGCAAATCATAAGTACGCGCCTTTCCGGGGATACGCTTCTCTTAAAGAAGCCGGAGCTGCTTTTTATAAAAAAGAATACAACGTTGACCTTGATCCTGAAACAGAAATAGCCGTGTTATTCGGCTCCAAAGCGGGACTGGTCGAATTAAGCCAGTGTTTATTAAATGAGGGCGATACGGCTCTGCTTCCAGATCCAGGCTATCCGGACTATTTGTCCGGTATTGCGCTCGCCAAAGCAAAAAGTGCGTTTATGCCGCTTTTGGAAGAAAACCAGTTTCTTCCCGATTATAAAGCCATATCGGAAGAGACGTGGAAGAAGGCGAAGGCTTTGTTTTTAAACTACCCGAACAACCCGACAGCAGCCGGAGCGGATGCCGGTTTTTTTGAAGAGACCGTAAAATATGCGGAAAAGCATCATGTCTGTGTGATTCATGATTTTGCTTACGGAGCACTCGGATTTGACGGAGTAAAGCCGCCGAGCTTTTTACAGGCTCCAGGTGCCAAAGAAACGGGAGTAGAACTGTATACGCTCTCCAAAACATATAACATGGCGGGATGGAGAGTGGCGATTGCGGCAGGCAACGCTTCTGTTATTGAAAGCCTGAACCTCCTGCAGGACCATATGTATGTAAGTATATTCGGCGCTGTCCAGGAGGCGGCTGCTTTTGCCTTCACAGCGGAGCAGACAGAAGTGTACGAAGCAGGCCGCGATATATGAAAAGCGGCGTAATGTGTTTCTGGAAGAACTGCAGCAAGGCGGTATTACAGCGTTGCCTTCCGCAGGTACTTTCTTTGTTTGGCTTGCGGTACCGAAAGGATGGACGTCGGCTGCATATGCGGACCTTATGCTTGAAAAAGCCGGTGTTGTAACGGCGCCTGGAAGCGGATTTGGAGATAAAGGGGAAGGGTATATCCGAATCAGCCTTCTCGAATCCGAGGAACAGCTCAAAAAAGCAGCCCAAAAAATTGCTGCACAGACAAAAGCCCTGCGCTCTTTGTAAAAAGAGCCAGGGCGGTACTGCCTGATATTATTCTACGAGACCGTAATATTTGAGTCCGTTGTAAATGCCGTCATTTTCAACGCTTGAGGTAACATATTTAGCGGATTCTTTTACCACGTCAGGAGCATTTCCCATAGCGACGCTGTTTTCAACAAATTTAAGCATTTCAATATCGTTTAAATAGTCGCCGAAGGCGTAGACATTTTCAGGCTTGGTGCCTGTTTCAAACATATACTGTTCGATGCCTTTTGCTTTGGAGCCGCCGGGAGGAAGAATATCCATAGACAGCTCATGCCAGCGGATAAAGTCCAGGTTGTCAAAATACTTGTGGTATTCATTTTCTTCCTGCTTTCCGCAGAATATAAGCATCTGATAGATGTTGTGGTGCTTATAATAATCGCTGTCATGATCCGGATGCATTGCTTTTAATGTAGAAATGCTCGTTTCAATGTCTTCATGATGGGGAACGTTGGCACGCATGCCTTCGTAGCTCATATAAACAAGCGGATGATTACGCGCTTCGCTGAAGCCGTTGATTTCTTCAATCGCTTTTAAATCAATCGGGTTTTTGCGGATCGCTTCTCCTCTTCGTTGCACATACTGTCCGTTAAAGCAGACAAATGAATCAATATTAAGCTCCTGCTGAATGCCCTGAAACAAATAAGGTGCCCGTCCTGTGCTGATAGCCACTTCGTGGCCTGCTTTATGAAGCTCAAAAATAGCATGTTTAGTAGAGGCCGGGATTTGCTTTTTATGGTCCAGCAGGGTGCCGTCGATATCAAAAAATAGTAATTTTTTCTCCATAGGTTTTCCCTTTCCTCTCCGCTCTTATGCAGGTATCTGTTTTCTGCCCTTACAGATTACCATATCCACGGGGTGGAAAGGCAGGGTTTTCTATTATCCGTACTTCTCTTTATGCTCTTTCTTCAAAGCGAGGTACGTTTCGTCTTCTCTCGCTTTGATCCACTTTTCTTCAAAAATCGCTGCGGATTCAGCTTTTTCCTCATTGATCTGCCTTTCGTTCACGTTGCCGTCTTTATCGTATTTTTTTCCACCCTTGTAATTTGCATAACGCCTGGCGCGGGTGTAGCCCATCTGCAGATATTTACGGGCCATATCCATGCCGACAAAGTCCCCCTGCTTTTTATACTCCAAAAACATCTCATAAATTTTTTCAGACGACTCTTTGGCGATATCCGGCGTTTTAAAACGCCAGTGCGGCAGGATTTCACCTTTGTAAGGCTCTACCATTAATAATCCCTGTTCTCCGCGTCCAACTTCATACTTTTCTGGATTTTTACGGAAATCTATATTGTCAAAGTCTTTCTTATAGTCGAAACCCAAAGCTATCTCCCCCTTATCTAAAGATAGTAGCCGTAAAAGGGCGCAAATAAACCGAGAAGTGCAAAAAAGGCTCTTTTCATTTTTTATGAGTTCCTATAAGGTATAATTAATAAACAAGTTCAAGCTAAGAAAGAGGGAAGCCATGAGAAAAAAACCATACGTCACCGACGCAATTATTGGAAATGGAAATATGCTGATTTCTTTAACAAAGGATGGCGAGGCTCATCGGCTTTATTGGCCTCAAATCGACTATACCGACCAAATCAATGCACAGTCCGCGGGCTTTTATGATTACGAAACGGAAAAAACCCTTTTCTTTCACGGAAAAAGCTGGAAGCATACGCAGTATTATCGGAAAAATACGAATGTTCTTATAACAGTTCATCAGTATGAAAATTGGGTCGTGGAACAAAAAGATTTTGTCCTGTCGGACAGGGACGTGTGGATCCGCCGTTTTAAAGTGAGAAATACGGCTGACTATGCGCGGAAAGTGCAAATACTGTACAACTCGGACAGTGCGGTAGGCGGAAGACATCACTTCCAGACCTCGGACTTTGACGAAAATACGGACTGTCTGTACCAGTATAATCGGAGCGACTGGATGGCTCTTGCCAGTCCCAATCCGATTACGAATTATTTCATAGGCAATTTAAATCTTCAGGCGCTGCCCGAACCGTTTGACGGGCGAAGCGTATTTAATCATCCAGAATCGAGCCTGTTTTTTGATTTTGACACGATCGAGCCGCAGGAGGAGCATGCCGTTTCCATCTATTTAGCTTGTGGAACGAACAAGCGCGAAGTAACCGATTTAATCTGGTACTGCCGCCGGGAAGAAGAAGACCTTGAAGAAATTACCGCGGCTTACTGGTATAAGGTACTGGAGAAAGCAAAGCGTTATTCCTACGGGGGCGAACGCACGCAGGAGATATACGACCGGTCTATCCTCACTTTTCATCTATTAAAAGATAAAAAAAGCGGAACGTTCATTGCCGGTCCGGAAGGCGATGAGAACTACGACTTTTCGGGAGGATACGCCTACAGCTGGGGACGGGATGCCGCCTTTATCGCAGCTGCCGTGGACGCAGCGGGCTACCCTGAACTCGTAGATGAATATTACCGCACGATAGCCAGCTGGCAGATGGAAGCCGGTTACTGGGAGCAGCGCTATTATACGGACGGACAGGTGGCTCCCAACTGGGGAGTGCAGATAGATGAAACAGGGTCCATTCTCTGGGGCATTCATGACCACTATGCTCAGACCGGGGATAAATACTTTAAAGAGATTATGTGGCCGACGGTGAAAAAAGGTGCTTTTTTCCTCAGGGACTTTATTGATAAGGAAACAAATCTGCCGAAGCCCTCGAAAGACCTGTGGGAAAAGCGTGACGGCTCACACAGCTATTCCGCTGCGGCGGTTTATGGCGGCATGATCGGTGCTTCCAAGCTCGCCCGGGAAGAAGGAGAGCACCATCTGGCGGAAACCTGGGAAAAAGTAGCGGTCGATATAAAAAAAGCGCTGGAAACAAGAGCGTGGAACGAAAAAAAAGGAAGTTTCCTAAGAACCATTAAGCTGGCGGTGAGTGCCAGTGTCTATGAAGAAGCACTGGCAGAGGGCCGTGAAGGATTTATTGAGTACAATCAGAAGGGCACCCCGCTGTACTATTTATGGGAAGATGATATAACCGATATCTGCCTGCTCGGATTGAATTATCCGTTTAACGTATTCGATTCTGGAGACAAACGGATGCAGAAAACTGCAGATCTGATTGAAGCAGAGTGTACGTCGACTCATATCGGCGGCATTGAGCGTTTTCCGGGAGACGTATATATTGGCGGCAATCCATGGATTATTACGACGCTGTGGCTTGCCATTTTCAAAAAAAGAAGTGGCAAAACAGCCGAAGCCCATGAACTGCTGCAATGGACGATCGGGCACGCAAACCACCTTGGGCTGCTGCCGGAGCAGGTAGATAAGCATACGGCAGAACCGGCCTGGGTGATGCCTCTTACCTGGTCGCATGCGATGTTTGTTCTTGCCGTTAAAGAAATGTCGACAGAAGAAACAACGTATAATCTGGAAGAAGATTTGGAAGCAAAACGATAATAAACTAAAAAATAACCCTCACCAAAGTGCTGACCCCTAAAAGTTAGATTTCACTCTAACTTTTAAGATGCACTACCCAATGGTGGGGGTTATTTTTAATGGATTGAAGTTCTGAATGCCTGATTTACAGTAAAGGCAGATAAAACAGCATAAACGCGGCGAGGCTGCCAAATACACTAAAAAAGACGTAAAGAAACAGGGCTTTGTAAGCCTTTTGTTCGATCAGGCGGAATGATTCCATACTGAATGTGGAAAACGTAGTAAAGGCACCGAAAAAGCCAACTGCTGCTGTAAGAAACAGTGGATCGTCGTAGGCGTCTCCCGGAACATATCCGTAAAAAAGCGCCAGAAATAAACCGAGCCCCGCAGAGCCTAGAATATTCACGCTGAGCATTGCCGTAGGAAAAGACCGCTCCGCCAAGGTCCGGTCGATCCACTTTCCAATAAGATAGCGGCAGACCGCACCGGCCGCACCGCCGATCATGACTAAAAATATCATGAGCCATCCGCCTCCTCAGATGAGCGGAGTTTTCTTCCAAGACGCTGTCCACCGGCAAATCCGGCCCAGGCAAAGATAATACCCCCGATAATAGTAGGGAAAATATAGGCTGCTATATGAACCGGTGAAAGCGCCGAACCGATTAAAACCGTGTCTGACACAAGGGTGGAAAAAGTTGTATAGCCGCCGCACAGGCCGACACCGAGTCCGGCGCTGATCCATTCCCGAACGGTGAAAATGGCAAAAAAACCGGTCAATGCGCCGAGAAGCGCGCTGCCGCTCCAGTTTTCCATCAGGGTGCCGAATGGAAAGGTATAGTCGATCGCAGCAAGGTTAATCGAGTAGCGAAGCAGGGTGCCAAGCATAGCGCCGACTGCAATGGCGAGCAGCACACCTGGCGGCCCAAATCGTTTGTCCATGGTTATCCCCGGCTTTCTATGTAATCTACCTCCAAAAGTATACGTCTTTTATGTCAAAAGAAAAAGCCGCTCCGTTAAAAAGGAGCCGCTTCATTAAGGCGAAAAGGTTTGCTGGGCCAGGTTTTTAATTTCTGCATACATATCCACAAATGGTCTATCTGCGTGGAGGGATGCTTTCTCAACATCATCATACTCAGGCGAGACCTGGTAGAGGGTGCCGCCTTCAAACCCAAGTTTAATGGATATGGGGCCGTAAGCCGTGTCCAGCGTTTCAAACCGGCGGGAAAGAATGCGGCGTTCCCACTGGCTGCTCCGCACGCCAAAAGTAGTCGTCTCCCGAAAAAGAATAGATTCCAGCAAAGATTTATCCGCTGATTTGCATAAAACGGTAAGCAGCGTGCCGGGCCTGTTTTTTTTCATATACACCGGCGTGTAATAAACGTCGAGTGCCCCTCCCTGAAACAAACGATTCATTGTCGAGCCGAGGGCTTCTCCGGATATATCATCCACCTGGCATTCCAGGGTATAGACGGTTTCTTCCGAAACGCCTTGTTCTTCAAACAAAACAGCACGCAGCACGTTGGGATGGGCAAAATCCTTTTTGCCGGCCCCGTAGCCGATTTTTTGGAGAGGCAGTGCGGGAAGGCTGCCGAAGGAATCGGCCAGGGCTTTTAGAAAACCGGCTCCGGTCGGCGTCGTTAATTCTCCTTCCACATCGAGGGAAGCAAGCGGAATCCCTGTCAGTAGTTCAGCCGTAGCAGGTGCCGGAATGGGGTAGAGGCCGTGTGCCATCCGCACCTTTCCCTGTCCGGTCGGGACGGGAGACGCCATAATCCGCCCGGCATCAAGACTTTCAAGCGCCAGACAAACACCAATGACATCTATGATAGAGTCCATGGCACCGACTTCGTGAAAATGAACATCAGCGGCCGGCAGACCGTGAATATGCCCTTCAGCTTCTGCAATATGTTCAAAGACAAGCCGGCTCCTGTCTTTTACACGCTCCGCAAGCTCACTCTGCTCGATCATCTGCAGAATATCCGCCGCTTTCCGGTGCTGATGATCATGGTCATGATGATGGTGATGGGATTCTTCAATATCGAGCTGTAAATAAGCAGCGGAAATGCCCTGCTTGATAACCGGTACGATCTCCATCGTAAAGGCATCGAGCGGAAGCTTCTCCAGTTCGGTTCGAATATAGGAAATATCGGCACCGAGGTCAATCAGGGCGGACAGCGTCATGTCGCCCGAGATCCCGGAGATACAGTCCAGATAGATTGTTTTCATGAGGGAGCTCCTTCCGATGCCAGTTTCAAAATCATGGCGGCCTGGTAGGCGGCACCGAATCCGTTATCAATATTGACGACGCTCATTCCGGAAGAACACGAGCTCAACATACTGAGAAGCGGGGTGAGGCCGTCAAAATGGGCCCCGTAGCCGACCGAGGTCGGTACGGCAAGGACCGGACGTTTCACAAGCCCGCAGACGACGCTTGGAAGTGCTCCTTCCATGCCGGCTACAGTAATAACGACAGATGCTTCCTGGAGAACGTCCCGATAGGAAAGCAGCCGATCAATGCCGGCTACCCCTACATCGTGAATGGTTTCGGTCTCACACCCGAGCCATTTGGCCGTCCATTCTGCTTCTTCAGCAACCGGCAGGTCTGATGTACCGGCAGATACAATCATAACTTTTCCTTTGTGTACGACAGCAGGTTCCCCGTAAATGAGAAGACGCGATGCTTCTTTATACGTACCTTCGGGATGAATGGCAAGCACTTCCCCGGCTTTTTCGGGAGACATCCGTGTAGCCATCGCCCGGCCGTGGGCCTGCAGCAGCTTTTCTATAATCGCGGCTGTCTGAACGGCCGTTTTGCTTTCCCCGTAAATGATTTCCGGATAGCCGTTCCGGGTTTCCCTGTCGTAATCGACTTTGGTATGGCCAAGATCTTCAAATGTCATCAAGCAGTCTCCTTTATATCTTTAGTCAATGGAAACAGGAGAAGATAAGGATAATGATTTATTCATGCTCCCGCTTTTGTAACCGGCAAGGTCCATTGTGACGAACTTGAATCCCAGCGATTCCAGCTTTTCGGAAATGCTGCCGTGCAGGGAGGCAAGCTTTGGCATATCGTCAGGTGTTACTTCGATACGGGCTATTTCGTCATGCGAGCGGACCCGGACCTGAGCCATGCCGAGTTCACGAATGTACTGTTCGGCCGCATCCACCCGGTTCAGCTTTTCGATCGTAATGGTCTCTTCGTAGGCAATCCGGGAAGCCAGGCAGGCATAGGACGGCTTGTTCCAGTTCGGGAGGCCCATATCCTTCGAAAGCTCCCGGATTTCGCTTTTGTATAAGTCCGCTTCCTGAAGCGGGCCGCGGACGCCGTGCTCTTTGGCTGCAATAATACCGGGCCGGTGCTCGCCCATATCATCGGCGATCAGGCCGAAGACAATGTTTTTATAGTGGCGTGTTTCCAGCAGCGGCTTCAGGTTTTCAAACAGGTTGTCCCGGCAGAGGTAGCAGCGGCTGCTTGTGTTTTCCACATAGCCTGGGATGTTCAGCTCAGACGTGGAAATAATCTCATGGGCTGCGTCCAGATGGGCGGCAAGCTCTTTCGTATCAGCCAGTTCCCGGTCCGGAAACGTTTCCGAATCGGCGGTGACCGCAAGCACATTGTCGCGTCCGAGCGTCCGGTTGGCCACGTGCAGCAGAAAGGTGCTGTCGATACCGCCGGAAAAAGCGACCACGACGCTTTTCATTTCCAGAAGAATGGATTCAAGCGTTTCCAACTTTTTTTCAATCATGTATGGATCTCTCCTTTAGTTAAAATAGAAGGTTACACGTACGGGATCGTTAACGGGCCGAGCGGGAGCACCGCGACACTCATGTCAGGTCCGTACTTCTGCTTTAAATCTGCAAGCGTCTGTTCAATGTCATTGCACGGATTAAGCATCGTCTGTTCAATCTGTTCGTTGCTCAGCTTGGAATGAACGTATACATCTGCCCATACTTGAATGACCGCCTGCTTTTGTACCTGCCACTGGTCAAACATTTTAAATTCCGGATCGTTGATCATGTCGAGCAGGCCCTGCGGACTGTCGGCCATACTGAAAATTTCCGCAAAGTTGCCATGGTCGGGGATGCCGTCCGAACATTCTGCTGCGACAATAATGGCTCCGCCTTCTTTTACTATTTTTTGGGCAGCGCTCATGCCTTTAACCGCCTGGTATAAATTCTGGTCAAGTGGATAGCCGGAGTTCGTGGTAATAACAACGTCAAAGCGCTCTTCGCACTGAATCATCGCATGTTCTTTTGTAAAAGCACAGCCTTTTTCGTGCGCCGCAAACAGCTCCCCCGCAAAGACGCCGGTAATATCTTTGTCCCCGTTGAGCGTGACGTTCAAAAGAAAGTCAGGCGGGCAGACGCGGTTAATTTCCCTCGTCATATTCTGAACCGGATTATCCTCCATATTGCCCCAGGTGGATTTAGGATCCCCGATCATCCGGGCGTTGTGGAAGGTCATAATGGTTTCAATCCCGGCTATTCCAGGCATAATGCCTTTAGGGCCGCCGGAGAAGCCGGCGAAAAAGTGCGGTTCAATAAATCCGGTATTAATACGGAAGTCTGCCTCTACGTATTCCTTGTTTAAATAAATATCACAGCCGAATGTGCTGAGTCCTAAGTTAACAAGCTCATCTTTTTCATGGCAGTGATTGTTAATGATCCGGATGTTATCAACGACCCACCGGCCAAGCATTCCGACAAGCTCTTCTTCTGTCTGGTCCCGGTGGGTGCCGGTGCCGTTGATAATAACAAACTGCTCATGGGGAATATGCGCCAGTTCCTCAATAAGAAGCGGAACGAGAATATGATTTGGTGTCGGCCGGGTAATGTCGCTGATTACAATAGCTACTTTGTCAGAGGCTTTGGCCATTGATTTCAGGGGCGGCGTGTCTATTGGGTCGCGCAGGGCATCCCGAACGCCTTGTTTCTGATCGTCCAAAGCCGGCAGGTGATTTGGTTCTATAATAAATGCATCATCCGGCACATTCACCTCAAGATGTTGTTTTCCATAAAGTAGAGAAGTCTGCATAGTAAATCCTCCTTCATTATCGTCTGAATAGTATAAGATAACGGTTACATATATAATAAAAAATAAAAATCCCTGTAGTATCTTCTATGATACCAACACGAGAGCGGAATAGTACAGGGAATATTGATCAGATGAGCAGATCACACAAAGAATAATAATAATCGTTGAAACATGCAACAAAATTTTGTATGATGAAAACACTTACAATAATAGTCATCAGATGACCATATCACTAAATATGCAGTGAGGGAGAGAAAGAAATGAAAGTATCTTTATTTATTACCTGTCTTGGTGATGTATTTTATCCCGGCGTAGGAAAAGATGTGGTGGAAATCCTGGAAAGAAACGGCTGTGAAGTGGACTTCCCGGATGCTCAGACGTGCTGTGGGCAGCCGGCATACAACAGCGGCTATCATAAAGAAGCAAAAAAAGCAGCGAAGCATATGATCAAAACCTTCGACGCAGCAGAATATGTAGTAGCCCCATCCGGCTCCTGCGCCGCTATGTTCCGGGAATACGAGCACCTGCTGGAAGACGATCCCGCCTGGAAGGAACGGGCCCGGGAACTGAGAGAAAAAACATACGAGTTTACCCAGTTCCTTGTCCGGGTGCTCAAGGTGGAAAGCACAGGAGCGGTTCTGCATGCCAATGCGACCTATCATTCTTCCTGTCACATGTCACGTCTTCTCCGGGAGACGGAAGCACCGTTCCGGCTGCTTTCCAATGTCGAAGGGCTGACGCTTCATGAACTTCCCAATAAAAGCGACTGCTGCGGATTTGGCGGCACATTTGCCGTGAAAATGGGAGCCATTTCCGAGCAGATGGTAGAAGAAAAAGTAGAACACGTAGAGGAAACAGGAGCAGAAATACTGATCGGCGCTGATTCCGGCTGTTTAATGAATATCGGCGGAAAGCTGCAGCGCGGCGGGAAACCGGTCAAAATTATGCATATCGCCCAGGTACTTAACAGCAAAGGATAAGAAAAAAATAAAGGAGGAATGCCTCATGCCGATGAAAATAGGTGAACGTTCTTTTGACAAACGAGTCCAGAAGGGAATCGACAACACATTTATGCGGGACGCTGTCAGTTCTGCGCAGGCTCGTTTTCAGTCCAACAAGGCAAAAGCGGAAGAGCAGCTCGGCCATTGGGAACAGTGGAGGGAGCTGTCCGAGGAAATTCGGGAGCATACGCTGGAAAACCTCGACTTTTATTTGGAGCAGCTGACTGAAAATGTAGTAAAAAACGGCGGCCACGTCTTTTTTGCCTCCACCGGAGAAGAAGCCAACGATTACGTGAAAAAGATTGCACAGGACAAGCAGGCTAAAAAAGTCATTAAAGCAAAATCAATGGTGACAGAAGAGATCAGTATGAACGAAGCGTTTGAAAGCGTGGGCTGTGAAGTGATTGAATCCGATCTCGGAGAATACATTCTCCAGCTCGACGATCATGATCCGCCTTCCCATATCGTGACGCCGGCACTTCATAAGAACAAAGAGCAGATTAGAGAAACGTTTGCCAATTTAAAAGGATACGATAAAACGTCCAAGCCGGAAGAACTGGCCCAGTTCGCGAGGGAACAGCTCCGCGAGGAGTTTTTGACCGCCGATATCGGCGTAACCGGCTGTAATTTCGCAGTAGCGGAATCAGGCAGTGTGGCTCTTGTTACCAATGAAGGAAATGCCCGGCTGTCGACAACCATCCCGAAAACCCATATCGCCGTAATGGGGATGGAGCGTATTGTACCGACCTGGGAAGAGCTGGAGGTTCTTGTAACAATGCTCTGCCGCAGCGCGGTCGGCCAGAAGCTGACCAGCTATGTGACTGGATTGAGCGGCCCGAGGGAAGAAGGAGACCTGGACGGTCCGGAAGAATTTCATTTAGTAATTGTGGATAACGGAAGATCCAATATCCTTGGCACCGCTTTTCAATCGGCTCTGCACTGTATCCGCTGTGCGGCCTGCATTAACGTCTGTCCGGTGTACCGCCATGTCGGCGGCCATTCCTATGGCTCCATTTATCCAGGGCCGATCGGCGCTGTGCTGACACCGCTCTTGGAAGGCTACGATGACCATAAAGATCTGCCTTATGCTTCGAGTCTTTGTGCCGCCTGTACAGACGCCTGTCCCGTGAAAATCCCGCTGCACGAGCTGTTGATTGAACACCGGAAAGTAATCACCGAACAGGAAAAAATGACGACACTGCCGGAACGATTCGCTATGAAAGGGTTCGGCATGCTTGCCAGTTCTCCGGCGCTTTTCCATATGGCAGAACAGGCCGCTCCGGCGATGATGTCCCCGTTCTCTAAAAATGGAAAAATAGAAAAGGGGCCGGGCCCGTTAAAAGACTGGACGAATGCCAGGGATTTCCCGGTACCGGAAAAAGAAACGTTTCGCAAATGGTTTAAAAACCGGGAGAAGGAGGAGTCGTAATGGCAAAAGGAACGGTACAGAACCAGGAGACTTTTCTTCAGAACATTGCAGACAAATTGGGCAGGGAACGCCGCTCTGCCGGGGTAACGCGTCCTGACTATAAACACAGCCCGCAATACGATATCCTTCGCGGGGCGACGACAAAAGAGATGGTGGACGTGTTAAAAGACCAGTGCCTTGCCATTCATACCGATGTAAAGGAAACGAATAAAGCCGGATTGGAAAAGGCACTCGAAGAAGTAATGGAAGAATATGAAGTGGATAAGGCCGTGGCCTGGGATGACCCCAGGTTTATAGAATACGGCCTGGAAACGTTCCTGCAGCGTCCTAATATGACGATCTGGGGAAGCGGACCGGATGAGGATAATATCCGTATCACCGAACAGGCAGAGGCAGGCATTACTTTTTCAGATTATACGCTGGCGGAATCCGGTACTGTCGTGTTAATGAACGGCGGAGGAAGAGGCCAGTCGGTCAGCCTGCTTCCAACGTATTATATTGCTATTATTCCCTATAGTACGATTGTACCGAGAATAACCCAGGCTGCCGGAGAAATTCACCGGCGTGTAGAAAATGGGGAACGCATCCCTTCCTGTATAAATTTCGTATCGGGACCAAGCAACAGCGCCGATATCGAAATGAATCTTGTCGTTGGCGTCCATGGACCGGTTCGTGCCTGCTATATATTGGTCGATGATATGTAGAACAGCATTTTTTCTGTGATATACTTTTGAGTAACCAACAGAAAAGGGAGTAAGGGCGGATGGCATTTAAGCAGATAGAAACGAAAAAAATATCGGAAATCGTACGGGCGCAGATTGAAGAAATGATCAAGCGCGGCGACGTGCAGCCCGGCGAAAAGCTGGATTCGGTAGTTCAGCTTGCCAGTCAGTTCCAGGTCAGCCGTTCAGCCGTCCGGGAGGCGCTGAGCGCGCTCCGGGCGGTCGGTATTGTAACAATTAAGCAGGGAGACGGCACGTTTGTAAATAAGTATGATTTCTCAGGCGTAGTCGATCCCATGAAAGCAGAGCGCATCATCTCCAAAAAAGAAATGATGGAACTGTTTGAAATTCGCAAGATCATAGAAGTAGGAGCGGCTGAGCTTGCCAGCCTGAATAGAAAAGAAGAACATCTGAAGTCGCTCGAAGCGGCATTGGATGGAATGAAGCGGGCTTCCGGCGGAGAGAATCTCGGCGAAAAAGCAGATATGGCCTTTCATCTGGCCCTTGCTTCCGGTACCGGTAATACGATTATGATAGATATGATGCACCAGCTCTCTGACACGCTTCAAAAAACAATGTTCGAAACCCGTAGAATCTGGCTGTATTCAGAGAAAAAAACATTACAGCGTCTCTATGAAGAGCATGAAAATATTTACGAGGCGGTCAAAAGCGGGGACGCGGCGGCGGCCCGCGAAAAAATGCTGGAGCATTTAACGAATGTAGAATCGACCATGATCCAGGGAATAAAAAAAGAATAAATTAAAGAGCAGGAGTTCTCAGTTGAGGCTCCTGTTTTTATTTAGTGAAATAATTACGTTTTAACGCTGATGGGAGTAGGGAAAAGGACCTGTAGTGAAGAGGTGAAAAGGGATTGTATACTGTATGGAAAGAAATGAAAAACAATGTTACCGCTGTGCTGCCGGTAACCATAGTGGTAATTATCCTGCAGCTGGTAGTATTATCGGTTGATTGGGCAGGAATGATTCAGTTCATGATTGGGGCGGCGATGGTAATCATAGGACTGGGTCTTTTTTTGGCAGGAGCAAAAATAGGCTTAATCCCGATCGGTGAAGACGTCGGAGCCATTCTGCCGGAGAAATTTTCACCGGTATGGATTGTGGTTTCCGGCTTTGTACTCGGGTTCGTTGTAACGGTGGCTGAGCCGGATGTAAGGATTTTAGCTACACAGATCGAAGATGCGGGAGCAGAATTTGTGTCCGAACCCATATTAATTGGAACGATTGCTTTAGGGGTTGGTTTTTTTGTGGCGCTTGCTTTTTTGCGTAAGCTGCTGCAGATTCCGCTGTTATACATGCTGATTCCAGCTTATATCACGGTATTTATCGTTTCGTTATTTGTACCGGAAGAGTTTATTGCAATCGCATTTGATGCCGGCGGAGTAACAACAGGACCAATTACCGTACCATTTATTATTGCGCTGAGCGTGGGTATTACTGCGGTAGCCCAGGGCGACAAAGAAGGAACAGCTTCAGACAGTTTCGGCCTGGTGGCGATGGCTTCTATAGGTCCAATTCTTTCTGTTCTGCTGTTAGGGGTATTTTTCTATGAATAAGAACATGTTGATTTTTGATGGGTTTCTGGAAGAAATAGTAACAGTATTAGGAGCATTGGCACCGCTGCTCGGTATTTTAATTTTATTTATGATTTTTCTACTAAAAACAGATTTCCAAAAAATAATTCGGGTAATGATAGGCATTTTATTAGCGGTGGTAGGCTTCAGTCTATTTCTGCAGGGCGTTTACATAGCCTTTCTCCCGGCAGGCCAGGACGTTGGTTCTGAAATGGCAGCGGGAGATTATAGATACTGGCTGATTCCAACAGGCTTTCTGCTTGGTTTTGTAGCTACTTCCGCGGAACCGGCTGTCCGAGTGCTGACGTATGAAGTAGAAGAGGAGACAGGTGGTTCCATACGTGGAAAAGTCCTCCTGCTTACGCTTTCTATTGGTGTCGGACTTCTTGTGGCAGTAGCCATGACGCAGATTCTGATAGGGTTTCCATTGTGGTGGATACTTCTGCCGGGATATATCCTTGCTTTAGGCCTCGCCTTTGTAACGGATAAACGCTTTGTATCGATTGCTTTTGATTCAGGAGGAGTTGCGACCGGACCGATGACCGTTACTTTTATTCTCGCCATGGCCATCAGCGTTGCCGGTGAACTGGGAGATGGAGAAAGTGCGGTAATGGAAGGATTTGGTTTAGTGGCGCTCGTTGCATTGGCTCCAATTCTGGCAGTTATTGTATTAGGTATCCTATTTAAACAAAAGAATGGACAGGAGGATAATGAAAATGAATCCAACTAATATGGAGCTTGTAACGGTGATTGTACCGAAAGGCAAAGCATCGAAGGTGATTAAAAGTGCCAAAAAAGCCGGTGCGGAAGGAGCGACCGTTTTTCACGGCAGAGGATCCGGCGTACATGAAGGCACAAAGAGACTCGGTATTAATATCGAGCCTGAAAAAGAAATTGTGCTTATCATCGTGCCTGAATCGATCCGCCGGGATGTGGTGGATTCGGTTACCGAGGCAGTGGATATGAATAAGAATGGTACAGGAATAGGATTTGTCGTGAACGTATCGGAGATGTTTGGGGTAAACCATAAAATTAAAGGCACGGAATAAAAAAGACGAACCCGATATAAACCGGGTTCGTCTTTTTTATTTAAGAAGCTTCAGCAATTTTGTCTTCTTTTTTCAATTTCTTGTTAGTAACAACAATTTGTTTGATGTACCAGGCCAGGACGAGAAGCGTCAGAGTGCCTCCAATCAGCATGGAAGTCTGGTAAGGCATGCCAAGCCCTTCAGGTGCGTAGAAAATGTAGGTGCAGACAACAGCGGTCATGAACATGGCCGGTATGCCGCAGATCCAGTGAAATTTCCCAGATTTAAGCAGGTACATGCAGGCTGTCCAGAGCATTACCGTAGCGACAAGCTGGTTTGTCCATCCTACGTATCTCCATAAAAAGGTGTAGTCGATCAGCGATAAAAAGATAGTAGGGATAACGACGGGAATCGTCAGCAGGATCAATGCCTTTCTGCCTTTTGTCTGGAAAAAGCGGCTTAATAACTCTGCAAGCATCATCCGCGAGGAGCGGAGTGCTGTGTCTCCTGTTGTAATCGGAAGAATGATCACTCCGAGTATGGCAAGAATACCGCCGAGTCCGCCAAGCAGAGAAATGGATATTTCGTTAACGGCCCCTGCAGGACCTCCGTTGGCAAGAGCCGCACCGAGTCCGTCGGTTCCGCCGAAGAAGGTCATACCGGCAGCCGCCCAGATAAGCGCAATAATCCCTTCGGCAATCATCGCACCGAAAAAAATCTTCCTGCCTTCTGATTCCTTTTTCATCGTTCTTGCAATAATCGGGCTCTGCGTACTGTGAAACCCGGAAATGGCGCCGCAGGAAATGGTAACCATAAGCAGCGGCCACAACGGCAGGTTATCCGGATGAAGATTGGAGAAGGTTAGATTCGGAATCGGCTGGCTGGAAAACACAAGAGCGGCGGCTATAGAAACGGCCATAAAGATAAGAATGCCGCCAAGTACAGGATAAATTTTTCCGATAATACGGTTAACCGGAAGCACAGAAGCAAAAAAGAAATAAACAAATATAATAGCAATCGCCATGCCGAATGTAAGCGGAGAAAGCTCAGCAATCAGCTGTGCGGGACCTGCAATAAAAGCAGCTGCTACTAAGATCATTAAACAGATGCTTACGATATTAATGCCCACCTGCATCGGTTTTCCGAGATACTTTCCGACGAGCGTTGGATACTGGGCGCCGTTATTCCGCATCGAAAGCATGCCTGAGAAATAGTCATGCACGGCTCCTGCGAAAATGCATCCGATTACAATCCAGATAAAGGCGACAGGGCCATACAGTGCGCCCAGCAGAGCCCCGAAAATCGGGCCGAGGCCGGCAATATTTAAAAGCTGGATTAAGCTGCCTTTCCACCAGCTGAGCGGTGCATAATCAGAATCACCGGGATTTTCGTAAGCCGGGGTCTGTTTATTATTATCGATCCCGAAGACTTTTTCGACAAATGAAGCATAAAAAATATACCCTGCGATAAGCAAGGCAATAGACACAAAGAATGTAATCATGACGACAAGCCTCCAGACAATAGAATGCACAATTCCTTTGCTTTGATAAAGGATAAAAGTGTTCGTCAAAAATTCTAACAACTTCCCTGTCTCGGCGCAAGGGTATTTTAACAAAAAAATTAGAAAATTCAGGAAAACGCTTCCTTTTTTATTTATAGAAATGCCTGAAACAGGTTTATATTGCTTTAGAATCGTGAATAAATAGTTAATTGGAAAGGCTGCCGGAGCAGACCTCAAGGAAGGAAGTTAAGCGATGGACAGTCTAGTGTTTACCATTATTTCCTGTCTTTTTTTTATGGGAGTTATTGCTGTTTATTCTTACATAAAAACTAAGAATCAGGTGAATAGTTCCGACGGTTATTTCCTGGCTGGACGAGGATTGACGGGAGGATTTATCGCAGGCTCTCTTTTATTAACTAATCTTTCGGCCGAGCAGCTGATCGGTCTGAACGGACAAGCATACAGCGCCAACATGTCCAATATGGCCTGGGAGGTAACGGCGGCATTTTCCGTAGTTATTCTTGCCCTGGTCCTGCTGCCAAGGTATTTAGGCGGGGCTTTCTCCACGCTTCCGGGTTTCCTGAGCAGCCGGTTTGACGACGGAGTCCGCCGCTACGTGGTCGTCTTATTTATGCTCGGGTACGGCTTTGTGACGATTCCTTCGGTGCTGTATTCAGGAGCAATTGCTGTGCTCCAGCTGTTTGATCTTCCTGGTTTAATGGGGATTTCCATTGAGCAGGCTGTATGGATTATGGTCTGGATGATTGGATTAATCGGGGCAGCCTATGCTATTTTTGGAGGATTAAAGGCTGTTGCCATTTCGGATACACTCAATGGCATTGGACTGCTTCTCGTTGGGTTGATCGTTCCTGTTATTGGATTAATCAGTCTCGGCAGCGGTAGTTTTTTTGATGGGATTTATACAATGACGACAACACATCCGGAAAAGCTGAACGCGATCGGCTCAAGTGATGATGCCATTCCGTTTGGGACGATCTTCACCGGGATGATATTTATGAATCTTTTTTATTGGGGGACCAATCAATACGTTATTCAAAGAACGCTTGGAGCCAAAAGCCTGGCAGAAGGGCAGAAAGGGGCGCTTTTAACCGGATTTTATAAGCTGTTGGTGCCCTTGATGATGATGATACCGGGCGTCATTGCCTTTCATTTGTACGGCGCACAGCTGGAGCCGATTGATTTAGCCTACCCGACGATTGTAGCGAACCTGCTGCCGGGCTTTCTTTCTGGCTTTTTCCTGGCGATGCTTCTTGGAGCGGTGTTTTCCAGTTTTAATTCTCTGTTAAACAGCGCCTCCACGATGTTTGCCTATGACATTTATAAAGCGGGTATTAATCCGCAGGCGACAGACACCCAGATGATCCGGGTAAGCAAATGGTTTGGAACCATACTGGCACTTGTTTCCTTTTTTGTCGCACCGATGCTCATGAATGCACCAGATGGGCTGTGGAATATCATAAGAGAATTCACCGGTTTTTTTAACATCCCTATTATTACGATTGTGCTTGTTGGCATATTTACGAAGAGGGTGCCTGCAATTGGCGCTAAAATTGTTATTATTTTTCATGTGATCGCGTATTATTTTCTTTTGTGGGGGCTGCCGACATTTTTTGGAGTGGTGGTTCCTCTCAATTTTGTTCATATATCTGCGATACTCTTTGTTATTGAAACAGGAATTATGCTGGCGGCGGGTTGGATTCGTCCGTTGGAAAAGGAACACGAATTCTATGCTAACGAAAAAGTGGATATGACTCCCTGGAAGTACAGCCTGCCTGTGACAATTATTCTTTTCAGTTTGGTTATACTAGCTTATCTTGTGTTTTCGCCGATTGGTGCAGCCTATGCAGGAGGCGTCGTATCCGGCTGGTTTTTCCCGGCGGTTGGGGGGCTGATGCTTGTAACAGTGGTTCTTTACGTGAAGGCTCTGCAGAGCTGGAGGGAAAAGTATGAAGACTTCGTCTATGTGACACACGAAAAGGCGGTCGAGCGGACGCTGGAACGTGAAAAAGAAGAGCGGTTAGGCTGACGGCTGTGATTAGGGCATCGTCAGCGCATTAGCAGCGGCAAGAAGAAAGCAGATGAAGAAAAAAAGGCTGATCTTCTTAAAAAAACGGGCTTCTTTATCCTGGCCGGCTTCTTTCATCCGGCTGGATCGAAATAAATAAGTCAGCGTGAAAAGCAGCGAAACAGAAACGGCAAGCGCCGTAAGGTCCTGTATGATCACAGCAATTAATGAAGCAGCTGCTGCGATGATCATGCCCAGCAGCCAAAGGGTTTCAAGTGATGGATTCATCGACTTTCCTCCTTTTTGAAAGTTTGTGTTTAGCATATCGGGATAGAGGGAATCTGTCTACTACGTGAATAGACTGGACAATTTCCTTTTCTTCGTGTATAATAAAAGATTCTCATATGCGAAGAAAAAATATATAATGTGAAAATATAAAGTTTTATAGATATTTGGCATTCAACCTAAGGTTTATGATAGAAACACCTTAATCACCTGGATCGGCTAAAGAGCCGTAAGAATGTAAGAGAAGGTAGGGCTTACATTGTTTAAGAAGTTTTACTGAACGATAATGGTGAATTTAACCGCGGCAGCACATTATATACAGCAAAGCAGTAATCAACAGCCTTACTGCTTGAGCAACTCTATTTTAAAATGGAAATTTTATTCTATTCGCAGCACAAAGGCGCCCCTACAGTGGATAACCACTCGGGGGCGCCTTTTCCAATGGAGCAAAGACAGGATATATAAATGTGCGGAAACGGCGCGTTTAATCAAGCCGTTTCCGCTTTTCATTGTCCAGCTGCAACGGCTGAACGCTTGGGGATTCTTCCCATTCCTCTTCGGAAGCAGGCTTCCTGCGAGAATGGTCCAGAACCCGGCGCGTTTAATCAAGCCGTTTCCGCTTTTTATTGTCCAGCTGCAACGGCTGAACGCTTGGGGATTCTTCCCATTCCTCTTCGGAAGCAGGCTTCCTGCGAGAATGGTCCAGAACCCGGCGCGTTTAATCAAGCCGTTTCCGCTTTTTATTGTCCAGCTGCAACGGCTGAACGCTTGGGGATTCTTCCCATTCCTCTTCGGAAGCAGGCTTCCTGCGAGAATGGTCCAGAACCCGGCGCGTTTAATCAAGCCGTTTCCGCTTTTATTTTAATAGTTAACGGATTCTTTTTCGGCTTCTGCGGCTGCCTGCAGAGCATCACGGTCTGTCAGGGACTGTTCGGATTCTTTGTCGAAAAAGTGTACTTTATTCATATCAATCGCGACTTTTAATCTGTCTCCAACGGATACATTGTCTCTGGAGTCGACGCGGGCGATAACTTCCTGGCCGCCCAGGTTGCTGTACAGGATCACGTCTGCTCCGTTCATTTCCGCTACTTCTACAGGAAGGTGGAACGTGGAATCCGGGAAGGAGTCCGTAAACAGAACTTCGGAATGAATGTCTTCCGGACGAATACCGAGTACAAGCTCTTTATCTATAAAGCCGCCCTGGCGGATTTTCTTCATGGTGCCTTCCGGAACCGTAAGAACCGTTTCGTCGATGTGGAATTTATTATCCACGAGCTTACCTTCAAGGAAGTTCATCGCAGGAGAGCCGATGAAGCCGGCAACAAACATATTCACCGGGTGATCGTACACGTGCTTTGGTGAACCGACCTGCTGGACAAAGCCGTCTTTCATAATAACGATACGGGTGGCCATCGTCATCGCTTCTGTCTGGTCGTGAGTTACATAAATGGTAGTGGACTGCAGGCGCTTATGAAGCTTGATGATTTCTGCTCTCATCTGTACCCGGAGCTTTGCATCGAGGTTGGAAAGCGGCTCATCCATCAAGAACACTTTCGGATCTCTTACAATGGCACGGCCCAGGGCAACACGCTGGCGCTGACCGCCTGATAACGCTTTTGGTTTTCTTTTTAAGTATTCCTGCAGCCCGAGAATGGATGCCGCGTTTTGAACGCGCTTATCGATTTCTTCTTTTTTGAATTTTTTAAGCTTCAGGCCGAATGCCATATTATCGTATACGCTCATGTGTGGATACAAGGCGTAGTTTTGGAATACCATCGCGATATCGCGGTCTTTCGGAGGCAGGTCGTTTACTTTTACGTCATCTATAACGAGGTCTCCCTCTGAAATGTCCTCAAGTCCGGCAATCATGCGGAGGGTAGTGGACTTTCCACAGCCGGAAGGACCGACAAATACAATAAATTCTTTATCCTCAATATTTAAATTAAAATCCGTTACGGCGTTTGAGTCGCCTCCGTCGTAGCTTTTATAGATATTTTTTAAGTCAATCGTAGCCATGTATATGTTCCCCTTTCGGTTATGTGTGATAGGTTTTATTGTAAGCGTTATCTTTTAGTAAATATACAGGCAACTTTCACAAAAATAAACATAAAGCCTTCGTCATTTTGACGAAGGCTCAACGGATAGCATCAGCGAACATGGTTTTGATAACGTAGTAATAGGCCGCTGCATTAGGGAAATAACGAACATCCACGCCGGTCATAGAAGTAAGTTTATCGATGCGGTACTGCAGCGTGTTGCGGTGAAGGTGCAGGGTCTTTGCAGTAAGACTTATGTTCATATTCGATAAGAAAAAATGATACAGCGTATAAATGGTTTCCGGATCGGCCTCCAACCGTGCAAATAAGTAAGTGGCTGCTATACGCTTGTAGGATTCAGACAATCCAGGAAAGACAAACATTAGATGTTCGGCCATTTTAAATCCCCGGTAGGAAGGAAAGAGGCGCTGATAGGCGGAAAATAAATGCGTTTCAAACTCGTACAGCTCGACCAGATTCTCCGTATAGTGGAGGTAGCGCCCTACATACAGCTTCATATCGGTAAGGAGGTCGCTTGTCATAATTTCTGCTAGTTCGACCGGGTGAAACCCGCTGTATTCAAACGGTTCCCGGCTCATAAGAATCACGAGGACCTGCCTGCTGCTGATTTCAAGGATAGTAAACGACTGCTGGAAATAGGAATCGACAATGATATGGATGTCCTGCCGGGACGATGCAATATCTTTTCCTTCTATATGTAGAAATTGAAAATAACTGAACGTTTCCAGATCTTTAGGGAGGCTGGTGCCGGCTCTTTTTAAATAAGATTCCCAGCTGTCTGCAGGAATATCCGGAGCTGCCGGTTCATCCGAAGCAAGAAAAAACTCCAGTATCTCAAGCTCCCGTCTTGTCAGGGAGCCGGGCTCTACCGCAACCCTGTCGCCGTCATCAAGCGTGAAAAATACATAGTCTCCTGCCTGCTCGTGGGGAATATCTGACGTGTGCTGAATGTTGGGAATGATAGATTTTAATTCTGCAAACATAATAGGACTCCTTTATATGTAATACCCTCAGTGTAGCGTATGCAGAAATAAAAGGAAAAGGGTGTCTTTGAAAAGGATGAAAGAAAAGACAAACTAAAATTTTAGTAAAATTTATTGAATTTTTACTAATGGTTCGCTATACTTAGCAAAAGAAGGTTCAAAAAGGAGCGATTACGATGAGTACAGACACTTTGGCAGTTTTTGAAAACTTATTCGGCCGCCGGGCGGAACGCAGTTTCTTTGCACCTGGACGAGTAAATGTTATTGGAGAACATACAGATTATAATGGAGGTTATGTGTTTCCTTGTGCCATTACCATTGGAACATATGTATACGCCGCTGCACGATCGGATGATACCTGTCGATTTTATTCAGGTAATTTTTTATCTGAAGGAATGATTACGTTTACATTAACAGATACTACCTATAAGAAGGAGCACAGCTGGGCTAACTATCCAAAAAGCATTATATCTATTCTGCAGAAGAATGGCTTTGGCCTTTCCCATGGGTATGATATTTATTTTATCGGCAATATACCAAATGGTGCCGGGTTATCATCTTCTGCTTCTATAGAACTCGCAGCCGCCCATTTATTTAATGAATGGGAAGAGTGGGGCCTTTCAATGAAACAGCTGGTACTCTACGCTCAGCAGGCGGAAAATGAGTATATTGGTGTGCAGAGCGGTATTATGGACCAATTTGCTATCGGGTTCGGTAAAAAAGGACACGCCATGCAGCTTGACTGCCAATCGCTGGAATATACGTATGCCCCGCTGCCGATCGATACACATACATTGCTTATTATGAATACAAATAAAGAAAGAACGCTTGCAGGTTCTGCTTATAATAAAAGGCGTAAAGAGTGTGAAGAAGCTCTTCGTATCCTGCAGAATCATATAAATATTCAAAGCCTGGGAGAAGTAACGTTAAACAAGTGGGAAGAACTGAAACAGACGATTGAAGAACCAACCTTGTTTAAACGGGCCGCGCATGTTATTTCAGAGAATGAACGGACAAAAAAAGCAGTAAGTGCCCTGCAGAATCAAGATTGGAAGTCTTTTGGAGAATTGCTGAATGCATCGCATGAGTCACTGAAAAATGATTATGAAGTAACCGGTGTAGAGCTGGATACGCTTGTGGAAGCAGCCTGGAAACAGCCTGGAGTAAATGGAGCCAGAATGACTGGAGCAGGATTTGGCGGATGCGCGATTGCTTTTGTAGAAAAAAAACATGTTGATGCGTTTATAAAAAATGTGGGAGATATGTATTTGGATAAAATCGGATACGACGCTTCTTTTTATCCGGCGGCTGCTGGAGATGGTGTCAAAGAGCTGAAAATGGAAGGGGTGCAGGGATGACAATTTTAGTTGCTGGAGGCGCCGGCTACATTGGCTCGCATGCCGTTCGTCAGCTGATAGACCGAGGGGAACGTGTTGTTGTACTTGATGCTTTGTTAACCGGTCATAAGGCGTCTATTCCGGAAAAAGCAGTTTTTTATGAAGGAGATCTTCGCAATCGTGAATTAGTTGAACGTGTGTTTACAGAAGAGGCCATTGACCACGTTATGATGTTTGCAGCTTTTTCGCTGGTAGGGGAATCGGTGGAAAAACCATTAGCTTACTACGATAACAATGTATACGGCACCCAAATACTGCTTGAAACAATGGCGGCCCACGGGGTCTCTTCTATTGTGTTCTCTTCCACTGCCGCTGTTTATGGCGAGCCGGCTCACATTCCGATAGAAGAAAGTGCAGACACGAGACCCGAAAGTCCTTATGGAGAAACAAAGCTGGCAATGGAAAAAATGATGAAATGGTGTGAAAAGGCGTATGGCATTCGATATGTGTCCCTGCGTTATTTTAATGTAGGCGGGGCCAGGGAGAACGGTGAAATTGGGGAGGATCACTATCCTGAAACGCATCTTATTCCCATCATTCTGCAGACAGCTTTAGGGCAGCGGGACCATATAACGATATTCGGTGAAGACTATCCAACCCCGGATGGTACATGTATTCGCGACTATGTTCATGTAGAGGATTTAATTGAAGCACATATTCTTGCTGTAGATTATCTAGACCGCGGCGAAAAGAGCGATGTGTTCAACCTCGGAAGCAGCGCTGGATTCAGTGTGAAACAGATGATAGAGGCAGCACGGGAAATAACCGGTTGTGCGATACCTGTTCGTACGGGTAAAAGAAGAGCGGGCGATCCGGCTCAACTGGTGGCTTCTTCAAGTAAAGCAAAAGACGTACTGGGGTGGAATCCGCAACGCACGACGATCGATAAAATTATCGAGGATGCATGGAACTGGCACCGTAATTCCCCCAATGGCTATCAGGAAAGGGTGGGAAAATGACTACGATAAACGAAGACGTTCATGCGTTGGTTCAAGCGGCAGTGAAAGCAGGCTTGATTGAAAATAGAGATGAACGCTATGCTCTTAACCAGGTTATGGACAAAATGCAGTTGTCCGCCGCTCCGGCACAAGAAAAAAAGACCGACGAGGCTGTCCCTGTATTGTTGAAGAAGCTGACTGAATATGCCGCATCTCAACACCTAATAGAAGACCTGTTGGATTTTCGTGAAAAATGGAAGGCAGATTTAATGAATATTTTTCTGCCAACCCCCTCCCAAATACAAAAAACATTTGAAGCTTTCTACGAAGAAGCTCCTGTAAAAGCAACGGATTATTTTTATCAGCTGAGCAAAGATTCCTATTATATTCCAATGGACCGTATTGAAAAAAACGTTCATTTTTTTCATGAAACGCTGTACGGCAAACTTGATATTACCATTAATCTCTCAAAACCTGAAAAGGATCCTAAAGATATTGAAGCTGAAAAACATGCCAAAGTGAAAAGTGCTTACCCGCAATGCCTGCTCTGCATGGAAAATGAAGGGTACGGCGGGCGCATAGGCCATCCGGCGCGGTCAAATCATCGATTAATAGAAATGTCTTTAGAAGGAGAAGCCTGGTATCTGCAGTATTCGCCTTATATATACTACAGTGAGCACTCGATACTATTAAGCGGTACGCATCGGGACATGGTTATAGGGCGTCCTGCTTTTCAAAGGTTGTTGGCTTTTGTAGAAAAATTCCCGCATTATTTTATGGGCTCCAATGCAGACCTTCCTATTGTAGGAGGATCGATTCTTTCCCATGATCACTACCAGGGTGGCCGATATTCTTTTGCTTTAGAAAGAGCAGAAAAAGATTTTTCTTTCAATCTGCCTGGATTTTCTGTAGAAGCCGAAACAGTAAAATGGCCAATGAGCGTGATTCGCCTGCGGTCAAGAAACATCGATTCTTTAGTGGAAGCATCTATGTATGTGCTGGAAACGTGGAAGACGTATAAAGACGAAACAAGAATGATCCTTCCCTTTACTGGAAATGTCCCGCATAATACAATTACACCAATTGCCAGGAAAAAGGACACAACGTATGAAATCGATTTAGTGCTCCGGAATAACAGGACAGATGACGTCCATCCGGATGGTATTTTTCACCCGCACCAGGATGTTCATCACATAAAAAAAGAAAACATCGGTCTGATCGAAGTAATGGGACTTGCGGTTCTTCCAAAACGTCTGATAGAAGAACTGGCTGAAATCAAACTGTTTATTCAGGGAGAAGTCAATACTGTTGCCGATAAGCACTTGAAATGGGCGGAAGAGTTAAAATGGCAGTACAAAGAAACGAACGAGCGGAACATAGAAGGTTATCTCCAAAACGCCGTTGGTGAAAAATTTCTTAAAGTGCTGCATGATGCCGGAGTATTTAAAAGAAATACTGATGGCCAGGAAGGGTTTCGCTCTTTCGTCCAGACAATGGACCGGTAGCTTTCAAGCACGGAAAGGATGACGCAGATATGACGACCATTAAGGACATCGCTGAAAAAGCAGGGGTGTCCATTGCTACTGTATCAAGAGTATTGAATTATGATGAAACTCTCTCTGTAGCAGAATCAACGAAAAAGCGGATTTTTCAGGCAGCTGAAGAGCTGAACTATAAGAAACACACCAAAAAGAAACCCCAGAACGGCTCGATTACTATTATTCACTGGTATACGGAAAAAGAAGAACTGGAGGACCTGTACTATATGTCCATCCGGCTCGGTATTGAAAATCGCTGCCAGGCCCTGCAGATAAACTACAATAAATACGTTTATGATGATTTTATTAAACAGGAGCATGACGGGATCAAGGCGATTGTTGCTGTTGGGAAGTTCAGTCCCGTTCAGGCGAAGAAGCTCGGAAGTTATACCGATGCTATCGTATTTGTAGATTCGAACCCTGCTGCGGAAACCCATGATGCCGTCATTGCCAATTTTAAAAAGGTTACCCGTAAAATCATGGACTACCTGACGGCGGGCGGGCACCGTAACATTGGCTACATAGGAGGTCGCGAAACGTACCGCCTTGAAGAACATCCCATTAAAGACCAACGTGAAACGACTTTTAAAAAGTACATGCAGGCTCATAATCTGTATGCCTCCACTATGTATACAGGTCGATTCAGCGTAGAGGATGGATACAATCTTACCAAACAGCTTCTTCAGGAGGTAGAACAAGAAAAACGTCCTACCGCATTGTTTTTGGCAAACGATACGATGGCGGTTGGCTGTATGCGTGCCCTGCATGAAGAAAATCAGCGCATTCCGGGTGACATTAGTCTTGTAAGTGTCAACGACATCAGTATTTCCAAATTTATGTATCCTCCGCTTTCTACAGTAAAGGTTTATACAGAATTAATGGGTGAGACAGCTGTAGATTTAGTTAACGAACGGCTTTCCGATCGCAGAGAAGTAAGCAAAACAGTGGAGGTAGCAACGGATTTAATTATCAGGGAAAGCAGCAGAAGTTTGAAATAGTTACCAGGAATAATGTAAGTGATCTAAAAAATTCAAAAATAAATCAGAAAAACAGCTTAGGCTTATGTCTAAGCTGTTTTTCTGATTGTCGAGAAACTGTTAAAAAAGAAGAGAAGAAAAATAAATAGGGGTTACTCCTGCAGAACAGCCATCCGTGAAGCTAAAGAGCTCTTTCTTTATATAGCATTGGAAGTAAACATTTACCTTTATAATCCTTTTTATTTACTTAGTTTTACTATTAAACTTAGTTAATTATACTTAATTTATATTCAAAAAACACTTATATAAAAGGGTTTATGCGGGGTTTCTATGTAGTAAATAAAATAAAATAAATTTTCTAAAAATATAGTTGTAAGCGTTTGCTTTATGTGATAACCTAGTAAAAACAAGTAAAAATTTACTAAAGAGGCGAGGGAGTTATGGCGACGATACGTGATATTGCAAAAAATGCTGAAGTATCCAGTTCTACGGTTTCAAGAGTCTTAAATAAAGACAGCACTCTCTCAGTAAGTGAAGAAACAAAGAGCAAAATTATTATGATTGCCGATGAATTAGGCTATCAAACAATGCGCAAGCGTAAGTATAAAGAGCAAAAAAATAAACAGACAGGAAAGATAGCCATCGTTTCATTTCAGACGCAGCTTGAAGAACAAAATGACCCTTACTTTCTTCCTATGCGCCAGGGAATTGAAGAAGAGCTCGCAGCAAGTGGATTTTATGACATTCAAACGATCAGGCTCCCGCAGGTTTTTACGGAAGCCTCTGTGGATAACATCGACGGATTTGTAGTAATGGGAAATATTCATATAGATGTGTTGAGAAAGCTCGGTGCCGAAAATAATAATATTGTTTATGTGAACTACAGTGGCAGCAGCCAGACGCAGGAATTTGATTTTGTGCATTTTGATTTTAACAAAGCAGCCCGGCAGGCACTCACACATTTAACATCGTTGGGACACAAGGATATTGGATTCATAGGGGGTGCTGAACATGAATACAGCCTTCTTGGAAGCAGGGAGTGCCGGGAACAAAGAAGAGAAGTGTACAAGAATTTCATGAAAGAAAAAGGACTGGCTGATTACATGCAAATATACTCAGGGTACTTCTCCATGGCAGAAGGCTACCGATTAATGAAAAAAATGATCAGCGAAAGCCGGATGCCGGAAGCGTTGTTTGCAGCAAGTGATTCAATGGCGATTGGAGCTGTACGGGCGCTGAGGGAAGCCTCTCTCCGTATTCCTGAAGATATAGCGGTTGTAAGTTTTAATGACGTAGAAACAGCCGCTTATATGACGCCGGCACTAACGACCATTAAGGTACACAAGAAAGAAATGGGAAAGCGGAGCGTCCAGCTTCTGCTCGAACGATTAAAAGGAAGAGAGATTCCATTAACAATCACATATCCAACGGAGTTAACTGTTCGTGAAAGCTGCGGACATCACATAAAAAAAGCTAAATAATCTGGGAGGGTTTTATGATGAAAAAGTGGATAATGCCAGTACCGTTTGTGACTGCAGCAGTTGTATTAGCCGGGTGCGGCGGAGGGTCAAGCAGTGGAGAAAATGGAGAACTTACGTTATTTTCCTCCATTACAAATGAATCAGAAAAGCAGGCCTTTGAAGAACTCGTCAGTGAATTTGAAGAAGAATCGGGAATTGCCGTAGATGTTAATCTGCCTGGTGCTGAATATGAAAGTATGCTTCGGGTACGAATGGCTTCCAATGATATGCCGGATTTATTTGACACACACGGGTGGTCCCAAACACGCTACGGCGACTATACAGAGGATTTGGCCGGCGAAGAATGGGCAGAGCGTCTGGATGAAACCATGGATGGGGTTTTGAAAGATGAAGATGGAAAATTGTATGCTTTCCCGCTTAACCAGGCGCTGGATGGTGTCAGCTACAACGCCACCTTATTAGAAGAGTATGGAATCGAGCCGCCTAATACGTTTGATGAGCTTATGGAAGCGATGCGCACGCTGAAAGAGGAAAGCGGCGGAGAGGTAACGCCAATGTTTATGGCTCAATCAGAGGCAGGCTCTATTGCCCAGTATTTTGATCAAATGGCAACTCCTCTATTAACAGTAGATGGAGAAGAAAATCAGGAAGAAGAATTAATGAATGGAACGTTTGACTGGTCAAACTATACGTTTCTTCCGGAGCAGTTAAAAGTAATGCAGGAAGAAGGACTGATGAATGAAGATGCAGTAACCGCCCGTGGAGGACAGGCTGTAGAGCTTATGGCACAAAACGAAATTGCCTTTATTTTTGCGGGAGGATCTTTTGGTGCGGATGTTACTGACTTAAACCCGGACGTCGAGGTGGGAGCTATCCCGGTACCGTCTATCCACGGTGAAGACGGACAGCGCTGGATCGGGGGAGAGCGTCATACTCTTGCGGTATGGAATGAATCGGAAGCCAAAGAAGAAGCGCTTCAGTTCCTTGATTTTATGGCCGAAGATGAAAATGCAGCGCGCATTGCAGAAGCTACCTCTATGCCATCGCCATTGGATGGAGTAGATGTAAATCACTACTACGAAGAATCGATGGAACCATATGCTGATGTGGAAGTGGAACCGTATTTTGACCGCGTATATCTTCCAAGCGGAATGTGGGACGTGATTGGAAATACGGGTGAAGAACTGCTTGCCGACTCCATGACACCCGAGCAGGTTTCAGCGCAAATGGAATCAGAGTATCAGCGTCTGCGTGAAGAAGTTGGTGTAGAAGAAGGAGAAAGTCTGGAAGAAGCAGAGGAAGAAGAATTAAGTGAAGAAGAAATCGAAGAACTAGAGCAGCAGGAATAACGAAAGAGACTAATTAACCAGAGCTCATTTATTGAGCTCTTCCTCTTTTCAGACAGCTTAGTTGTTGTATGAGCATAGAATGGGAGTGAAAAAAATGAACAAAGTAGAACCGCTTGATAAAAATTTGGCCGCTGCCAAAACTAAAAAACCGAAAGTGACAAACAAAAAAGAATCCTCCTTATGGATAATGTATCTCCCGGCTTTAGCATTTATTTTTATTTTTATTGTTTTTCCATTTATCAGCGGTCTGCGTATTTCATTTACAGACTGGGATGGTTTTTCCCAGACAATGAATTTTGTAGGACTGGATCAATATACCAGGATGTTTAGTGATCCCACTACCTGGCTTGTGGCCGGAAACACGTTATTGTACGGAGTTGGAAGTACATTCTTTCAAATGACGATTGGGTTATTATACGCCATGCTCTTGGTGCAGAGTATAAAAATGAAGGCGATTACGAGGACGATCGTATATCTGCCGGTAATTATCAGCCCCCTCATTATGGGGTACATCTGGTACTTTATGTTTGCCTACCAGGGTGGGGCCATTAACGACCTCGTTATGGCACTTGGTTTTGAACGAATGAATTTATTAAATAACCCTAACCTGAACCCATGGATCATTGTGTTCATTAATACGTATCAGTTTGTCGGTATTTCCATGATTATTTTCTTGGCAGGTCTGCAGAGTATATCCAAAGAATATTACGAAGCTGCGCGCATGGATGGCGCTTCTAAAATGGCACAGTTTAAAAACATTACTATTCCTCTCCTGATGCCTTCCATAACCATTAATGTGGTTCTTAATGTCATCGGCGGTCTGAAATTGTTTGATGTGATTATAGCATTGACAGGAGGCGGGCCGGGAAATGCTTCCCAGTCTATGTCGACCTTTATGTATACCCTGTATTTCGATAGGCAGGATGCCGGTTATGCAGCCACTCAAGGGGTTCTGATGGTCGTATTAATTCTTGTTATTACGGTCACTGCGGTTATTTACTTAAGACGTAAGGAGGTAGAAGCGTAATGAGAACCATCAGCAGAAAACAAAGATTGATTCTCAACACACTGGCCGGATTAATCTCACTCCTTCACATTATTCCATTTTATATTCTAATCACTACAGCATTTAAAGCGCCGGGAGATTTCAGTTCTATGTGGGCACTTCCGGAACAAATAAGCTTTGAAAACTTCGTAACAGCCTGGGAAAGAGCAGATTTGGGTCTTGCTTTGTTTAACTCAGCTACTATTACATTTTTTGCTGCTGTTCTGCTTATTGTATGCGGATCATTGGCAGCTTACCCTCTGGCACGCAGGCAGACAAAGTTAAATAAGTTTGTTTACATTTTCTTTATCGCGATTATGATCATACCCCCGCTTACCGTTCTCGTTCCGCTCTACCAGATGGTAGTCGACTGGGGACTGATGAATACAAGGTCGGTAGCGGTATTTAACAATGTTGCGGCATTTTTATCGATGACCATCTTTTTATATGCCGGTTTTATTCGTGCCACTATTCCAAAAGAATTAGAGGAAGCAGCAAAAATTGACGGAGCAGGCACCTTGACCATCTTCTTTAAAATTGTGTTTCCATTGCTGAAGCCTATTACAGCAACGGTGTTAATCATTTCCTGCGTATACATTTGGAACGATTTTCAATTTGCGATCTTCTTCTTGCAGGATTCAAGCGTACAGACATTAACGGTTGCGTTAAATAGCTTTTTCGGAGAGAATACCTCCAATTTGAGTCTCGTGGCAGCCGCTTCGTTAATCGCACTACTGCCCATGACGATTCTATTTCTAGTACTGCAGCGGTTCTTCATTGAAGGATTGTCACAGGGTTCCATTAAATAATATTGTTTACTGTGGGGGATTACTTATGCCAATTCATTATGCTCCGTCGACACAAACGTTTCATTTACATTCCAAACAAGTCAGCTATATATTTAGAGTGCTTCAAAATAGACAGCTGGGACATCTGTATTATGGAAAAAAACTGACTCATCGTGAAGACTACTCTCATTTACACCGGATAGAAGCAAGATCCAACACAGCTGCTGTGTATGAAGGGAATCTTGATTTTTCTCTGGAAACGATCAGGCAGGAGTTTCCTTCTTATGGCACATCTGATTTTAGAGAGCCGGCTTTCCATATCGAACAGCCGGACGGCAGCCGGGTCACCCAATTTGAATTCGCGGATTATACTATTTCCCGTGGGAAGCCAAAGCTGGAGGGACTGCCGGCAGTTTATACAGAAAGTGACGAAGAAGCATCTACATTAATTGTGAGGTTGCATGATGACAGGCTTAATATGGATATACATTTGGTTTATACCATTTTTGAAGAAACAGGTGTTATTACCAGGAGTAGTGCTTTTACCAATCGCGGAAAAAACACGGTGAAACTTTCTAAAGGAATGAGCCTGAGTGTGGACATGGCGGATTGTGATTACGAAATGGTTCATTTATCCGGAGCGTGGGCCCGGGAGCGGCACGTAAAAACGAGGCAGCTTGAAGAAGGTATTCAGCAGATTGGGAGCACCAGAGGGATAAGCAGCGCCCAGCATAATCCTTTTTTTGCGCTGAAGCGTCCTCATACTACCGAGCATACGGGAGAGGTATTTGGCTTCAGCCTGGTATACAGCGGGAATTTTAAAGCTCAGGTAGAAGTCGATCACTTTGGAACAAGCCGTGCGATGATTGGTCTGAATGATTTTGATTTTTCCTGGCAGCTGCAAGAGGGAGAGACTTTTCAGGCGCCGGAAGCAGTAATGGTTTATTCCAGTTCAGGGATGAACGGGTTGAGCCATAAGTTCCATGATTTATTTGCGAAACGTTTAGTACGTGGGAAATGGCGTGATAAAGAGCGGCCGGTGCTCATTAACAATTGGGAAGGCACTTACTTTAACTTTACAGAGGATAAAATTGTAGAAATGGCGGAGCAGGCCAAAGAGTGTGGCATTGAGCTGTTTGTGCTCGATGATGGCTGGTTTGGAAAGCGGGATGATGATACGACTTCTTTAGGTGACTGGTTCGCGGATACGCGGAAACTTCCTAATGGAGTGAAAGGCCTGGCTGATAAAGTAGCGGCCGCAGGAATGGATTTTGGGCTTTGGTTTGAGCCGGAAATGATCTCCAGGGAAAGCGAACTGTATAAAGAACATCCGGATTGGATGCTGCAGGCTGAAGGTCGACGTGCTTCTCATGGAAGAAATCAATTTGTGCTCGATTTTTCCAGAAAAGAAGTAGTAGACCATATGTACAATCAAATAGCTGCTGTGCTGCAAGACGCTCCGATAAGCTATATAAAATGGGATATGAACCGTCCGCTGACTGAAATAATGTCCGCAGGGTATCCGGCTGAAAGGCAGCAGGAAATTGCCCACCGCTATGTGCTGGGTGTTTACGATCTTTACGAACGCCTCATTTCAGAATTCCCGGATGTATTATTTGAATCCTGCGCCAGCGGAGGCTGTCGTTTTGATCCCGGCATGCTTTACTATGCTCCGCAGACATGGACAAGTGATAACACAGATGCAGTAGAACGTCTGAAAATCCAGTATGGTACTTCATTTTTATACCCGATTAAAACAATGGGGGCACACGTCTCTGATGTGCCCAACCACCAGGTGCATCGGGTAACCAGTCTGGAGACAAGAGCTCATGTGTCCTTTTTCGGGAATTTCGGCTACGAGCTTGATATTACGAAAGAAAAAGATCTAAGTGTGTTGAAAGATCAAGTGAGCTTTTACAAGAAACATCGGACAGTTCTGCAGGAAGGCCGTTTTTATCGATTAGAAAGTCCTTTCGAAGGAGATGGCAATGTCACCAGCTGGATGGTAGTAGACCAAAATCAGCAGCAGGCAGTAGCTGCCAGGTACCAGGTGCTGGAGAAGCCGAATCCCGGTTTGCCGCGTTTCTACTTTAAAGGCCTTTTGGAAGATGTACTCTATCAAGTAGAGGGCAGCGGTGAATCATTTTATGGATCGGAGCTCATGCACGCGGGGCTTCCTCTGCAGCATAAATATACATGGAAGAAACAGGGAGACTATCAAACCACATTGCTTGTGCTGAATGCAGTCAAGTAATGAAGAAAGAGATGTGGATAGAATGGCTAAATTAACTTTTGTCGGAGCAGGAAGTACAGTTTTTGTGAAAAATATACTGGGAGATTGTATGCTTACCCCGGCTTTAAAAGGGATGGAATTTGCCTTATATGATATTGATGAAAGAAGACTGGACGAATCTTATCAGCTTCTGCAGCATTTAAAAAAGCAGCTTAGAGCCGACGTGCAGATTCATAAATACATGAATCGGAAAGAAGCTTTAAAAGGGTCTTCTTATGTCATTAATGCTATTCAGGTCGGTGGTTATAAGCCATCTACGGTTGTTGACTTTGAAGTTCCTAAGAAATACGGACTACAGCAGACGATTGGAGATACCATAGGAGTAGGCGGTTTATTTCGGACTCTCCGTACAGCACCGGCTATGCTGGATATTGCAGCAGATATAGAAGAAGTATGTCCGGATGCCTGGTTATTGAATTACACAAATCCAATGGCAGCGCTGACAGGAATCATTGCAAAAGAAACGAATGTACAAACAGTGGGCCTGTGTCACAGCGTTCAGGTGTGTGTCCCTGAATTATTCGATCATTTGAATATATCCCAAAAAGATGTAAAAGCTACCATTGCAGGAATTAATCATATGGCCTGGCTTCTTGAAATATCAAGAAACGGAGAAGATCTTTATCCAGAAATAAAAAAGCGGGCGGCCGAAAAGCAAAAAAGCAGACATGAAGACATGGTCCGCTTTGAATTAATGGATAAATTCGGCTATTATGTTACAGAATCCTCAGAGCATAACGCAGAATACCATCCTTATTTTATTAAATCAGCTTATCCGGAATTAATTGACAGGTTTAATATTCCGCTGGACGAGTATCCAAGGCGCTGCGAAACACAGATTTCAGAATGGGAAGCAAGAAGAGACAGTATTATTCATGATGAGACGATGACCCATGAACGTTCAAGAGAGTATGCTTCTCACATCATCGAAGCAATGGAAACGGATCAACCAACACGTATTGCCGGGAACGTATTAAACAGCGGCGGACTGATCAGTAACCTTCCTTCTGACGCAGTAGTGGAAGTTCCCTGTCTCGTAGATCGTAATGGAGTTACTCCTACTCATGCCGGCAGGCTGCCTGAGCAGCTTGCAGCTTTAAATCGAACAAACATTAACACCCAGCTGTTAACGATGGAAGCTAATAGAACCAGAAAAAAAGAGTATGTTTATCAGGCAGCTATGCTTGATCCCCATACTTCAGCAGAATTATCTTTAGATGATATTGTTTCGCTTTGTGATGATTTATTTGAAGCGCACGGAGAGTCGCTTCCGCAGTATAAATAATTAATAGAGAAAAAGCCTGGACTTGTGTCGTCCAGGCTTTTTTATGGAGTTTTTTGAAAAAAATATTGTAAACGGTTACTTGGTGTGGTATCTTAATTATTAAGTAAAATTTTACTAAAATATTTATGCGGTACATATTAGAAAGAAGGAATAGAGATGGGTGCATTAACAATTTTATCCTTTTTATTTTTCACTTTACTTGTAGCATTAATATCTTACGTAAAAACAAGGAAAGAAGACCTCGAAACTTCCGATGGTTATTTTTTGGGAGGGAGAAGCTTAACGGCATGGGTGATAGGCGGCTCGTTAATGCTGACCAACTTATCCACGGAACAGTTAATCGGTTTAAACGCCGAAGGTTATGAGTTTAATATGTCCTCGATGGGATGGGAAGTTGGCTCGGCTGTTGCTTTAGTTATTGTAGCTTTTTACTTTCTGCCTAAGTACTTAAAAGGTGGGATTACAACAATTCCTGATTTTTTAGAGGAGCGATTTGATAGCGCTACCAAGCAGTTTGTTACGATACTTTTTCTTTTTGGATTTATATTTAACCTGCTTCCGCCTATTCTTTATTCCGGAGCTGTTGCATTGAGTACAATGTTTAATGTGCCTGACATGCTTGGGGTCAGTTCAACTACGGCATTATGGATAACAGTGTGGGTAGTTGGAACAGTAGGTTCGTTATATGCCATATTCGGCGGATTAAAGGCCGTAGCAGTATCCGATACTATAAATGGAATCGGCTTAATCTTAGGAGGGTTGTTAATTCCGCTGCTCGGATTAATGACATTAGGCGATGGTTCTCCGGTCGCCGGATTTAGAAGTGTTATGGACAATACCCCTGAGAAGTTGAATGCTGTTGGAGGGGAAAGTGATCCGGTTCCATTTGGAACAATGTTTACCGGGATGATTTTAGTAAATTTATACTACTGGGGAATGTCTCAGCATATTATGCAGCGGGCAATTGCGGCGAAGAACTTAAAAGAAGGCCAGAAAGGTCTTCTGATTGCAGCATTTTTAAAACTTGCCGGCCCGATTTTTCTAATTTTACCGGGTATTATTGCTTACAATATGTTTGGCGCGAATATGACTTCGATGGAAGCGTACCCAGCACTTGTTAATGAGGTCCTGCCTTTGCCTCTTGTTGGATTTTTCGCAGCGGTTCTATTCGGAGCGATCTTATCTTCATTTAACTCTGTTTTAAATTCGACGGTTACTTTAATTGTACTAAATATTTATAAGCCGTATTTTAAGCCCAATGCTCCAGACTCTAAGCTCATTAGAGACGGGAAGGTTATCGGCACTTTTTTAGCGATATTCGCAATGAGCGTAGCGCCTTTGATTGCACTGGTGCCGCAGGGATTTTTTCAGTATCTTCAAATGGTAAACGGTTTCTATAATGTGCCGATATTTACTGTTATATTAATCGGTTATTTAACAAAGCGGGTTCCGGCAATAGCAGCCAAAATATCTTTAGTATTGTTTATCAGTGTTTATGCGAGCACTCAGCTTTTTTGGGATACAGGTCTTCATTTTCTTCACATTCTTGCGATAATGTTTGTCGTTTGTACGGTATTGATGCTTGTTATCGGCAAAATAAAGCCTAGAGAAACAGCATATAAGCTAGAAGACAAAAAAGTAGTTGATATGACACCGTGGAGACTAGTATATCCGGTTGGCTTTGCAGCAGTGGTAGCAATGCTTATTGTATTTCTTATTTTCTCAGAAGCAGGAATTGCTGCTTAAATAATGATAAAGGGGTAAAATCATGACAAAAACACGATCCTATTTTCCACATTTACTGCACGGAGCGGACTATAATCCGGAACAGTGGCTGCACCGCCCGGATATACTTGAAGAAGATGTACGGTTAATGAAGCTGGCAAAATGTAATGTAATGTCCGTGGGAATATTTTCATGGGTTTCGCTGGAGCCGGAAGAAGATCACTACACATTCGAATGGATGCAGAACGTGTTGGACCGTCTGCATGAAAATGGTATCAGCGTATTTTTAGCGACACCGAGCGGCTCCAGACCCGCATGGATGGCAGAGAAATATCCTGAAGTACTGCGGACGAATGCCGATCGCACGAAAAACCTGCACGGGCTTCGTCATAACCATTGTTTAACTTCGCCGGTTTATCGAAAAAAAGTGAGGCAGATGGCTGATCAGCTGGCCGCGGCATTTGGAGAGCACCCTGCTGTGATAGGCTGGCATATATCCAACGAATACGGAGGGGACTGCCACTGCTCTACCTGTCAGACGGCATTCCGTCGTTGGTTGAAAACGAAATATAAAACACTGGAAGCGTTGAACAGTGCTTGGTGGACAACGTTCTGGAGCCACACATATACAAGCTGGGAGCAGATTGAATCCCCCTCTCCTCTGGGCGAGTCGCTGGTACACGGGCTTACTTTGGACTGGAAGCGGTATACGACCGATCAGACCGTGAATTTTTACCAGTGGGAAGCAGCCCCTTTAAAAGAAAAACGCCCTGATCTTCCAGCTACGACAAATTTTATGGAAGAGTATGAAGGATTGGATTATTGGAAGTTTAAAGATGTGGTGGATATCGTTTCCTGGGATGCTTATCCAACCTGGCACGATAATAAAGAAGAGGCGGTGCAGGCATCCAGGACGGCTTTCCTGCATGATATTAAACGAAGCATCAAAGGCGGGCAGCCGTTTTTACTCATGGAAAGCACACCAAGTAACACAAACTGGCAGCCGTTAAGCACGCTGAAAAAACCGGGAATGCACCATTTGTCCTCTCTGCAGGCAGTTGCCCACGGCTCCGACTCTGTCCAGTATTTTCAATGGAGAAAGAGCCAGGGGTCGAGTGAAAAATTTCATGGGGCTGTGGTGGATCATGTGGGACATGAAAATACGAGAGTGTTCAAAGAAGTCGTTCAGGTAGGAGAATCGCTGGAAAGACTTCAGGAAATTACAGGAGCTGAAAGTCACCCAAAGACGGCACTTGTGTATGATTGGGAAAACAGATGGGCAATTAACGAAGCGCAGGGGCCGAGAAATATTGGACCAGGCTATGAAGATACGGTTCAGGAATTTTACCGGCCTCTATGGGATATGGGGATCGCTGTTGATGTAATCGATTCGGAACAACGTCTGGATCAATACGACCTGGTTGTTATACCGATGCTCTATATGATAAAGCCAGGGACAGCAGAGAGAATGGAAGCCTTTGTAAAAAGAGGAGGAACCCTTGTCACGACGTACTGGTCAGGAATCGTAGATGAAAATGATCTCGTGTGGCTGGGGGGCCTTCCGGGTCCGCTGCGAAATGTTTTAGGTATTTGGTCTGAAGAAATTGACTCTCTTCATGACGGCCAGACGAATCAATTAACGTTTACTGCCGGAAGTATGAGCAGTCAATCTTATCAACTTAAAGAGCTGTGTGATTTGATTCATCTGGAATCAGCCCGTTCGCTTGCTTCCTATGATGAAGATTTCTATCAAGGGCGACCTGCTGTAACGGTCAATACTTTTGGAAAAGGAAAGGCGTATTATATCGCAGCCCGGACGGAAGAGGCCTTCTATACTGATTTTCTAAAGCAGGTAGTAGAGGAGGCAGGTATTGAAAAGAATATACAGACAGATCTTCCCCGCGGAGTGACGGTGCAGCGAAGAGTAAAGGGTGAACGCTCCTACCTGTTTTTATTAAATTTTACAAAAGAAGAAAAAGTATTTTCCCTGCATGATAAAAAAGGATGGGATTTAATTCATCAGGAATCCGTGCAGGGTATGTGTTCACTTGAACCTTATGGAGTTCGGGTAGTAAGAGAAGAATAAATGAAGAAGATAAACGAACAGCCTCGTATCTCTAGAAGGGAGACGAGGCTGTTTTTTGTTGTAGGGACATTAATTTCTATTCAAAAGAGAAGGCGGATGAACACGTGAAGATAACCAGGCCTGCCTCTTTGTTACCGCTCTTCATGCGGTACAATAACACATTTCAGCCCATCTTTTCCAAGCGCAGTCTGAAATCCAGCTTTGGTTTCAGAAAGAGGAAATGTGTGGGTGACAAACTTGTCAAAAGGAAGCCGGCGTTCGTTGATCCACTGAACCGCTTCGAAATGACAGGCCCGGGAGGCTCCGTGGGTTCCGCATACATTCAGCTCTTTATACAAAATCAGGTTGGTATTCAGCCCGCCCGATGCTCCTTTCGGAAGACCGGCAAAGAACAGCACATTGCCAAGCGTTTTCGCAATCGTGAGCGCTTCCTGCTGCACCGCAGGGGAAGGGGCCGTCACGATGACGGTATCACAGCCATAGCCGCCGGTTTCTGCATTAATTCGCTGCTCTACATCCTCAGCAGCTGGATCGAGGCAGAGGTCCGCGCCGAGATCCAGCGCGAACCGGCGTCTCGGGGCAGAGCGCTGGACCGCAATAACTTTTTCGGCTCCCATCTTTTTCAACGCCGCAATAAACATACAGCCGATGGCGCCGGCGCCGTAAACGACGACGGTCTGTCCGGCGGCAGCTTTCACTTTTTTCAGTCCGCTTAACACACAGGCGAACGGTTCGGACAAGCTGGCTTCTACGAAAGAAATGCCTGGGGCTGTCCTCTGGATCGATCCCCGCTCCACGAAAGCTCTCGGCAGAAGCATATACTCTGCAAACCCTCCGTCTATCTGGTAACCAATCGATTCCCCAAGCCGGCAGTGATGCCCTAAATCCTGAAGGCAGTACAGGCACGTTCCGCAGGGGATGTGGGCACCGAGTGTTACGGTATCTCCTTTTTTCCAGAGAGCTGCTTCGCTGCCGGTTTCTATAATTTCCCCGGCTATTTCATGGCCGGTGATACGCGGAAAGCTTACTCGTTTGTCCCCATTTTTATAAATCCGCAGATCTGATCCGCAGATTCCGACGGCACCGACTTTTAACAATACTTCATGCGGGCCGGGCCGGGGGATCTCTGTCTGTCTGTCTGTTAACGTTTCTTTGTCCGTTAAGTATACGGCATTCATCATATCCGGCTGTCCTCCTTTTTGAACTGAAGCGACTCCCGCATAAAGCGGCGTACCGTCTCGATTTCTGTCGAAGTTCTTGCCGGCTCCCAATGAAAATACCTGGCAAATACCGAAGCGGCGTCTTCCAGCGAGGAAGCTGCTTTATCAGGATCAAACAGCACGAGGCTCGTGCGGCGCTCAAAGAAATCCATAAGCGTACATGCTGATTCATGTTCAATCGTATAAGCGGCTTCCCCTTTGATCAAATGGCCATCTGCTTCCTGAATCGATTGAAGGACTTTTTCGGCGTTTCGACCGTAGCGGTAGAAGTATTCTTCCACTGTCCGGGGGGGAAGGTCTGCTGCGGCATGAGAGGATTTCAGCTCCTGCAGGCACGATTCAAAATGAAAGTCACTGCCGAAAGCGCCGCCGGTTAATGGAATATCTGCTGTGCGGGAAGACGACGCCAGCAAATTTCCCTTTTTGCAGATAAATTCAAGCACCCGTTCCGCCATTTTTCGGTATCCGGTTAGTTTGCCGCCGGCAATCGTGACAAGGCCGGAATCGGAATAAAAAATATCGTCATGACGGGATAGTTCCGCCGGCGGCATCCCTTTTTCCCCGATAAGAGGACGGACGCCCGCCCAGCTTGAAATAATATCGTCCACGGATAAAGAAAGGGAAGGAAAGGCAGTATGCAGACAGGACAGCAGATAGTCCACTTCCACCCGCTCCACTAGAATGTGTTCGATGTCCTCTTCATATAAAGATTCCGTGGAGCCGACGTAAGTGCAGCCGTCTCTTGGAATGACGGCAATCATTCGGCCTTTATGCTGAAAATAAATCGACTCTGCCACAGGAAGCCGGTCGTGGGGAAAAACAATATGAATGCCTTTGGCCAGCACCATATGTTTTCCTGTAACGGGCGCATCTTTGATTCTTACTTTATCAACCCAGGGGCCGGCAGCATTCACAATAAAATCCGCATAAATGGTATAAGAGCAGCCGGTTTCCATATCTACAGCTTTTACACCGAGCGCTTTTCCTGTTTCATCTTTTATGAGTTCTTCCATTGAAACGTAGTTAGCGGCAAGGGCTCCGTGCTCTGCAGCTGTTTTGACGACTTCCAGCGTCAGGCGGCTGTCATCTGTACGGTATTCCACATAATGGCCGCTTCCTTTCACTAATTTAGGGTTAAGGAGCGGTTCTGTTTTGAGTGTCTTTCGGCGCGGCAGCACCTCATGGCGTTCATCGTCAGATACGCCTGCCAGCTGGTCATAGACGGTAAGGCCGAGCTTCAGGGTAGGCAGCGTGAAAGACTCATTTTTAAGCAGCGGAAACAGCATCCGGATCGGGCGCACGAGATGCCTGGCGTTGCGGTACACAATATCCCGCTCCCTCCCGGTTTCTTTAATAACAGCAAAATCAAGCTGCTGCAGGTATTTTAATCCGCCGTGAATCAGCTTGCCTGACTTGCTGCTCGTTCCGGAAGCAAAGTCTTTTTTTTCGATCAGTCCGGTGCGCAGGCCCCGGGAAGCCGCGTCCAGTGCAATTCCGCTTCCTGTAATTCCTCCTCCGATAATTAAAATATTCAACGGCTTTTCAGCCATGTGCTCCAATAGGGACTGCCGGCTGAGAGCAGAAAAATCAGATGGTGTCATAACGTCCTCCTTTTACAATTGTTCTACCACTATTCATATGAAAGAAAGTTTACGCTAATAATATAGCGCTTTCATTTCAACGTCAACAATATTTATTTTTAAAAGTAACTTATTAGACAATTGAAATAAGTTTTTGTTGACAAAAAGAGAAAATCTCCTTACGATGTTTACAAACGTAACAATATAGAACAATTGTAATAAAGGAGATGGGTTCAGATGACGGATTGGGCAGCGCAGCAACCGGAAGAGGTATTAAAAGACTGGCTCAGGCAGATGCATCTTATTCGTTTTTTTGATGAAAAAGTAGATGAGTTTTTTGCCAAGGGAATGATTCACGGGACCACTCATCTATGCGTCGGACAGGAAGCGTCAGCGGTAGGGGCCTGTGCTCCGCTGCAGGAAGACGACATGATTACAAGCACGCACCGCGGCCACGGCCACTGCATTGCGAAAGGCGCAGAGCCGGACCGGATGATGGCCGAGCTGTTTGGACGGGTAACCGGCTACTGCAAAGGCAAGGGCGGATCGATGCACATTGCTGATGTGGAGAAAGGAAATCTCGGGGCAAACGGCATTGTCGGCGGAGGTATCCCGCTTGCAGTGGGTGCTGCACTGACGTCGCAGATGAAAAAACAGGGCAAGGTAGCCGTATGTTTCTTCGGGGACGGAGCGACAAATGAAGGAAGCTTTCATGAATCGTTGAATCTTGCTTCCATCTGGAAGCTGCCGGTCGTGTTTGTCTGCGAAAATAATCAGTACGGTATGTCCGGCCCGGTAAAGGACATGGTCAATATTGAAGACATTGCCGAACGCGGCGCATCCTACGGCATTCCCGGAAAAGTAGTGGACGGCAACAACCTGCTCGAAATGGCGAATGTGATGGAAGAAGCCGTCACCCAGGCGAGATCGGGAAGCGGTCCGGTACTGATTGAAGCGAAAACTTACCGCTGGAAAGGCCACTCCAAGAGTGATGCCAAAAAATACCGCACACGGGAAGAAGAAAAAGACTGGCGTACCAATAAAGATCCAATCAAACGCTTTGAAGAATGGCTTCTGGAAGAAGGCAGGCTGACGAAAGAAGAAGCAGATTCGATCAGGCAGTCCGCGCTGGAGGAGATCAACCGGGCAGTTGAATTTGCAGAAAACAGCGAAGAGCCATCCATGGATACGATTCTGGAAGATGTCTACGCTTAATTATAAGGAGGGTGTGTCGTGAGAGAGATAACGTACGCAGAAGCAGTTCGGGAAGGATTAAGCCAGCGCATGCGGGAAGACAGTGACGTCTTTGTGCTTGGAGAGGATATTGGTGTATACGGCGGAGCATTCGGCGTGACGAGGGGAATGATTGAAGAGTTTGGGCCGGAGCGGATCCGCAACACGCCGATTTCGGAGGCCGCGATTACCGGAGCGGCGGTGGGAGCGGCATTAACGGGCATGAAGCCTGTGCTGGAACTGCAGTTTTCCGATTTTATTACGATTGCGATGGATCAGCTCGTAAACCAGGCGGCGAAAGTGCGGTATATGTACGGCGGCAAAGGCCATGTGCCTATGGTCGTGCGGACGCCCTCCGGATCAGGGACAGGTGCTGCGGCCCAGCATTCCCAGAGTCTCGAAGCATGGGTGGCGCATATTCCGGGGCTGAAAGTAGTACAGCCCTCCACTGCCTACGACGCCAAAGGGTTGTTGAAAGCGGCGATGGAAGACCCGAACCCGGTCATTTTTTATGAACATAAAGTGTTGTATAAATCAAAATCGGACGTGCCGGAAGAGGAATACACGATTCCACTTGGAAAAGCGGATATCAAAAAAGAGGGCACGGATGTCACAATTATTGCGACGGCCATTATGGTCCATAAAGCGCTGGAAGCAGCCGAAGAGCTTGAGAACCGGGGAATCAGCGTGGAAGTCGTGGATCCGCGAACGCTCGTGCCGCTTGATGAAGAAACGATTGTGAATTCCGTTTCGAAAACCGGCCGGGTGATTATTGTCCACGAAGCAGTAAAGCGGGGAGGATTCGGCGGCGAAATTGCAGGAGTGATCGCAGAAAGCGAAGCGTTCGACTATCTGGATGCGCCTATCCGGCGGCTCGGAGCCCTTCCGATTCCTGTTCCCTACAATCCCGTATTGGAAAAAGCGATGATTCCTCAGGTGGAGGATATTATTAAAGCCGTGGAAGAAACGATGCGCGGAGCATAAAGGAGGGAATAAAATGGCGAAGGAAATTTTTATGCCGAAGCTGAGCAGCACGATGGAAACAGGCACGCTGCTGCAGTGGTTTAAAGAAGTAGGCGAGCAGGTGGACGTCGGAGATCCGGTATTTGAGATCATGACCGATAAGATAAATATAGAGGTAGAAGCCTATGAAGAGGGCATTCTGCTGAAAAAATATTATGGAGTGGACGACGAAATCCCGGTAAACGGTATTGTCGGCTATATTGGAAAGGCAGGCGAAGAAGTGCCTGAACAGCCCGACGGCCCGGCAGAAGAGGCGGAGCCGGCAGAAACGAATTCAGAGGAAGCCCCTATGGAGGCAGTGATGCCTGGTGAAGCTGAAGCTTCCTCCGGCAGCCGCGTGCGGGCAACCCCTGCGGCACGAAAAGCGGCTTTGGAAACGGGCGTGGATCTATCAACGCTTAAGGGGAGCGGTCCGAATGGACGTATTCATAAAAAGGACGCAGCGGCTGCAAAACAACGGACGAAACGAATCACTCCGCTCGCAGAAAAGACAGCCGCCGATACGGGAGTCGATCTGGAAACAATCCAGGGAAGCGGTCCGAACGGGAAAATCTACCGCAAAGATGTAGAACGGCCCGAAGAGCCGGCGCCCGCTGCGGCTTCCGAAGCATACGAAGGCACCCGTCGGTTTATCGGAGAGCGCATGCACCAGAGCAGCAGCGAAATACCCCACGTCACGCTTAATACAGAAATAGATGCTTCTGCTTTAAAGAAAATGAGGCTGGAGCTGCTGCCGGTAATCGAAAAGAAAACCGGGAAACGTCTGTCCTATAACGATATTCTTGTTAAAGCGCTCGGCGAGGTGCTGATTTCGCATCCGCAGATTAATGCGACATTTGAACAGAACAGTATTACCCGGCATCAAGAGGCGCACATCGGCATAGCGGTTGCAGCTGATATTGGACTGATGGTCCCTGTACTGCGTAATGTAGAAAAGAAAAGCCTGTCGGTTATCGTTCAGGAAAGCAAGGAGCTTGCGGCGAAAGCAAGAGACGGCCGTACCAAGCCGGATGACATGAAACAAGGTACCTTTACGATCAGTAACCTGGGCATGTATGCCGTCGATACTTTTAATCCAATCATTAATCAGCCCCAGGCAGCGATTCTCGGGGTAGGAAGAATGCAGGACAAAGTCATTGCGGTAAACGGCGCAGCGGAAGTGCGGCCGGTTCTCTCCCTAAGCCTTTCGTTTGATCACCGTATTGTGGACGGGGCGCCGGCGGCTGCGTTTTTAACGGAGCTGAAAGAAAAGCTCGAATCCCCGTATGAGCTTTTAATATAGGAGGCAGAAACAAATGCAGACATACGATATTGTGATTGTTGGAGGAGGACCCGGCGGCTACACAGCTGCGTCCCGGGCGGCTGCCCTTGGGCAGAGAACCGCGTTGGTGGAAGCGGCGGACCTTGGCGGTACATGCCTGAACAGGGGGTGTATCCCTTCGAAGACGTACCTTCGTCATGCAGAAGCTTACAGGGAAGTGCTCCACGCCGGGCAGTTCGGGATTGAAACAGGTGATGTTCAGTTTTCCTATGCCTCCATGCTGGAGCGGAAAAATAACGTTATTAATACGCTTCGTAAAGGCGTGGCCTCGCTGATGAAAGCCGGAAAAATTGATGTGATTCGGGGCAGGGGCACAATTCACCCGGACTTAACCGTCAGCGTGGATGATGGCGGCACAGAAACAGTCATTCAGGGAAAGAAAATTGTTGCCGCTATGGGTTCTACTCCAGCTGTACCCCCAATTAAAGGCATCGAGCAGTCTGCTTATCATACGAGTGACACGATTTTTGAAATGGACCGCATGCCGGAGCGCCTGACGATTATCGGGGCGGGTTATATTGGTGTGGAATTTGCCAGTATTTATGCTGCATTTGGCGTTGAAGTTACGCTCGTTGAGATGGCCGACCGGATTATTCCGCTCGAAGACAGCGATGCCGGTGATGAGTTAAAGCGGACGCTGTTGGAGCAGAACGTAACGATCCTCACAAATACGGCAGTAGAAGAAATTAAAGACGGAAGCCGCACAGTGATCAATAAAGACGGCAGCCGGTCCTTGCTCGAAGCAGACGTACTGCTCGTTTCCACGGGGAGGCGCGCCAATCTGGAGGCACTGGCCGAATTGAATCTAAAAAAAGACGGCCCCTATATCCATACCAATAAAATGATGCAGACGAGCCATCCGGATATTTATGCGATTGGCGATCTGGCAGGAGGGTGGCAGCTGGCGCATGCAGCAAGTGCAGAAGGCACGATTGCAGCCGAGCACGCCTCCGGTGAAACCCCGAATATTAATATGCAGCTTATACCGAGATGTATTTATACGTATCCGGAAGTCGCTTCAGTCGGATTCAGCGAAGCGGAACTGCAAAAAGACGGACGTGTCTACAAAACGAGCAAAACACCGCTGCGAATCAATGGGAAATCGTTGACGGCCGGCAATACAAAAGGATTTATGAAGCTTTTTTCCGATGAAAAATATGGGGAGATTCTGGGTGCCGTGTTAGTTGGGCCGCACGTGACGGAAATGATTGCCGAGCCGGAAGCTTTTATGCAGCTGGAAGGAACGCTTGAAGAATGGAAAGCGATGGTTCATCCGCACCCTACACTATCAGAAAGTCTGCACGAGACGGCAGTTTCTCTGCTGAATAAACGATAAATAGAGACCAGAGTTTATTTTTGTTTTTTATTGGAACATATGTAACCAAGATGCCCAGGCTAATGATATACTGGGAAAAAGTTTGATATGTCTAATGAAAAAAGGAAGAACAACATGCTGAATTGGGAAGAACGCAGAATGATCGTGAAAGCAGCAAAGCTTTACTACGCAGAGGGGTGGACACAGGCCCAGATTGCCAAAAAAAACGGCGTGTCCCGGCCGGTCATATCAAAATTGTTGAACCGGGCAAAAGAAGAAGGAATTGTGGAAGTCTATATTAAAGATAAAACCGTACAGACAGTAGAGCTTGAGCAGAAGCTTGAAAAAAAATACGGACTGAAAGAAGTCATTGTTACAGCCGGCGCGGGATATACGCCGGAAATGGTGCTGCGCCAGCTCGGCAAAGCCGGCGCTTCCTACTTATCAAAACGTTTAACAGGTAACAAAAAAATCGGTATCTCCTGGGGGGCTTCCGTTCATGCGCTGATTTCGGAATATCCTTACGAGCGCAGGGAGCAGACGCATGTCGTACCGCTTATTGGAGGCATGGGAAGTAATTTTGTACACCTGCACTCCAATCAGCTGAGCTTTCATTTCGCACAGAAGCTGAACACGAGCTGTTCGTATTTATACGCCCCGGCGATGGTGGAGTCCGATGACCTGAAGAACCGCCTCACCGCTTCAAAAGACATAGCAGAAGTATTGGAAGAAGGAAGAAATGTTGATATAGCAGTAGTTGGGATTGGAAATCCGGTCGTGCAGTCGACGATGGAAAAGATGGGCTACATTCACGAAAATGATATTGCCTCGTTGAAAAAATCACAGGCGGTAGGCGATATTAACTCCAGTTTTTTCGATTCACTCGGCCATAAAGTCGACCACCCGTTAAATGATCGTGTGATCGGTTTGAATTTAGAAGAAATTAAACAGATTCCTGAAGTAGTGGCCATCGTCGAAGGGGCGCATAAAATCAACAGTGTCCATGCGGCTTTAACAGGCGGCTATATTGACGTATTAATCATTGACGACAGTATGGCACAAGCTCTGGCGGAAGAATAATAAACGTCCGGTGCCTGTGGCACGGAGATTATTTTTTTAATTTTCAAAAAACCACTTGACTTAAAATTGAAAGCGCTTTATTATATTTACAAACGTAACTAACCATTACAAATGTAAATGAGGTGGCAGTATGTGGGGAACATTTATTTTCATTTTTGCCGGCATGTGGACGCTGCAGTTTTTAATGACGCAATGGCAGGTGAAGCAGTACAAGGCGAAGGTAAATAGACTGAGCGGTAAAAAAACAGGATTTCTTGGCACGGGCTACTACAAAAAGCGTTTCGGTTTTGGAGCGGTAGCCATTTTAATCAGTGATACAGAAGGGTTCATCAAAGAAGCCCACGTAATGAGAGGATTAACTATTTTTGCAAAATTCAAAGAAAAGCCGGAATGGGAAGGGCTGTCACTGGAAGAATGCCGCTTTTACCAGGGTGGAAAAGAAAAAGAACGCTTTGCCATCCAGAATGCACTTGAACTGATTATTAAAGAAAAAGCAAACAGAGACAAGGAGGAGAGAGTATGGATTTCTTAATTGCAGCAGCAGAGGGTTTTATCGGCATGTTTCAGGCCGGCGGGGATACATTTATCGGACTCGTTACAGGGATTATACCGCTTCTGATCTGCTTAATTACCGCCGTTAATGCCCTTATCAAATTTATCGGGGAAGAAAGGGTGTTCTCTTTCGCACAGAAGTGTACGAAAAATATCATCCTTCGCTACACGATCTTTCCACTGATGGCTGTATTCTTTTTAACAAACCCGATGTGCTACACATTCGGACGCTTTCTCCCGGAGCGCCAGAAGCCGGCTTTCTACGACTCATCGGTTTCCTTCGTTCATCCGATTACCGGACTCTTTCCTCACGCCAATCCAGCTGAACTGTTTGTTTATACAGGAATTGCTGCCGGCATTACGCAGCTTGGATTGTCGCTTGGGCCGCTCGCGATTCGTTTTTTCATCGTTGGGATCATTGTAATGCTGCTTCGCGGCATTGTAACGGAAATTATTTCAAACAGAATGTTTAAAAACAAAGAGCGGGAAGCGGCAGAAGCACAAGCCGCCTCTTCATAATCGGAGGGATAAATCATGGCAGAATATAAAGCAGTTAAAGTATCCAAAGGACCTACAGGATGGGGAAAAGGCCTGATTATTCATCCCTCGGATGAAAAGAAATATGTTATTTCCGTTACCGGCGGCGGCATTCACCCTGTTGCCCAGGAAATAGCGGACAGAACAGGAGCAACACCGATAGACAGTTTTGCTACTTCTGTTCCAAAAGAAGAAATCGCCTGCGCCGTTATTGACTGCGGCGGTACGGCCCGAAGCGGCGTTTATCCAAGAATGGGAGTTAAAACCGTTAACACCTACGGGAACTCTCCTTCCGGCCCGCTGATGAAATTCATTAATGAAGACAATTTTGTATCGGGTGTCGGAATAAAAAACATATCCGACCTGGAAGGCTCTGAAGAAGACGCAGTTGAAGCAGATAATGAAAGAATAGAAGAGAAAGAGTCGCTTCTTAATAAAGACGTAGCAAAAAAGATAAAAGAAGAAGCAAAACAGAAGGCGGCGGTCGAACACCCGCGGAAACAAAACAAAATCAATTCCATGATTCAAAAGCTCGGCGGCGCGATGGGGAATGTAATCAGTATTTTTTATCAGGCCGGCCGGGACACGATCGACACCGTTATCAAAAATATTCTACCCTTCATGGCTTTTGTCAGTACATTAATCGGAATTATTACATTCACAGGTATTGGTGATCTGATCGCGAACTTTGTAACGCCTCTGGCCAGCAGCTTGACCGGTATGCTGATTCTATCGCTTTTGTGCTCGATTCCGCTCATTTCGCCGATGCTTGCGCCAGGGGCCGTTATTGCCCAGGTTGTTGGTGTGTTAATCGGTGTGGAAATCGGACGCGGCAATATTCCACCGGAAATGGCACTGCCTGCACTATTTGCCATTAATCCGCAGGTTGGTACAGACTTTGTTCCCGTTGGTTTAACGCTCGGAGAAGCAGAAACCGAAACAATCGAAGTCGGAGTGCCGGCTGTACTATTCTCCCGCTTAATTACGGGTCCGATTGCTGTAGTAATTGCTTACTTCTTTAGTATTGGAATGTATTGATCGAAAATAGAGGAGGAATTTAAATGAAGGAGACGGTTACGATGTCTGATTATTTTAAAGTGAAAGTAGAATATGTAGGAGAAGAAGCAGACATGATGTGGGAGGAGAAAATGGTCATTCTCTTTAACAATACCGTTCCGCAGGATTTGAAGGATATTGCCATTGTACACGATGGAGGCAGCCTGGCTGCCCCAATTGAAGAAGGCGATGTGATGATGATCGGCGACACCTCCTTTACCCTTTTGTTTGTAGGAGACAAAGCGAACGAAACGATGACCGATCTTGGTCACGCCACGTTTCATTTCAATGGTGCTGATTCTGCCGACCAGCCGGGGACCATCTGCCTGGAAGACAAAGAAATTCCTGCAATTGAGCCTGGAATGATCATTTCATTTCGAAAAAAATAAATAGAACATAAGGAGTGGACAGCAATGCTCGGAACGAATAGAAAGCTGATTGCATTAGAGCAGCAGGGGAAATCCATACGCGTAGGATTGGTCGGGGCCGGCCAGATGGGACGGGGAATGATCGCCCAGATTGAAAAAATGAAAGGCATGAAAGTAGTAATCACGGCTGATATTGCTGTCGAAAATGTTGTCAACGCCTACGAAAATGCCGGTATTAAAAAGACGAGCCTGATTGTAACCGATAACAAAAGCGAGGCAGCGGAAGCTATCCGTTCCGGACTTGTAGTGGCTACAGCGGATGCTTCGCTTGTGAGCGGGCTCGCCGACGTGGATGTCGTCGTCGATGCGACCGGCGTACCGAACGTAGGCGCGGAAATTGCCTGGAAATCGATCACAAACAAAAAGCACATTGTCATGCTGAACGTAGAAGCAGATATTACGGTAGGGCCTATCTTAAAGCAGATGGCAGATGCCGCAGGGGTAGTGTACACCGGGTCGGCAGGAGATGAACCCGGCGCGATCATGGAGCTGTTTGATTTCTCGGAAGCGCTCGGTTTTGAAACCGTCGCCCTCGGCAAAGGCAAGAACAACCCATTAAACGTGGAAGCTAATCCGGATACGGCTGCCAAAGAAGCGGCCGAGAAGAAGTCGAGCCCGAAAATGCTCGCCTCGTTCCAGGACGGCACGAAAACGATGGTGGAAATGAACGCGGTAGCCAACGCGACCGGATTTCTTCCGGATAAGCCGGGAATGCACGGCTTTCAGGGAGAAGTGAAGGACCTGCCGGCGTTTTTTGAAACAAAAGAAAACGGCGGAAAAGTATCAAAAGAAAAAGTAGTGGAATACATTAATGGCATTGCGCCCGGCGTGTTTGCAATCATCCGCTCCGAGCAGGAGGAAGTAAACGCAGAGCTGACCTATTTAAAAATGGGAGACGGCCCGAACTACGTATTGTACCGGCCGTATCACCTGACGAGCCTGGAGACACCGCTTTCGATTGCGAAAGCCTATCTCGATCACGTACCGACGATTGCTCCTTACAAAGGACGGATCGCAGAGACGGCAACCGTGGCGAAAAAAGATCTGGCGGAAGGCGATTACCTGGACTCCATTGGAGGATTTACCGTGTACGGCACGATATTGGCAGCAGATGAGTCTGATGCCATGGAAGCCCTTCCGATCGGCCTGGTGGATCGACACATAAAAATGAGAAAAGCGGTAAAAAAAGGCGAAATTATCCGTATGAGTGACATCATCCATGAAAAAGACACGACAATCTGGAAACTTCGCGAACTGCAGAATACGTTCGGCACGGTTTCTGCAGAAGAAGATGGTATAATCAAAGAAGCACCGGTAGTATAAATAAAGAGGGGATCGTCATGAAAAAGAATGTTATGATTGGTGATCTATTTTGTGAAAGCTGTAAAGAAGAAGTGCCTCACAGAATTGAATATGTGAACAATGAAATTTCGACCATAACGTGCGAAGTCTGCGACCGCAATATTCAAATTAACCGGGACATGATGAAAGAATTTTACGAAGAAATTTATGAGCGTGTGTCTTCCAAGCCTCATCGGATCACAGAAGAATACAAAGAAGACTTAAATCATTTCATTACAAGCTTTCCATTCCGCGTAGTCAGCAAACCGTACCGTTTGATTAAAGATATGAACCAGACGCACCAGATTTTAAAAGAGCACCGGGACAAGCATCCCCGCCACTGATAAAATGGGAAGCCTTTTTTCTATTATAGAAAAGAAGGCTTTTTCTTTTTGGAGAAAATGGGAACAGCATTCACATACAGCCCTGGATAGGTATATAATAAAATAGTGAAATCAAGCAGAGGAGACGATAACGCATGAGTATGCAGAAAAACGAGGAACGCCTCGAATCGCTTCAAAAAAGCTATGAACAATACAAAAGCGAAAACCTGAATTTAAATATGGCCCGGGGCAAGCCATGTCCGGAGCAGCTCGACTTGTCCAATGGCATGATGGACATTCTTTCTGCCGGCAGCAGTCTGAAAAGTACCGATGGAACAGATCTTCGAAACTATGGGGGCATTGACGGCCTGCCGGAAGCCAAAGAACTGTTCTCGCAGATTCTCGAAGTTGGGACAGATGAAATAGTAATCGGCGGCAACTCGAGTCTTGCACTGATGCATGACTCGATTGCACAGGCGATGCTGCACGGCGTGCCGGGAGGAAACGGACCCTGGTCAAAGCAGGAAAAGGTAAAATTCCTCTGTCCGAGTCCGGGGTATGACCGGCACTTTGCCATTTGTGAGCTATTTAATATAGAAATGATTATTGTTGATATGAAAGAAGACGGCCCGGATATGGACCAGGTGGAAAAACTTGTCCGTGAAGATGAGGCAGTAAAAGGAATCTGGTGCGTGCCGAAATACAGCAACCCGACCGGTATTGTCTATTCAGATGAAGTGGTGGATCGTTTGGCTTCGATGGAAACAAAAGCCGCAGACTTCCGGATTTTCTGGGACAACGCGTATGCGATTCATCATTTAACCGATGAGCCGAAAGAAATTAAAAATCTGCTCGATGAGTGTAAAAAGCAGGGCAGCCCGAACCGGGTGCTGATGTTCAGCTCGACATCGAAAGTCACGTTTCCGGGCTCAGGCGTAGCGATGCTTGCAGCAAGCGGAGAGAATTTGGACAAGTTCCGGAAGAATATTTCTTTTCAGACGATTGGTCCGGACAAATTGAACCAAAAGCGCCATGTAGAATTCTTTAAAAACATGGATGGCCTGAAAGAGCACATGAAAAAACATGCAGCGATTATTGAGCCGAAGTTTCGCGCGGTTATAGAAATTCTCGATCAGCAGCTGGGTGGCAAAGGCATTGCATCATGGGATCGTCCGGACGGAGGTTACTTCATCAGCCTGGATACGCCGGAAGGCTGTGCAAAAGAAGTGGTAGGAATGGCTTCCGACCTTGGTGTGACGCTTACCGGAGCGGGCGCTACGTTCCCTTATAATAACGACCCGAAGGACCGGAACATCCGCATTGCACCGACGTTTCCTTCCGAAGCGGAGCTGCGTAAAGCGATTGAAGTTCTCTGCGTATGTATTGAACTGGCCAGCCTGAAAAAAACCGGTCAGGCATCGTAACTAAACCTTTTTTCCTGTTTCCAAGAGAGCGGTTGCTTTCAGTGTATGTTTACGTTACGATAATAAATATACATGAGCGGTACATCTTTTTAAACTTAATAATAGGCAGCAATAAATAGACTACAGAGCTATTTTATGAGCCGGAAAACGAGTAAATCCTACCCGTTTTCTGGCTTTTTTTCGTCTTAATGCAGAAAAGAACCCGGCTCATATTGAGGCAGCCGGGCTTCACCGCTTTTTCAGAACATAGAGGAGGAGGCAGGGACAGGATGAATTACATGATTGACCATAAGAACCAAATGATTCATAACGGCCGTTTTGCAGGGGATTACTGCGGCCTGTCGCAGATTGAAGAGGGCGACAAGGAGCATGTGAATAATCAAAAAGTAGTGGACATGCTTGTAGACGATAAAGGCTACGAGAAATGCTCGTACTGCTGTGGTTCTTTTATTCCGGGATTTATCCAGCATTCAATCGAGTCAAAAACAGAATAAAAGCATTCTGCCGGCCGTCGAGGCTGGTTTTTTTATGGAGAAAAACCAAGTTGGGATTTGCTATAATGAAAGAAAAGGAGACGGAGACATGCTCACAAACCAGCGGATACAGGAATATTTAAAAGCGTATATGCTTGATGACAGGCGCTGGATCCATCAGTGGCAGGAGCTGCCAGAAACCGAAACCGTTCCTTCCTTATTTGTTCAGAGCTTTGCGCCGGCTTCTTATGAGCGAACCGTACTGATGATCCACGGTTATTTTGACCATAGTGCGACGAACCGGCTATTTCTTTTTTATCTGCTGAAAAAGGGATACCGTGTCCTTCTTTTCGATCTGCCGGGGCACGGCCTTTCCGGAGGAAAACGGCACGAGGTGGAGAGCTTTTCTGTCTATCAGGCTGCTTTAAGCCGGGTAATTGATACCGAAAGTGCACCTTTGTATGCCCTCGGACACAGTACAGGAGGTGGGCTGCTGGCCGAATATGTGCTGAGAGGAGGGCGGAAGCTGGAGCGGGCAGCGCTTGTGGCACCGCTCCTCCGCTCCAGTCCCTGGTGGCCGAGCCGGGCCGGTGCGCTTGTACTGGGTCCCTTTAAACAAACACATCCCCGTAGGTTTAGAATGCACGTAGGATTTCCGGGGTTTATGGAAGAACTGGCGCAGGATCCGCTCCAGGGGGCGGCGGTCTCGTTTACGTGGGCGAGAGCATTAGTTCAATGGGAACGATATATGCGAAGCCTTACTCCTCTGTTAAGTGAAAATGTGCAGATACTGCAGGGCAATAAGGACGAAACGATCGACTGGACGTTTAATATGCAGGCCTATCACCGGCTGTTTCCGCAGGCGGAAAAGATATTTATAGAAAAGGGAAGCCATGCTCTTTTAAATGAGCGGGAGCATATCCGTCCGATCGTCTTTCACCTGCTGCTTCGTTTTTTCGGACGGACTGTTTAATATAGTTGACTATCTGCTTTTATATAGCAATAGATACAAAGAGGAGGCCGAACAGAATGCAGGAACCAGTAGGGAGCTGCTGTCAGTGCGGACGGACCGTCTATTGTATGGATGGGTTTTTAAATGGTGTTTATATAGATAACGACCTATACTGCTTTACATGCAAAAAAGAACAACCTCTCTAATGAGAAGTTGTTTAGGCTGTTGAAAAAAACAAAAAATACGTATTTTTATACAAAAACCTGGACAGGGGTGCTTTCCGCAGGCCATGCCTCAGCTAAAGAGGAAAAGAACGACCTCTTTATCTTCACCTATGGCTGTTCTGCAGGAGTCACCCCTGTTTATTTTTTCTTCTCTCCTTCTCAACAAAGTATTAACAGAATTCGAGATCATGTATAGGTATACAAGGTGAAATAGTTTCTCGATAATCTGAACAACCTCTCTAATGAGAAGTTGTTTTTTTTTGCTATGCGTTGGCGAGCTCACTTGTTTTGCCGGCTTTCATTACCATGCCGTCGAGTGTTTTCCCCATCCAGTATTCCACCTGACGGGCGAGGGCAATCATTTTATCCAAATCCACTCCGGTCGTTACTCCCATTTCTTCAAACATATGAATCATATCTTCCGAGGAGACATTTCCGACCGCTTTCGGTGCAAACGGACAGCCCCCGAGGCCGCCGACAGATGCATCAAACCGGGTGATCCCGGCTTCGTATCCGGCCAGGACATTGGCGAGGCCGAGACCGCGTGTATTATGAAAATGAAGGCCGAGCGGAATATCCTGTCCTACCGCCTTCTGAACGGAAGCGACGCGTTCTTTAACGGAAACCGGGTTAGCCATGCCGGTCGTGTCGGCAAGCACTACGCTGTCCGCGCCGGCCTTCACAAACGTCTGGGCGGCCTGAATTACCTGTTTCTCCGGTACTTCTCCTTCATAGGGACATCCAAATGAAGTGGCCAGCACGGCTGTGAAAGGACGTTCTCCCTGTATCGCTTGAAGCGCTTGGGTAAGCTCTGTTATCCCCTCTTTTGTCGTGCGTCTGGCATTTTTTTTGTTAAACGTATCGCTGACGGCAAGCGTTGCATGCAGTCGGTCAATAGACGTCTCCATAGCCCGGTCGATGCCGGAGGAGCTGAGAACCAGCCCCGCAATTTCCGTTCCTTCGCGTTTTTCCAGCTGATCGACCACCGTTTCAGCATCGGCCATCTGCGGAACCACTTTGGGATTTACAAAAGAAACAGCTTCTACCTTTCTTACACCGGCTCCGATAGCCCGTTCAATCATCTCCACTTTCTGCCCGGTAGTGAGCAGCACTTTTTCGTTTTGAATGCCGTCCCGGGGTCCGACTTCGCATAATTCAATCATCTGATCCGCCTCCTTCATAGTAGTGAAGCACGTAGTCCCTGCCGCGGAAAATGTGCTCGGTCATCGCCGCCTTTGCCCGCTCGACGTCACCGGATTCCACCGCCCGCAGGATTGTATGATGATTCTGCAGGGAGAAAAAAAGATTTTCCTCATCAAACCAGTAAAACGAACGGAACACAAGGGGCAGCACAACCACTTTGGAAATCAGCTCCCGGACGTGGTCGTTGCGGCTTGCTTCAAAAACAGCATCGTGGAATACGTGATTGGCTTTCACGATAGCATCAATCCGTGCCACGTGCTCCTGCCCTTGTTTTTCCAACGCCTTTTCATAAGCATCATTGGCCTGTTTCATTTTCTCCAGGTGGTCGTTCGTCCGGTGAATCGATGCCTGGCCGGCCGCGTAGCTTTCCAGCATGGCCCGCAGGTCATATACCTGGCGGACATCCTCTTTGGAAAACACTCTTACGCTGAAACCGCGCTTTAAAGGAGTGATCAGACCGTCAAACTCGAGCTGCTTTAACGCCTCCCGTATCGGGGTCCGGCTTACGTCCCAATCCTTTGTTAAACTTTCTTCGGTCAGCCTGTGTCCCGGCTCATACACCCCGGTCACGACAGCCTGCTTTATTTTTTCATAGACGTTCATACGCAGCACCTCTATTCCCATTGTATACAAGCGGGTAGAGAAAACCAAATATCGGCTTATTGTATACAGTGATAATAAAAAACCCTGATGCTTTATTTATACCAGTAAATAAAAGCTTGTCAATATAGGATAAATGTATTGATTTTAAATAGTTTGACAATTTAACTTGCTAGTTTGTATACAAAATGCTAGTTTATAAGAAAGAAAGCGGCTTTTGCTTGTTGTTTTTTGTAAAGGTTTACATTAAAAAAGAAGGCGGGTGCGCAGCATGGCGCAAATAGATGAAAAGACAAAATCAGAACCGCGCGGCAGTGAAGAAGCAGTACTTCCTCTGGAGGGAATCCGCGTACTGGAAATGGGAACACTGCTGGCAGGACCGTTTGCCGGCCGGCTGCTTGCCGATTTTGGCGCAGAAGTGATTAAGATTGAGCCGCCGGACAAAGCAGATCCTATGCGCAGCTGGGGAAAGAGCAAAGATGGGACAGGGCTGTGGTGGCCGATTCAGTCACGAAACAAAAAATCGATTACGCTAAATATGAGAGAAGAGGAAGGACAGAAGCTGTTCCGGCAGCTGGCAGCAGAGTCGGACATTGTAATAGAAAACTTCCGGCCCGGTACGATGGAAAAGTGGGGTGCCTCCTACGAAGAGCTGTCGGCTGAGAATCCCGGATTGATTATGATGAGAACGTCCGGATTTGGACAGACCGGTCCTTATAAAAAACGGGCAGGATTTGGCAGCGTCGGCGAAGCGATGGGAGGTCTCCGCCATGTAACCGGGTTTGAAGACCGGCCGCCTTCCCGTATCGGAATATCGATCGGTGATACGCTCGCAGCCCTTTTTGCAACAATTGGCTGCCTGACAGCGGTTCATGAGCGCCATACATCCGGTAAAGGCCAGGTGATTGATACGGCTATTTATGAGTCGGTTTTTTCTGTGATGGAGAGTATTATCCCGGATTATCTGCTGGCCGATTATGTGCGGGAGCGGATGGGTAATATTCTGCCGGGGGTAGCCCCGTCCAACATTTATTTTACAAAAGATGATACCTACATTGTCATCGGAGCGAATGCGGACGGCGTCTTCCGGCGTCTCTGTGAAGCCATGGGGGAGCCGGAACTGGCGGACCATCCCGATTATCATACACATGACGGGCGCGGCAGAAATATGAAAGCGCTGGATCTTCGGATCGAAGAGTGGACCAAGTCGCTTCCGGCGGAAGAGGCGCTGGCGGTACTTGAAGAAAAAGGCGTGCCTTCCGGAAAAATATTTTCGGCTGAAGATATTGTAGAAGATCCGCATTACAAGGCAAGAGAGATGATCGTGCCGGTGGAGCATCCGGAGCTGGGAAGCTTTCCGATGCCGGGTGTGGTTCCGAAATTAAGCCGTACCCCGGGCAAAATAAAAAAGCCCGGCGCCAGCACAATGGGAGCCGACAACGAGGAAGTATACGGCACGATTCTGGAAATAAACGAAGAAAAGCTCAAGCAGTTAAAAGACAACCGCATTATTTAATCAGCCGGGAACCGCATCCGGCTTTTGTTTTCCATATGCATGTAAGCGCTTTTATATGAGAGGAGTTAAAGACGATGCAAAAAAAGGTGAAAGAGCCGATCCGCAAGCCGTGGATCTGGATTACGATGGGACTGCTTGTCGTGTTTAATGCGCCGTGGTATCTGCCGGTAGGAAGCATGGAACCATATATACTGGGCGTCCCTTACTGGGTGCTGATTTCCACCGCCCTTTCCCTGATACTCTGCGGCTTTTTGAGCTGGCTCTGTCTGCATGAGTGGGACATTGTCGAAGATTTGGAGGAGGAAGGCAGAGAGAGGAGCGGGCATAAATGAATCTGACGTTTTCAGGCGCGGATGGGATTATCATTCTTGTTGTCTATGCTGTGATCATGCTTTTGGTCGGCTACCTTGCCGGGCGGGGAAAGAAGCTGAATGAATCGCTCAATGATTATTATCTGGCCGGTAAAAATCTTGGAATTATCGCTCTATTTTTCACCTTGTATGCTACGCAGTACAGTGGCAACACCGTTGTTGGGTACGCGCCGAATGCGTACCGGGAAGGATTTTCCTGGCTGCAGTCGATTCCTTTTATGACGATTATTGTCGGGGTCTACCTGATGTTTGCGCCGCGGCTGTACGCAATCTCCAAACGGGCTAACTTTATTACACCGACTGATTGGGTCACATACCGTTTCCGCAATAAGGCGGTAACGATTCTTGCTATTATTCTTATGCTCTGGGGATTGGGAAACTACTTACTCGAACAGCTTGTCGCCATTGGGCAGGCCGTGGCCGGGCTTACCGGAGGTACGATTCCCTATGAATATGCTGTTATCGGCTTTGTGTTTGTCATGCTCACGTACGAATGGCTGGGTGGAATGAAAGCCGTGGCCTTTACTGACGTTATGCAGGGCATTGTATTAATGATCGGCATTATTGTGCTGCTGGTAGGGGCGCTGACGCTTACAGGAGGCGGCTTTACGAATCTTACATCAGATATTGCGACAACAGCGCCGGAGAAAATAGGTGTCCCTGATACGATTACTTCGGTAAACTGGCTCAGCATGATTCTGCTCGTTGGATTTGGGGCCGCTATTTATCCGCACGCGGTACAGCGGATTTATTCCTCGCAGAGCGAGCGGACGCTGAAGCGTTCTTTGTCCCGAATTGCATTAATGCCGCCAATTACGACAGGATTTGTGCTGATTATCGGTATTATTGGCATTCAGCTGTTTCCAAACCTGGATACTGCGGCGTCGGAACAGCTTATCGGTCTCATGGCCAATGAAGTGGCGGCTATTAACGGCTTTTACTACTGGACGATGGTTATCTTATTCGGCGGTATTGTTGCCGCCATTGTCTCCACCGCTGACTCGGCGCTGTTAAGTTTTTCATCAATGGTATCCAACGATATTTATGGCAAATACATTAACCCGGATGCGCCGGAAAAGAAAAAAGTAAAAGTCGGAAAATTAGCAGGAATAGGCGTCATTGCCCTGCTCTTATGGATTGCCTGGAATCCGCCCGGCACATTGTACCAGATTTTTGTATTGAAATTCGAACTGCTGGTGCAGGTATTCCCGGCTTTTGTGCTGGGGCTTTACTGGAAAAGGCTCGCCGCTGTTCCGGTTTTCTGGGGCATGCTCACAGGCGCCATTATTGCGGCAGCCATGACGCTGACAGGAAACAGTACCTTTATAGGGGTGCACGGCGGCGTCATTGGACTTGCAGCTAACTTCTTTATCTGCACGGTCGGTTCCCTTCTTATACCGGCTAATCAGGCGAAACAGGATGAAGCAGAAGAAAGAAGCTCGATGAAACTGGAGGAAATCAAGTATAATGAAAAAACAGGTTCATTAGGATAGAGCCTTTCTGCTTTTAAACTGCTGTAAAGAAGGTCCTGTTTATGACATTATCACCGCTTACCGACACATCAAATGAACTCATAGGAAAAAAACCATGGATCATGCTTGGCTGGCTGCTGTTCGCGCAGATATTGGTTGCTTTTGTAGGGAGAAGTTTGTCCCCGCTCGGTGTGTTTATAGGCGAAAGCTTGTCGCTTACGAATGCCCAGATCGGTATGCTGCCGGCCGCCTTGTTTTTCGGGCAGTTTGCGGCCGCTATTCCTGCGGGAATCTATGTGGACCGGATCGGCACGAGGCCGCTTCTCCTCGCGCTGTCGCTATGCCTGGGCATCAGCCTGTTTTTAGCCTCGATGACAACGAACTTTACGATGCTGCTGCTTCTTATTGTGATCGGCGGCTTTGGCTATGGTGCGATGCACCCGACGTCCAACCGCGGCATTATTTACTGGTTTGAGCATAAAAGCCGCGGCACCGCGATGGGCATTAAGCAGATGGGGGTAACGGCAGGCTCAGGGCTGGCCGCACTTCTGCTTGTGCCGCTGGCCGGCTGGTACGGCTGGCGTCCGGTCGTTATGCTTGCGGCCCTGCTTTTGATTGGGGCCGGCCTGCTCAGCTTCTGGAAGTATCGTGATACGAAAGAAGCAACAGAGATTCGAAGTAGCCCGCCGGAAAAAGGAGCAACCTTCAAGCGGCTGAAAGCGATGGGACGCAACCGCCCGCTGCTGCTCATGAGCGGAGGGGCGATGGGCATTAACGGCGCCCAGATGTGCCTGAATACGTATATGATTATTTATGCGATTCAAGTGATCGGGCTTCCGATTTACCAGGCGGGGCTGCTGCTTGTTGTCTCGGAGATTGCAGGATCGATTGGACGCATCGGTTGGGGAACGGTCAGCGACCGTTTGTTCAACGGCAACCGCCTGATCATTTTAAGTATTATTGCGGTAGTGTCTGCCGTCTGCTCGATTATTATGGCAGGATTTTCTCCCGGCACGTCGTTTTTTGCGATGGCGGTTCTTGCCTTTTTCTTTGGCAGCTGCGTATCCGGCTTTAACGGCTTATGGATGAACGCCGCCACAGAGCTTGTGCCTGCCAAAGAAGCAGGGCTTGCCAGCGGCTTCAGCATCAGCGTCGGTTCGTGGGGCGTGATTATCGGTCCGCCGCTGTTTGGACTTGTAACGGATATTACCGGCGCTTTCACGGCCGGGTGGTACAGCCTGGCCGGCCTGCTTGGATTAATAGGATGCTTGTTTATATACCTTCATATTTCAACAAGAAAGGACGAAGCCCATGCCCAGTCATGATGCGTTATCGTTTGTACCGGAAGAATTAAAGGACAAAGATATGTATAAGCTGCTAATCGGTTCCATTGTGCCAAGGCCCATTGCCTGGATCAGCTCAAAAGATAAAGACGGAGTACTTAATCTGGCGCCGTTCAGCTTTTTTACCGTTGCTTCCAGAAAGCCGCCGACCCTGCTTGTATCCATCGGTCCCGGCGTGAAAGAACGGGAAGGAACCGTGAAAGATACGCTGGAGAATATACGGGCCACAGAAGAATATGTCATTAACATTGTGCCGGAACGCCTGGGCAGCAAAATGCATCATTCATCGGAGAGTGTGGCATCATCGGTCGATGAATTTGAGTTGACCGGATTAACAAAAGAGCCGTCCCGGGTAATCGATGTGCCGTCTGTGAAAGAATCCCCGATCGCGTTTGAATGCCGGCTGTCGCAGATTATTCCTGTAGGCGGGGACCATCTGGTGCTGGGGGAAGTGAAGCATGTCCGTATGGAAAAAGATGTGTATTTAGGCAACTACAAAACAAATATTGATTATTGGAAGCCGCTCGGACGCCTGGCTGGAGATTATGCCGGCCTGACCGATTCCTATCCGCTTCCGCAGGATGACTGATCCGGGTGTTTTATAAAAAGCGCCATCCGGTAATATAAATAGGAAATAAGACAAAGCATGCAGTGGAAGCAAAAGTTGTCAGGTGGAAGACTCCGGCAGAACAGCCATCGGTGAAGATGAAGAGGGATTTTCTCTTCAGCTGAGGCATGGCCTGCGGAAAGCGCCGCCTGAAAATATAACACCCCGGCCCCTCTACTTGAGGGGTCTTTTTGTGCACTTGTGAAATTTTATTGACAATTTTTTACTGGAGCACTGGAAAAACAGGATACCCTGCCGATATTAAGAAAGACAATTCGAGACGTTTATTATATAGAAAAAGGGGCCAACTATGCTAAGTCAACTAATCACCTCTAAAACGAGGCTTCGTCTGCTTCTCAAGTTCTTCGTCAGAACTGAAAATGAAGCATATCTCCGCCAGCTGGCGAAAGAATTCAATGACTCCGCCAATGCAGTACGCGTGGAATTAATGCGTTTAACGAACGAAGAACTCCTGCTTACAAGAGATGCCGGCAATACAATAATGTACCGGGCGAATACGGAGCATGAATATTTCGGAGACCTCCAGCGCCTTGTATGGCGGTTCACGAAATGGGAAGAAATGAAACACATCTGTGAATCACCGGCTGTAAAAGAAATATACCTTGGAGAAGTGAATGAAGCCAAATCTTTTGAATACATAATTGTTCATGATCTTGATAATGCAGGGGCCCAGCATTTGTTTTTTCCGAAAGAGGGGACGCCGGTAACCATCATGAATCCCGACCAGTTTGCGGAACAAAAAAAAAGCAGGAAATCCTGCTTTAAAATCTGGGACTATTCTTATCTCAGCCAGTTAATAAAATGAATAATCTGCACAGCTGTAAAAGCAATAAATAGAGTAAACGCTGCAGCAGAAGAATTTAGAATTACATCGCTTACAGCAGCACTGCGTCCGTCTATGAAAAATTGGTGAACTTCATCGAGCAGCCCTACAAAGCTTGCCCCAACCCAGCCAATCACATACGACCATTTTGATTTAGAAAAAGTGCGCCATAAAATAAGAGCGATTATACTGAAAACCATAACGTGAGCCGTTTTTCGAACAGCGAAATTCAGTGGTTCTGCCGGAATAAGCGGAACGATCGAAAGGATGCGTTCGGTGTTCTGTCCGGTAGCCACCGAAGAAGATGTCAGTGCGTATAATGCTATTACAAGAGCTGCACCAATCAACAGCCAGTGCCATCGTACCATGGCCATAATAAGTGCCTCCCTTTTTGTTTGCTGCAGAATCAATCAGTATATAATTCTTTTTACCGAAAGTCCACTTCCTCTTATACCCTGTCATATGTTTCCACTAACGGCTGTTACGTAAACAGCCGTTTTTTGCTTCGTTTGCGGGTGAAAAACAATAACCCCCATACAGCCAGCAGCGCTGCGGCAGCTCCGGCAGCATTAATCAGGACATCGGTAAACAAGGCGCTCCGTTCCGGTACAAAGGACTGATGCCATTCATCCACCAGCCCGTACCCGGAAGCGAGAGCCCACGCTTTAACAAAGCGAAGCGATGCCCCGCGCAGCGTCAGCCAGAACAAAACGGCAAGCAGACCGAACGCCGCCAGATGCACGGACTTTCTAAGAAAAAAATTCACGACAGCTGCATCGAGAAACGGATTGGTAAACATCCGTTCCGTAGAGCTGCCGGTAAAAATAGTCAAGCGGGTGGCTATTGCGATCATAAGACACCAGCTGATCGCTGCCATTCCCCAAATATATCGTGTATCCAACATGTCTGCATCACCTGTAGAGAAGTATAAAGCAGGGAAAAAAGAAAGTCACGAAAATCCGGGCAGATAGGATAGGGTGATGGACAATAGGGAAAGCAGCAAAAAAGCAGGAGGAGCCGCTGGCTGCGGCATTCTCCTGCTTTTTTATTTATTATTTAACGGAATCTCCGCTGTAAATACCATGCTCCCGCGGATACTCATCCAATGAAGGGTCATAGCACGATACCTGTTCACTGTTGTCTTCGAGAGCCATGGACTGACTCGAAGGCGGGGTGGTTTCTCCTTCCGCGTCCCGGCCTTCCGGACTTCTGATGCCATATTCACTGCGCGTTTCTTCTTCCACACGGTCGGTCAGCTCCATGCCAAGATCCAGGCTTTCCAGCAGCCGCTGGTTTACATAACTAGTAACAAACTCCCCAGCTTCTTCCGTCTCCCCAGCGTCAAGCATCCGGGCTGCTTCATGCTCCAGGCTTGCCTGGCCGTCGAGCATCTTTTTTTCAAACTGCTCGATTTCTCCGGTGACATCATGTAGAAAGGCCTCAGGATTGTCGCATGTGTAATACATAAGCCGTTTAAATTCTCTTACAGCAGAACGGGAAGCTTCCTGGGCCGCATAGTCAGAAGAAAGAAAGTGCGAATCCCCATCTTTCGTTAAATAGCGGTGCTGCAAAAACTCCGGCGGCACTTCTTCTGTGGCAATAGGAATAGGGACATAAGGAGTAGTGACAGCTCCGGTAGTAGCAAGCCAGAGGGTCTGGAGTTGATCATCGACCTCCGGGCGGAGCTGGGCGACCTGGCCGTAACCGGAAAAGTCATTGGACCATCTTGGATCCCTTACAAGGGCGAGCATGTCTTCAAGGCTTACAGGGGCCATCTGCTCGAGCTCATCTTCCCGGTCATAAGGAAGACGGGAAGCGGTGTAATGGTCTTCAGCTTTATCGACTCCTTCCCCGGGAAACGGTTCCCCGTACACTTCCTGCAGATCCATTACAGAGCTTGTATCTTCGGGATCCCTCCAGCCTTGTTCTTCGGCAAAAGTAATGAGGTTGTCGGAAGCCATGAAATCCTCGCTTTCTTCAAAATCCACCGGGAAATCATTAATATAGCCGGGATAAGACACTCTGACTTCATCTGACCCCAGGCGTTCGGCAGCCCAAAGGCCCTGGCCGCCGGCATAATTTATAAAGACCCATCCTTCTTCTTCGTCAGCGAATAAATGCGAATTTCCACCATAAGTAGAATAGCCGTGCTCATCAATTAAGCCGCCAATGATCTCCACCGCTTCCCTGGCTGAACCTGCCCGTTCCATAGCAATTCTGGAAAGGTCACTGTAATTTGGTCCCTGCTGGGGTTCAGGAGTCATTTCCACTAATTCTTCCCGGGAAGGGGACCAGATATCTCTTGCGGCTAATCCTTTATCATTCAATCCTCCGTTTGTTAAAGGAGGAGGAAACCCTGCGAATTCCGAATAAGTAGAGCTGATGTATTTGTTCGTATGTGCGGCCTGCGGTATTTCGATAAGTTCTCCTTCAATACTCGCTTCATCGGTTATTCCTACTTCCATCATGGCGCCGTCCGGATGGCTCTGTGCCGGGACAATGTCAATCCAATGGCTGGACGGTTCATGGCCGAAGCCGCCAATTAAAGTGGAGCCATCTTCTGTAAGTTCGCTTCCTACGTAAAATCCGATGCTTTTTTCTTTCGTTGGATAGTTCTTTTTTTCTTCCGCTGGTTCATGCACTTCCTCTGCCTCTGCTTCCTTTTCGATACCGTTACTCAGTAGATATCCGGATGTTCCCGTCAGGCCCAGGACAAGCGCCAGGCTGCCGGCTAATCTTTTTTTCATCGTCGATCTCCTCCTTTTAAATGGTGGTGTGCAAGAGTATATACTTAAAAGAGTAATGGATTGTCATCGGTAAAGCAAATTAATTACAGAATATTTAGAATTTAAAGAAATTTTCCAGTATAAGCGGAAAAATGGAATTGACTTTCATAAAAAAAGACAATACCGTAAAGAATGATAGAACCTATTTCTATGTGTAAGTAGACTGCATTTACAAAAAAAGGACGTGAAGGCATGAATCCAAGAATCGTGATCGCCGGCACAGGAAGCGGAAGCGGCAAAACAACCGTTACCGTCGGCCTGCTCCAGGCTTTTCAAAATAAAGGACTGCAGGCTCAGGGGTTCAAGTGCGGGCCTGATTATATTGACCCGAGCTATCATACGGCGGTGACCGGCCGGGCTTCAAGAAACACAGACAGCTGGATGCTCGGGGAAGAAGGAATGAAGGATGTGTTCCGCCGCGGGAGCGGAGATGCGGATATTTCGGTGATTGAAGGCGTGATGGGCATGTATGACGGGAAAAGCCCAACATCTGACCACGGAAGTACAGCGGAAATCAGCCAAATGCTAGAAGCACCGGTTATTTTAGTTGTTAATATTTCAAGTATGGCAAGAAGCGCGGCCGCTGTTGTTAAAGGCTTTCAGTCGTTGTCTGATTCCAACATTGCCGGCGTGCTGCTTAATATGGCGGGAAGTGAAGGCCATGCGAAGCTCTGCCAAACAGCGATTGAGCAGGAGTGTCACGTGCCCGTCGTCGGCTTTCTGCTGAAAGGGGACTCACCGACTATTCCGGAACGGCATTTAGGACTGATCCCTGCCATTGAGCGGGGAGAACTGGACAGCTTTTTTGCTGAGCTGGGCACGGTGATGGCAGAACGGATTGACCTGGATCTGCTTTATGACATTGCCGCTTCTGCTCCTGATAGAGTGTGGCCGGTTCGGACACCTATCGAAGCGGAACATAAAGCCTTGATTGCTGTAGCGTACGATGCGGCGTTTAACTTTTATTATCCGGAAAACCTGGAGCTGCTGGAGGAAAGCGGAGCCGAGCTTGCCTATTTCAAGCCGCTTGAAAATGAACCGCTGCCTTCTCATGCAGACGGTCTTTACATTGGCGGCGGCTTTCCGGAGGAATTTGCAGAAGAACTTGCTGGAAATCAAACAACAAAAACGTCGATCCGTGAAGCGTTAAAAGAAAAGCTCCCTGTGTATGCGGAGTGCGGAGGCTATATGTATCTGGCGGACACGTTGACGACAACGGACGGCACAGCACATGAGATGCTCGGCATAATACCGGTGGATGTTACGATGCAGACGAAACTTGCTTCCCTTGGCTACAGGGAGATAACCGCTTTGGACGATTCTGTTATTATGCGCCGGGGAACGGTGGCGAAGGGCCATGAATTTCATTATTCTACCGCACAGGCAAAAATAGACTGGCCTCCTCATCACGAAGTAAAAGCGATGAGAGGCACGGAGCAGGAAGGGTATTATACGGACCATATCACAGCGAGTTACACGCATCTTCACTTTGGATCGAATCCATCCATACCGGCCCGATTTGTCCAAAAAGCCGCCGCCTGGCGGGAAAAACAAGAGACTGCCGCGCAAAACTGATTTTCATTAAAAAGGTGGAACATACGTATTTTTAGGGGGTCGCTTTCCGCAGGCCATGCCTCAGCTAAAGAGGGAAAGAACACCCTCTTTATCTTCACCTATGGCTGTTCTGCCGGAGTCTCCCCTGTTTTTTTCTGTTATTGTTGACAGACTTTCTAAAGAATTCAAGATCTTAATCAAGTGACTTCTCGATCATTTAGAAAAGAGTATTCTTTCTGCTTCTTTTAATATTTTTCATTTTGTGTACATTTTCTAACATTAAAATTCTGATTTTTCTGATATAAGATGAGTATTATAGGGAATAATATCTAAACTATGCAAAAGGAGGAATAAAATATGCCCGAAAAGTTATTCAAGGTGGATTTGTCAAAGTCAATGGATAAACAGGATGTTCCCGGTCACAACAGGTGGCACCCGGATATTCCTGCCGCTTTTTCTGTTGATCCCGGCCAGTCGTTTCGGATGGAGTGTCTGGATTGGACGGACGGCCAGATCAAAAACAATGACGACCCGTCCGACATCCGTGACGTCAACCTGAACCGCGTACACGTACTGAGCGGTCCGGTTCATGTAAATGGGGTGGAACCCGGCGATCTGCTCGTAGTAGACATTCTTAACGTAGGCGCTCTGCAGGAACAGGAATGGGGATTTAACGGCGTATTTTCGAAAGAAAACGGAGGGAGTTTCCTGGTGGAACATTTTCCGGAAGCCCAGAAATCGATTTGGGACTTTCACGGTATCTATACGACGTCCCGGCATATTCCGGGCGTGAAGTTTGCCGGCATTATCCACCCCGGGCTGATCGGAGTGGCACCGTCGCATGAGCTTCTGGCAGAATGGAACAGGCGCGAAGAAGAGCTTGTGAAAACGGATCCGGACCGGGTTCCGCCGCTTGCGAACCTGCCGGACAAAGACAGCGTCGTGTTAGGAACATTAAAAGGAGAAGCATTCGATAAAGTAGCAAAAGAAGGAGCCCGAACCGTTCCGCCCCGGGAAAACGGCGGCAACTGCGATATTAAAAACCTCTCGCTCGGTTCGAGAATATTTTTTCCGGTCTTCGTGGATGGAGCAAAGCTTTCTGTCGGCGATCTTCATTTCTCCCAGGGGGACGGGGAAATTACGTTCTGCGGCGGCATTGAAATGCCGGGCTGGATTGATCTTCATGTAGACGTCATTAAAGGCGGCATGGAGAAAAACCACATCCAGAAAAATCCGGTGTTCCAGCCTGGTCCAATGGATCCACAGTACAGCGAATACCTTGTATTTGAAGGAATATCAGTCAACGAATCCAATGGAAAGCAGAGCTACCTGGATTCCAACATCGCCTATCAGAATGCCTGCCTGAACGCGATTGAATATTTGAAAACAAAAGGATATACCGCAGAACAGGCGTATATGCTGCTGGGAACGGCACCGGTGGAAGGCCATATCGCGGGTATTGTAGATATTCCAAATGCCTGCTGCACCGTGTCCATTCCGAAAGCCATCTTTGACAAATCGATGGATCCAACAGAATAAGGAGGGAAAGCCTGTGCCTGTGTACACATTTGAATGCGGGGAAGGGGACAGATTCGACGAGTTTCATTCTTCCACAAAAGGGGATAAAAGCCGGGCAGTCTGCCCTTCCTGCGGCGGAGAGGCAAAACGTTTGTTCTTTGCTCCGTCTATTTACAAAATGAACAGCACCGTAAAGCAGAAAATCGACAGCGGGGCCGAGCCGCGCCTTCGAAAAAAAGGCGAACCGGCCGGTACACCGATTCGCAAAAAACGTCCCCCGGTTTCTCGTCCGTGGCAGATTGGCGGATAGGGACTGTCTCAAAACTTACTCTGTAGATTGGGTTCTTCGTTTTACCAATAATAAGAGAAGCCGGACGAAACCCCTCATATTCCTTTTGGAAGCAATACGAGGGGTTTTACATACAGCGATAGTCCTCTCTTTTGACACTAGGTAAAACAAAACCATAAAAAGGACCAGGCGGTGACTCAGGCAGACCAGCCATCGGTGAAGAGTAAGAGAGCGTTCTTCTCCTCTTTAGCTGAAGCATGGCCTGACGAAAGCTTCCGCCTGGATAAACCCCCTATCTATTTTTTCAGAGTCGGATGGGGATGTTTCTTTTTTCAACTGTACGTTTGGGACAGTCCCTTTATTAAAACAAACGAAGCTGTTCGTAGCGCGTCGTTTTGTATACTTTGCCTCTGCCGCCGGCCGCATCACCGGCTCCGTGGAAGTCAGAAGTGGTTACGCCGAGCAGCCGGACTTCCCGGCCGAGTGAGGCGATATGCTCAAGCTGCGCGCCTAAGGCAGCAAGCAGAATTTCCTGGTCATCGGTCGGGTCATCAAGCGTTGTCCGCCGGGTAATCTGCTTAAAATCGTAGAATTTTACTTTCAAGACGACGCATTTCACGCGGATGCGGTCTGCCTGCAGACGGCTGAGGACCTGCTGCAGAAGGTCTTTTATGATCGGAAGCATGTCCTCGTATTCGCTGATGTTATGCGGCAGCGTCGTTTCCCGTCCCATCGATTTGCGCTCCCGGTACGGATTGACTTCCCGCTCGTCGATTCCCCGGGAATTGTTGTAAAACGTATGGCCCCGCTTGTGAAAAATACGGACCAGTTCTTCTTCGCTCCATTTCAGCAGATCAGCACCTGTCTGCACTCCCATGTCGAGAAACGTTTCTTTCGTGGACTTTCCGACGCCGCGGAAGTCGCCGATAGGAAGTTCGTGAATAAAGGCCGGCGCCTTTTCGGGGGTTACGACGGTCAGCCCGTCCGGCTTTTCGTAGTCGGAGGCGATTTTTGCGAGAAATTTATTATAGGACACGCCGGCAGACGCGTTCAGGCCGGTTTTTTCCTTGATTCTCTTTTTGATTTCTCTCGCTACATACGTGGCCGAAGGGTAGCCCAGCTTGTTTTCCGTCACATCCAAATAAGCCTCATCGAGCGAAAGAGGCTCTACCAGATCGGTGATGTCATAAAATATATCCATAATTTCTTTGGAAACATCCCGGTATTTCTGCATGTTCACCCGCACAAACACTGCCTGGGGACAGCGCTTATACGCTTCGTGGGAAGCCATGGCGGAATGGATGCCAAAAGGCCTGGCTTCATAGGAGCAGGTAGCCACTACCCCTCTGGAATGGGGGCTTCCGCCTACAACAACTGGTTTTCCACGGAGCTCGGGACGGTCCCGCTGTTCGATGGACGCATAAAAGGCATCCATATCGATATGAATTATTTTTCGAATAGGGGTTTTATCCATCTGTTGTCACCCTTTTCCTCATTTCCGTTTCATTTCCTTCATTATATAGAGAGAACGTTAGAAAAACAAACGCACGTTCGTTTGGATCTTTTAAAAGGGAAATATTTCCTTTGTTCTTTATATAGTTCTTTGAATTTGCCATTTTTTTAGGTAAGATAGGGGAAGTGGCAGTTTCATTATTATGAAAATTGGGGCGTAAGTATGAAAAAAATGGGTTTTGCAGCATTGATTGTCGTATTTATAGCTGTAATGGTATATGGGAAAATTCACTACGATCAGAAAATAGCTTCGACGGTACAGCCGGACGAAGAACATACAGAAGACTCATCTGTATCCGGTGCAGAAACATCCTCTTCTAATGGAACGCCTCTGGAAGGCGCCCAGGAAGAATTTGGGCAGAGGCTGCAGGAAAGCATGGATGCAGGAGAAGAGCTTACCATCGTCTTATCCGGGTCCGGGGCTTTGGAGTCGGCAGAGGAGAATGTGCCTTTCCTGCTTCAGGAAAAACTGCGCAGCTTTTATGATACAGATGATATCACAGTGCAGGCTTCTACGTTTGGCGACAGTACATCGCTTGAAGTCATGGCAGCAGATGGAGATGTAACGGCGGCCGGACTGGAGCCGGATGTGCTCGTTTTTGAACCATTTGTTTTAAATGATAACGGACAGGTAAGTGTAGAGGATACGCTCTTTAACACGAATGCTTTTGTGAATACAGTGGAGGCCGCCAATCCGGAAACCGCTGTGTTCATACAGCCGCCGCAGCCGGTGTATGAAGCAAGGTACTATATTGAGCAGGTGGACGCCCTTCAGGCAGATGCCGGAGAGAACAACTTGAATTATATTAATCACTGGGAAGCATGGCCGGATACAGACGATGCTGCCCTGGAAGAAGAGTACTTAGAAGAAAACGGTGATCCGTCCGCCGAAGGACATGAGCTGTGGGCGCAGGCGCTTGCAGATTATTTCACGGGAGAAGAGGCTTTATAAATAAGCCGAATCTCCTAAAGGCAGTATGGTACACTAGAAGCATTGAAAATAAGATACATAATAGATAGCAGGAGTGTGTATAATGGCAAAACGCAAGAAGGATCAAACCGGGCAGAACAGCCGTAAGCTGGTTACCTGGTTCAACAGCAAGTCGCCGGTAGCCGAGCAGTACCGGACGATCCGGACTAATCTTCAGTACGCATCGGTCGATAATAATGTCCAGACAATTGCAATCACGTCAGCAGGCCCGGGTGAAGGAAAGTCTACTACTGTGGCAAACCTTGCCGTCACGATGGCCCAGCAGGGAAAGAAAACGATTCTCGTTGACGCTGACTTACGGAAACCGACGGTACACTATACGTTCCGCCGTACGAACACAAATGGACTTATTAACGTGCTCGCCAATAAAGAGCCGTTTCACACGTTTACCCAGAAAACCGAAGTGCCGGACCTGGATATTCTTCCAAGCGGCCCAATTCCACCGAACCCGGCCGAAATACTGGGAACAACGGCTATGGAAAACCTCGTAAATGACTTAAAGAAAGAATATGATATTATTTTATTTGATGCGCCGCCGGTACTTGCCGTAACGGATGTGCAGGTTATCTCTAAATACTGTGATGGCACCATTCTTGTGATTAAGAGCGGCGGCACAGAGAAAGATTCTGCCATCAAGGCGAAAGAACTGCTTGAAGTAACAGGCATCCCGGTCCTTGGCTGTATTTTGAACCAGGTTAAAGGAATGGATCAGCGCTATTATTATTATTACGGAGAATCTTAATAACAGCTGTTGACAACAAGCCTGCAGTAAGATAATATTTAACCAATCAACGCGTTTCTCTAATAGAGAAGCGCGTTTTTCTACGTCTCAGGACGTATTTATAGAAAATACGCGTGAAGGCGTGAAAAAAAGGGTAAAGACAGACAGGTACCATAAATAGAAAAGGCAGTGTGATGAAAATGATGAAAAGTCCCGGTTTAGCCGCCGTATTAAGTTTTTTAATCCCCGGCTTAGGACAGATTTATAATGGACAAATTTTTAAAGGGCTGATAATAATTGCCATCCAGGCCGTGAATATTCTACTCATGACTATTCTTATCGGTTATGTCACGTACTTTATCTTCTGGGTGTATGCCATCTATGATGCGTACCGTAAAGCGGACAGGCACAACAAAAGAGCCGGTGTCAGACGATAAGATACAAAGAAATCTCCCCTTCTGCTTTATCAGCAGAAGGGGAGATTTCTTTACTGCTCAATCAATTCATTTTCTTCCAGAAACTGTTGAACGACGAGTTCCACACTTTCTCCTTCAATATCTACCTGATAATTAAGAGCGCGCATTGTTTCACTGTCCAGAATGTCTTCGAGCGGGGCGAAGATCTCCTCGATTTCCGGATACTCTTCATAGACGTCCTCCGTCATCGAAACGGCGGCGCTGTAAGACGGGAAAAATCCCTGATCGTCTTCGAGTACGCGGAAGCCGAAATCGTCGATACGGGCGTCGGTGGAAAACCCGACAGAGGCATTTACTTCATTATTGTTCAGGGCATTGTAGTACAGGCCCGTTTCCAGCTCTGTTACGCTTCCTTCCAGGGAAAAATCATAAAATTCTTCCATACCGGGCAGTCCGTCCGCGCGATTGGCGAACTCAGCGTCCGTCGCAAAATTAATTTCCCCCGGGTTGTCATTAATGTAGGAAGCGAAATCGCTGATTGTTACGATCCCGAGCTCTTCAGCTTCCTCTTCCTGCATCATAACGGCATACGTATTATTCGCTTCCGTCAGGTTCCGCCAGACGATGTCGTTTTCGGCATCGAGGCGGTTTACTTCCGCGAACGCTTCATCGGCATCGACGATAGGCGGCTGGTCCAAATAAGTCACCAGCCCCGTGCCTACATAATCCCATGTAATATCAATCTGTTCGGTTTCCAGAGCCTGGCGCAGTGCCGTGCTTCCTAATTCCGATATTTCATCTACTTGAAAGCCGTTATCTTCCAGCAGGAAGACCGACATTTTAGCTAAAATAGCCTGCTCGGTGAAGTTTTTGGCGCCTACTTTCACGGATTTCCCGCCTGCCGAACAGGAAGAGAGCACAAGCACCAGGGCCAGCATACTAATCCCAATTAATCGTTTCATGATTCAGCCTCCTATGCTTCATTTGCTTCCCGTGCCAGAATGAGGCCTTTAGGGGTAAGAACACGCTCCAGGTAGCGGAACAGCAGGTCTACGGTAATTGCCAGCAGCGTAACCGGAACAGCACCTGAAATGAGATATGAATTATCAAACAGGCGGATGCCGGTAAAAATCCATACGCCGAGGCCGCCGGCACCGACAAGGTACGCAAGAGCTGCCGTACCGATATTAATAACAAGCGCCGTGCGGATTCCGGCAATAATGGATACAACCGCATTAGGCAGCTCCACTTTCCATAGAATCTGTGTGTTGGTCAGCCCCATCCCGCGGGCCGCATCTTTCGTATTTTCATCAACCGAGTCAAGGCCGGCAATTGTATTCTGCAGTATAGGCAGAAGCGAATAAACAAACAAAGCAAGGATTGCAGCTTCAATTCCAATACCCAGAAAACCCATGGCCAGTGCGAGCACTGCCAGACTCGGAATCGTCTGGCCGAGGTTGGCAACCGTGACGATAAACCATTCCGTACGGCGAAAGGCCGGACGGGTCACGAAAATGCCGAGCGGTACGGCAATAAGCACAGCCGCTAATCCGGAAGCGAAAATAATGAGAACATGCTGGCCGAGAAGTTCAAGAAATAGAGCGGGCTGTTCGTAAATCTGGCGGAACATGCCCTGCGAGAATCCCCAGATAAAGAAAGCCGCAATAACGGTCCAGAGAAGAATTTTTACAATCAGGGCTATGCGCTTGTTAACCGTGTCCATGTTCAGCCCTCCTGTCCCTTAATTTCTTTATGAAGAAATTGTTCCAGAAGATCCATTGTCAGGCTGCCGTGATTGTTGCCATTGTTGTCTTCAATAACAAGCTGATCGGCTTCCTGGTTTAAAATCATTGAAATGGCGACACGGAGCGAGGTGTTTTCATTAATGGTCCGGATATCCTTGGACTCGAAGTTAGGCTTTAACGTAAACGCCCGATACAGGTCTTTTACCGTATACAGGCTCATGCTTTTAAGAACGCGGTCCGAGCCGACGAACTCATTGACGAATTCGTTTTTCGGATGATTTAGAATCTCCGCCGGGGTATCGTACTGCATCACTTCGCCGTCGCGGAGAAGTACAATTTTGTCTCCCATTTTTACCGCTTCATCAATATCGTGGCTGACAAATAGAATCGTTTTCTTAACCTCACGCTGAATCTGCAGGAATTCCTCCTGAAGCCGGGCGCGGATAATCGGGTCGAGGGCACCGAACGGCTCATCCATCAGCATAACGGGCGGATCGGCTGCAAGTGCACGGGCCACGCCGATACGCTGCTGCTGCCCGCCGGACAATTCATGGGGGTAGCGTTTTCTGTACTCATCCGGGTTCAGGCCGATCAGGTCCATTAAATAGTTAAAGCGGTCCCGCTTTTTCGCGCGGTCCCAGCTAAGAAGCTGAGGAACGATCATCATATTCTGCTCGATGGTCATGTTTGGAAACAAACCATTGCTTTGAATGACATAGCCGATTTTACGGCGCATTTCAATTTTATTAAGGGTGGTTACATCTTCCCCATTTAATAGAATGGACCCGCCGGATATCGTTTCGAGCTGGTTTACCATACGAAGCAGCGTCGTTTTCCCGCAGCCGGACGGGCCGATCAGAATAACCATATCCCCGTCTTCAACGGTTAAATTGACATCGTTGATTGCTTTTACATCGCCTTCATATACCTTATTTACATGGTCGAACTGTATCATATCGTCACCCTCTAATTAGTTAGCGCCTTTAGGCGTCAGTTTCTTTTGAATCAGCTTTAAAACAAAGTCAGCCAGTATAGCAACAACAGCAACAGAAATGGCTCCGGCAAGTACCATGGTGGTGTTCGCCCGGACGATTCCCTGATAAATCACAACGCCAAGGCCGCCGGCACCAATAAATGCGGCGATGGCCCCAATACCGATGTTAAGCACGGTCGCCGTGCGTACGCCAGCCATAATGAGTGGCATGGCGTTGGGGATTTCCACTTTCCATAAGCGCTGCATCGTCGTCATGCCAAGCCCGTTCGCTGCATCACGAAGCTGGGGATTGACGTTTTGAATGCCTGTGTACGTATTGCGGATAATCGGAAGCTGGGAATAAAGCACGAGCGCAAGAAAAGCCGGCAGGAATCCAACTCCCTGATTAATAATGGATAGAACGGGAATCATGACACCAAAGAGGGCAATACTTGGAATCGTCATAAAAATGGAAGCCAATTGCAGAATAGTGCCGGCCAGGTATTTGTTAGTCGTTAAATAAATACCGATCGGCACCCCGATCAAAATAGCAGTAATCGTAGCCAGCCCGACAATTTCCAGATGATCAAGCATGTAACCCCAAAGAAATGGATAGTTTTTTACAAAATATTCGATTAATTCGTTCATCGCGGTTTCTCCTTTACTTAAAATAAAGCCTGTTTCTGCCATAGCGGCACGATACAGACTTTTGCCGTTTCTGTAGTTACGAGCTTGTTTGAATAATTTTATCATATCACTATAGTAATTTTAAGACAAACCCTGTCATAGAGGGATATAACGACTTAATAGGCGATAGCTGTGGCTCACAACAATTAAACCGCTTAGAAGAGAAATCGTTTTTTAATAAAGAGCCGGATCACTAATAGAAAATACAGTCTATTCAGTGTATAATATGACTATAAAGTCATATTTTTGACTTATTGGTCAACAACCGATAGAAACGGGGGATCATTTATGAAACAAGACCAGCCTTTATTAACAGCAAAAGAACTAAAGGCACTCAAAACGGAACTAACGCGCTTTATGATGGCCTATAAATTTGCGTTGGATGAAGTAAATACAAAAATAGATATATTAAAACAGGAATTTCATTATGTTCATGACTACAACCCGATAGAAAGCGTGAAATCCAGGCTCAAATCGCCGGAAAGCATTCTTAAAAAAATATACAAAAAAGATATTTCTCCTTCGCTGCCGGCTATTGAAAAACATATTAAGGATATTGCTGGAATCCGCATCACCTGCTCCTTTATTTCCGATATATATAAATTAAGCGATATGCTGCAGAAGCAGAAGGATGTCTGCGTGCTGGAAGTGAAGGACTACATTGAGTCACCCAAGCCCAACGGCTACCAGAGTCTGCATTTGTTGTTGGAAGTACCTGTGTTCATGTCTGACAGGGAACAGAACATGTGTGTCGAAGTACAGATCCGTACAATAGCGATGGACTTCTGGGCGAGCCTGGAACACAAAATATACTATAAATACAATAAAACAGTGCCGGAGAGGCTTAAAGCAGAATTAAAAGAAGCGGCAGACTCTGCTGCCCATTTGGACAGAAAGATGGAAGCTCTTCATCAGGAAATGAATAAACTGAAAGCAGAATCGGATGAAGAAGAAGATCTGCATGAATTAATCATTAATGACAGCCGATTTCCTATTCCCACTGATTTTCTGAAACCTTATCTGCTTAATGGAAACCACAAAACGGATCAGAATCATAATGAATAAAGAAAAGCTGATTCTGGAACAGGCGGTGCAGTTATTTTCGGAAAAAGGGTATGCGTCCGTCTCCATCCAGGAGATTGCGAACGCCTCCGGCATAGCCAAAGGATCCCTGTATTCTTATTATCCATCCAAAGATATGCTGCTTCTGGCTGCTTTAAATTATTATTTTGAGCAGGTTATGGAAGAAGTGAATGCGGAACCGCAGCAGCAAGGAAAAGAAAGAGAAATATTCATCAGGCAGCTTACGATTTTTTTTGAATCGATTCTGGCCCACAAGGAGTTTATGGATTTATCGATGTACAGCCAAAGCTCCACGCTTCACCATTCAATTCAGGAAATGGCCGCCGAAAAGCAGGAGGAGGTATATGCCTTTTACTCAAACGGCCTGGCCGCCGTTTACGGAGATAAGGCTGTGCCCTATATTTATGATCTATCTGTAATGCTGGAGGGGATTCTTCGTTCTTATATACGTGTGTCCTCCTTTTCCAACGACCCCGAGGGTCCGGCTTCCTTTATAGCGTTTCTTATGAGACGGATGGATGATATCACAGACGGGCTGGCTGCCAAAAAAGAAGTGCCGGTTGTAACAGAAATTCATGTGCAGTCCCTTCGCCGGAAACAGGAAAAAAGCAGAGCAGGCAAAAAAGAAAAGCTCGACGCAGAAATAGAGGCGATAAGAAAAGTGCTTCAGGGAACCGCCGATAAAGAATATTTTATGGTCAGTTTGAATGTGCTGGAAGAAGAACTCGCTGCCAGCCACCCCCGTCTCCCGGTAATAGATGGCATGCTGGCAAACTTTATGAGGCTTAAACAGGTAAATCGGCATGTAAAAGAAATAAAATCCCTCCTGAAAGAAAAATAAACAAGCACAGTTTCGCGGAAGCGGAGCTGTGTTTTTGCTAAACTAATAGAATAGATTCAAAAGGGGAGACGCATATGGAAACAGAAAAGCGGCTGATGAGCGTTATTAATGCAGTAAAGGTCCTGAGCTCTACCAGAGACCTGCCGGAAGTGCTGAATCAGCTGATTAAAGAAGTATTGAATGTGATCGGCGGCGCCAATGCGGCCGTTTTGTTTCTATATGACAGCCGGTCGGACACGCTCTATGCCCAAAGCGCCATGGGATTTGATATGGAGCAGCTCAAGCATGTCCGCCTCGCGCCTGGAGAGGGAATGAGCGGCAAAACGTTTGTATCCCAAAAAGGAAATATTTTCTCGTCGCCTGACCATACGACCCGGGGAATGGAAAACCTTACCGGAAATTCGGAGCATTACTACGCCCGGTCCCTTGGAGAAATGGCCTATCCGGTAAGCGCTATCTGCGTGCCGATTATGTCCGCTGAGGAAAAATGCCTCGGCGTCCTGACGGTAGATATATTTGAAAAAGACAGGCAGTTTGATGCATCAGATCTGCAGCTGTTGGAAACATTTGCCGGACAGGCGTCTATTGCTGTTGAAAATGCGCGGCTGTTTTCGCAGAATAAACGAACTAAACTGATCCACGAAGAACTCTCCAAAGTATCCCTGGCCAAAGGCGGCCTTGGTGATATTACCAAAGCGCTGTCGGGGCTGATTGAAGAGGAAGTGGTTGTATTTAATGAACGGATTGATGTGCTGGCGGTGTCGGGACCAGCGGCAGCAGAGAAAGGGGAAGCCCTCCAAACCGAGGCCGAACCGCTGTTGAAATATGCGATCAGCCGAAACAGTTCTTCCACGAGCGAAGCATTATTGGACGGGGACTCCTACCTGACATATTTTCTTCCCATTCAGGCGGACGGTATCGTACTGGGTCTGCTGGCAATTATTGTAGAAAAAAATACCGTATTTGATCCGCTTGATCAGTTTGCGATTGAGCAGGCTATTACTATTTTTGCGATGGAGATGAACCGGCGGGACCGCTTTCTGGCAGAAGACTTTCATTATTCCGGCGCCGTACTCGAGCAGCTGATCCATGAGCCGTACAATGAGTTTTCTTCCGATGCCCTGGCACGGCTGAATTTTCCGGAGCTCGCTCGTCATCATTATGCAGTAGTGCATTTATATGTAAGAGATCCGCTGCTTCCTTTTCAGGAGGTCGGGGAAAAGAAAAAGCAGCTGATGCGCGTCATCTATAGAGAAATAGAAAGCATCCCGATAAAAACGCTCGTATACGAACGAAACATGGAAGTCACATTTATGTTTACGGTAGCCGCTTCCTCCTCAGAGGAAAGCGTGTTTGATTCACTCGAACCGCTGTTTTCGTCTATTATCCACTATGCCGGTCAGGAATGTGAGCTCAAAGCCCTTGCCGGATTCGGGCAGGTTGTCGGCAAACTTCAGGATGTTCATCTGTCCTATAAAGATGCGAAGCGCTGTGTCCAGTATCTGCAGGCCGGGGAGGGGAGCCGGAACCTGATGACGTACCGGCAGCTCGGTCCGTACCGCTTGTTTTTAAAAATGGAGCGCGGAGAGCTGCAGGATTATGCAGATGAAGTGCTCGGCCGGGTGGCGGAGCATGATAGAAAGCATGAAACCGAACTGCTGAAAACGCTGAAAGTGTACGTGGAGTCCAATCAGAACATGGCGGCAAGCGCAAAGAAATTATATGTACATGTGAATACGATTAAGTACCGTCTGCAGTCCATCTATCAACTGCTGCACACCGAGAAGCTGGATGGCCGGGAGTTGTTTGAACTACAGCTCGGTCTGCATATTATGGAATATTTGAATACCCAATAATCCGTTGGGGGTAACCGACAAACAAAAGCCAGAATGTTTGTTGGTTACCTCTATTTTATATTTATTTGAATTATCTTATAGTTTTAACATTCAGACTTATGAAGGAGGAACCGACATGGAGCCCATTTTTATTGCGGTCATATTAATCGCTATTATTGCCCTTGGAGAAGTGCTTTCTTTATCTTCGCGGGCAAAAATCCCCACCCTGCTTGTGGTAGTCGCTTCTGTTTTTATACTGCTCCAGACAGGGATCCTGCCGGAATCCTATATAGAAGCCTCCAATCTGGTGGCATTTGGCGGCATGCTTGTGCCTGTCCTTATTGTTCACCTCGGAACGATGATTCCCCTGACCGTTATTATTAAACAGTACAAAGCCGTCTCCATCACGCTGATTGGACTGGTTATTTCGGTAGCGGCGATGCTTGCTATTATTACGCCGCTGTTTGGCTACGGGACGGCGGTCGCCGGTGCCGGGCCGCTGACAGGCGGTATCATTGCCTATATCGTTACATCGGAAGGACTGGCGGAAGCAGGACTTGTAACGCTTGCGGCTATTCCGGTTGTCGTGTTTACGCTTCAGAATTTAGTCGGTATGCCGCTGACGTCGGTACTGCTGAGCAAATACGCACATACAATCCGTGAGGATATTTATAACGAGGAATACTTAACGGAAGGCGACGAAGCGCTGAAGGAAAGCGCACTGTCTTCCGATCAGCCGAAGAAAATGCTGTTTCCGGAAAAGTACATGAAAAGCAATTTCTTTCTATTATTTCTACTGTTTGTCGGCGGTGCTCTTGCCGTATGGCTGGACGGACTGACCGGTATTAATAACAGTATTTGGGCGCTTGCGATAGGGATTACGGGAGCGGCGTTTCGTTTTTATCCGGAGCGTACGATGGATAAGGCAAACAGCTCTGGTATTACAATGGTCGCGCTGATTGTCGTCGTTGTTAATTCACTCGTCGGCGTCACGTGGGCTCAGGTCGTTGCTTCCCTGCTGCCCGTTCTCTGCATTATTCTCATTGGTACAACCGGCCTGATCCTGGGCGCTTTAATCGGCGGGAAATTGTTTAAATGGAAGCCGACCAAATCGATTCCTGTTGTCCTGACGGCACTTTACGGATTTCCGGGTGATTATTTAATCGTGGAGGAAGTCAGCCGCAGCGTCGGTCGCAACGAAGCAGAAGAAAAACGCATCATGAATGAACTCGTCGCACCGATGCTGATCGGTGGATTTACTTCTGTTACCGTAGGTTCAATCGTTATTGCGAGTATTCTTATTCAAACTATTTAAAGGAGCGGATTACACATGGCATATACGCTTATTAAAAACGGAACATTAATCGACGGAACGGGAGCGGAACCGGTCCGGGACGTTTCCGTATTAATCAAAGACAACCACATCGAACAAATAGGTAAAAACATTACAGCACCGGGAGACGCAGCGATTGTTGATGCCGATGGAAAATACATTCTGCCTGGTCTGATTGATACCCACGTCCATATGGCCCTGCAGATTAAAAACGTACAGGAATCCATTTTAACGCCGTTTTCCTACCGGTTTTACGAAAGCATTCATTACCTGCAGCGCACGCTCAATACAGGCATTACCTCTGTCCGCGATGCGGGTTTTGCAGATGCAGGGATGAAGAAAGCCGTTCAGGACGGGCTTGTCAAAGGACCGCGGATGCAGGTAAGCATCAACCCGCTTACTATTACCGGCGGTCACGGCGATAATTGGAACCATTCCGGCGTGGATACGACTCCGCAGACGTATCCGGGCATGCCGGGCGGCATCTGTGATGGAAAAGAAGAAGTACGTAAGGCGGTCCGGGAAATGCTCCGTGCCGGAGCGGATGTCATTAAAGTGCATGCGACCGGAGGCGTGACGAGTCCGACCGACCATCCGGAATTTACGCAGTTTTCCCAGGAAGAGCTGGAAGTGATGGTAGAGGAAGCGCACTTCCGAAAAGGGATCAAGGTGATGGCCCACGCCCAGGGTGCCGAAGGAATTAAGAATGCGATCCGGGCCGGTATTTATTCGATTGAACACGGCATTTATATTGATGACGAAGTGATAGAGCTGATGCTTGAGAACGGTACGTTCCTCGTGCCGACACTGCTGGCCCCGCTGTCCGTGCTCGAAGCCGGGGAAACGGACGATTCCATGGCCCCTTACGCGGTGGAAAAATCAAAAGAAGTATTTGAAACACATAAAGCAAGTATCGCTAAAGCGTATAAAGCAGGCGTGAAAATTGCGATGGGAACGGATGCCGGCGTTATGGCGCACGGGACCAACCTGCGTGAGCTCGGGCTGATGTGCGACATCGGCATGACGGAAATGGAAGCCATCACGGCTACGACAAAAACCGCTGCTGAATGTCTTGGCTGGGAAAAAGAATTGGGTACAATAGAAACAGGAAAGCTCGCGGATGTGATTATGAGCAGAACGAACCCGCTGGAAAATATCCGGTCGCTGGAACAGAGCGAAACGATCTGCTTTGTTATGAAAGACGGAGCCATTTACAAAAATCAAAAATAGCAGGTGAGCGCATGCATACAGACAACTGGAATTTATACGAAACGCTGCTTAAAAATTACCGTACAGATTATTCCTATGACGGTATCAGCGGAAAGCGAATCGCCTCCCGTCTGCACGCCCTCTCTGAAATTGGTCTGACGGAAAGCGGAGGCAGCTATCGGCTTGGGTTTTCCAACGAAGAACGGCAGGCGAAAGATCTGGTTATCGGCTGGATGAAGGACGCCGGGCTGTCGGTAACCGAAGATGCGGCCGGCAATGTATTCGGCCGCCTTGAGGGAAGCAATCCGGATCTTCCTGCGCTGCTAAGCGGATCCCATGTAGACAGCGTGCCGGAGGGAGGCCATTTTGACGGCCCGCTCGGGGTGCTGTCATCGCTTGAAGTGGCAGAGGCCTGGAAAGAAACCGGGTACGTGCCGAAACGAAGTTATGAAGTAGTGATTTTTACAGATGAAGAAGGCGCCCGGTTTAATAACGGCTTAACCGGCAGCCGGGCGATGACGGGTGAAATAGATCCATCCATACAAAGCGGTCTGGCCGATCAGGACGGCAGGGGATTTGCGGAAGTGCTCCCGGATGTAGGCCTGACGGAAGAAGGCTTTTATCAGTCGGAACGCAGCCTTTCCGACATCGCCGCTTTTGTAGAAGTGCATATCGAACAGGGCACCCGGCTGGAACAGGAAGATCTTCCGGTCGGCATTGTGTCCGGCATCGCCGGCCCGAGCTGGCTGGAAATTGCCTTTACAGGAAGCGCGGGGCATGCCGGGAATACCCCTATGGGGGAACGACGGGATGCACTTGTCGCGGCCGGAGAGTTTGTACGAAGTGTACCGGACATTCCCGGTACGGTGAGCGCGACAGCAGTTGCTACCGTTGGAAAGCTGAACGTATTTCCGAACGGAGCCAATGTCATCCCGGGCCGGGTCGAGCTGGTGGTGGATATTCGTGATATTGAAGAAGAAACGAGAGACGATGTCGTCCGGCTCGTTATGGAAGCCGCCGGGAAAGCAGCAGCTTCCTGCAATGTTGACTGCGAGCAGCAGCAGATACTAAAAGTAAAGCCGGTGCCGATTGCCGACACCGAAAAGCAGATGCTGGGGGATGCACTAAAAGCATGCGGCCTGCGGGCAGTGGAAATACCGAGCGGAGCCGGCCATGACGCAATGATCGTCGGCCACCATATTCCAGCGGCGATGCTGTTTGTACGGAGCAAAGATGGCATCAGCCACAACCCGGCTGAATGGACCTCGTTAAACGACGGGGTGCAGGGTGTGCATGTATTAAAAAAGTATATCGAATCGATGGATCAATAAAACAGGCTGTCCCGCTTTCCATGGGACAGCCTGTTTTATTGATATGTCTTTTTAGTCAAACTGGCTTTTTTAAATACAACAGCCAGCAGCAGACACGTAATCGGAAAAATAACGGCGTAGCCAATGATGCCGATATTTCTCAGCTGCATACTGCCCGTTACAGGTCCGGCGAGGCCGGCGAGGCTCAAAACACCGCTTAGTATGAGAAGAACTTTTACGGCATTGTTTAGTTTGCTGCCTCCGAAAACCGGGGCCGCAAACAGCACTGCCAGACTGAAAAACCAATCCCATGCGAGTATATCCAAGGTGTAAATCACAGACGGCCATTCAAACGAAAAAAATAAAGGAGTCCAGGGAGCGTCAACCACTGTTTCAATCGGCCGGCTGACGGTTAACAGGACGAAGTGGACGCTTGAAGTAATTAAAGCTGTCATGCTCATAAAAAGAAGAGAGAGCATGCTTAGTATCTTGAGAGGCGCGGGCGCATAGGCATGAACAGCGGCGATAAGCAGCACCATAAGGGGTGCCATCAGTAAAATAAGCAGTTCCAGAATAGTAAAGTACGGATCGGATATAGGATCCTGTGGGGAATCGAGTGCGGCTAATCCTGCTGATAGAACCACGGCGTAAAGACCACCGGATACAAACAATGCTGACGCTGATAACCGGCCAATCTGCCGGTCCATTTTTGTGAAGCTGTTCTGCTCCACTTTTTCCGCCTCCTTTATTCATCGGTTTCTTTATTTACTAATATTCCATTTTAAAAAAACATTCCCTCTCTAAAAAAGCAGCTTTAATAAAAACATCCCGCGGCCTATTTGGCCGCGGGATGTTTAAAGCAACTGGAAATACTATTTTAATTCTTAGTGGTATAGTTTAGTCACGCCTTGAGCTTCTCTTAGTTTATCGGGAGTAACATCATTTCCAAGCGGATCTTTCACCGTGGTTTGAAGCAGGGTCGCGTCACAGGCGCCCCGGACGGCTTGAAGGTACTCTTCACGCAACTGCCTCTGCTCGGCTTTTTCTTCCGCGCTGAGTCCCGTCCTTTTGGATTTGTTGGCTAACTCGTTGATTCTCGGTAAAACAGCAATCATGTGAATTCCCCTTCCTTTAGTGATTTATACCCTTACTGGGTATATGTTCATTATAATAGATAAACCCGCAGAATGCAATACATAGGAAGCGGCTGAGATTTTTGCTATACTATCCGTATAAAAACAAAGGAGGCAGGCATATGGAAACGCTGACAAAGAAAAACATGTTCTACAGCTTCTCAAAGGACCGGGAAGCGGCTGTAACCGTTCCTTCAGGCACAACGCTTACTCTGGAAACGTATGACTGTTTTGAAAATCAGGTAACAGAAGAAGGGGACAATTACGGAGAGATTGACTGGGACCGCATCAACCCCGCTACAGGACCAGTTTACATAGAAGAGGCGGAACCCGGTGACTGCCTTAAGGTGACAATTGATAAAATTGAGCTAGCGGATTACGGCATGATGGCGGTAGGAAAAGGACTCGGTGTGATGAAAGAGGAAATGGAAGATCTGATATTTAAAAAGATACCCCTCCGGCAGAACAAAGGCGACTTTGGCTACGGGATCTCCCTGGATTTGAACCCAATGATCGGAGTTATCGGTGTTGCACCGGAAGGAGAAGCTGTTTCGAACGGAACCCCGGGAGACCATGGCGGCAATATGGATAACAAAAAGATAGAAGAAGGGGCTGTGCTTTATTTTCCAGTTTCGGCACCGGGTGCTCTGTTCGGCCTTGGGGACATGCACGCTGCGATGGGAGATGGAGAAGTCGGCGTGACCGGAATTGAAGCCGCGGGACGCGCCACGGTGACCTTCGAAGTGATTAAAAACAAAAAGCTTTCTATGCCGCTTCTTGAAAACGAATCGGAGATTGGCGTCATTTCTTCCGCCCCCACGCTTGAGCAGGGGATTCACCGGGCGACTTCCTTTTTAGCCGGCCTGTTAGCCCGTGAAAGCGAAATGGACAAAAACAATGCCGTAATGTTTCTCAGTGCTGCCGGACAGGTTGAGGTCTGCCAGGTAGTGGATCCGCTTGTTACCGTCCGGATGATGCTGCAGAAGAAAGACCTTGAACCGCTGAATATCACGTTTCTTTAATAAATAAAGACGGCCTGCCTGTAAATGGCAGGTTTTTTTATGCTTTATTTAGGTTAATATACATATATAAAAAATAATGACAGCTTTTGAAAAGGAGAGTTCGATGCAGAAGTGGAATGTGATTTATATTATCTTTGCTTTTGTAGGAGCTGCTTTAATTTTACTGGATTTAGGAAATATCATTACATTAACAGAAAATGCTAATTTGTTTTTGGGAGGGTTTATCCTTGTCCTTGGTTCTATTCTGCATATTAAAAAGGAAAAACAAAAGGATATAGAAGAGGACGGGGTTCTTATTGACGAAAAGAAACAGGAACGGGATCGTTATTTCGAGAATAAGCAAAGTGTCCGGAACCATGAATAAAAAAGCAGGAGGGATAGTATCGACAGGAACCGTGCAGTCATTACAGGAGTGAGCCGCACTAACGGAATTGGGGCGGCGATTTGCAGGGAGCTTGCATCCAAAGGAGTAGATATCTTTTTCGTCTACTGGCAGAGCGAAGACGGATTTGCCGCCGGACTGGAACAGGAAATACTGGAGGCCGGCGTATCCTGCAGAAGCATGGAACTTGACCTGTCTCTGCCGGATGCTGCCGAAACGCTGTTGGATGCAGTGTACACTGCTTTTGGACCGCCGGACATTCTCGTCAACAATGCGGCTTATTCCACAAGGGACGGTTACGAGAATCTTACACCGGAAATTATTGACCGCCATTATGAAGTGAATATGCGGACTACCATGCTGCTTAGCACCACGTTTGCTAAACGGTTTCAAGGTTCAGAAGGACGGATCATCATTATGACGTCCGGACAAGAGCAGGGACCGATGCCGGGAGAGCTGGCTTATATTGCTACGAAAGGGGCCCTGTCTGCATTTACCCTTTCCTTTTCGGCAGAAGCGGCACCGCTTGGCATCACGGTTAATGCTGTAGATCCGGGCCCGACGGACAGCGGATGGATGGATGAACAGACGAAAGCGCTGCTGGAACCTAAATTCGGGCGTGGTCGTCTTGGCAGGCCCGGCGACGCGGCCCGTCTGGTTGCTTTTTTGGCCGGGGAGGAGGCATCCTGGATTACCGGACAGGTTATTCATTCAGAAGGAGGATTTCTTCGCAGCTGAAGGAATCCTTTTTTATTTCAAAAATTTTTTACCAGGGAAAGCGCTTTATACATTAGGCTTTTTTTGTATATACATGTTTAATGTTAAAAAAAGTAGTTGCAAAAATTGTAAGCGTTTTCTATAATGAAAATTGTACAAACCGAAACGTTTTGGAGGTTGAGGGAATGGTTACAATTAAGGATATTGCGAAAGCCGCTAATGTTTCTGTCACTACTGTTTCCAGAGCCTTGAATGGATACGATGACGTGAATGAAAAAACACGCAGGCGTATTAAAGAGGTGGCCGAGAAGATGCAGTACAGCCCGAATATAACAGCAAGAAGGCTGGTGACGAACAAATCAAGTACGATTGGGCTTCTGACGTCAAGTTCATTTCCATCCAACCCGAAAGATACGTTTACAATGGATGTTATTTCCGGCGTGAACGAGTACGCAAGCTACGCGGATTACGACATGATTTTGTTTCAATCTGAGTTTGCGAAGCGGCGGGGCAAGACATACCATCAGCTTTGCAGCGAGCGGCAGATCGAAGGCGTTATTTCGCAGGGCCTTGCCCACGATGATCCGTTTCTTCAGCAGATGGAAGAGAGCAGCGTACCGTGTGTTTTTATTGATCATCCTGTGGAAAATGAAACCACAAGCTTTGTGTCTACAGATAATGCGGTGGGCGCAAGAGAGGCGGTGCGTCATTTAATTTCGCTCGGGCACCGGCACATTGCTTTTATTAACGGGGATGATGAAGCTTACATAAGTCACGAACGACTAAAAGGCTACAAGGAAGGCCTGCAGGAAGCAGACATTGCTTTTGATGAAAAGAAAGTAAGGCTTGCCTATTTTAATGAAGAAGAAGCCTGTGCAAGATCGATTGAACTGCTTGAAGAATATCCGGAAACAACGGCTATTTTCTGTTCAAGCGATCTGATGGCGATGGGGGTTATGAAAGCGGCTCATCAACTGGGGTATGAACTGCCGGATGAATTATCGGTTGTCGGCTACGATAACCTTGTTGTATCCCAGTATACAACGCCTGCCCTGACAACCGTGCATCAGGATAAATACAAAATGGGAAACATGGCCGCCGAGCTGTTAATTAATCGGCTGCTTGGCAGGGAAACAAAGACGAAAGTGATTATACCAGGATCGCTTCTTGTCCGAAAATCCACCTGTCCTCCAAGACATTAAAAGGAGGGCAGCTTTAACCAAAATCCGAAACGTTTTGGATTTTAACGAAAAAAAGAAAACAGGGAGGGTTTGCGATGAAGATGTTACCTGCAGCAATGGCAGGAGTGCTCGTTTTTCTAGGCGGATGTGCCTCTGTCGGCGAAAACATCGGCGGCGGGGAAGAAGAAGTAACGATCACTTATGCCCGCGGTACTGATACAACTCCGGCGACCGATGCGATGCTTGCCGCGTTTGAAGAACAAAATCCCAATATCAATGTAGAAGTAAGGGAAATGCCGCCCGACAGCGGAGAGCAGCACAACCAGTACGTTACGTTAATGAGCAGCGGCAGTCCGGAGATTGATGTATTCGCCTCCGACGTTGTATGGCCGGCTGAGTTCGGGCAGGCGGGATATGTACTGCCCCTCGACCGTTTGATTGAACGAGACAACGTGGATCTGGATGCCCATTTTCCGGCAACGATTGAATCCGGATCGCTTAACGGCCGCCAGTATGCACTGCCTTCTTATACCGATGCCGGTATATTATATTACCGGACCGACATTGTAGAAGAGCCTCCGGAAACATGGGAAGAGCTTGAAACAATGGCTGCTGATCTGCAGGGGGAAGGCGGCACCAATTTCGGGTTTGCCACGCAGGCTTCCCAGTATGAAGGTCTTGTAACCACGTCGATGGAATATATCAGTGCCTACGGCGGCCAGGTTATTAATGAAAACCAGGAAGTTGTTGTTAATTCACCGGAAGCGATTGCCGGTATTGAAAAAATGGTGGAAATGATGCAAAGCGATTATGTACCTAACAATATTCTTAATTTCCAGGAGATTGAAACGGAAAACGCCTTTCTGGAAGGAAATACGGTATTTGCCAGAAACTGGCCGTACATGCTTTCCACATCAACCGACCCCGACACATCCCAGGTTCCTGATGACGTTGGTATCACTGCTCTGCCTTCAGGACCGGAAGGAAACGCATCTTCTCTTGGCGGCTGGTCGACGATGATTAACAAAAGCTCGGAAAATATTGAAGAATCCTGGGAGCTGGTTAAATTTCTAAGCAGCGAAGAAGGCCAGAAAATTGGTGCCCTGGAAGGCGCAAGAGCACCGACGGTCGAGAGTTTGTATGAAGACGAAGAAGTGACCGCCTCCAATGAGCTGTTCGCAGATCCGGCCTTTCAGGAAACGCTCGATAATGCTGTAGCGCGTCCGGTTACAGGGATTTATCCGCAGGTGTCGGATATTATGCAGATTGAGCTTTCAAGTGCGGCCGCAGGGACGATTACAGCAGAACAGGCAGCTGCAAATATGGAAAGCAAAATAGAAGCAGCATTTGCCGACTAAAAAGGAGAGGGGGAACTGCCATGGCTAAGAAAGACAAAAAGAACAAACGACCATTTCAGCTCAGTGAAAAACAGCTGGGCTACACAATGATTGCGCCTTCCATTATATTAATTCTGCTGGTCGTTATCTGGCCGATTATGCTCTCCGGCTGGAACAGCCTGTTTGATTACCGTTTAAATGACCCAACCCGCTCGGAGCGGATTATGTCGGAAAGCCTCAATATGGAAACGTATGCGGATAACCGCTACTTGATCGAACAGTCGGTTACCGAGCTGAGTGAGCTGGAGCCTGAAGCCGCCGCTGACCTCGAAGAGGCAGAAGCTGCCATGAATGAGTACCATGAAGCCTTAATGGAAGATGAATCGATGAGGGAGCAGTACAACGAAGTAAATACCCGTTTGGAAAATTTTGAACCGATTTCCAGCGGCCTGCTTATTGCACCGCTTGACGGCGACTGGGGAAGCGACTTCAACCAGGCGCTCAGTACACATATCAGCACGATCCAATCCTATCAGGAAACCCTGGGCGAAGAAGAAGCCGTGGAATTTGGATACATGGTGTCTCAGCTGGAAGGCCTGCAGGGATCAGTACTGGACTCCAATTTTGTCGGAGTCGATAATTATGCCCAATACTTAACCAATGCAAGAACGTGGACCGCTATGGGAAATACTATCGTTTTTACGGTAGCATCGGTCGGTTTTGAACTTATTCTAGGTTTGAGTGTCGCCATATTAATTAACAGAGCCTTTAAAGGAAGAGGACTCGTCCGGACGGCCGTTCTTATCCCGTGGGCGATTCCAACAGCGGTGGCTGCGATGATGTGGAGCTATTTGTATGATGGCCAGTCCGGGATTGTCGCCCACTATATGGCACAGCTGGGACTCATCTCTGATCCCGGCGTGCTGCTTACGACCGCAGGTGGTTCGATGTTTTCTATTATCCTCGCAGATGTCTGGAAAACAACGCCGTACATGGCTCTGCTGTTACTTGCCGGGCTGCAGACGATTCCGAGGTCTTTATATGAAGCAGCTGAAGTAGACGGCGCCAACAGATGGCAGCAGTTTGTAAGCGTCACGCTGCCGCTTTTGAAACCGGCCATTCTCGTTGCCCTGCTTTTCAGAACGCTGGATGCCTTCCGGGTATTCGACCTGATCTACGTTCTAACAGGCGGCGGACCGGCCAATGCCACAGAATCCATTTCTGTGTATGCCTATAAAGCGCTGTTTGAACAGCAGAACTTCGGTGCAGGCTCTGCCTTATCCGTTATTGTCTTTATCAGTGTCGCCATTATAAGCATCATTTTTGTAAAGCTGATTGGATCCGACTTGTTTGCCGAGCGGACCAAGCGATAGAACCGAAATAGAAATACCGACAGAAAGGTGTGAAAGGCAGCGATGGAAAAAAAGGCAGGCATTGGTTTTTATATTTTCCTGGTCCTCTTTATCTTTTTGGTTATGTTTCCTTTTTTATGGGTGTTTCTTACGTCTTTGAAACCGCCCAATGAAATCTTCGGGAATTTTAACTGGTTTACTCCAAATATGAACTTCGACTCCTACGTGTCCGCTGTAACGACACGGCCTTTATTTCAATATATGTTAAACAGCTTTGTCGTATCAGGGGCAACGACGATTCTTTCTCTGGCATTTGCTTCCTTTACGGCCTACGCGGTAACGAGGCTTCCTATTAAAGGAAAGGGGCTGATTCTGGGGCTGGTTCTTGCCTCCTCCATGTTCCCGCAGATTGCTATCTTGTCACCGATCTTTGATTTTGTGACAGATGCCGGCCTGCGCAACAGCTACCTTGGGTTAATTATTCCCTACATTACAATAAGCCTTCCGCTTGCGATCTGGATTCTGGCTACGTTTTTCAAGAAAATCCCGGTAGAGCTGGAAGAATCGGCGAAACTGGATGGAGCCACACCGTTCCAGACGTTCAGGAAAATCATTCTGCCGCTGGCAGCGCCCGGCGTATTTACGACAGGAATTCTTATATTTATTGCCGCATGGAACGAGTACTTATTTGCACTCGCCATCAATACAGATGACGCCTGGAGGACGATTCCCGTAGGGATTTCCTTCTACCAGAGTGAATTTACGGTACCATGGGGAGACATTACTGCCGCAACGGTTATCGTGACGATTCCCATCGTTATTCTCGTTTTAATTTTCCAGCGCCGCATTGTTGCTGGATTAACGAGCGGATCTGTGAAAGAATAACATCATAAGAGTCAAAAAATACTAACTATTTAAAAGGGGTTTTGCATGATGGGTAAATTAAAGGTTGGCATCGTTGGATGCGGAAGCATCGCCAGAGAACGTCACATTCCGGAATATCTGGCCGGAGGAGAAGTAGAAATTGTGGCGGTCTGTGATCTGGTGGAAGAGCGGGCTCAGGAAGTAGAAACGAAATTTAACATTTCCGTTCAGGTGTACACGGATTACCAGGAGATGCTGAAGCAGGAACCTTCCATTGAGGCCATCAGCGTATGCACGCCTAACTATATGCATGCCCCTGTATCGATAGCCGCACTGGAAGCAGGAAAGCATGTTCTTTGTGAAAAGCCGATGGCTACTTCCTCCCAGGAAGCACAGGATATGATAGACGCCGCAGAGAAAAACGGCACGAAGCTGATGGTGGGCCATAATCAGCGGCTCGTTCCTTCCCACGTGAAAGCAAAAGAGCTGCTGGAAGAAGGAGCGCTCGGTAAAATTTACAGTTTTCGTACAGTATTCGGCCACGGCGGCCCGGAAGGCTGGAGCATCGACGGAGCGGACAGCTGGTTTTTCCGTAAAGAGGAAGCGTTTATCGGCGCGATGGGAGATCTCGGCGTCCATAAATCTGACCTGATTCAGTTTCTGTTTGACGAGCCGGTAGCAGAAGTCGGTGCATTTGTGGAAACCGTAGCAAAAGAAAACACCACCGTTGACGACAACGCTGTCTGCGTATTGAAAATGGAAAGCGGTATTATCGGCACGCTGACAGCGAGCTGGTCCTACAAGCCGTTTGAAGACAATGCCACCGTAATCTACGGCGAAAAAGGTATGCTCCGCCTGGAGGATGACCCGCAGTATTCTCTGATTGCTGTCTACACATCAGGGGAAACGATCAGCTATGACCTGGGAGGCATTCAGACGAACGCGGCGGGCGGCCAGGAAAATTCCGGTATTGTAGACGCATTTGTCGAAACCGTCGTAAAGGGTACACCGATTCCTATTACAGGAGCGGACGGCAAACGCGCATTGGATGTTATTCTGGCAGCGCTGGAATCCAGTCAGGAAAAAACCATCACCTCAGTAAGAAAGGCAGGCGTCACTCAATGAAAATAGGAGTATTTACTGTACTATTTAATAATGATTCATTTGAAGACATGCTTGATAAAGTAAAAGCCGCCGGCCTGGATGCGGTAGAGCTTGGTACCGGTGGAAATCCCGGCAGTGCCCACGTGGATCTGGAAGGTCTTCTTCAAAACGAAGACAAAAGAAAACAGTTCAAGGAAGCGCTCGATATGCGCGGTTTGTCTGTCAGCGCCTTCAGCTGCCATTCCAATCCGATTGCGCCGGATAAGGCGTATGCACAGGAGTCAGATGACGTGTTCCGCAAAACGGTGCAGCTTGCTCAAATGCTTGATGTGTCCGTTGTTAACAACTTTTCCGGCGTAGCCGGTGCGGATGATAACGCAACGCTTCCAAACTGGCCGGTAGCCCCGTGGCCGCAGGAGTACAGCGATATTTACAATTGGCAGTGGGAGAAGAAGCTGATTCCTTATTGGAAAGAAGCAGGCGCTTATGCGAAAGATCATGGCATTAAAGTAGGCATCGAGCCGCACGGCGGCTTTCTTGTACACACCCCGTATACCGTACTTAAGCTCCGCGACGCTACATGCGATGCGGTAGGCGCCAATTTCGATCCGAGTCATATGTGGTGGCAGGGAATTGATCCAGTAGCGGCTATAAAAATCCTGGGTAAACAAAACGCGATCCATCATTTCCACGCAAAAGACACCCATATTGACTGGGAAAATGTAAACATGTACGGTTTGACGGATATGCAGCCGTATCATAACGTACAAGAGCGCGCCTGGACGTTCCGTTCAGTCGGCTGCGGCCACAGCCTGCAGGAGTGGAGCGATATGATCAGCACGCTTCGTAAGTTCGGCTATGACGATACAATCAGCATCGAGCACGAAGATCCTTTAATGAGCGTTTCGGAAGGTTTTCAACGTGCGGTCGATAATCTCCGCAGCGTAAATATTGTAGAAAAACCATCCGATATGTGGTGGGCTTAAATAACAAACTCCCTCCTGGCTTTCTGCAGGAGGGAGTTTTTGTAACGATATTAATAGGAAGAGATTGGATTCATCAGGCATGGCTGTTGTATACAGAAGCCCGTTTTTTCCGATGTTCTTTCCGGGCAGGGGCAGAATCGAAAAGCCGCTGTTCTTCCTCTGTTTCCGGGGCTGCAGCGGGAACGGGAATAGGATCACCGCTTTCATTAACGGCAACCATTGTCAGAAAGGATTCCGTCGTAAGAGCCGTAGTGCCGGTTGTCACATCAATCGACTGAACCTTCACATAGACTTCCATAGACGTTCTTCCCGTTGCCGTAACAAAAGCCTCCAGCTCAAGGATATTTCCTACCTTCGCAGCTGATACAAAATCAACAGAGTCGATGGAAGCGGTCACGACAATACTATTGGCGTGTTTCATTGCCGAAATGGCTGCAATTTCATCAATGTAGGCAAGAACCTTGCCGCCGAATATAGATTCCAGATGATTGGTATCCGGTGGAAGCACAAGGCGGGTCTGGGTGGAGCGGGAGCGGTTTACGGCACTGTAATCGGACATATATGTTCTCCTTTGGTAAAAATAGTGATAACGTAAATTTTATAAGAAAATAGAAGGGGAAGCAAATGGTGGAAAAATCAGAAATATCCTATTATTAGTCAAATAATACGTCTTACATATTAATAAAAAGAGGTAAATGCCTTTATTCTATAAATTTTATAGATTTATTATACATATTTTTAATTCCTATTATATCAATGGGTTTGGAGATTATATAACATAATATTTTTAGAAAACGCAAGAATTGAAGATTAAATGTTGGACAAAAGGGTAATGGTGCTTAATGGCATAATAAATAAGATGAAGGACGGTGCATTCAATTGGCTGAAAAAAATAACAGTAATAAAGTTACTTACGCATTAATGGCTGTAGGCAGCCTGGTAGGCGGAGCCCTGCCGATGGTAAGCAGAGAAACAACAAAAAGACTTCAACAGAAAAAAGAAGATGCGAAAGAAAACATGAAAGACAAAAAGAATCCTAAAACAAAAACAGCAACAATTAAGAAAAGCGACGACACTAAAAAGAAACCTTCCAGTAAGGCTAAAGAGAATGGAGAGAAAGACAACGTGAAAAAACCAACAGATAAAGCAAAAAAAGGTACAGAGGATACAAAGAAAGCAGTAAAGAAAAAATCATCAGGAGCAAAAGAAGGAACAAAGAGCACTGCTAAAAAAGCGAAAAACGGTGCAGGCAAAACGGCTGAAAAAGCAAAAAAAGCAGCACCTAAGCCGGTAAAGAAAGCTGCCGACAAAACGAAAAACACAGCTAAAAATGCTAAAAAAGCCAAAAAGGCCAATGATGCAGCATCAGCTGCTTCAGCTATTCCGGAAAAAGTAAAATCATCGCTCGGTACAGCGAAGAGTAAAGTCGGCGGCGGCCTTGTAGCAGCAAAAGGCAAAGTCGGCGATACAATGGTCAAAGCCGGCCAGAAAATCCAGGGTACGGAAGAAGAGGAAGAGAAAGAGAAAAAAGGCGGCTTGTTCAAAAAAAAAAATTAAAAAATAAAGACAGCAAAAAATCTAAAAAAGCCAAAGAAGCTGAAGAGCAGGAGCGCCTCGAGTCTGAATCAGAAGAGAATGAAGAGCACGAAGTTTTTGATGAAGAGACAGAATGGCTTGAGGAAGAAGAAGTAGAAGAAGAAAAGTATGACGGCTACGAAGATGAAGAAGACGAAGAAGACGAAGAAGAAGACGAAGAAGAAGACGAAGAAGCAGAAGACGAAGAAGCAGAAGACGAAGAAGCAGAAGACGAAGAAGCAGAAGACGAAGAAGCAGAAGACGAAGAAGAAGACGAAGAAGAAGATGAAGACGAAGAAGAAGAAGAAGAAGAAGACGAAGAAGACGAAGAAGAAGACGAAGAAGACGAAGAAGCAGAAGACGAAGAAGAAGATGAAGACGAAGAAGAAGACGAAGAAGCAGAAGACGAAGAAGAAGATGAAGACGAAGAAGAAGACGAAGAAGCAGAAGACGAAGAAGACGAAGAAGCAGAAGACGAAGAAGACGAAGAAGCAGAAGACGAAGAAGACGAAGAAGACGAAGAAGACGAAGAAGATGAAGATGAAGCAGAAGACAAAGAAGAAGCTGAAGACGAAGAAGTAGACGAAGCTGAAGAAGAAGAGGATAATGATAAGGAGAAGGCAGAAGAGGAGCAGCCCAAAAAGGCATCCTTTAAAAAGCCAAACCGTATTAAAAAGCCTTCAACGGGAAAAACCCAGCAGCCGCTTACCGAGCAGGAAACAGATAAAGACAACAAATCGGTAACAAAAGAAGAACCTAAGACAAAAACCCGGACGACCGCTTCTGCAGCTAAATCCGCTTCCGACAGCAAAAAGGCATCGTCAGCATCATCGAGTAAAAAACAGTCGTCTGCTAAATCCGATTCTAAAAAAAAAAGTAGCGACGACGCCATCGAAAAAGTTGAAGCCTACTTCAAAGAAGAAGTAGCAGAACCGTTTCAGACGATTTCAGCAACAGACCGCAAAAATGGTTGGAAAGTTCGTTTGGAAGTAGTGGAATCAGAAGAAAAGCAGGACAATAAGGTGATAAAAAACATTGTACTATACGATGCAAATATCAATGATAACTTGAATATCACTTCATACCGCAAGATCTCTGAGCGTTCCACACAGATTCCAGAACTTTCATAAGAAACCATTCAAATGAACTAGATTAATAAATTACTCATCGGGTATGGTAGTAGAGCGGCATGCATACTCAGCTGAGTAAGCTTTAACCACGAGAGGTGGTGGTGCATTATATGGTAAGCTGGAAGAAAAATAAGAATCTTAAGCGCTTTACGTTAATGTATTCTAATTATTTAACAGAAGGCGCCGAAAAAGAGAAGCGCAGAACCTTTGATATTGCAAACAGAGATGATTCTTCCAGTTCCTCAGATGAAGAAGGCTTTCTGGACAAAGCAAAAGACAAAGCCAAAGATCTGGTACCGGGAACATCTTCCGGCGGAGAAGAAAATCAGCCGGAAGAAGAGAACGAAGACAGCGGCGAAGAATCGCTGTTCGATAAGGCGAAAGATAAACTCTCATCCGACAAAGACGACGATAAGGATAAACAAAAAGAGGAAGAAGATCCTTCTCTTTTGGACAAAGCAAAAGACACTCTGGCATCCGACGATTTAAAAGGTGCCAAAGAGCGGGTGCAGAACGTCACAGACGGCAAACCGCTGGAAACAATAAAAGACTTAGCTTCCGGTGACGAAAGCACGATTAACGAAGTGAAACAAGAAGCAATTGGTTATGCTAAGGATGAAGCAAAAAATCATCCGAAAGCGAGGAATGCAGCTGCCGCTTCTATCATTGGAAAGAAATTCTACGATACGTTCGAAAAAATGCGTATCGCTAAAGAAGAAGCCAAGGAAAAAGTTGCCGAACTCAAGGAAGGTCTGGAAGATGCCGGTGAAGAAGTAAAAGAAAAGCTGGATGAATTTGCTGATGAATTCAAGGATAAAGCAGCGGATGCCAAAGATGAATTAAAAAACAACTCGCTTACCGGCGATAAGGACTCGAAAGGAGGGAAAAAAAAGAAGAAAGGCCCCACTATCAAGGGGGCCAGTGACATCAAAGGGATGAAAGACATCCATAAAGGCGTCAGTGACATCAAGGGATACAAAGACATCAAAGGACCTGACAAATTGAAGGGTGTCAGCGATATTAAGACATCAGCAAGCAACCTCAAGAGCAGCACGGATCTCAAGGGAGCAGACAGCATCAAGAGTGCCCATAACATCAAGAGTGCAAAAGATCTCAAAGGCATAAAAGATATTAATACTTTCACTTAAAGGAGTGACGCAACAATGGCAACATTGGAAAGAAACTCAGATTCTTCAAGCTTGGCAGAAGTTATTGACCGTATTTTAGACAAGGGTATTGTAATCGACATCTACGCTAAAATCTCGCTCGTAGGTATTGAACTTATCACAATCGAAGCTCGTATCGTAATCGCCAGTGTAGACACATGGTTGAGATATGCTGAAGCAGTCGGCCTTCTTAGAGACGATGTACAAGCTGAAATAGACGAAGACGCGGACGTAAGCGACCGTTCAAAGCAGCTTAACTTCGCATAATTCATTCTAAATAAACCCAACCTTCCCCATACGCGCATGCGTATGGGTTCTGGGTTTATCACCAATAATAGATAGAGCCGCAGGCGGAAAGCAGGGATAACCATGGAAGAATTACTACAAAAAGTAACAACGTTTTTTGAAAATTATGTACTTCCTCCTTTTAAGATCACATCCGTTATTAATCATGACGAAGGATGGGATGTAGAAGTAGAAGTAATTGAAGAAAGCGAATATATGAAAAAGTATGCTAAAGACCAGTTGTTGGGTGTATATGAAGCGAAACTCGACAAGAATAAAGAAGTTGTATCATTTCAGCGTGTGAGTCTTCGTCCAAGAAGTACGCCATTAGATAAAGCAGAAGGGAGATAACACAGATGCCTGCAAAAGCAACGGAAGAACAATCCAAGAGTAAAACAGAGGAAGAAACATCCAACCCGAAAAACAGCTCGAATGCCTCATCATCCTCGAACAAAGCCAAAGGCAGCTCGTCATCCTCATCCAGTTCAAAGAATACTTCGTCTGATTCAGCTAAATCATCGCCAGCCACCCGTTCAAAAAACACGAATACTACCAGCAGAAAAAAGAATCCTTCATCCGATCAGTCTGATAAGCAGGAAGCGGTCTATGATGAAAACGATAAAATGGTTCGAACATTCGAAAACTTTGTTCAGACGGAAGAGCTTCAAAGTCTGCTGGATCGTTCAGAACGTTATGTTCATGCTGGATTCCCGGTTCACTTCACAGGAGCTGCCGGTGTCGGTAAAACATCTCTTGCCCTGCAGTTAGCGAGCCGCCTCGGACAGCCGGTCGTACTGTTGAACGGTAACAGGGATTTATCCAACGTAGACCTTCTTGGTGGATATGTAGGCTATAAAAGCAAGCGCCTGATCGATAACTACGTTCGTACCGTGTATAAACGCGAAGACGAAGTAAAAGAGCAGTGGAGCGGTGGTCGTTTGTATGAAGCCGTAACAAAAGGCTATACCGTTATTTATGATGAATTTACACGTTCCATGCCGGAAACAAACAACCTGTTTTTATCCATTCTGCAGGAAGGTATTCTGCCGTTGTACGGAGTAAAGCAGAGAGACACGTTTGTTAACGTTCATCCAGACTTTAAGATGATCTTTACAAGTAATCCGGAAGAGTATGTCGGCGTGTATGAAACCCAGGATGCGCTTGCAGATCGCCTGATCACGATTCATATGCAGGAACAGGATATTGACAGACAGGCAGAAGTGCTTGCAGACCGGACGGAAATATCCGAAGGTGATGCAAAAACAATCGTCAAAATCGTTTCGAGGGTAAAAGAGATTTGTAAAGAAGAAGACAAGCCATCACCAAGTTTCCGTGCCTCCGTTATGATAGCTGAAATAAGCAGCAAGAGTGATATTAACGTGAATACAAAAGATGATGATTTCTTCTTTGTATGCCAGGATGTGCTGGGCGCTTATATCTACGGAGCGAAAGGCCATAAGAGCAACGAAGAAACAGAGAAATTATTGAAGCAGGAACTGAAGAAGCTGTAGGAGGTAGCCGTTGTGAGTGGGAAAAAAGGGGTATATCTATTCTGTGTTATTGAAGCGGACTCCCCGCAGGAGTTCGGCACGATAACACTGCTGAAAAAAGAGAGAGATGTATACACGGTAAACCGCGACGGATACGCTATGGTCGTTGCCGATGCGCCGGTTGATGTATACGAACCAAACCGTAAGAACCTGAAGTCGCATCAGGATGTTGTTACAAAGGTAATGGAGCGGTACGATATTATACCGATGAGCTTTGGCAACGTGCTGGAAGGCAAAAAAGATGTTCATATTCTAATGGAAAAGCTTCAGGATCAATTCGATGAAATTTTTCCGAAAATCCGCAATAAATTTGAAGTAGGTTTAAAGATTATTGGAAAAAAAGAATGGCTGTCGGAGAAAGTAAGCCAGCAGCCGGGCATGAAAGAATTAAAATCAAAGGCGCAGTCCAAGCCTGAAGACGCAGCCTACTATGAACGGATGCAGCTGGGTGAATCCGCCCACAAATTTATGATCCGGCTTCATGAAGATTTTGAAAAAGAAGTGTTTCATCCGCTTGCCGATATTGCCGATGCTGCGAAGAGTAACGAAGTAATTAACGAACGGATGCTTCTTAATGCTGCCTTTCTACTTGATAAAGACCAGGAGGAAGCATTTGAGAAAAAGCTCAATGAGATTTATAATAAATGGATGGACAGTGCTGATTTTAAATACACAGGCCCCTGGCCGGCCTATAACTTTATAGATATTAAATTAACAGCAAAGGGTGCGACGTAATATGATAACCAAAGCATTCACTTGGCCCATTGATCTGCTGATTATGATCGGCAAGGAAGTCAAAGATGAAGTGGATAAGGAATATTACGATCTAAAGACCATCCAACAGAAACTGGCGAACCTGCAGATGATGTTTGAGATGGATGAAATACCCGAAGAACTTTACCTCGAACAGGAGGAGGAACTTCTGCTCCGTTACCGCGTAGCGAAAGAAATTGAGCAGCGGGAGCTGAGAGAAAGCCTGGAGGAATAAGGAGGAAACACAGGTGGAAGATACAGCACAAGCAAGCAATCAACTAATCTACTTGTATGCCTTCGTACCATCAGGGCAGTTTACTGACAACCCGATGCCGGAGCTGGAAGGTATTGAGCCCCCGGAAATGATACAGTACGAAGTACACGGCGATATTACCGCTGTGACCTGCCGCGTGCCGGAGGACGTTTACTCTGAAGCAAGGCTGCAGCGTAAAGTGGAAGATATGCAGTGGCTGCAGGTGAAAGCCTTTCATCACCATGAATTAATGAACAAACTGCACGAAAACTATACGGTTATTCCACTGAAGTTCGGCACCATATTTGAAGCAGAAAACACGTTTCAGGCGATGATTTCCGAAAAAAAGGCAACCATCATGGAACAGTTTCAACGGCTGTCCGACAAAGAAGAATGGAACCTGAAAGTATATGCGGCAAAAGACAAGTTCATGAACAACGTTGTGGAAAACAGCGAAGAAATGGAACAGAAAAAAGCTGATATTGAAGCGATGCCGAAAGGCCGCCAATTTTTTGAGAAAAAAAAGCTCGCTAATTTTGCAGAAGAAAAAGCAATCGAAAAAATCAGGGATTACTGCCAGGAGCTCCATGATCATTTAAAGTCACTCAGTGAAGCAACCGACGTGAAGAAGAACTGGGAACGTAAAGTAACCGGACGTGACGAAGATATGAGCCTGAACAGCGTATACCTTGTAAATGCAGATGGGAAAAAGGCGCTGCTTGATTATGTGGAAGCAGAAAAACAGTACGCCGAGGATCATAACACCGGTTTTTATTTTGAAATGACCGGTCCGTGGCCGTCTTATCACTTCTCGGACTTCGCTGCGAAGGGGGAGGAAAAGGACAATGCGGGAAGATAGCCTCGATTTAAAAAATAAAGATATCACGCTTTTGGATATTCTGGACACGGTACTTGAAACAGGAGTAGTGATCCGCGGAGATTTAACCATCTCCATTGCCGATATTGAATTAGTATACCTTGATTTAAGTGTCCTTCTCGCTTCGGTTCAGAAGCTGGAGGATAACCGGAAACGCTCCCTCGTCGAAAACGAGAGAACGATCCAGGAAGTAAAATAAGGAGGACGTCCATATGGGAGATACACCAGATCTTACCGGGCTGAAGACGAGCAATCCGACCGGCCGCATTTCGCTGGATCCGGATAAAGTTGATGAAGGCCTTTCCCAAATCGTCATGACCGTTATTGAACTTCTCCGACAGCTTGTGGAGCGCCAGGCCATGCGCCGGGTAGAAGGCGGCGACTTGTCCGATGAACAGATCGAACAGCTTGGTATTGCATTAATGCAGCTTGAAGAGAAAATGGAAGAAATGAAAGTGATTTTCGGACTGACCGATGATGATTTAAATATTGATCTTGGCCCGCTCGGAAACCTCATTTAAGAACACAGCACGAAAATCAGCTTTAAAGGAGAATGTTAAATGGCTAGTAATGATCGTCACCATCCAGCTAGTAACCGTCCGGCCCAGGTAAATGCAAGTAATTCCGGGAGCAGCAGCCTTGTTGATGTGCTGGAAACCGTATTGGACAAAGGGGTCGTTATCGCTGGAGATATCAAGCTCAACATCGCGGAAGTAGAACTGCTGACTATCAAAATCCGCCTGCTTGTCGCTTCTGTTGATAAAGCTGAAGAAATGGGCATTGACTGGTGGAGACACGATCCGCATTATTCCTCCCAGGCTATGGAAGTCGTTCAGGAAAACAAGGCGCTTCATGAAAGAATCCGCCAGTTGGAAGAAGCAAACGAAACGAAGCAGGAAGAAACCGAAGAATCCAGCAAATAAAGAACGAAGACCTTAGCGACTAAAAGCAGGGAGTGAAACACAATGAGATTGAATGATCTTCTAAAAGACGTCACCCGCATCGTAAAGGATCTGGAAAACCAGAATCAATCCCAGGCACATCGCGTGGAAGAACGCACCATCGGTGGAAAAGAGGACGGAAAACCAGCCATGCGGGCAGAATATAATATTAAAGCGCATGTCGGCCTTCCATCAAAAGAAGAACTGGAAGCTTTTCAGGGAAAGCGTAAAGAAGTAAAAGATGTGAACCCTGAACAGAACCGTCTGGACACAGACAAGTAAAGCTGAACCAAATAAATAGATCTCTCTCTCCTGTTCTGCTGGAAAAAAGCCAATAGTGAGGGTTTCTTTGCATGCAGCAAACACCGGAGCGTAGAGGCTTTGGTGTTTTTTTATACTCTGGAAGGAGCAGCCGGGCATGAAATCAATGGAAGAAGCGATAACTGCTTATATGAGAGAAATGGACCGGAGCTTTTATATGGAGGAATATAAAGAGCAGGCCGCAGTGGATGCGGCCGCACCAATTGGTTACGGCCAGACGATTTCACAGCCTTCTCTTGTACGGAAGATGACGATAGAGCTGGATCCGGGCCCCGATCTGCGTGTACTGGAGATCGGTACGGGATCTGGCTTTCAAACAGCCGTGCTGGCAGCCTTCTGCAGGAAAGTCTATACGGTGGAACGGATCGAGCCCCTGTATCAAAAAGCGAGGAAGCGGCTGAAGGAAGCAGGGTTTTCCAATATTGAATACAAGCTTGGCAATGGCAGCGACGGCTGGGAGGCATATGCTCCCTTTGACCGGATTATAGTGACAGCCGCGGCCGCTTCTGTGCCTCCAGCGCTGCTCCGGCAGCTGAAGCCGACAGGGAAAATGGTTATTCCGGTTGGAAATGATTTCAGCCAGGATCTTCTGCTTCTTGAAAAAGAAGAAGACGGCGGCATCAAAGAAACCTTTTTATGTCCGGTTATGTTTGTGAAATTGCATCGATAGAACGATACCCGAAACGCTGAAAAGCGTTTCGGGTATTTTTTTATGCCAAAAGAATTGACAAAAAACAAATAAAGTTATATGGTTAATTACACAACCAACTAACCATATAACATAAAGGTGGTGTTCCCACAGTGAGGCCCACATTGGATGAAAACAAGCCGATTTTTCAGCAGATCACAAGGATGATTGAAGATGAGATTGTGAATGGAGAATTGAAAGAAGGAGAGCAGGCGCCTTCTTCCACCCAGCTCGTAGCGTATTACAAGATTAACCCTTCCACTGTCCTCAAAGGCATGAACCAGCTTGTAGACGATCAAATTTTATACAAGAAAAGGGGAGTAGGCATGTTTGTTGCAGACGGAGCAAGAGGAAAGCTGCTGGAAGCGCGCAGACAGACGTTTATGGAAGAGTATGTAAGCCGAATGCTTCAGGAAGCAGGCAGGCTGGGCATCAGTGCCGATGATATTTACAAAATGATGATAGAAATGAAAAGAAGAGAGGAGCGGTAACCATGCATATTAAGGCGGAGAATCTAAGTGTCGGCTACGGCTCGAAGAACGTACTGGAGCAGGTGTCCTTTGAACTCGAAGAAAATAAAATCTACGGACTGCTTGGGCGTAACGGCACAGGAAAAACCTCGCTCCTCTCAGTGCTGGCAGCCTTTCGGAAACCGAAAGCCGGACGGATTACGGTGAACGGGGAAGAGCCGTTTGAGAATGCATCCGTGATGGAAATGATCGCTTTTGTGTACGATTCCAACCTCGAAGATGAAACGGAAAAAGTGAAAAAGTGGCTGAAAATGAATGCAGCCTTCCGCCCGAACTATGATCACAACTATGCCGACTATTTATGCCGGCGGTTTAACATTCCGGTAAATAAACCAGTCAAAGATCTGTCCAAAGGATTGAAATCAGCGGTTCAGGTGGTGGACGGCCTGGCCTCGCGGACGCCGGTCACGATATTTGATGAAGCATACCTCGGTATGGACGCCCCGGCGCGGGAGCTGTTTTATGAAGAAGTGCTGAAGGATTATATGGAGCATCCACGGACGATTATTCTCTCCACCCACCTCATATCGGAAATGGCCGGTCTGATTGAAGAAGTACTGATTATTAACGACGGAGCGCTTCTGCTGCATCAAAATAAAGAACAGCTGCTGGAGCGGGGCACAACCGTAACCGGGCCAAAAGACAAAGTACTCGCATTTACAGACGGAAAGAAGCGTCTTAAAGAACAGCAGCTGGGCAGCACGATGTCGATCATGATTGATGCGGTACTGTCCGATCAGGAAAAGCAGCAGGCAAAAGAAGAAAATCTGGAATTAGGGCCGGTCGCCCTGCAGGAGCTGTTTATTCATTTAACGGAAGGAGCGGGGGAACATGTCAGATAAAAAGGTACTTGTCGGTAAAATCTCTTTTGACATTATAGGAAGATGGAGCCTTTGGTTTCTGGCGATTTATCTAACCATCTATATCGGGGTCAGTATCTTTATCACGTGGTCGGGAAATGGAGAAATAAACTGGGCTCTGCTGGAAAATTCAAGGGGTTCCGCCCGCATTTACTTTTTGATCATCGGTATTTTATCAATGGGTGGTTTGATCCGCTATTACGTATCCAATGGCGTCAGCCGCAGGGACTATTTCTTCGGCACAATGGGAGCAGGGGTCATTTTGCCAGCTGCAATGACGGCGGTGTTCGGCCTGGTTTACGGATTGGAAACTCTGGTGGCATCCTTTACTGCATGGACCCAGCCGGCAGCCGGCAGCACGCTGCATTTCACAGCGCAGCTGCTTACTTCCTTTTTCCAGTTTATTCTATATTATGCAATCGGCTGGTTTATCAGCGCCTCTTTCTTTCGGTTTCACTGGTTCATCGGTCTGCTGTTCACCTTTGTAGGAATCGGCTTGATAGCCGTAACCGATCTGTTCTGGCAGGTGGAAAATTCTATGTTTCAATTTATTTCTGTCCTGGCATCGGTGGAAGTGTCTCTTGTCGTATCGGTCATATTCAGTACACTGCTCTTTCTGCTCATAGCGGCGCTGATCAGAATATTAACAAAACGGGCCGACATTAAAGCGGTATAACATGTTTACAATATCCCAATTGGTGATAAATAGGAAGAGAGACATAACAATCAGGGAGATGAAAAAATGGCAGAACACGTAACACTTGGTAAATCAACGCTTGCTGTTCATCCGATCGGCCTTGGCACAAACGCTGTAGGCGGCCACAATATTTATCCGGACATGCTTGATGAAGAGCAGGGAAAAGATGTGGTGCGCGCCGCTTTAGACAACGGCATGAACTTTCTGGATACCGCCTTTATTTACGGACCGGAGCGTTCAGAAGAGCTGGTTGGAGAAGTGATGAAAGAATACAACCGGGCAGATATTATTCTGGCCACCAAAGGCTCGCATAAGATTGAAGGCGATGAAACAACGATGGATAATTCGCCCGCCTTTTTGAAGCAGTCGGTGGAAGACAGCCTGCGCCGTCTGCAGACCGACTATATTGACCTGTACTATATTCATTTTCCGGATGAAAACACGCCGAAGGATGAAGCCGTTCAGGCATTAAGAGAGCTCAAGGAAGAAGGGAAAATCCGTTCAATCGGTGTATCCAACTTCACGATCGAGCAGCTGAAAGAAGCGAATAAGCATGGAGATGTTGATGTGCTGCAGGCAGAGTACAACCTTTTAAACCGTGAAGCGGAAAAAGACCTTCTTCCGTACACGGAGCAGCAGAATATTACGTTTATTCCATATTTCCCATTGGAATCCGGCCTGCTTGCCGGCAAATACGATGAAAACACAACGTTTTCAGATATCCGTAACAGCCGTCCGAGCTTTCAAGGGGAAGCCTTTAAGGAAAACCTGAAAAAAGTGGAAAAAGTACGCGAAATTGCGGATGCCAAAGGCGAAGAAGTGGCGCATGTCGTTCTCGCCTGGTATTTAACGCGTCCTTCCGTGGATGCAATTATTCCGGGAGCCAAGCGCGGGGAACAGGTAATAAACAACAAAAGAGCAGGGGACGTGACCCTGACCGAAGAAGAAATCCGCAAAATTGACGAGATTTTTTCATAACCACGCAAAAAGCCGAAGGACTTTACGCCTTCGGCTTTATTTTTTTGATAAATAGCGGCTGACATAATCCTTTGTTGTTTCGGCGATATCTTTCCGCAGAAAAAACAGGGCGATAATGTTTGGAACAATAATCAGCGCCAGCATAAAGTCGAGAAACTGCCAGACAAACTGAAGCCCGCCGATTGCACCGAGAACGATAGCAGCCAGATACAGCATTCGTACGCCGATCGACACCGTAAAGCCGAATAAATATTCCGCCTGCTTTTCCCCGTAAAAAACGATAACAAGAATCGTGGAAAGCACGAAGCAGAACAGGGAGATAGAGACGAACGTGCCGGCAGCACCGGCGCCCATGACGCTTGCAAATGCGTCAACGACCATGGCGTTGGCATCATCTGCAGCCGCCCCCGTCCAGACCCCGGTCGTTAATATTAAGAGAGCGGTCATCGTACACACGACAATCGTATCAACAAATACTTCGGCGATCCCCCACATTCCCTGCTTGGAAGGGTGATCGGTCATCGCAGTTGAGTGGGCGATTGGAGCCGTTCCCATACCGGCTTCGTTTGAATAAACGCCGCGGGCGAGCCCGAAACGGAGAGCGGCTGCGACCCCGGCACCGGCAAAGCCGCCGGCGGCTGAAATCGGATTAAATGCGTAGTAGAAAATCATGCCGAATGCTTCCGGAATGGCAGACAGGTTGTTAAATAACACAATGCATACGCTGCCTATGTATAAAACGACCATCAGCGGAATCACCCGGCTTGTCACGCTGCCGATCCATTGAATGCCGCCGAAGCTGATAATGCCGATCAGCACGGCTACGCCGATTCCGGTATACAGAGTGTTGGCCTGAAAAGAAGCCTCGACCGTTTCGGAAAGGGAATTCGACTGTACCATAATGCTTGCGAATATTTGCAGCAGGAGAAAAAACGAGAAAAAGAAGGCGACTTTGTTCCAGCCAAGCCCCCGGCGTATGTAGTACATCGGTCCGCCGACCCAGTCTCCTTTTTCGTTTTTGATCCGGTATTTCATACCGAGCACAATCTCTGAATACTTTGTTCCCATGCTGATTAAAGCGACTACCCACATCCAGAAAATGGCGCCGGGTCCGCCCAGTGTAATAGCGACGGGAACCCCTACAATATTGGCGGCGCCGACCGAAGAAGCGAGGGCGGACGCTGCCGCCTGGAACGGGGTGACCGAGCCTTCTGCTTTTTCTTTTTTGAAAATCGAGCCGAAGGTCTGCTGGATTACATGAAAAAAATAACGGATCGGAAAAAAACGGATATATATATTTAAGATAATGCCAATTCCCAGTAACAGCACAGCCATCGGCACGCCCCAGAGCCAATCGGTTACGGCGGCGAGCCACGTTTCAAATGTTTCCATATATGCACGGCACCTCCTTTTTTCTTCTTATACCCTGTTTTTAGAAAAATAGAAGCAAAAAGAGAAAATCTGTCAAAAAGGAGAAAAAAAGATGAAGAGCTGGAAAACCAAACGTCTCGTGTTAAGGGAAGGCACGTCGAATCCGGATGGAAGCCCGGCGGCTGTCCGCCGGATATTTGACGGCAGCGGCACCCTGCCTTTAAAAGAAGGAATCGTCCGTGTGCAGCAGGAAGTCCTGCCCGGAGATCCGGTAAGCCGGGTGTCCGTTCACGGAAAGCTGAAAGTAAAGCTGTTTAAATGGACGCTTTTGGTTGTGGATATTCCGAATCTGCATATTGACCTGCACCGAAAGGAAAGCAAAGCCGGCGTCAAACAAAAAAACAGGGAACTTGAAGAACGTCTCAAGCTCCTGGAAAGCCGGAGAAGACGCAGGCTGGCACTGCCGGGCAAGAAACGGTAAAACACGGCCAGGTAAGGAAAAATAGACGTTGTGTTTTCATTAAGTCCCAAAATATAGTAAGATAGGGGTACAGACCACCATCTCACAGCCAAGGCCATCCGATTGTTATCGAAAGTTACTAATCTGGAAAGGGGGAGCTGTTATGATGAAAACAGGAGATCGCATCCAGCTTAATATCAGCCTGGACAAAGTACACGGCGAGAAGCAGGCGGGAGACTATATCTACGGATTTGCTTTCCCACGCTATCACGGCAGGACCCGCTATGGCGATCTGAACAAGCGCGCCCACATGACCTTTTATATGAAAGACTTGAACGGAGACGTTATTTATTCCTGCAACATTATGGAAATCTGGAGAAACGACCATTTTTTCATTCACCCGCGTTTTGAAAAGAAAATGCCGGCAGAAGTGAAAGAGGACGTCGAGCGTATTTCCATCAAATTCATTTAATCAAAACCGCCCCGGATGCGATCCGGAGCGGTTTTTTTGCGTACTGGCAGGAAATAAAAGTAAAACGGCGAAACAAACAAGAGACCAACCAGAGGAGGAATGAGAGAGTGACAGAAAAAAAGAAGAGGTTTCGTCCCGAAACGATGGGGGTGCATGCCGGCCAGGAAATTGATCCAACGACGATGGCGCGTGCCGTACCGATTTATCAGACGACGTCCTACGGATTTCACGATACCGACCACGCCGCTAATTTATTTGGCCTGCAGGAGTTCGGTAACATCTATTCCCGGATTATGAACCCAACGACCGATGTGCTGGAAAAGCGGCTCACTGAAATGGAAGGGGGCGCCGCCGCGGTAGGAACGGCGTCCGGACAGGCAGCGGTTACGTACTCTATTTTAAATATTGCCGGTGCCGGCGACGAAATCGTCTCGGCGGGCAGCCTGTACGGAGGCACGTATAACTTATTTTCTACGACACTTCCAAAGCTTGGCATTACGGTCCGTTTCGTGGATGCATCCGATCCGGAAAACTTTCGGGAGGCGATCAACGACAAAACGAAGCTCGTCTTTGCAGAAAGCATCGGCAATCCCCAGGGGCACGTGCTTGATATACAGGCCGTTGCAGACATTGCCCATGAAAACGGGATTCCGCTGATTATTGATAATACTGTTCCAAGTCCGTATTTATTGAGGCCGTTTGAGCACGGGGCGGATATTGTCGTTCATTCGGCCACTAAGTTTATCGGCGGCCACGGTACGACGATCGGCGGCATGCTGATTGATGGCGGCAGGTTCGACTGGGCGGCAAACGATAAATTCCCCGGCCTGACGACACCGGACCCGAGCTACAATGGAATTGTTTATACGGATGCGGTCGGACCGATTGCCTATGCTATTAAAGCACGGGTACAGCTGCTCCGGGACTTAGGATCTGCGCTCTCACCGTTTAATTCCTTCCTGCTGCTGCAGGGACTGGAGACGCTCCATCTGCGCATGGAACGCCACAGTGAAAACGCACGGCGCGTCGCTGCTTTTCTGGAAACGCACGAAGACGTGGAGTGGGTCTCCTACGCCGGGCTGCCGTCGCATCCGACATATGAACTGGCCCAGCAGCTGATGCCCAAAGGCCAGGGAGCGATTCTAACCTTTGGCATTAAAGGCGGCATGGAAGCCGGGAAAAAAGTGATTCATTCAGTGAATTTGTTTTCGCACGTTGCCAATATCGGCGACGCTAAATCGCTGATCATTCATCCGGCCAGCACGACCCACCAGCAGCTCAACGAAGAAGACCTGAAAAAAGCCGGCGTGAGTCCCGGCATGATCCGTCTGTCGATTGGGATTGAAGCGATTGAAGATATTATTGAGGACCTCGATCAGGCCATTCGTAAAGCGGTCGAAGTAGAGGTTTAAAATCAGTCAAAACGTGTAAATAAGAAGCAGAACGATAAATACAAGGAGGTTTTACAAATGGCAGCACCTAAAGTGTTGATTGTTACAGGAGACGCGGTGGAAGCGCTGGAAGTATACTATCCGTACTATCGCTGCTTGGAAGAAGGTTTTGACGTGGATATTGCCGCGGGCAGCGTCAAAAAACTGCACACGGTTATTCATGATTTTGAAGACTGGGACACCTACACGGAGAAACCGGGATATGGCATTGACGCCAACGTCGCCTTTGCCGACATTAATGCATCTGACTACGATGCGCTGATTATCCCGGGCGGCCGGGCACCGGAACATATCCGCATGAACGAGCACCTGCCGGACATTGTCGCCCATTTTTTCAAAGAAGATAAGCCGATCTGCGTGATGTGTCACGGCAGCATGGTGCTGACTACAATTGCTGACGTCGTGAAAGGACGCAAGCTTACCGCTTATCATGCCTGCAAGCCGGAAGTGCAGAGCATGGGCGCCGAGTATATGGATGAAATGGACTATGTGGACAAGAACCTCGTATCCGGCCATGCCTGGCCTGACCTTCCTGCTATGCTCCGTGAATTTGTAAAACAAGTTAAAGCGCTGTAACTAAAAAACATCACCTGCGCAGCGCAGGTGATGTTTTTTTATATTACAACTCTTCGCCGTCCTCCGCCTGCTGCTCCCAGGAATCACCCAGGTCCTCTGTATAGAAGATATCCCGTTCTATGGTGGTGACAATCAGCGTACCAGGGTGTTCAGGGTTTTGGGCAATATAGCCTGTGCTGTCTTCTTCCTGAATGTCAGGCGCAGGAATCTCTGTCTGTTCGCCGTCTGTCGTTATTTTTAGTTTCGTCTCCGGGCCGGTGCCCTCTGCATACAGCAGATCGCCGTTGGCTAAAAAGGTTAAAGCAGGAACAGGCGCTTCTGTCGAAACGGGCTCAAACGTATCGCCCTGATCCTCAGAGAGGTAGACGCCGTCTATCGTGCCGGCCGCGGTCTTATCAACGTCCGTGGGATGGGCGGAAAGCGATAGAATCTCTCCATCCAGCCCCCCCATCTGCTTCTGTTCCCAGCTGCTTTCGTCTTCCGAGCGGTACAGGCCGGTTTCCGGCATCGTGTCATGAGGTTCCGGGTTCACGGCGTAAATGATATGAGACTCGTAGCCGGCATCCATAATATGAAAGTCGACTTCTCCTTCCATGCCGAGCATCTCGATCGAGCGGCCCTCATTGGTACTTTTTACAAGGCCGAGCGGGTTTTCGTAATCGGTCTGCAGGGACGGATGGCCGCTGCTGTAGAATCCGCTGTCGGTCATCGTAAAGCCCATATAATCATGGGCATCGCCTTCCGGCACCGTCCAGGATCCGTTTTCCAGTTTCCGCAGGCCGTCATGGGCCGGGATAAGCGCATGATCGCCATCCGCAGTAAAGCCTGCGCCGTGAATGTGGGAAAAGGTTACTTTCTCTTCCGGTTCCGAAGCGGCAGGCTCCCCGTTTTCTCCGCAGGCGGCTGTAAACAATAACAAACTTCCTCCAATAGCTGTATACCACTTTCTCATAGCTGTTCTCCTTTATTGTCTTTTCTTTTTTTCCAAAACATATAGATCACTCCGGTGAGGAGGATAGGCGCGCCGATCCAAAGGCAGATATGGACGATCTGCGCTGTATAAGCATGAACATTCATGGAGCCGGTCAGGATAAAGCCGGGCATCACCAGGCAGTGAATGCCGAGTACGATAAGCAGTACAGCCAGAAACCATTCTCTTTTTCTCAATGCTCTTCCTCCTCTGCCGCAGGAAATTGAATCAAAAAGCTTGTGCCTTGATCAACCGTGCTTTTTACAGAAATCGTTCCATGCTGCAGCTCCGTTAATTCCCGCGCAATAGCAAGTCCGAGTCCACTTCCTCCATAAGCACGGGCCCTGGATTTATCCGTCCGGTAAAAGCGCTCAAAAATATAAGGAAGATGTTCAGGCTCTATGCCTTTTCCGGTATCGGACAGCTTGCATACAATCTTTTGACCCTGCCTGGTCACCTTTACATTGATGCGGCCTTCGTTTGTATAAGCCACAGCGTTCTGCAGGATATTTGAAAAGATCTGCTCCATCCGCAGCGGATCAGCCGCCGCGGCGGGCAGCTCCTGCTCACAGTCAAATATGACGTTCAATCCCTTTCGGCGGGCCTGAGACTGTATTTTCTGCACAGCGCCGGCCGCAATGTCTTCGACCTGTACGAGCTCCCAGGCAAGCGGGAACCGATCCTCTTCCATTTTGGACAGCTCAAACACATCATTGATGAGCCGGGTCATCCGGTGCGATTCCTCATGTATCAAATCTACATACTGCTGTTTTTCCGCGTCATTCTGGTACCAGCCTTCCTTCAGCGCCCGGCTGTATCCCTGCACGTAAGAAAGCGGGGTGCGCAGTTCATGCGATACATTGGAAAGAAACTCCCTCCGGTTGTTGCGGAACTTCTTTAAATCGCGTGTCAGTTCATTCATGGAACGGGCAAGGGAGCCGAGCTCATCTTTGGAAGAAGCCGGTACCTGGATATCCAGATTCCCCATCGCCATCTGGCGGGCTGCCTTTTCCATGGTGCGCAGGGGAGAGGTAAGGCGTCTGGCGGCAATAAATGTAAAGCCAAGTGCGAGCAGCACGGAGCCTGCGCCGGCCCAGAGAAGGGCCAGCAGCAGATCATTCATGGAGTCCCCAAGCAGATGCTGGGGCGAAAAGACATAAACGGACGTTACCTGAAATGGATTGGCTTCGGCTTCCGCTTCGGCGTAGTAATATTCACCGCCATCCGTTTCATCACGGTATGTGCCCGCTGTGTTCCGGTTGACCGCAGTAAATCCTTCAATGCCGGATGAGGCCTCTATCGTTCCCTCAGCTCCAGTTAGAGCGATGTCCCGTGCCGTATTTTCCGACAGGGCATCAACCAGCAGGGGAAGGCTGCGTTCATCCAGAAGAGGCAGAAGATCCGCCTGCTGCCGGGCGAGCTCAGCCGTTTCCTCCTGCAGGTGGGATTCATTGTAAGTGGAGAAAATCTGCTGAACGACAAACCCGAACGGCAGAAGCACAATCAAAAATAAGAACAGCACCGATCCGAACAGTTTGAGAAATATGGTATTCATTGGTTTTGTTCCTTTGGCTGGTGGAAAGCGTACCCGACGCCCCAGACGGTTTTAATGGGATTGTAGGACAGGCCGGCAGCCTGTAGTTTTTTTCGTACATTTTTAATATGGGTATCTACTTTTCGGTAATCATGCCACTCTTCGTATCGATCGGCCTGCTCGACGATATTTTCACGGGTATAAATTCGTTTAGGGTGTGCCGCGAGGAGCAGCAAAATCATGTATTCCGTAGGAGTCAACTCCACGGAACCGCCTTGAACGATAACCTCCCGTGTTTCATACACAATTTCCAGCTCAGGCAGAACGAGGGAAGCCGGAGCTTCCTGGGCGGTGGTGCTGCGCCGGATAATCGCCCGGACCCGGGCCGTTAATTCTTCCGGGTCAAACGGTTTGACTAAATAATCATCCGCGCCGAGGTTCAACCCTTTTACCCGGTCTTTGACTTCCGTTCTGGCACTCAGCACGAGAATGCCGGCATCATATCGTTCCTTAATCATCCGGCATAACGTCCAGCCGTCCATGCCGGGCATCATAATATCAATAATAACAACACGGAACGCGGTATGCTGTATCAGTTCAAGGGCTTCTTCTCCTGAAGCTGCCTGATGAACCTGAAAGCCTTCTTTGGATAAATAAATAGTCACAAGCTGCCGCATGTTTGCTTCATCATCTACTATTAGAATAGGAGTCTCCACTTTTTTTGGCCTCCCTTTATACAAGATACTTTCATTTTAGCAGGGGTGTATGGTTTTTGTGTGAAGTTTCGTTTCCGGCATGATCTATAAAAACATCCAGATCTTCATACTTTCTTCACACTTCCGGGGTAAAAGGGGCGTATAACCGACAAAATAAAAGGAGGAATAACACATGAATCACGAAAAACTTATCAGCGCGCTGCACGAGTGCATGGAGGCCTGCGGCTACTGCTTTGACGAATGCCTGCGGGAAGAAGACGTTACCATGATGGCCGGATGTATCCGTCTGGACAGAGAATGTGCGGACATGTGCAGCTACCTTGAACAGGCGATTGCAAGGAACAGCCCGTTCGTACAAGAACTGGCCGGTGTCTGCGCGGTGATCTGCGAAGCCTGTGGGAAAGAATGCGAAAAGCACGATCATGACCATTGCCAGGAATGTGCAAAAGCCTGCTTTACATGCGCCGATGCCTGTCGTCAGGCCGCTTCATAATTGAAAGCAAAACCTGAATGCTCGAAAAAGAGCTTTCAGGTTTTTTTTATAATAAAAAAAGGTTGTTTATATACCGTATGGGGGTATATAATAAAATAAATACATATACAGTGTAGGGGTATATTTAAACAAAGGAGGATTTATAATGGAACACGAACACGAACACGAACACGAACACGAACACGAACACGAACACGATCACCATCACGAAACAACAGATCATTCTCAGCACGGGCATGGGGAAGACTTTAAAAAAAGATTTTATGTATCTTTCCTGCTGACTATTCCTATTCTGCTGATCTCTCCGATGATTCAAACATTTATAGGAGTAAACTGGCGTTTTAATGGAGATATGTATCTTTTATTTGTGTTAGCCAGCCTGGTTTATTTTTACGGCGGATGGCCTTTTTTAAAGGGAACCAAAGAAGAACTGCAGCAGAAAAACCCCGGCATGATGACGCTGATAGCATTGGCCATTTCGGTAGCCTATTTTTACAGTACAGCCGTCGTGTTTGGGGTGTCGGGCCATAATATGTACTGGGAAGTATCAACGCTTATTGTTATCATGCTGCTCGGGCACTGGATTGAAATGCGCTCCATCATGGGCGCTTCCAATGCATTGGAGGAATTGGTGAAATTTATGCCGTCCAATGCCCACCTGCTTCAGGATAACGGGGAACTCATGGATGTATCGATTTCTGCATTGACGGCCGGTCAAATGGTTCTCGTGAAACCCGGCGAAAAAGTGCCGGTGGACGGGGTGATTCGAAAAGGGGAATCAGAGGTCGATGAATCCAGTCTGACCGGTGAATCCGTCCCTGTGAGGAAATCGGTCCGGGATATGATTATAGGCGGTTCTATTAATGGAGAGGGATCACTTACAGTTGAGGTGGAGAAAACAGGAAAAGAAAGCTATTTGTCACAAGTGATCACGATGGTACAGGAAGCACAGGAATCGAAATCCCGCACCCAGAATCTGGCTAACCGTGCGGCGAAACTGTTATTTTATATAGCGCTTGCTGCCGGTACGATTACTCTGGTACTGTGGATTGCATTTGGTTTTTCCGTTAATTTTGCGATTGAACGAATGGTGACGGTTATGGTCATTGCCTGTCCCCATGCATTAGGGCTGGCTGCACCATTGGTAACAGCCGTGTCCACAAGCCTGTCAGCGAAGAAAGGGCTGTTAATCCGCAACCGCACGAATTTCGAAGAAGGGCGTTATATCGATGCCGTCATTTTTGATAAAACGGGGACGCTGACGAAGGGAGAATTTGCGATTACTGACTTTACTGCAGTAAAAGGCGAAAAAAAGGATATATTACGTCTGGCTGCATCAATTGAAAATGAATCCGCTCATCCGATTGCACAGGGAATAGTTCGTGCAGCAGAGCAGGAACAGCTTTCTATCGTTTCTCCTTCTTCCTTTTCTTCTCTTACCGGACAGGGGCTGGAAGGAACAGTGGATGGAAAAAGCGTGAAGGTTGTCAGCCCCGGATATATGAAAAAGGAGCGGATATTAATTGACGAAGCCGCCTTCAGCCGCCTGTCAGATCAGGGGAAAACAGTCGTATTCGTGTTAGTCGATGGGGAACTTGCTGCTATGATCGCTCTTGCCGATCAGGTGCGGGAAAGTTCAAAAAAGGCGGTCGCCGAGCTGAAGAAAATGGGTGTACAATCAATCATGCTGACTGGAGACAACAAGAAAGTGGCCTCCTGGATCGGTGGACAGATCGGATTGGACCAGGTGTATGCGGAAGTGCTTCCTCACGAAAAAGCAGAAAAAATCAAAGAACTTCAAAGAGATGGCCTGAAAGTTGCCATGACAGGAGATGGAGTGAACGATGCGCCGGCCCTGGCTAACGCAGATCTGGGAATCGCGATTGGCGCCGGCACAGACGTAGCGGTTGAATCAGCGGATGTTATCTTGGTAAAAAGCGATCCGCACGATGTCGTTGCGCTGTTGAAGCTGTCACGGTCTACCTATCGAAAGATGATTCAGAATTTGTGGTGGGCGGCAGGCTACAATATTATTGCGCTGCCTTTAGCGGCCGGGGTTCTTTATACATTTGGCATCCTCTTGAGCCCGGCTGCCGGAGCTGTGCTGATGTCTTTAAGTACGGTGATCGTTGCCATTAATGCAAAATTACTCAAGGCAGAATAAAAGTGCTGTCCTGGAAATAACAAAAAACGCCTTTTCCCATTCGGAAAGGCGTTTTTCTAAGCTGTATTTTACGACCGCCGACGAAGGATAGGCACCCATTTTAAATAGGTTCCCATTCTCCATATCCACTCGAACGGGCCGTAATAGAAGATTCTCAGCCACAAAGGACTGACTATCATCTGGAGGCCGAATAAAAGCAGGCCGATAAGAAGAGCGAACACATAGCTTGGAGCGGTCCAGATACCAAGGTTTTCAAAAAAGGTCCGGCCGCTTTCCTGAAACAGGCTGACCATAATAAGCGACTGCATCAGATAATGGGTAAACGTCAATTTCCCTATAGCGGCAAAAGGAAGAAGCACCGCTTTTCTGCGGCCGGTGCCAAGCAGAAACAGGGCAACAGCAATCCCGAGGCTTACGAGAAACGAATAGAAATCATCTAAATGATGAAAAAAGACGGCATCCACGTCAAAATAGATGCCCGTTTTACCGATTAAGCCAACGAGAAGCAGCCCGGACCCAATCAGCCATTTCTGCTGCCGTCCGGCCCACTGCCTGGAAAAAATGCCGCTCCGGTAGGCGTACATGCCAAACAGGAAATAGCCGAGATGATCAATCATGGAAGAAAATTCAATCAATAAATATTCGGCTCCGGTAGGGTAGGCCTCTACGTTCACTGTATCCTTAAGCCAGCTGTCCGGCGGCATCTGAAGGGCCGTATAGTAGTTGAGAAGATCAATGCCGGTGGAATAACCGAGCCAAAAGAAGAAACCGAGGCCGAGCAGCCATTTAGCCGGCAGTCTGATACACAGCAGAAGAACAAATCCGGCGGCGGCATACAGAAGGAGAATATCGCCGGCCCACACGAAGAAGCCGTGCAGGGCTCCGATAAAAAACAGCAGCCCCAGCCGCCGTATTAACACAGGGTAAGGTTGGATGTCTTTTGTGCGTAACCGGTCGTATATAAGCACGAGGCTGATACCGAACATAAACGCAAACAACGGCCTGGCGCTGTTTTCGAGGCCAATGGCAAGTACTGCTTCAAGGAAGCTGTTTATCGTAAACGGCCCGGCATCTGCCACCGATGCGAGGCCGGGGATATTGACTAAAAAAATAGCGAATAACGCTGCGCCCCGTATTTGATCCAATATATCTATCCGTTGATCCTGGTGTGCAGGAAGTGTCACGGGAACACCTTCTTTCTTGAAAAGGAAACGTCTTGCAGGTGCTCATAAAAAAGCGGGTGAAAGAACCCTTATCAAGGATAATAGAAAGATATGAAGAAAAGATGAAGATTTTCTTTCTATTTAATTAAAAGGAGATAACAGAACAGGTTTACTCTATGTCATGGATCCGCCAGTCTGCTTCGCGCCGCTCGTCCCTGGCACCTGAAAGTTCTCCGGTTTCACGGTCCAGCGTCAACGCCTGGATCGACCCGAAGTAGAGAGGATTGGGGGGAGTGCGAACTCCCTGATACCCAATAGCGAGCAGTTCGTCGCGCTGCGCCGGCCCGGGCGTCTCTTCCATAATCAGCGTGTTATCTTCCAGGTGAAAGCGTGGGGATTCGACGGCTTCGGCCAAGGTGGTATCTTCCTCCGCCCAGTCAGCGATAACCTGAGCGAGCATAATAGGAATGCGTTCGCCTCCCGGACTGCCGATGCCAAGCACAGGTCCATTCTCATCGGCAACAATCATAGGAGAAGACCACGTGACGGACCGCCGGCCCGGCTCCGGTGCATTAAGACTTCCCTCGCCAATGCTGAACCGGTCCATCTGATTATTAAGGAAAAAGCCATCCGCATAGTCACCGGATCCCCAGAAGTTTGTCAGGGTGTTCGTCATCGACACAAACGTTCCATCCGCATCGACAACTGTTATATGAGTGGTGTTCGGATCTCCTCCCGCGTAAGATGGTCTTTCATCGGCAGCAGCAAGGCTGTCACTGGAAATGTCAGAAGCCAAAGCCGCGTTTTCGTCCGGGTCTGTTAACCGGTCCACCGGCACGTCCACAAAAGCAGGATCGCCGTAGTCTGTTTCAATAAACTGGGAGGCCAGCTTCCAGGACATGGCAGTATCGTGGATAAAATCAGTGCTTTCCCGTCCTGCAACCATGCTGTCCCGTTCTTCGAGGATCTGCAGCATCTGAATAACGCTGATGCCGGGAAGCGGCGGGGCGGCACCGATTACGTCGTATCCGGCAAAGGTGCCGATCGACGGCTCGTAGCGGCCTACTTCAAATGCTTCCAGAGAGGCAGCGTCCAGTCCTTCGATCTGCGAAGCCAATGAGTCCCCGGCTTCTCCTTCATAAAAGGTGCTGCCACCGCTGTCACGGATGTCCCGGAGCGTCTCTGCAAGCTCGGTCTGTTCCATTGTACTGCCAGCTTCCAAAGGGCTGCTATTCGGATAGAGATGACCGAGCTCTTCAAGCGGCAGACTGTCTGCGCCCGATTCCAGCTGGTCGGCCAAAAGCCCGGACACTTCAGCGCTGTCCGCCAGTGTGACAGCCGGTTCGATCAGATCTGCCCAGTCGGAGACGCCGTAGTCCGAATGAAACTCCGCCATGCCGGCTGTGAAGCCGGGTACTCCGATATCAGAGGAGGGGATGCCGGTTTCAGGCACCACTTCCCGGTAATCATAAGCCTGCGGAGCTTCGCCCTGTTCCTGAATCAGCACGGAACCACCGCCGCCGATACCGGAAGCAAATGGTTCAACTACCGATACGGCGTATGCTGCAGCGACCGCGGCATCGGCTGCGTTTCCTCCCTGGTCGAGTACTTCCATCCCGGCATCGACCGCATCAGGGTGTCCGGCGCTTACGCCATAGGAGGAGGGGGTATCAGGCGGACCATCCTCCTGCGCTGTTTCTTCCTCATTTTCATTTGCTGTGTTTTCTTCTTCAACGGGAGGGCTTTCCGTTTCGCTCTCTTCTTCAGGAGCACAACCGCTTATGAACAAAGCGGACAGCACGGCCGCAGCGGGAACGATGAAAAGTTTTCTTAGAATGGATACGTTAGGTTTAGCAGGCATCTGTCAGTCTCCTTTTTCCAGCTGGATGTATTTTTGTTTATGTGCGAATGCGCTTTCAAAAACCTATGACTATTATGATTAACAGCTCGATAGATAGACTTTATTTCACTTCGAAGATTCCCAGTACTGTAAAAGCATGAGACCTATGCATACATAACACGGAATGTTTCTTTAATCCTAACTCAGGGGCTCATACCGGATTATTCGCCGCCGCCCATCATGCCCCGGTCCCACTCTATCATAACAACTCCTCCTAATGATTTTGATACTCTTATTTTATACCCTTGTATATCCATTTGAAATAAAGTTGCCTTTTCATTTCTTCCGTGCAGTGATGGAAGGGAGCAGCAGCCACTTATTACACCATCGCTTATTCGGTTGCCTTAGCCTCTTTTAGATCAGAAATACTCAACCCGAACGTTTCCTGGAAATGAGGAAGGTCCTGAAGATCTTCCCAATCTCCACCCCATTCCAGTCCCAAGTCCTTTCCGATTTGACCGACTTCTTCCCAGTCGGGTGTACCATTTCCATTATCGTCCCGGTCTATATCCCAATGATGCTGACCGTTTTCGTCCAAGACAGCAAAATCAAAGGCTAATCCATAATTATGGTAGGAGTCTCCTCCGCGTAAAGTAGTCACAATAGGTCCCGGGGTCGTTCTTCCTTGAGCGTAGAGCTCGTTTTGTTCCTCTTCCGTTCTGTATTCGGCTGTAATAACAATATCGATGCCTCGTTGACTGGTACGTCGAATCAAGCGGTCTCTTTTGGCGGCCAATTCGGGGTGCAGTTCGTGGGTGGAACTATTTTCTTGAAGAGATACCTTCTTCTCTTGTGCTTCTACGTTTTCCAGATGATGCGAGATAACAAATACTACTAAAAAAACAGCACTAAGCATAAATATAAATAATCCTGCAGCCCATTTCATGAGTGAAAGTCCCTTTCCATAGTCCATCGTTTTCTTTATTTATCGGCTTTTGCCAAATGATTTTTAAGCTGCCTTTAATTCGGCATCGTGCTTTTTTTATATAATTTTATTCGTTACATACGCCGCTGAAAGGGTCCATAAAGTAAATCCTGCGTAGAAACGTTTAATGCTGTAGATAACTTGGATAAAAATACCAGGCCGGGGTTTGCGTTTTTATTTTTTTCTACCGTACATAAATAAGATACCGATACGTTGGCTGACCGTGCTAACTCCGATAAGGAAAGCTGATACTTTTGACGATAGAATTTAATATTTTCTCCATTCATCATGCTCATCCTTTCTTTATTCGTTATTACCCTGCAATGTTTAATTTCTACGTTTGTCATAGCATTTCATGAAAATGCGAATAAAATATGTTTTTTGCTAGGTCTTTTTATCTATTTTTAATCGTTTTTGTAATGTGTATTAACAAATAATTAGATAAAATGAAAAAACTAACAAAAAATTCACAATTGTCTGCTATTGTTTGACTACGTTTAGATGAGTTAAGAATAGGCTGGGGAAGGGTAATGTGTGGATTTATGGAATGAGCCTGCTTTTATGTTCAGCATTGTATAGTCTACAATAGGTAATAAACAGTTCGGAAAGTATAATTCCTGGAGAGTAGATATAATATATGCCTTTTTTCATTAGGGCATTGTTAAATGGCATAAAAGCAGATTTTTTTAGGAGGGGGAGGAAAAAATGGACAGCCAAACCATTCTTGTTGTAGACGACGAAACGCCGATGCGGGAGTTGTTGACTCTTTATCTTGAAAATGAGAATTATCACGTAGCAGAAGCGTCAAATGGAAAAGAAGCTGTACAAAAACTAAAAGAAACAAAGTACAGTTTAATTTTATTGGATGTGATGATGCCGAAAAAAGATGGTTTTGATACTTGTTTAGAAATAAGAGAATGGTCAGATGTTCCGATTATCATGATTACCGCCCGCAATCAGTTGACCGATAAGGTAACGGGTCTTCGATTAGGGGCAGATGACTATATCACGAAGCCTTTTAATCAAAAAGAACTGCTGGCGCGTATCGAAGCTCTCCTGCGAAGAAATAATTATAAGCAGCACGAGAAGCCCAAACAGGAAATGAAGCTGTATTATAAGGGGATTATCCTAAATAAAGAGGCGCATCAAGCTTATTATCTTGATGAGGAATTATCTCTTACTCCAAAAGAATACGCGATTTTAGAGTTGTTATTGATTAATAAAAACCGGGTATTCAGCCGGGATGATATTTTTGAATTAATATGGGGATATGATTTTATTGGAGATTACCGAAGTGTAGACAGTCATATTAAACATCTGCGGGATAAACTAACACTAGCTGGTATTTCAGGAAAATCAGTTATTCAGACGGTTTGGGGAGTAGGTTATAAAATACTATGAAGGTTCCTAAAATAAGTCGTATTTCTGTGAAACTGGGTGCGTTTTTGTTTACTATTTTTTTCCTGCTGGTTTTTATTATTAGTACCGCGGTTTATTTGTTTTTTATTAATTTTTATACACACGATACGTTGGAAGGACTCACGGAGCGGGGTGACGCCTATGCGGAAGTGTTTAATGATCATTTCAATGAAGCTATCCTATACCATGCGGGTTTGATTGAAGGGACTTCTTCTGAAATGATTATTGTTGTAGATCATGAAGGGGACATTCTGTCTGCGTCGGAAGAGGTATACCAATTAGACCCGTATTATGTAGAATCTATTCTCACCCATGGCGGTAGAGAGCATGATGCCGTCCTTTCCTCAAACTGGAAAGAAGAAGACTACTTTGTGACGCAGTCTATGACCAATCCCGACACCGAAGAAGTAAATAAAATTATTATGCTCGGTTCTACGCGTCAAGTGCAGGAAGCTGTTACTTTTCTCCAAAGTATCCTTCTTGTTGCCGGGATTTTGATGGCTGGTATAGGAGCGTTTCTTATTTTCGCGACCTCTAAAAAAATTGTCCGGCCTTTGCTGCAGACGATACATATTACAAAACAAATTTCGAAAGGAGAATACGAAAATAAACTGGAAGTGAAAGGATCAGACGAAATTTCGGAATTATCTACTTCTGTTAATCATATGTCCGATGCGATTCAACAGTACGAGCAGCAAAACAAACAGTTTTTTGCGGATATCTCCCATGAACTACGGACACCAGTGACATATTTTAAGGGGTACGTAGATGTCCTTTTATCTGATATGGTGTCCAATGAAGAAGAAAAGAAAAGATATTTACATGTTCTGCAGAATCAAAGCATTCAACTCGAACGACTGGTGCAGGACCTGTTCGACCTGTCCAGTATAGAACAGAAAGGCTTTTCTTTAGAATTATCCCGCGTGTCTTTGGAAACGATTATTATCAATTCCCTGGATTTAGTTGGTCCTTCTATCGAAGACAGTCAGATGGAGTTGTCTTATCATCCATCACCTGTCCCTTTATACGTAGATGGAGATGCGTACCGATTACAACAGGTACTGGTCAACCTGCTGGAAAATGCACAAAAATACAGCGGTGAACACGCACAGATAAATGTAAAGCTATATAAAGAATCCATTCATGGGGTGATCTGTGTGTCTGATACTGGACGGGGGATTCCTGAAAAGGATCTGCCTTATATTTGGGAGCGCTTGTATCGAGTAGAAAAGTCGAGATCAAGAAGTACTGGCGGCTCTGGTCTGGGCCTGACAATTTGCAGAAAAATCATTGAGCTTCACCAGGGAAAAATATATGTAGAAAGCAGAGAAGGGGAAGGAACCAGTTTTTACATTAAACTGCCTCTGTTACATTAAATGGATAATAGCGGGCTTAAAGCAAAATGATGAGGATTACTTTCCCTTAATAAATGACTTCTTTTTTGAAAGGTAACATAACGAGAGAACCTTTTTACCGATTTAATATTCATAGTAATGCAAGCCCCTGAAACTACTCAGGAGGCTTTTTTTATTATTGCTAGGAAATTAATCTTTTTAAAATGTTATCCTGATCGATTACAACGGATGAGCCTTTGTCAAAAATCGGTGAAGAGCCTGAAAAAAGCTGAGGGAGGAAAACCTCTGGTAGTGTAGAAAATAAATAAGAATAGCTTACGTGCTGCGTGGATCTAAATAAGTTGTCTTACATTTTTGAAAAAAAGGGAGGAGGAATAAATAATAATGGGAAGTCAAAACCTGCAGTTTTATCGGCTTCAGGCGGACAGCATCGGTCTGGATCAGATGCGACAAATCAATAAGCTGTATGGCGCAGCGTTTGAAGAGGAAGAAACATATCTGCATCACAAGCCGTCCGATCAATACCTGCTCACACAACTTGCCAAGGATCACATTATCGTCTGCACCGCTGTAACGGAAGGGAGGGTGATTGCCGCACTCACCGCCTATGTGTTCGACAAACTGGAGCGGGAAACGACGGAAATATATGTCTACGATCTTGCGGTCGACGAGAATTACCGCCGGCAGAAAGCCGCGACCCGCCTGCTGCAGTTTCTTTTCCGGGAAGCTGAACAATTCGGTGTTTCTTTTATATACATTCAGGCAGACAAAGAAGATAAACCGGCCGTGGCGCTGTATGAATCCCTGGGTGTAAAAGAAGATGTGTTTCATTTTGATATTTATACAAAGTCAGGTGATATTTCATCATAAAACCAGGTGGTGCATATGAAGCAGTTATTGCCCCCTAATCGGTCTCTCGCATAAGTAGGGTTAACGTTCAGCCCCTGTCAGCATGAGGAGACACGTTTTCCAACCCCGCCCGGGTAATCTGCGAGCCGATCCGGCCGCGTCCTTTTGTCACAAGGCCGTGCTGGTGAAGCTCATTGATCCGCAGGCGTATCTGCTGCAGGCTTAACGCCGGTATTTCATCTGCCAGCTGCTTGAGGCTTTTTCGTTCGTTTGCAGCAAGAGCCGCCAGAAGGCTTTCGTGCTCTCGTGTCAGAAAGGTAGAATCGGAAACGGAGCGCACAGCTTCAGGCAGATCCTCCGGCTGTATTTCTCCACTGCTGAGCGTAACGGCATAGGCAAGGCAGCTTTTTAATTCACGAATATTACCGGGCCACGAGTGTGACTCAAGCACATGGAGTGTTTCGCTGGAAATCGTCCGGTCGGGGGGAAGAAATTCTTCAATAAGCAGACGCAGGTCTTTCTTACGGCTGCGCAGGGGTGGGATCATCAATGGAAGCACCTGCAGGCGGTAAAATAAATCCTTGCGGAACGTATTGTTTTGAACTTCTTTTTTTAACGTTTTATTTGTAGCTGTCACAATCCGGACTTCTACGGATATGTTACGGTCCCCGCCGACACGGCGTATTTCGCCTTCCTGGAGCACGCGCAGGAGCTGTCCCTGCACATTTGGGCTGAGGTCGCCGATTTCATCAAGAAACAGTGTTCCGCCGGAAGCGAGTTCAAAAAGACCGCGGCGCCCGCCTTTTTGCGCCCCGGTAAAGGTTCCCTCCTCGTAGCCAAACAGTTCACTCAGCAGCAGGCTTTCCGTCATCGCCCCGGCGTTGACGGCGAAAAATGGACCCTGCCATACTGGTGAATTATAGTGAATCGCATGAGCAAAAAGCTCCTTTCCGACCCCGGTTTCCCCTTGAATCAACACAGGATGGGAAGAGGCGGCCATTTTTTTAGCGGCTTCCTTGGCTGCGGTCATCTGCGGATCGCGGGCGATAATATCATCAAGCGTATACTGTGGGCGGAGCCCCTGCAGCTGCGCTTTTTTAGCGGCTTGTTCCACTTCATAGGCGGCTTCTACACTTTTAATAGTTAGAATGGACCCCTCAAAAGACGAGGTGGTCGTTTTGTACTGCAAGTACTCCTTGTTGTTGATCGTAATGAATTTTCTGCGGTCGCTGCTCGTTAAAAAGTCTCCAATCGGTGTCTCTTTTAAAATGTCGTTTACCGGCCGGCCGAGCAGCGTTTCTTCTTTCATACCTATCAACGCGGCCATCCGTTCGTTGGCGGCTGTAATACGGCCCGCTTTGTTAAAAGCAAGAATGGCATCATCCATTTGATTTAAAAGTTCGTGGTAATGGGCATTCAATGCTTTCGTATGCTCTTCCTGCTGCAGCAGGTTCTGCTGCAGCTGGACAATGGTTTGTAAGTATCTTTCTGAGATAGAGGAGGCGAGCGGAAGCTGAAAAAAGGAAACAATATTAAGCAGCGTGGCCATATTAAATGGCCGGACGCCAATATCAATCACGTTTGGCACAGAAGGCGGACAGCGCTCCGGCTCCCCCGGCGTTACGGCGGTGTTGAGTTCCCCGTAATACATACGTCCCGGATCATATGGGACCGGAGTTAGATGATTAAAGCCCAGCTGGTATAAGGATTCGGCCGTCTCCTGAATCGATGTGCTGTCATCATTGACGAGAAGGATCTTTCCTTCCGGCTGCTTTAAGAGCAGAGGAAACGCCTCGGGATCAATTGTACGCGTTCCGGTCAATCCATACGTATCGAGGGCAGGGTGAAGAGTCTCCCATTCCCTGCGTACAGAAATCGAAGAAAACACAAACATGTCGGCGCGACTGATCCAGGCCGGGCTCTGCTCCTCATCGAGCGCGCAGCTTTTAATCGCCAGAAAGTCTCCAAGCAGATGATTGAGCTGGTGCAGCAGCACCTGTTCTGTTTTTTTACTCCCGGCAATGAGTGCAATCATCGAATCAACCTTTCTTTATATGTTTTTAAACAGAATAACACAACAACATATAAATAGAGTAATGAAAATAAAAACGCGCTGCTGCCCGGATGCAGCGTTGGCATTTAATTTGCATAGTAACAGGGCATAGATGAAAAGAGAGGAGCAGCGATTATGTTTAAAAAAGGCATTCAAATGCCGCACACGTTCGTTATTATATTTGGAGTCGTCGTCCTGGCAGCACTGATGACGTACTTAATACCGATGGGGATATTTGAAACAGAAGACGTTACATATGACAATCAGGGTCAGGAGGATACGCGCACGGTACTTATGCCGGAAACATTTCAGTATGAAACCGATGAAGCAGGGAATCCGGTGCGGGACGGAGTTAGTTTATTTGAGCCGTTTGGTGAGGCTGGTTTTCTGAACTATATGTTTGAAGGGCTGGTGTCGGGGGATAAATGGGGATCCGCAGTCGGAGTTGTTGCATTTATTCTTATTATTGGCGGGGCTTTTGGGATTATTATGCGTACAAAAGCAATCGATCAGGGAATCCTCGCGGTAATCGACAAAACAAAAGGCAGGGAAGCATTGCTGATTCCGGTTATGTTTTTCATTTTTTCGCTTGGCGGCGCAGTGTTTGGTATGGGGGAAGAGGCGATTGCCTTTGCGATCATCCTGGTTCCGCTTGTCATAGCGCTCGGATATGACGCGATAACAGGCGTCATGATCACGTATGTAGCCACGCAGATCGGATTTGCGTCTTCGTGGATGAATCCGTTTGGTGTAGCGATTGCCCAGGGGGTATCGGACGTACCGGTCTTATCCGGGGCGCCTTTCCGAATTATCATGTGGATCGTGTTCACCGGCCTCGGGATTGCCTACACGATGTGGTACGCCTCCAAAGTGCGGCGGAATCCTTCCAAATCGTACTCGCCTGAAGCTAATGCGTATTTCAAATCGCAGAGCAGTGCGCAGGATATCAACGGAAAGTTCAAGCTTGGAGACGCGCTCGTGGTCACCACGCTCGGCCTGGGAATTGTCTGGATTGTCTGGGGAGTCGTCCGTGATGCTTATTACATTCCGGAAATTGCAACGCAGTTTTTTACAATCGGTCTGATTGCAGGGGTAATTGGTGTCCTGTTTAAGTTAAATAACATGACGATAAACGATATAGCGGAAGGTTTCAGTGAAGGGGCGCAGCAGCTTCTTCCGGCAGCGTTGATCGTTGGAATGGCAAAAGGAATTGTGATTATCCTCGGCGGGGATGACCCGGCCGCGGCCTCTGTATTAAATACTATTTTGTATACCGCAGGCGGCCTTGTGGATAATATGCCGGAAGTCGTATCTGCTTCATTTATTCTGTTATTCCAGTCGATCATTAATTTCTTTGTTGTCTCCGGTTCGGGCCAGGCAGCATTAACAATGCCGCTGATCGCTCCGCTTTCTGACATTGCCGGCGTCACGCGGCAGGTTGCGGTTCTTGGATTTCAACTGGGAGACGGGCTGACGAATATGATCGTTCCAACCTCGGCGGCGCTTATGGGTACACTCGGAGCAGCACGCGTCGGCTGGGGGACGTGGTTCCGGTTTATTTTTAAATTTCAGCTGCTGATGATGGCGCTGGCGCTTGCCTTTGTTATTATCGCGGTGCTCATTGACTTCTCATAACAACGACAGGAGGAATACGATGTTTACGATAATACGCGGAGCCGACGTATACGCTCCGGAACCGCTGGGCAGAAAAGATGTACTGCTCTGCGGCACGCAAATTGCCGTGGTACAGGATCGAATAGCCATTCCGGAGACGCTTGATGTACGGGTTGTGGAAGCAGAAGGGAAATACCTGGTGCCGGGGCTGGTTGACAGCCATGTGCATATTATCGGCGGCGGCGGCGAGGGGGGCCCTGCGACCCGTACGCCCGAGCTTCGGATCTCGCAGGCAGTGAAAGCGGGTATTACGACAGTGGTTGGAGTGATCGGTACAGACGGCACGACCCGCACGGCAGCAGAGCTTGTGACAAAAGCAAGAGGACTGGAAGCAGAGGGCATCAGCTGTTACTGCCATGTAGGCAATTATCACATTCCGGTTCGTACAATTACAGGAGCCATAGAGGATGATATGCTGCTGATTGATCGGATTATTGGAGTCGGGGAAGTAGCAATAAGCGACCATCGTTCGTCGCAGCCGACAAAAGAGGAGCTTGCGAAAGTCGCCTCCCAGGCGAGAATCGGGGGCATGCTTTCCGGAAAAGCGGGCATTGTAAATGTGCATATTGGTGCCGGTGAAAGCAGGCTCGATCCGCTGTTTGAAGTGGCGGATACGACCGAACTGCCATTAACCAGCTTCTGCCCGACCCACGTAAATCGCACCGAAATGCTGTTCCAGGCAGGACTTGCCTTTGCTGGGCGCGGTGGAGTAATTGACTTTACGACGAGTACCATTCCGCAGTTTCTCGAGGACGGGGAAGTGAATGCACCCGAAGCTGTACGCCGGGCACTGGAAGCGGGTGTGAGTGAGGACCGCTTAACAATGACTTCCGACGGCCAGGGGAGCCTTCCGGAGTTCAATGCTGAAGGAGAGTTGATTGGCTTGACCGCAGCCGATGTTGGCAGCCTGCATCGTGCCCTTCAGTCCGCTGTTGTAGAAGAAGGTGTATCCCCGGAACAGGCGCTCAAAACCGTTACCAAAAATCCGGCCTCCGTGCTGAAGCTCCATCAAAAAGGCAGAATCGCTTCCGGCATGGACGGGGATGTACTCCTGCTGGACAGCGGTTGGAACGTAGACAGCCTTTGGGCGAAGGGCAAATGTATGATGCTGGATAAGGAAATGCTCATTCAAGATACGTTTGGGTAATAACAGGCGAAAAGACCGATCTATTTAGATCGGTCTTTTTCAGATTGTCGAGAAACTATTTCACCTTGTATACCTATACATGATCTCGAATTCTATGAATGCTTTGGTGAGAAGGAGAGAAGAAAAAGAAACAGGGGTGACTCCTGCAGAACAGCCATCGGTGAAGATAAAGAGGTTGTTCTTTTCCTCTTTAGCTTAAGGCTCGGCCTGCGGAAAGCACCCCTGTACAGGTTTTCGTATAAAAATACGTATTTTTTCTCTTTTGTTGTTTTAAAAACAATTTCTATTTATGCATCTCTTTGGTGTAAGTATGTCTGTTATTCTTTCGGCTTCCAGTATTTTTCGCTGCCGACGTAAGCTTCTGCGGTGTGTAAGGAATCATAGGGTGCAGCTTCTTTTTTGGTCCAGAATCTGTAAAGCGCCATAAGAAATTTCACGATACATCCCCCTTTTTGATAAGCTGTAAGTCATAGTCTTTACCTTATGGGATTAAAAGAAAGCCTGCAATTGGTTTGTCAGATAATGTGCTGTAAATAATATGTATATGAAATACACATTAAGAGAAAACGACTATTAAACGGCGTGCCACAGCTGATATTTGTAAAAAAAGAAAGGGGGATAAGCATGATTTATGTCGCTCTTCTAAGAGGGATTAACGTAGGTGGGAAAAATAAAGTAGACATGAAGCTTTTGAAGCAGGCGTTCGAAACAGCCGGGATGAATGAGGTGGTGACCTATATTAATACAGGAAACGTCATTTTTTCACATCACAGCCCGTCCCAACCAGAGTTGTCCCGCGTGCTGGAAGAAGCAATGTACAAAGATTTCGGATTACACATTAGAGTAGTCATCCGCAGCATCGAGGAGATCAGGCAGATCATGGACGCCGTTCCGGACACATGGAAAAACGACAAAAACATGAAAAGCGATGTGTTGTTTTTATGGGACGAAGTGGATGATGCATCTATACTTGACCATTTGGTTATTAAGCCGGCTGTCGATACAGTGAAATATGTCCCGGGAGCCATTCTTTGGTCTGTAGACAAAAAAGATGTAACCAAAAGTGGATTAACGAGGATAGTTGGCACAAAATGGTACAAGCAGATGACGGTGCGAAACGTGAACACGGGCCGTAAGATATATGAAATCATGCAGGACCGGGTGGAATAGCCTGCTTGCAAAACGGGCAGAGAGGAACTCCTCTCTGCTCGTTTTGTATTAATTACTGTATAGTTAAATTATCATGTTGTATTCCGGGATAATGCCTGCATAATAAAGAGAGGTCTATTTTATTTTACTAAGGACGTATATATAAACACAGGACACGTTTGATATGCAGGACAAAGCGGACTGTTAGGGGGGGCAAAGCTTATGGGTGAAGGAATTGAATCGTATCAATTAGGAACGGTTGGCATATCCATTCTGGTAGCTGTATTAGCTTCTTACGCTGCGCTGCATGTATCCGCACAAATGGTCGATTCCAAAGGAGGGCGCCGGAAGCTGTGGCTGTTTGGCGGGTCCCTCGTAATGGCGATGGGCATTTGGTCGATGCATCTCATTGGAATGATGGCTGTACATATAGGAATACCTTCTGCATATAATACCTGGCTGCTGATTATCTCGTTTGGTGCGGCCTGGCTGGGCTCTTTAATAGCTTTTTGGGTCGTTTCTGTCTCCTCCTCTATGAAAGGCGTTCGTCTGCTGATTGCCGGTTTATGCATGGGGAGCTCGATTGCGGCGATGCACTATATTGGAATGGAAGCGATGGATTATGTCGCTATTACATATGATTTTCCGCTTCTGCTGCTTTCCATTATTGTATCTGTAGGAGCATCGATTGTGGCGCTCCGGTGTTTTTATGTGTTTCCTGCCTGGCCGCCCTCCCGCAGAAAAAACGCAGTAATAGCGGTAAGTTCAATTCTGCTCGGAACAGCAATAAGCGGCACGCATTATATTGGAATGAGTGCCGCCAGCTTTCAAATGGAAACGGATGCAGCGGCTGTTAATGAAATCAACAGCACAACGATGGCTGTCATTATCGGCCTGTTGGCATTTGCGATTCAAGGGTTTTTCCTTCTTGTGGCATTTTACGACCGGCGTTTTGTCTCACAGGAAGTAAAGCTGACGGACAATGAACAGCGCTATCAATCTTTGCTTACACACAGCGTCGATGCAATTTTTACCGTGGAACTGGATGGGACGTTTCGAAAAATGAATAACACGGGAGTGGAATGGTCCGGCATTTCTCAGGAACAGTGGCCGTCGACGACGTGGCAGCAGCTGTTTCAGGAAGATGTGGTGGACGCCACGGTTCAGTCTTTTTGGCAGGTCGTTACCGAACAACGGGCGCTGAATTTCGATACGGCGATTATAGCAAAAGGCATGCCGCTCTACCTCAACGTAACGCTGATCCCTTTATATTTAAATGAAGAACTCGATGGCGTTCACGGGATTGCCCGTAATATTACCGAGCAGGTGGTGGGGGAACAGCAGCTCTATCAAGTCGCCTATCATGATTTATTAACAGGCCTTCCGAACCGTCGTTCGTTTGTAAAGCATCTCGAGGAAATGTTTCGTCAGACAGATCAGACCTATGCTTTATTTTTTCTCGATTTGAATCGGTTTAAAGTAATTAATGACTCCCTGGGCCATTCGATAGGTGATAAACTGCTGCAGGCTGTGGCCAAACGTCTGAAAAATAAAATAGGGGAATCTGGATTTCTCGCCCGGCTCGGGGGAGATGAATTTACTGTCTTTTTCAGCGGGTATACGTCAAAGGCAGACCTGAAGCAGGAGGCGGAAACCCTTCTCGATGCGTTTCGAACGCCCTTTTTTATAGATGGCTATTCGCTGTCTACTTCATCAAGTATCGGCATTGCGCTGGCGCCGCAGGATGGCTGGGATCCGGATACGTTAATGAAACATGCGGATCTGGCCATGTACGCCTCCAAAAAGAAAAGGCCGAACACCGTGACGTTTTTTCATCTGCAGCTGGCGGAAGCCTCCCGGGACCTGCTTCAGGAAGAACTGGATTTGCAGCGGGGCATCGATCGGGAAGAGTTTTTTCTTGTCTACCAGCCGCGTATCGGCTGTCAGCACCGGCAGATTGTAGGAGTAGAGGCGCTGGTCAGATGGCGGAGAAGCGACGGCTCGATTGATTTCCCGGATGAATTTATTCCTCTGTCCGAGGAAACCGGCCAGATTATTCCTTTAGGAGCCTTTGTTCTCGATCAGGCCTGCAGGCAGGCAAAGCACTGGCAGGACAATGGAACAGCGATTCTCGTTTCTGTTAATTTATCCGCCAGGCAGTTTCAGTCGGTGGAGCTCGTCTCCTATATAGAAACGCTTTTAGAAAAATATGAGCTGCCGCCGCATTTGCTGGAGCTGGAAGTAACGGAAAGCATGACGATGGATCATGTGGAGCATTCCATTCAAATGCTCCATCAGCTGCGCGCATTAGGGGTGTCACTGGCGATAGACGATTTTGGAATGGGCTACAGTTCCCTTTCGTATTTGAAGGATTTCCCTATTCAGCGTCTGAAGCTGGACCGCACCTTCGTGCAGGGCGTAGAGACGGATCACAAAACAGAAAAAATCACCCAGGCCATTATAGCCATGAGTCACTATTTGGAACTGGAAGTCACAGGGGAAGGGGCAGAAACGAAAGAGCAGGTCGAGTACCTGGAGGCCCACCTCTGTTCAGATATTCAAGGATTTTACTTTAGTAAGCCGTTACTCGTCGAGGAGCTGGAAGAGCGCTATTTGGATTTTCTTCCTACCATCAACGTGTAAACGTAATAAAACGCCTATTTCTCTATTCGTACATGGAGAAGCAGGCGTTTCTTTTTGTTTTCTGTAAAAGAACTTCTTGCCAAATGGAAACGATTTCAGCTAAACTTGTCATACAACATGACAAGATGATTGATTTTCTCATTATATAAAAGAAAGGAATCGATCCGATGGACCCAGTGATTGAACGGAAAAAAGTATCCAGCCAGGTGCTGGAGCGGATTAAAGAAAAAATCAAAAGCGGGAATTTTCCGGCAGGGGAAAAGCTGCCGTCCGAAATGGAGCTTGCCCGCCAGTTCGGCGTGAGCCGGGCACCGATCCGTGAAGCGCTCAGCATTTTATCGGCAAGCGGTATTGTGGAATCGAGGCAGGGCGGCGGCAGCCGCGTGAATGCCGTCCCACTCGTCGACATGCTTGAGCAGATTCCATATGACGTTGTAAAAGTGGAAGAAGTCCACGACCTTCTCGAAATGCGGAGCGTAATTGAAGTGGAGGCGGCCGCACTCGCAGCCGTCCGCCATACGTCCGCAGAAGAAGACGAGCTCAAGCAGGCGCTTGAAGAGTTTTCCAAAACCGTAGCCGATCAGCAGGAAGTAGGCGCGCAGGCCGACTTTTCCTTTCACCGCGTAATACTAAAAGCCGCCCGCAATCCCTTTTTGGAACAGACGATGAACAACGTCAGCGGCCTGCTCCAAAAGGCACTCGACTATTCATTGTCGCAGAACGTCGGCAGGCAGGAAAAGCGCGAGGAAGTGTACGAAGAGCATCAGGTTATTTACGAAGCGTTCTGCAGGCGCGATCCGGAAGCCGCACGCACCGCGATGCGGACCCATCTGGAGAACGCGCGGCGTAAGCTTGGAGATACAAGAGTTGACCACTAAAGGAGGAAGCAGCATGGCAGATTATATTATTATCGGCGGAGGCATTGTTGGACTATCGACGGCCTACGCGTTAACGCAGCAGAAACCGGGAGCCCATATTGTGATTTTGGAAAAGGAACAGCAGGTCGCCTCGCACCAGACAGGAAACAACAGCGGTGTCATTCACTCCGGCATTTATTACAAGCCCGGCAGTTTAAAAGCAAGACTCGCCAAATCGGGCAATGAATCGATGCGGCTGTTTGCCGAAGAGCACGGCATTGATGTCGACATCTGCGGCAAGGTGATTGTCGCCTCCGAAGAAAAGGAACTGCCTTTTCTGGAAGATTTGTACCAGCGCGGCCTCGAAAACGGTCTGAATATCAGAAAGCTTAACCAGGAAGAGCTTCACGAAAAAGAACCGCACGTCAACGGCATCGCAGCGATTCACGTGCCGACGGCCGGGATTATTAACTACAAGCAGGTATCCAATAAGCTCGCAGAACTCGTTCAGGCCAAAGGCGCCGAAGTGAAAAGCGGCACGGCTGTGACGGGGATCGTTGAACACGAAGGCGGTGTAACCGTCGATACCGATAAAGGCCGGATCGAAGGAAAGTACTTAATCAATTGTGCCGGCCTGCAGAGCGACCGGATTGCAGCAATGGCGGGCTACCACCTGGACGTGAAAATTGTCCCGTTCCGCGGGGAGTACTACAAGTTTGTAGAAACGAGCCGCCACCTCGTGCGCAATTTGATCTACCCGGTGCCGAATCCGGACTTTCCGTTTTTGGGCGCCCACTTTACCCGTATGATTGACGGCAACGTGGATGCGGGGCCGAACGCCGTGCTCGGATTTAAGCGCGAAGGCTACAAGAAAAGCGACATTAACTGGAAGGATCTGTTCGAAGTACTGCTTTACAAAGGCTTCTGGAAGCTGGCCCGTCCGTATTTAAAAGAAGGAACCGGCGAAATGATCCGCTCCGTAAACAAAAAGAAGTTCGTAAAGAATCTGCAGAAGCTTCTGCCCGAGGTACGGGCCGAGGACTTAGTGCCGGGACCGCGCGGCGTTCGGGCGCAGGCGCTGAGCGTAGACGGGAAAATGGTTGACGACTTCTATATCGTGCCGGGGCGCAACAGCCTGCACGTCTGCAACGCACCGTCTCCGGCCGCCACCGCGAGCCTCGAAATCGGCAAGGAGATCGTGAAGCGCCTGGATGAAGGACGAAGGAGGGCGAATCATGGAAGCTCAATGGATCAAAGCGCTGCAGCAGCGGATTGATAAAAACAGTGTCCAGACCGGCACGGCGGACCGGCACAGCTACAGCTACGACGGCTCCTTCGGGGAGTTTCTGCCGGAAGCCGTCGTGCAGGTCCGCAGCACCGAAGAAGTAGTCGCGGTCTTGGAAACAGCGAACACGTACCGTGTCCCGGTCACCCCGCGCGGACAGGGAACATGTTTGAGCGGCGGGCCGCTTCCGGTAAAAGGAGGCATTGTGCTTGATATGAGCCAGTGGCCGTCGTCTGTCGAAGTGACACCCGGCGATTTAACGGCCCGGGTGTCTCCGGGAACGCTTACCGCAGCCATTCATGCGGCAGCGGAGGAGCACGGCCTGATGTATCCGCCGGATCCAAGCAGTGCGCATGTGTCCACGATCGGCGGCAACCTGGCGGAAAATTCCGGGGGTCCGCGCGGCTTGAAATACGGCGTGACGAAAGACTATGTGATTGGTCTTGAAGTTGTCACGCCGGAAGGGAAAGTCATGCAGACCGGCGGCAGTACCATTAAAAACGTAACCGGATTTGACCTTACGAAGCTTATTGTCGGCTCGGAAGGGGTACTTGGCGTGATTACGGCAGCAACATTAAAGCTGATTCCGAAGCCGCCGGCCGTGCAGACGATTATGGCGTCGTTTGCCTCGATGGAAACCGCCGGTGAAGCAATTTCGAAAACGCTCACCTCCGGCATTCTTCCTGCCAAAATGGAATTTATCGACCAGGCCTGTGCGCTTGCGGTGGAAGCCTATCAGCCGTCCGGCCTGCCGACGGACGCTGCCGCCATCGTCATGATTGAACTCGACGGCAACGAGCCTTCTATTGAAGTGGAAGCCGTGCAGGTCAGCGGTATTATGAAAAAGCTCGGTGCTCTGGAAGTGATCGAGCCGAAAACGCCGCAGGCGGCTGCAGCGATCTGGAAAGCGAGAAAAATGGTATCGCCGGCGATTGCAAAAATAAAGCCGACAAAAGTGTCGGAGGATGCTACCGTGCCACGGAGCCGGATCCCGGAAATGACGGCGCGCCTCGCTGAGATACGGGAGAAGTACGGCGTTTCGCTCGTCGTATTCGGCCATGCCGGCGACGGCAACCTGCATCCGAACATTCTCTGTGACAAACGCGACCAGGAAGAAATGAAACGGGTCGAGCAGGCGGTCGGCGAGATTTTCGAAGCGGCGATTGCACTCGGCGGCACCCTCTCCGGCGAGCACGGCATCGGCACGATGAAGTCCTCGTTTATGGAACAGGAGCTCGGCGTCACCGGCGTTGATATGATGCGGCGCATTAAAGACGCCTGGGATCCGAACGGCATTATGAATCCAGGTAAAATATTCGCCGAACCCGGGCAGAGGCTGGTGCTGACTGATGAGTAATCCCGGCACGCTGAAAGAAAGAATGAACTACGAGAAGTCCTTTGACTGCGTGCAGTGCGGCTACTGCCTGCCCACCTGTCCAACCTACGAAACGATGGAAACCGAAAAGCATTCACCGCGCGGCCGGATTCAGCTCATGAAGCTGGCGGCGGAAGGAAAGATCACCCTCGAGGAACTGGAAGAACCGGTCGGCAAATGCCTCGGCTGTATGGCGTGCATGCCCGTCTGTCCGACCAACGTGCAGTATGACCAGATGCTCGAAGGCGCAAAGCGGGTGATTGAAGAAAACAAACAAAAGCCGGTGCTGCAGCGGACACTGGAGCATTCCCTGCTCGATACGCTGATTCCTTCCGCAGGCGGGATGAATACGGTCGGCAACCTCACCTGGCTGTATCAGAAAACCGGCCTTCAGAAAGCGGCACAGATGCTGCGCCTTTCCACGCTGGCGCCGCTTGCGATGGGGGAGTTTGAAAAGGTGCTGCCCGCCCAGCCGTCTCCGAAAGAACGCAGCGCGCGTCCGGTATTCCGTGCCGCGGGACAGACTGAGAAAGCACGGGTCGCGTTTTTTACCGGCTGTGTGATGGACAGTATGTTTTTCACCATTAACGAGCAGTCGATGGAGCTGCTGGCTGCGGCCGGAGCGAGCGTCGTCGTCCCTGATGAGCAGACGTGCTGTGGTGCGCTTCACGCCCATTCGGGGCGTCACGATAAGGCGGTGGAACTGGCCAAGCAGAATATTCTTATGCTGGAATCGCTGGATGTGGATTATGTGGTGAACAATGCAGGCGGCTGCGGCGCGCAGATGGTTCAGTACGGTCACCTCTTTGAAGAGGGCAGCGCCTGGCACGAGCGCGCCCTTGCCTTCACAAAGAAAGTAAAAGACATCACCCAGGTACTCGTGGAACTGGACAGCCTGCGCTTTACCAAACCGGTGGAGGAACGCATTACCTATCAGCCGTCATGTCACATGACGAATGTGCAGCGCGTGACAGAAGCACCGCGGATACTCATGGAGGCGATTCCCGGCGTCGAGCTCGAGGAGATGACCGATCCGAATTTCTGCTGCGGATCGGCCGGAGTGTATAACCTCGTCCAGCATGAATCGTCCATGAAAATTCTGGACGTGAAAATGAGTGATGCCGGGCGCACCAGGGCGTCTACGATCGTCACGACCAACCCGGGCTGCCTGCTGCAGATGAAAGTCGGAGCCGAACGGGCGGATACCGGGCAGCGCGCCGTACACCTCGTCGAACTTTTAATGGAAGCCGGACCGGTGCCGAAATACCAGTAGAGAGCGGATTGGATCCAATGTTTAATTTATAAATGAATGAATATTTAAAATCGTATTGACATATTAAGCTGTATTGACTATCATTGTAACTATTAAAGACGATTATGGATTGTTAAGTTCCGACTCGTTTCTTTTGCCGGAAATGAATCTCGGATCCAAACGCCAGTCCGCTCAGTCTTCTTGCATGATGTATTCTGCATGGGAGAATTAGGCGCAGACTGGCGTTTTCTTTTACCTAAAATATGTAAGCGCTTTAATAATACAATTACGGGGAGCGATTTGATGAATTTTAACTACTCAGACGAACAGGTAATGGTAAAGAACATGCTTCGGGACTTTGTTGATAAAGAAATTATCCCCAACATTCAGCAGTGGGATGAAAAAGGAGAGTTTCAGCCGGCTATTCTGGAAAAGCTTTCCGGCCTCGGCATGATGGGCATCTGCATTCCGGAAAAATACGGCGGCAGCGGGATGGACTACAATACGCTGGCGATTGCCTGTGAAGAGCTGGAACGCGGAGACACCGCCTACCGGACCGCCGTGTCGGTGCATACCGGGTTAAACAGCATGACCCTTCTCCAATGGGGGACGGAAGAACAGAAAGAAAGAATACTTACGCCGCAGGCTAAAGGCGAAAAAATTGCTGCTTTCGGCTTAACCGAGCCAAATGCGGGATCGGACGTGGCGGCGATGAACTCCACTGCCGTTAAAGACGGGGACTCCTACATTTTAAACGGATCCAAAACATGGATTTCCCTCTGCGATTACGCAGATAATTTTCTCGTATTTGCCTACACCGACAAAAGTGCCGGCCACAGAGGATTATCGGCCTTCATCATTGAGCGGAACATGGAAGGTTTTTCGTCCAAAGCAATTAAAGGAAAGCTCGGCATCCGTGCCGGAAACACCGGCGAAATCTTCTTTGAAGACATTAAAGTGCCAAAAGAAAACCTGATCGGTGAAGAAGGCGAAGGATTCAAGATCGCGATGAGTGCTCTCGACAACGGCCGTTTCACCGTAGCAGCCGGCGCATGCGGTCTTCTGATGGCATCGCTTGAAGCAAGCGTGAACTACTGCCATGACCGGAAAACATTCGGCAAGGAAATCGGCAAGCATCAGCTCGTGCAGCAGATGATTGCGAACATGGAAGCCGGCCTGCAGATGGGACGCGCGCTCGTATTTAAAGCAGGAAGCCTGAAAAACGAAGGCAAACGCAACACCCGCGAAACATCGATGGCCAAATGGCAGGCCTGTAATTTTGCCAACGAAGCCGCCAACGACGCGGTGCAGATATTCGGAGCATACGGCTATTCCAACGAATATCCGGTAGAGAGATACCTGCGAAACTCCAAAGCACCGGTGATTTATGAAGGCACACGGGAAATTCATACAGTGATGCAGGCACGCTACGCATTAGGCTACAACGAAGACAAGCCGCTGCGTAAAACACTGCCGGCATGGCCGTTCGAATAAAATAAAAAAATCATAATCGAAAGGGGGACATGAATATGAGTGATACAAGCACAGCGACGCCGGAAGAAGAGCAGCAGGAGCAGAAGCGAATACTCGACGAAGAAGGAAAAATGAGAAGCTATACCGGCTTTATGAAGTGGGTTATTACAGCTATCTGTATTGTCTGGGCCTTCATGCTGATATATTTTAACAGCTTCGGGGCCATGGAGGCGCTTATTCTCCGGGCGTATACCCTTGGATTTCTTTTCCTGATGGCTTTTCTATTGTTTCCTGCTTCAAAGAAAAGCGGAGGCACGAGAAGACTGCCCACGATCTGGGACTTCATTTGTATTATCGGTTCTGTAAGCGCCATCATCTATTTCGTCTCTATTTATGAAACGTTTGCCAGAGAATGGGGAGGCTTCCACCGCACGGACTGGAACTTTATTATGGGGGCCGTCGGAACGCTGTTTCTGTTCGAAGCGAGCAGACGTGTTGTCGGAAACACACTCTCGATTATCGCAGCAGTTTTCCTCTCTTATATTTTCTTAGGACCGTATATGCCGGGCACATTCAGCCACGGCGGCTTCACGATAACAAGAACGATCGACACCATGTTCTGGGGCGCCCAAGGAATCTTCGGTATTGCACTCGGCGTGTTTACCACATTCGTTTTTATGTTCGTACTGTTTGGAGCCTTTCTGAAAAACAGTGGATTTACTGATTTTGTTAACAACCTGGCCCTTACCGTAGCGGGAAGCACCGCCGGCGGACCGGCTAAAGTAGCCGTACTCGGAAGCGGTTTGATGGGCATGGTAAACGGAAGTGCGATCGGAAACGTCGTAACGACCGGTACCGTGACTATTCCGTTAATGAAAAAAACAGGCTACAAGAGGCATTTCGCCGGAGCAGTTGAAGCGGTTGCTTCTACCGGGGGATTGTTCGCACCGCCTGTTATGGGGGCTGCCGGTTTTATTATGGCAGAGTTTATCGGCGTACCTTATACCACGATCATGCTTGCCGCCGTTATCCCGGCGCTGCTGTATTTCGTAACGGTATTTATGGTTGTTCACTTTGAAGCGAAAAACCTTGGACTGTCCGGGATCAGCAAAGAAAACATTCCTTCTGCGATTGGCGTATTAAAAAGCAAAGGGCATCTGATTGTTCCGCTGGCGGTATTAGTGTACCTGCTCGTTATCGGGACGACGCCAACGTATGCTGCGGTATTTGCTCTATTTGCGACCATTCTGGTGAGTGCATTAAGAAAATCGACCAGAATGAGCTTTAAATTGATTATCCAATCGATTGAAGACGGCTGTAAGGCAGCTGTCGCAGTAGGTATTGCCACTGCAATCGTCGGTATCATTGTAGGAACGGTTACTCTTACAAGTCTCGGCCTGGTTGTAGGAAATAACATACTAAACCTTGCAGGGGACAGCCTGTTGATCGCCGGTCTGTTCACGATGGTTATCAGCATTATCATGGGGATGGGCGTACCGGCAACAGCCGCGTACATTATCGTAGCAACCGTTTCAGCTCCGCTTCTTGTGGAACTGGGTGCGTCGGTACTTGTAGCGCATATGTTTGCTTTCTTCTTCGCCGCTCTATCGAATATCACACCACCTGTAGCGCTTGCATCCTATGCCGCAGCCGGCATAGCCAACGCGTCACCGAACAAAGTATCGCTGACGGCGGTGAGGATCGGAATCACCGGCTTTATCATTCCGTTCTTCTTCCTCTTTAATCCGGTGCTGTTGTTTGACGGCGCCAGCTACTCGGCAAGTATTCTTGCCGCGATCACAGCAACTATTGGTGTTATCGCTCTGGCAGCCGGCCTGCAGGGCTGGTTATTGACCAGAGCTAGTATAGTACAACGTCTCATTCTTTTTGTCAGCGCTTTCCTTCTAGTAGAGCCGACATTTATGTGGGACCTGGTAGGTATTGCCCTGCTTGTTGGCATCATGGTTTGGCAGAAAGTCAAGCCGGCCAAAGCAAAGCAGCCGAAGGAGCAGCAGGAAACAGCAGATCAAATAGCAGGCAATGGCAGAGTTAAGCTGTAGGAACCAATGCACATAAAAAACAAAAAAGGGGAGTTTTATGATGAAAAAGATGTCCACGAAGAGAGTATTTCCAGCAGTAACCATGGCGGTAGGACTGGCATTACTGGCAGGCTGCGGAGGCGGCGGAGAGGAAGAGCCTGAAAACGGAGGCGGCGAAGAAGAAGCAGCAGGTGGAAACGACGCTTCCGGCGAAGGCGGCCTCGATGGCGGAAACGGCGAAGCAAACAATGAAGGCGAAGAAGGAGATACTCATATTAACCTGGCAACAGCCAGTGAAACCGGCCTGTACTATCCACTTGGAGCCACGCTTGCCAACTTCTGGTCCAATGAGGTGGACGGCGTGTCTTCTTCCTCGCAGTCTTCCAACGGAAGCGTGCAGAACATGATCTACATGGCCCAGGGCGAAGCGGATGCCGGATTTGTAATGGGTAACATCCTTCAGGATGCCTACGAAGGTGAAAACGGGTTCGAAGGCGAGCAGTACGAAGATGTTCGAATTCTTGCCGGGATTTATCCGAACTATAATCACGTCGTCATGCGCGACGGAGCCGGCATTGAATCAATCGGCGACATTGAAGGAGAAAGCTTTGCACCGGGAGCAACGGGAAGTGGAACGGAAATTGCGTCCCAGCATATTCTCGGGGCATACGACCTGACGTTTGATGATATTAACGCCAACTTTGGTGCTTTTCCGGAAGCAACGGACTTAATGAGAAACAATCAGGTAGTCGGAGCCAACATTAACGGCGGCCTGCCGACTTCGGCTGTAAGTGAAATGCTCAGCACGGCCAACGGCGTTCTGACGAGCATCGATGACGAACAGCGCCAGGAAATGCTTGATGAGTATGATTTCTATATTGATGAAACGATTCCGGCCGGCACATACGAAGGCCAGGAAGAGGACGTTCATACAACGGCTATGCAGAATTTCCTCGTAGTGGATGCCAGCATGTCTGATGAAGTAGCCTATGACATTACGAAAGCCATGTGGGATAACATTGAAGATCTGCATTCCAGCCACGAGACATTCCAGCAGTTCGAAGTAGAGAACTTTGATGAAGGATCCGGAGACATTCCATTCCACCCGGGCGCAGAGCAGTACTATGAAGAAGAAGGTCTTCTTGACTAATACAGGACATTTGTTCCAGCAAAGTGAAGGCTGTTTTTCTAAACAGCCTTTTCCTATTTTATCCGGCAGAAAGGATGATGCCCGCCATGTACTGGGAAGATTTTCTGAATGTACCTTCAACGATGGTTGAAAATAAAGTATCCCGCAAACGTGTAGAACAATTTAACGAGGCCCTCGGCTTTTACGACATCGCAGCGGGTCACGTGCCGCCGACATTCGTGCGTACGTTTTCGTTTGGAGAAATTGACGGCCTCACCTGGCCGGACGCGGGCATGATTCACGCCGAGCAGGAATACGAATACCACCGGCCGCTCGCAGTCGATGAAACCGTGCAGTGCTCGCAGCAGATTGAACAGATCGTCCGGAAAAACGGCAAAAACGGGGAAATGGCTTTTATTTACCTGACGCAGACGGGAAAAGACGGCGCGGCCAACACCGTGTTTGTCTCCAGGCGGGTGCTCGTCTGGAAAACCGCCGGCCGCCGCATGGAAGGGGTGCCGGAATGAATACGACGACCATTCATGAGTACTGTATTAAAGTGCCGGGCTTCAGTAAAAAGCAGGTACAGGACTATGCCCGGGCTTCCGGCGATTTAAATGGGATACATATAGACGAGGCGCAGGCCAGAGCAAACGGCCTGCCCGGCGTAATCGTGCACGGCCTGCTGACGATGGCGTATACGTATGTTCCCTTTATTCCGCTGCTGGAGGACGGCTGGTATGTTTCGTATTTTCAAACGCGGTTTACCGGTAAAGTGTTTCTCGACGAAGCATTGTATATAGAATGGGCACCGGCAGAAACGGCAGCCGGCAAAGCATTCACACTGAAAGCATTAAAGGAAGACGGAACGCAGGTAACCGAAGGAATCATCGAGCTGTCACGCAGCAAGTCAATGTAACAGAGAGGATGCAGGCTTATGGCAAAGGATAGAAAACAAACAGCATCATACGGAGATGAAGGGTTCAGCGTCTTTCTAAGACAGGCGTTCGCCCGTCACATGGGGCACACGAAAAAAGACTGGGAAAAGCCGACAATCGGCATTTGCAACACGCAGAGCGAGGTGAATCGATGCCATACCCATTTTGGTCCCATTGTCGAAGCCGTCAAGCGCGGGGTGCTGATGGGCGGCGGGATTCCGCTGGAGTTCCCCACCATCTCCCTTGGCGAGAGTTTCACGAGCCCGACAACGATGATGTTCCGGAACCTGGCTGCGATGGATACAGAGGAAATGATCAGCGCCCAGCCGTTGGACGGTGTGATATTAATCGGCGGCTGCGACAAAATGACGCCTGCCCAGCTGATGGGGGCGGCAAGCGCTGATATCCCGTCCATTATGATTACCGGCGGCGGCATGGACAACGGAGAATACGAAGGAAAAACGCTCGGTGCCTGTTCGGACTGCCGTTTCTTCTGGCAGGAATACCGCAGCGGAAGCGTCTCGGAAGAAGAGCTCGATAATATCAATCAGGCGCTGGCTCCTTCCGCCGGCCACTGCATGGTGATGGGAAGTGCAAGCACGATGGCAGTTGTATCAGAAGCACTCGGCATGATGATGCCGGGCGGCGCGGCTACGCTGGCCACCGATAACAGAAAGCTGGCCGAAGCCCAGGAAGCCGGCAGGCAGATTGTGAAACTCGTCGAAGAAGACATTGTGCCGTCGGATATTATGACGGAAAAAGCTTTCGACAACGCAATCCGGATGATTATGGCCGTCGGCGGGTCCACAAACGCGGTCATCCATTTAACCGCGATTGCCGGCCGGCTCGGCATTAAGCTGCCGCTCTCCCGCTTTGATACGCTTGGAAAAGACACACCATTTATCGCCAATCTCCGCCCGGCAGGTGAATATCAGATGAAAGAATTCAGCCATGCCGGCGGGGCGCGGGCAGTGATGAAAGAAATAGAATCGTATCTTCACACGGATGTGCTGACGGTGACCGGGCAGACGCTGAAGGAAAACCTGGCGGATGTGACCGTGTCTCCGAACTACCGCCACGTGATCCGCCCGCTCACGGAGCCGCTTCATGAAGGCGACGGGATCGCTGTACTAACGGGAAATATTGCGCCAAACGGTGCGTTGATTAAACCGAAAGCCGCCTCGGCGTCACTTTTAAAACATGAAGGCCGGGCCATCGTATTTGAATCCACCGCTGACATGGAACAGAAAGTAAATGATCCGGAGCTGGACGTGGAAGCAGACGATATTCTCGTACTGAAAAACACCGGACCGCGCGGAGCACCGGGCATGCCGGAAGCGGGTATGCTTCCGATCCCGAAAAAGCTGCTTGAGCAGGGGGTGCGCGATATGGTGCGCATCTCGGACTGCCGCATGAGCGGAACGGCCTTTGGAACGATCGTGCTGCACGTGTCGCCTGAGTCAGCCGTCGGCGGCCCGTTTGCGCTCGTGGAAACCGGCGATTCGATCCGGCTCGACGTCGAAGCGCGCGAGCTCGAACTGCTTGTGGACGAAGCCGAGCTCAGCCGGAGACGCGAACAGTTTGTCCGTCCGGAAGGCGGCGCGGAGCGGGGCTATAAGAAACTGTTTCAGGATCATGTGCTGCAGGCCGATCAAGGCTGCGACTTTGACTTTTTAATGCCTCCGGCTCTTCGATCCACAGATAAGACTGAAGATGGCAGAATCCTGCAGGAGGAGAAAACGAGGGGAGGCTGATGAGTACCGTAAACAAATGGCCGGCACGGATATCCGTTTCCAGAGGATACCTGCTGCTGACGCTGACCGTTCTTTTTATCATTTTCAGCTTCACCGGCTGGCCGGGAGAAATGGTGCTGATGGTTTTGACAGGAGGGCTGATTCTGTATTCGCTGCCCTTTATGGCATTTTTTCCTAAAATCATGACGGGCATTCTGCTCATCACCGGCCATATCGTATTTTTCGCCCAGGACCTCGGGTTTTCGTACTGGCGGGAATCGCTGATTGAGAACCTGCCACTGGTGGCGCTGTTTGTATCGGTGCCGTTATTTGCCTACCCGCTGAAAAACGGCGGCTATGTGGAATATATTTCCCTCATCGTTCACCGGTTTTTAAAAACACCGGTCAAAATTTTTTCGAACATTGTGATTTTGACAAGCGTCTTGTCCTCATTTATGAATTTAGGTTCCGTGCGTATATCATTCGAATTGTTTCACAGCGAAATTGAAAAGGATCCGAAATTTTATACGAAAGCGGTCTCGCAGGGATTTACGCTCGCGATGTGCTGGTCCCCGTATTTTGCCGGGGTGGCAATCGTGCTGAGCATGCTCGGCCTGCCGATTTTTCCGTTTATTTTCTGGGGGCTGCTGCTTGTGTTCATCGGCACCGCCGTTTCGATTTTAATGATTCTCAAACAGCCCCCGGAACCGGAAGAAACCGCGGCTGCGGTGGAAAAGGAAATTCAGGCCGCTGCCGTGCCGGTGACTGCGGGCAAAGGGGTGGAGCTTTTCGTCGTGTTTGCCGGTATGTTTGCCGGGATTTTCATTCTCGAGCGTGTGCTTGATATTAACCTGGTTGTCTTAATCAGCGTCATTGCGATTGCGTATCCGATTATGTGGTCGATCTGTATCAACCGGGTTAAAGCATTCGGGCGCTCACTCCAGCATTATAAAAATACGATCCTTCCGAATATTCATAATGAAGCGGTGCTTTTTATCGCGGCCGCTTTTTTCGCCAAAATGGTGGAAACGACGCCGGTGTCCCCGTTTATCGCTTCGTTTTTTGCGTCGCTTAACCAGCTGTCTCCGCTGCTCGTCATTGTTGTGACGATTGGAGTTATTGTGCTGCTTGGTGCCGGCGGCATTCACCAGATTCTCACCGTTTCTTTAATCGGTGCGAGTGTATCGACGGCGGATCTGACGATAAGTGTCGAAGCCTTCGCGCTTGCTCTCATGGCGGGATGGTCGTTATCGACGGTTGTATCCCCGGTGGCGGCGCTGAATTTAACGCTCGGTACACTGCTTCACCGCTCTCCGTTCAAAGTCGGGATGTGGAACGCGCCTTACGTGCTTGTCACAGGGGCGCTCGTATCCGTTGTTATTTATGGCATCAGCTATTTAACGATGTAACAGAAAGGAGGCTGCTGCATGAAAGTGGTATGCGTGCATGCGCTTAAATCTTCGCTCCAGCCTATTGAAGATGCGTTTCGGGCGGTGTCCGATGAGATCGAGCTGGAGCATCTCATGGATACGACGCTGTTATCGCTTTTAAAAAAACAGCAGACGCTCTCTTCTGCCATTTTGTTCCGGTTTGTGGAATTCTGCCGCCGGGCCGAAGAGGAAGAAGCAGATGTGATCCTGCTGACGTGCTCGGCCTTTAACGAAGCGCGCGATCTGATTCAGCCGCTCACAGCGGTGCCGGTGCTGCGCTCCGATGAAGGTGTTATGCATCAGGCGGCCGCGTACCGGCGGGTCGGGCTGATTGCGACGGTAACAGAAACCCCGCCGCCGCTCGAGCGCTACTTAACAAGCCTTGCGCCGGACGTAGAGATCCATACGAAAGTAGACACCGGGGCGATGGACTGCCTCGCCCGCGGGGATAAAACGGGGCATGACGAACGCATCAACCAAATGGTGCAGGACGTACAGGGGGAGGTCGATGTGATCGTTCTTTCCCAGTACAGTATGGCGCACACCGCCCGTCATGTGCCGGCCGGGAACATACCGGTGTTAACCGCACCCGAAGCGGGCGTTCAGCATATTCTCAAGGTACAAGCGCAAAGGGAGGGGGCAGGCTATGGAACTAATTGAAATCACGCAGCAGTTCCCGGAGCAGCGTCTGGAAGACATTGAAGCCGCTGTAACAGAACAAGTCGGCATCCATCTGCAGGAGCAGCAGTTTCCGGCAGGCAGCCGGATTGCGATTACAGCCGGCAGCCGGGGCATTTACCGGATTGACCATATGCTCGCCTGTGCCGTCGCCGCGGTGAAACAGTTCGACTGCGTGCCGTTTCTCGTTCCCGCAATGGGAAGCCACGGCGGTGCGACCGCGGAAGGACAGCGGAGCGTGCTCGAGCATTTGGGCATCACCGAAGCCACGTCCGGTGCGAAAATATTGTCGTCGATGGACGTAGAGCGGATTGCCTATACCAACAACGGTATTCCGGCCTACATGGACAAGCATGCGTACGAGGCAGACGGCATCATCGTGATGAACCGGATCAAAGCCCATACAGCCTTCCGCGGCAGTGTCGAGAGCGGGCTCAGTAAAATGGCTGCGATCGGCCTCGGGAAAATCAAAGGTGCCGCTTTTATCCACAGCCACGGCTCGCTGCAGATGGAAAAAAACATCAAAGATATCTGCCGCACATGCCTGAGCCAGGGCCCGCCGATGATGGGCATCGGCATCGTCGAAAACGCGTTTGATCAGACCGCGGTAGTAAAAGCCGTCCGCAGGGAAAACTGGTTTGAAGCAGAAGCCGAGCTGTTGGAGCTGTCCAAGCAGCTCATGCCATCGCTTCCGGTCGAAGAGATCGATGTGCTGGTCGTGGAGGAAATGGGCAAAAACTACAGCGGTACCGGCATGGACCCGAATATTATCGGGCGCTGGCGGATCGAAGGGGTGCCGGAACCGGCATCTCCTGTTATCAGACGGATCGCCGCACTCGAGCTGTCGGAGGAATCCTTCGGCAACGCCCAGGGCGTGGGGCTGGTTGATTTTATTACCCAGACGCTGTTTAACACGATCGACCGGCACACCACCTACACGAACGCGCTGACGAGCACCTTTCTGCGCCGGGCAATGATTCCGTTTATTTATGAGACGGAACAGCAGACCGTGGAAACGGCCCTGAACAGCCTAAGCGCAGAAGACACCGATGGACTAAAATACATTCAAATCCCGAATACGCTGCATCTGCACCGGCTGTATGTAAGCCCGGCTGTCGTGCAGGAAATGACAGACAACAAGATACATTTTGAAACAGGAGAGCGTTTTACGCTTGATTTTAACGGCGAAGGCCGGCTTTCCCGCCGCCTGCTGCGACAGTAAATAAGAAAGGACGTGACCGCTGCAATGAGAACCGCTTCGATCCGCGAAAATGGCACCGACAAAGGCGTTATCGTATTACCCGAAGGAAAACAGGTCAAAATAGAGACCATCAACGACACGCACCAGACGTTCTTTCCAACCGATGTGGAAGAGCTCGTCGTTTCAGAAAAACTAACCGAACTCCGCGACTGGGCCCAGTCGCACCCGGAGGAACTGGAAACGCTGGCGAAACCTGCGTCCGGCACCTACAGCCCGCTGCTTCGCACACCGGGGAAAATCTGGGGCATTGGTTTGAACTACCAGGACCACGCCGCCGATTTAAAGGAAAAAGCCCCGAGCACGGAGCCTGCGAGCTTTATGAAGCCGATCACCTCGATTATCGGACCGGGCGATACGATTGAAATTCCGCCTCAGTCCGACCGGACGACCGCGGAAGCCGAGCTTGGCATTGTGATCGGACGGACGTGCAAAAACGTGTCCGAAGCCGAGGCCATGGATTATGTAGCCGGATATACGACAATCATTGATATGACCGCTGAAGACATTCTCGAGAAGAACCCGCGCTATTTAACGCGCTCGAAAAGCTTTGATACCTTTTTCAGCGTAGGGCCGGAGCTTGTAACGGTGGAAGAAGTCGATAACGTTGACGACCTTAAAGTTGCGACCGTCATTAACGGCCGTATCCACCGCGAGAACGTCGTCTCCAACATGACGTTTACGCCGTGGAATCTGGTGTCGTTTCATTCCCAAGTGATGACGCTCAAACCGGGTGACATTATTTCGACCGGCACCCCCGGCGCCATCCATATTCAGGACGGCGATGAAGTAGAGTGCCGGATCGAAGGATTTACGTCCCTGACCAATACCGTGAAAGATTTAAAAAAACAGTAATCATCATACTAGAGGAGAGATGTTTCTATGGATCTGCATTTACAAAACAAATCAGTCGTTGTAACGGCTGCAAGCAAAGGGCTCGGCAAAGCATCAGCACTGGAATTCGCACGCGAAGGCGCCAACGTCTTGATTTCCAGCCGGAATGAAGAACAGCTGCAGCAGGCGGTCGCCGAGATCAAAAAAGAAACGAACAACGAAAACGTTCATTACCAGGTGTGCGACATTACCGATGCGGCGTCGATTAAAGCGCTCGTTGAAAAAGCAGTTGAGCTCTACGGCACAGTGGACGTACTTGTCAATAACGCGGGCGGCCCGCCGGCCGGCACGTTTGAAGCATTTGAAGATGAAGCGTGGGAGGCGGCGTTCCACTTGAATCTGTTGAGCTTTGTGCGCCTGATCCGTGAAGTGCTGCCGCACATGCGCCAGCAGAAAAACGGACGGATTATTAATTTTGCCTCGTCCTCGATCAAGCAGACGCTCGACAATCTCGTGCTCTCCAACACGTTCCGCGCCGGCATTGTCGGTCTTGCGAAAAGCCTCTCCCAGGAAGTGGCGGAAGATAATATTCTCATTAATACGATTGGACCGGGCCGGATTGACACCGAGCGCGTTGCTCAGCTCGACAACATCCGTGCAGGCAAGCAGGGCAAAACTTACGATCAGGTGCGCGAAGCTACCGAAAAGTCGATTCCAATCGGACGCTACGGGCAGCCGGAGGAATTCGCCAAGCAGGTCGTGTTCCTCTGCTCCGGCGCGAATACGTACGTTACCGGGCAGACGTTTGTGGTCGATGGCGGACTGGTAAAGGCACTATAGTCTATTTTAGTGGAGTGATGCGATAATGAATAAGCCATTGCAAGGCATTAAAGTACTCGATTTATCCCGGGTGCTGGCAGGTCCCCTCGGCTCGATGCAGCTGGCCGATCTCGGCGCCGAAGTCATTCGGGTGGAAGCGCCGAACGGGTCGGACGACATCCGGCACTGGTGGCCGTTTATCGAAGAGGAAAGCACGTATTACCTGGCAGCCAACCGTAACAAGAAATCGATAACGATTGATTTAAAAAATACAGAAGGCGTGGCGCTCTTTAAGCAGCTCGTCAAAGAATCAGATGTTGTGATCGAGAATTTCAAAACGGGGACGCTTGAACGCCTCGGCCTCGACTATGACACGCTGAAACAGGTGAAAGAAGATATTATTCTCTGCTCGGTCACGGGTTACGGCCAGACGGGTCCGTACAAGGATCTGCCCGGCTATGACCCGGTCATTCAGGCCGTCGGCGGTCTAATGGATATTACCGGCCACCCCGGCGCAGAGGCTACAAGAGTCGGGACGCCGGTTGTGGATATTATGACGTCGCACTACGTGGCGATCGGCGTGCTCGCCGCGCTCCGTCACCGCGATAACGAAGGCGAAGGCGAGCATATTGACCTGTCGCTGCTCGATGTGCAGGTGAGCTCGCTCGGCAATATTGCGAGCAGCTACCTGTTAAACGACCATGTGTCTGAGCGGGTCGGCAACGCGCACGGCAACATTACCCCGTACGAAACGTTTCCGTGTAAAGACAAGCCGATTATGGTAGCGGCGGGCAACGACCGCCTGTTCCACCGGATGGCTGACGCGATGGACCGCCCGGAATGGAAAGACAACGCCAAGTTTGCGACCAACGGCGACCGGGTTGCGAACCGCGCCGAGCTGCGCAGTCTCCTCGAAGACGTGTTTACCGAAAAGGGAGCGGATGAATGGGAGGAGCTCTTGTCCTCGCACGCGATTCCGTGCGGGCCGGTCAATAATGTTGAACAGGTCTTTGACCACCCGCAGGTAAAGGCCCGGGAAATGACACAGGAAGCAGAGCACCCTGTCGTCGGCCGGATGAAAGTCGTCCGCAATCCAATTAAATACAAAAATATCAGCGTGGACATGCAGAGTGCGCCGCCGCAGCTGGGCGAGCACACAACAGAAGTGCTGCACGGCTACGGGTTATCAGAAGAACAGATAACGGCGCTGCGCGACTGTGGAGCCATTTAACAAAACCGACAGTAAAGAGGGATACGATGACGAACATTACAAACATTTACTGCGTGGGACGCAACTACACCGAGCACGTGTCCGAGCTGAACAATGCGATGCCGGCCGCGCCGATGCTTTTCCTGAAGCCAACGCACGCCTGGGTCGAAGCAGACGGCCGCGAGATTCAGCTGCCGGGAGACAAGGGAGCCGTTCATTTTGAAGCGGAGATCGTCATCCGCATCGGCAGGGCATATGAAGAAGGCATGAGTGCCGACGAGCTGATTAACGGACTCGGTCTTGGCCTCGACTTTACCCTGCGCGACGTCCAGTCCACGTTAAAGGAAAAAGGCCATCCGTGGCTGCGGGCGAAAGGGTTTCCCGCGTCCGCCCCGGTGACGCCGTTTATTGATTTTCCCGGTGTGGAAGCGTTAAAAGACATGGAATTTACGCTCATTAAAAATGGAACAGAAGTCCAGCGCGGCAGCAGCCGGCAGATGATATTTGACCTGCAGCATATTATCGACTACACGGCGGCCTCCTTCGGTCTGGGAGAAGGGGATTTGATTTTCACCGGCACGCCAAAAGGCGTCGGTCCTGTCGCAGACGGGGATACGTTTTCCCTTCGTCTCGGGGACCAGGTGCTGGGCGGCTGCCGTACCGTGCTGAAATAAAACAGGACAAACGGAGGAGGAGTAAAGATGGCGGATGTTACACTTCAGGGGGTTATTCCTCCGGTCATTACACCGTTTAAAGAAAACGGGGACGTGGATCTGGAAAGCTACCGGGCCAACATTCAAAAATGGAACGAAGCGGACCTGTCCGGGTACCTGGCACTCGGCTCCAACAGTGAAACGATTTATCTAACCGAAGAGGAAAAGCTGGATCTGATTAAAGAAACCGTGCAGCACGCCAAAAAGGACCGGACCATTCTGGCCGGCACCGGCATGGAGTCTACGCGGGAGACGATCGCGCTCACGAACAAAGCTGCAAAGATCGGGGTCCATGCAGCGCTGATTCTGACGCCGTTTTACTACGGAAAAGCGATGTCGGAGGATGCGTTGGCGGCTTATTTTACCGACGTGGCGGATCACAGTGACATTCCGATTCTCGTATACAACGTCCCGAAGTTTACGCATATTAACGTTAGTGTGTCGCTGCTGAAACGATTAAGCCGGCACCCGAACATTATCGGTATGAAAGACAGCAGCGGCAACGTCCCGCAGCTTGCGACGTTCAAACGCGAACTGCCGGCGGATTTCACGATCATGGTCGGCACCGCCTCTGCGTTATTCCCAGCGCTTGCGCTCGGCATTGATACGGCGATCATGGCGCTTGCGAACAGCCACCCAAACGAATGCACCCGGATTATAACGTTATTTAAAGAGGGCCGGGTGGACGAAGCGCGGGAGCTGTACCAGGCCGTGTTTCCGATCAACACCGCGGTCACAGATACTTACGGCATAGCAGGGTTGAAGCATACTGCCACGCTGCAGGGCTATAACGGCGGCTGGGTCCGTAAGCCGCTCTTGGAAAGCACAAAGCAGCAGAAGCGGGAAATAGAGGCTCTCCTCCAGCAGCAGAGCCTGCCGGTCCATTAGCACAGACAGAAGCCGCCCGCATTCTCCAGAACGGAGGATGCGGGCGGCTGTTGTTTTGTCTAATATTATACGCTGCTGGAAATAGCATGTTCGATCGTTTCTTCTTCCACCAGATACTCCTGAATGGCTTCTTCGTTCCACTCGATGCCAAGGCCGTCGCCTTCGGGCGGCACGAGGGTGCCGTGGGGCGTTACTTCTCGAGGATTGTGAATCACGAGGTCGAAGTTTTTGACGTTGGTGCCGATAAATTTCTCCAGAATCGTCACTTCTCTTGTCGCGCAGGCGAGATGAATGTGAATATCCCAGTGGTAATGCGGGGCAATCGATACGCCCTGCGCACCGGCAAGGGCTGCGATTTTCAGCCATTCCGAGACGCCCCCGCACTGGGTGGCGTCCGGCTGCACGTAATCAAGCGTACCGCGGCGCATGAATTCCTGGAACTCCCAGCGGGTGGCACCGACTTCACCGGAGGCGAGCGGAATCGACGTCTGTCGTTTCAGGCGGGCGAATCCTTCCATCATATCAATCGGAAGCGGCTCCTCAAAGAAGGCAATGTCATACTGCTCGACCTTGCGGCAGAAGCTCAGACACTCATTCACATCGAGAAACGACTGGTTGGCATCAATCATCAGCTTCACGTCCGGGCCGATGATGTTGCGGACGACTTTAACCCGCTCGGCTTCCTCGGCTGCGGACAGGCGGCCGACTTTCATTTTGATCGCTTTAAAGCCCTGTTCCATGTAGCCGCGTACTTCTGCTTCCAGCTTGGAGAACACTTCGAGTCCGTCGTAATAGTAGCCGCCTGATGCGTAGCACGGCACTTCCTCACGGTAGGCACCGAGCAGCTTGTAGAGCGGCATGCCGGCAAGCTTGGCCTGATGGTCCCAAAGCGCAATGTCAACGGCGGAGAGCGCGTGCATCAGACTGCCTCTGCGTCCGGCACGTACTGTCTGCCAGTAAAGTCTTTCCCATATTTTAGCGATATCGCGCGGATCTTCGCCGATGATCATCGGGGCCAGCAGCTCATCAACCGCTGCTTTAGCGGCTTTTCCGCTTACGTCCTGCAGGCAGAAGCCGATCCCTTCCACGCCGGCATCAGAATGGATGCGCACAAGCAGATGGTCGCGGTGCGTTAACGTTTTAATCGAAAAGCCGACCGGTCGTTCCAGTGGAATCTGTACCCATTGTGTAACTACTTTTGTAATTTTCATTTGTTCTCTCCTTTTCATGATAGCGCTGTCATTTTTAAGTAAAAAAATAAGGGTTCGGATCGGGTGCTGCTTTCGGTTCACCTCCCGGATTTAATGAAGCGGCTCGACACCTAGTTCCGCTGCCAGTTCTTTCAGCTCGGCTGCAAGGGCGGGGGGGAGCTCGACGCCTTCTGCTTTATGCTTCTGCAGTTTGTCGTATTCCAGTTCGCCGGGCAGAAGGATCCGTTCGATGCCTTCCCGGGTAGAGACGCTCTGGACTTCGGAGGCAAGCTGATCGATGCGGCTGTGAAACACGTCCATATCTTCAAACAGGTCGGGACGAAACGCCAGAAAGAAGTGGCCGTTGTTCTGCTTGACCTTAAAATCGTTGTACAAGTCGCCCATATGCGGGCCGGTGGCAGCACCGCTCAGTGCTGTAGAGAGCATTTCCACGAGAAATGCAATCCCGTAGCCTTTCGGGCCGCCGACAGGAAGCAGCAGGCCGTCAAGCGCTTCGGACGGATCGGTTGTCGGCTCGCCGTCTTTTGTGATCGCCCAGCCGAGCGGGATCGATTCACCGTTGTTTTTTGCCGCAATAATTTTGCCTTTGGCAACAGCACTGGTGGCCATGTCAAAGACGATGTTCGCGCGGTCCCGGCGGGGAACGGCGTAGGAAAACGGGTTCGTGCCGAAATACTTTTCCAGGCCGCCCCACGGAGCGACAGCGGAAGGGGAGTTCGTAAAAGCGAGGGAGATGCAGCCCTGATCAGCCGCGTAGTTCGTATAATCGGCAAGCATCCCGCAGTGGTTGGAGTTGGTCACCGCCACCATGCCGATGCCGGAGAGTTTGGCTTTCTGGACGGCCAGCTTGATGCTTTCGGACGCGATCGGAATACCGAGGCCGTTGCCGCCGTCTATTGACGCACTGACGGGCGTTTCCCGTTTGATCGTAATATCCGCTTTCGTTTCCACGATGCCTTCGAGTAAGCGCTTAATATAAATGCCGGTGCGAATCACACCGTGGGACGTTACGCCCCGCATCTGCGCGGTTACCAGATGCTGTGAGACGAGCGAAGCGGGGCCTTCTTCGACGCCGGCCGCAGTAAAGAGGCGCTGCAGAAAAGGCTGAAGCTGCTGTTCGGTGTAGCGGAGCTGAACGGTTTCCATAGCACTGGTCTCCTTTCCGTCTTTACAAATTAATGTTGTCGATCAGATCGTTTTTGTTTCGTTCAATATGGTATTCCACTACTTTTTTCAAAAGCGAAACTTTGCCGGAACGGGCCGCGGCCAGAATCTGGCGGTGCTCCATCTTGGCTTTGTCGGTGTAGCGGGTCAAAATCATCGGGCTTTTGATCGCCAGGTAGTGATTGCGGAGAATCTCCGTGTTGTGCAGCACCCGTTTCCACGGGCATTTTTCCATCAGCTTCTTATGAAACAGCTGGTTCAGGGAAGAATAATGGTCAAAGGATACCTCGGTTAACTCCATCGTTTCCATCTCCGTCAGGATCGCGTCCATTTCTTCGAAATCCGCTTCCTCCAGATAAGGAAGCGCCTTTTCCACCGCCAGGCTTTCATTCATGGAGCGCAGGGTGTAAATCTCTTCGATGTCATTAATGGAAATAGGATACACAATCGCGCCGCGCCGGGGTTCGTTTTTAACAAGGCCTTCGAACTCCAGGCGCTTTAGTGCTTCGCGGATCGGCATCCGGCTTACCTGCAGGCGTTTGGCCCAGTCTTCCTGAACGATCCGGTCCCCGCGCTGAAACTCCCCGTCCAGAATCGCTGCCCGCAGCGTTTCCGTTACCAGGTCTTCACTCGTCGGATTCGGATTTTTCGTGTTGGTACGTTCCATAGCTTCCTCTTCTTTCTATAAAAATCTGTGTAAATGGGATCCAATCTATGATTGTATAATATCATAAAAATATCCATTTAGTAAGTATATTCTTGATAAGTAAAGTATTTTTTCTGTTTTCTCTAATAAGCCTTTGGTATAATTGATGTATATTGGATCCAAAAACCAATAACGGCACGATCTGATGAAAAAAATACGTTGCCCTGCCGCCGGAATACCCATACGATAAAATAGAACCACCCCGGGCTGGTGCCGCCAGCCTGAATAACAGCCGGGAGGACAAGACAGATGAATGGGAAAAATATTATTTTTATTGCAGGACACTCCAGGCTTCCGGAAGGAATGGCCGCACAAAGTTTGTTTCAGACGCTGACGGTCACTGCGGAAATTGACAGGCAGTATGGGGTTATTCTCCAGTGCTCCTGCACGCTTGCCACCGAACACGGCAGAGAATTTATTAACCAGCTGTTCCGGGGCTACAGCTTGAAAAATGGAATAGAAGAGCCGATTAAAGCGATTCAGTACAGCTATTCCGGCAAAGCCAAAAACGCTATTATAGCGGCGTTAAAAGACTTGTATACCCAGTTTAATGAGCTGCAGAAAAGAGAAACCAGGTAACCCGGCGCGGGGCCTGGTTGACAGAAGTCGGAATATCCTATATATTATTGGTAACGCTTACCTTGATTCGGAGCAATCCTTATCAAATCGTAAGTGCACGATAAAAACCAATAATGCTGTTTAATAAGGCGTGGACTCCTCCTTTAAGGGAAGAGCCGGTCCGCCTGTTAGAGCCAGCCGTTCACATGAGCTTCTTTACGTGTGCACCGGCTGGCTTTTTGTGTGTGCTCGGAACGATCAGGCTTTGTATTACCCAATCCAAAGGAGGAATTTTATTATGAGTATTACAGAACAGAACGTCGTGGATTTTTCACAGGAAACGAAGCATTTGTCCATACAGAAGCATCCCCAGAACGACCGGATGTACCATATTGATATTAAAGAAGAAGCGCTCGATGCGTTCTTCGATAAAGTGAAACACGTGGAAGTGCAGGAGCTGGAATACGTGCCGTACATGCGTTTTATCGCTGCCAATGCGCTTCAGGAAGTGCTCGGCGAAGCATTCACGAAAACGGTGCAGTCGATTCTGATGGACCGCCGCACGGGCGGATTCACGATCGGGCTGAACGAAGAGCGCAAGAACACGGATGAGTTTGTGCTGTTTTCCACCGCGCTCACGCATTTGGTGGGCGAGTGCAACTTTGATGCGATGTCAGGAAAATACTATGCCCGCTTTACCGTGAAGCATACGGACGCAAGTGACTCGTATCTGCGCCAGGCCTACCGCCTGTTTACGATGCATACGGACGGCACGTTCGTCGGTGATCAGACCGACTGGCTCTTAATGATGAAAATGCACGAAGAAAATGCCGTCGGCGGCGAGTCCCGTCTGCTTCACCTTGACGACTGGGCGGAACTGGATCATTATGCCAATCACCCATTTGCGCAGAAGGAAATACTCTACAAGTCGCCGGCAAGCAAGAACGTGAGCGAAGAAATCAACCGCAAGACGTTCTTTCTGCATAACGGCGAGCCGTGCATCTGCTTTATTGACCAGTTTGCGAACCCGGCTTCCATTGCAGAAGCCAAATACCTGCGCGACATGTCCGCCTCCCTTGAAGCGGACAAGAGCGTGACCGAGCTGAACCTGCCGGTCGGACACCTGGTAATGGTGAACAACCTGTTCTGGCTGCACGGACGCGCAGCGTTTGAAGAAAACAAAAACCTCGACCGCGAGCTTCTCCGCCAGAGAGGAAGATTCCAGGAATAATATAACAACGCCTTTTCAGACGGACGCTTTCCGCAGGCCGAGCCTTAAGCTAAAGAGGAAAAAACAACCTCTTTATCTTCACCTGTGGCTGGTCTGCCGGAGTCGCCGCCTGTTTTTGGAAAATAATATGTCACGCAAAAAGCCGTCCTTCGGGGCGGCTTTTTGTCGTTTATACACTTGCGGCAGTTGGGACTTCCCCGGGCACCTGGTAATACCGGACGGTTTCTTTCAAGGCGCCGGCCGCGAGAGGGCGGGCGAAATAATAGCCCTGGTAAAACAGGCAGTTCAACTCTTTTAATATGTGGACCTGTTCGATCGTTTCCACTCCTTCTGCGATTACGTCGAGTCCGGTCTGTTCGGCCAGGTACACAACGGTATGAACGACGTTTAACGCGGAAGGGCTCACGGCAATGTCATCAATAAAGGATTTATCGATCTTCAGCCGGTCGAGCGGCAGGGAATGAAGCCGGCTTAAGGAAGAATAGCCGGTGCCGAAATCATCGAGGGCAAGCGTGACGCCGATCTGCTGCAGTTTCTCGAGCACGCGGCGGAGCCGGCTGCTCTCCTGCATGACCGATTCGGTGAGCTCGATTTCCAGACACGAGGCCTCTACCTGGTGAAAACGAAGAAGTGCCTCCAGCTGGTCTGTGAATGCCGGCTGTTCGAGCTGCACGAGCGACACGTTCACGGCGATCTGCTGCACCGGGGTTCCGGCCTTCTGCAGGGTTTTAAACTGGCGCAGGGTTTCATCGATCACCCACCAGCCGATCGGAATAATCGTTTCCGTTTCTTCAGCGATCGGGATAAATTCCAGCGGGGAGATCGGTCCCAGGTCGGGGTGGTTCCAGCGCAGAAGCGCCTCCGCGCTAACGATGCCGCGGTCGGTGAGGCTGACCTGCGGCTGATAGTATACCTCGAGCTCGTTCTTCTCTAATGCGAGCGGCAGATCGGCTTCCAGCTTGAAGAGCCGTTCAATATGACTCATCATCGAGGCGTCAAAGTAGGATGCGGATGTTTCCTTGATCCGCTGGGCCTGCCTTTTGGCAACATACGCATGCTGCAGCAAAGTGCCGGGGTTTGTTCCGTCCTGCGGATAAAAGCACACCCCGATCGACAGCGGGGTAAACAGCTGCAGGCCGTTGACCGAAAAGGGCTGCTTCAACTGCTGGCGGAGCTGTTCCCACAGGCCGGCGAGCGACGCATCTTCTTCCGGCAGCATCAAGACAAAATCGCAGTCGCTCCAGCGGGCGAGAAAAGCACCGTTTGGCAGGACCGCCTGCAGGCGGTTTGTCATATCCAGCAGCAGTGTCTCGGACGGCTGCTGGCCGAGTGCTTCCGCCAGACGTGGAAACGAATCAATCGATAGAAGTGATACAGAGAAAGCGGAAGCGTTGTCCGTTGTCTGCTCTTCAAGATACAGAAGAAGGGCAGCCCGGTTAGGAAGTCCGGTAAGGGGATCCGTATCTATCTGCGGTACAGCTCCTCCGGAAACCGATGCTGGAATATCCTGTCGAAGAATCACGGTATAGAAATGCTCCCGCGGCTGAAGGGAAATCAGTATATCCATGAAGCGGCCGTCCTTGTGTTGTGCCTGGAGCGGGATCAGTCTTTCTTCCGTGCAGTCTGCCAGAGTCTTTGGAATACGGCGGCGATCCCCGGATGCAAGAAACGTAGCTTTGTTGTGGAGCATGTCTTCTTTAGGATAGCCAAGCAGTTCTTCGGCAGCCCGGTTCCACATTAAAATCGTGCCGTTCCGATTAAGTACAGCCGCCGCATCCGAGGTCCAGTCTATCGACTGCTCATACATATCGTGAAACGCAAACAGCCATTTTCTGTGACGCTCCTGAAACCATTCCCGGCTGAGCAGCATGGTCAAGCTGATTAATACAGCGATCAGCGTCAGGATACATACGAGAAACAGCCACGGATGTTCGGTCAGCTGCCCGAACAATGCAGAATAAATCCATTCACCTGTCATACACTTCGCCCCATACTCTCTACGTCCATTAACGTCTTTTTCGTTATATCGGCAGAAACATAAGCGACTTTCACCAGTATTGACATATTATTTCCTTTTGTTATAAAAAAGGGAAATGCCGCACGTTCCGGTACTAGTTTCTTCCATTATATAGCGTTCTATTTTAGAAAGCGCTCTCTTGATCAAGGCACTTCTCATCCGGTATAGTACAGGAAGAATAGGGGAGGGAGTCCATGAAACGAACGATAGAACGTACGCTTATTATTATAGCAATGATCCTGCACGGACTCGCGGTATTTTCCGCCGGCTTTCAGTGGATGCTGACAGAAGTGGAGGCAGACCTTCCGGGCAGCATGGCATTTGGCCCGCAGATGGGGGTAACCCTTGCCGCCAACATCGCAGCCCTGCTGCTCGCGGTAATGGTGCTCACTATGATCGGTACCAATGCGAAAAAAGCCGGGTACTGGCTGATTGGCATGGGAATCGGACTGCTGCTCGTGACATTAGGCGCGTCCATTCTGCCATCCGTGCTGTATCTAGCAGCTGGAGGGATGTGTCTCAAGCGCCGTCCCCACGCTTAACGCCTGCGTCATTCGGGTACTAGTACAAAAACAGGAAAAAAGGGGATTACACTTTATGCAGACAATGGAAACGACCGATGTACAGAAGATTCTCGATACCCAGCAGGCCTACTTTCATACAGGCGAAACGAAAAGCACGGCCTTCCGGCTGCGCCAGCTGGACATGTTGGAACAGGCGATTAAAGCATACGAAGACCAGATTATTGAAGCGATGAAAGCGGATCTCGGCAAGCCTGCCTTTGAAGCGTACCTCACCGAAATCGGCGTGCTGCTGATGAGTCTAAAAGACATGAAGAAAAAAATGCCTAAATGGGCGGAGCCGAAAAAAGTGAAGGGAACGATTGTGCAGACCGGTTCGAAAAGCATGATCTATCCGGAGCCGTATGGCACCGTTCTTGTGATCGGCCCGTTTAACTACCCGTTTCAGCTGCTGATCGAGCCGCTTCTCGGGGTAATGGCGTCCGGTAACACCGCCGTCCTGAAACCATCCGAGTTTACGCCGCATGTTGCCGCAGTCGTCCGGAAAATGATTGCTGAATACTTTGATCCGGCCTACATTACCGTCGTCGAAGGGGAAAAAGAAACAACGTCGGCGCTGATTCACGCACCGTTTGACTATATATTCTTTACCGGCAGCACCCCGGTCGGCAAAATTGTGATGCAGGCGGCTGCGAAGAACCTGACGCCGGTCACGCTCGAGCTTGGCGGTAAGAGCCCGGCGATTATTGATGAAGACGCCGATCTCGATAAAGCAGCAGAAAAGATTATCTGGGGCAAATGCATGAACAACGGCCAGACGTGTATTGCGCCGGACTATATTCTTGTCGCCGAAGACCTGCAGACCGCACTCGTCGCCCGATTGAAAGCGAAGATCCGTGACTTCTACGGCGAGAACCCGCAGGCAAGCCCGGACCTTGGCCGTGTGGTAAACGACAAGCACTGGCAGCGCCTCGAGAAGCTGCTTGATCCGGAAAAGGTCGTATCCGGCGGACGCAGCGACCAGGCCGATCTGTATATCGAGCCGACGCTCATGACCGGCGTCACAATGGAAGACGCGGTCATGCAGGAGGAAGTGTTCGGACCGATTCTGCCGATTCTTACCTACAGCAATCTGCACGAAGCAGTTAATATTGTCCGTTCCTTCGATAAGCCGCTTGCGCTGTATCTGTTTACGAACAACCCGACCGTGGAGGAGCATATTCTTACTACGCTTTCCTTCGGCGGCGGCAGCGTAAACGACACGATTCTGCATCTGACCAACCCGAACCTGCCGTTCGGCGGCGTTGGCAATTCCGGCATCGGCTCCTACCACGGCAGGGCGAGCTTTGACACGTTCACCCACTACAAGAGCATTCTGAAAAACAAAAGCCCGTTTTCCCCATCGGTCATGTATCCACCTTTTAAAGAAAGCCGGCTGAACGCCGTACGAAAATGGTTTTCTAAATAACAATCCGGCCGCCTTTTCTGAAAGGCGGTTTTTCTTATTCGGAAATCCTATAACTGCAGGGTATTTAGGGGTGTGTTGCTGAATGCTTTATTAAATTTTGTGAAAAAAAAGAAGGTACTAAGTATTGGTTCACTCGAAATGAAAAGCATGTACTAGTACAAGCGGCACTTTAAAATAGGTAAAAAGTATACTATAGTGAATATCAGGCATTTTTGATACCTATTAAAAAAACACATAGATATAAAGCAAAAACGCACGCGATTATCATGACATAGTACATCTCCACCAATTTAGAGGGGGGTCATACACATGATTGATATTCACACGCACGTATTGGCCGGGCTGGATAACGGACCGGAAACGATCGAAGAAAGTGTTGCACTGATTCAGCAGGCCGAAGCCTCGGGTATTCATACGATAGTAGCGACCCCTCATCACAATGATGGAAGAAGCTATCACACCGGGGCTGCCATTCAGCAGCAGGTTAAAGAGCTGAACGTACGCCTGAATCAGGAGAATATCCGCGTAGACGTCAGGGCCGGACATGAGATCCGTCTGAACGGAGACATTATGGCGGAACTGACGGAAAGCCGCGCTATTCCTTTATGCGATAGCCGCTATGTGCTTTTGGAATTCCCGGAGCATGCCGTGCCGCTTCTGAGCAAAAATGTCTTCTATGACCTGCAGGTAAAAGGCTACCGGCCGATTATTGCCAATCCCGATAAAGTAATGGAGTTTATTAAAGAACCGGACCAGCTGTATACGCTCGCCACCAACGGTGCGTTAATTCAGCTGAACGCAGGCGCTGTAATCGGCGAGTACGGCGGAGACCTGCAGCAGTTCTGCTTTAGCTTACTGGAAGCGAACCTGGCGCATTTTATCGCGACGAGCGCGAGCGACGTGGAAAACAATCCATTTGTACTCAAAGAAGCATACGAGCTGATCGAAGAAGAATTCGGCCGCAGCGCCGTCGACACCTTCAAAAACAATGCCATCGCCGTGATCGAAAACGAAACGGTGCTGGTCGATAAGCCCGAACATATCAGCCGCAGGAAGCGCAAAAGACGCTTCGGCCTGATTTAATACACCAGGCAGCCTGGACAGGAGAACAATTGGTTCTGTACCTGTCCGGGTTGTCTCTACGTAAAAAAACAGCCGCCCATTTTCAGATACGCCCTTGAATAAAGAGAACGAAAGTGGGACAATAGCTTGGTGTTTGGATACAATTACAGGAAAATGCTGGCAGAATATCAAGAAATTAAACAATAAGCATACATACATTCACCAAGGAGTGGAATATCCCGATGTACGTTAAAATAAAAAGGCTGATCGATGTCAGCCTCTCTTTTTGTGCGCTGGTCGTACTATGGCCGTATATAGTGCTGCTTGCCATAATGATTAAGAAAGATTCAAAAGGACCTGTGTTTTTTAAACAAAAGCGGGTCGGCCTTCATAAAGAGCACTTCTACATACTAAAATTTAGAACGATGCGTTCAGATACCCCTAAAGACATGCCAACCCATATGCTCCAGGACCCGGAAGCGTTTATTACGAAGAGCGGAAAGTTTCTCCGTAAAACAAGCCTGGATGAACTTCCACAGATTATTAACATTTTAAAAGGCGACATGAGCATTATCGGTCCGCGCCCTGCGCTCTGGAATCAATATGACCTGATTGAAGAACGCGACAAATACGGAGCAAACGATGTACCCCCTGGTCTTACCGGTTGGGCGCAGATTAACGGACGCGACGAGCTGCCAATTGATGTGAAAGCCGGCCTGGACGGCGAATACGTAAAGAAAATGGGCCCATTAATGGATATCCGCTGTTTCCTGGGCACGATCAACAGCGTATTAAAAAGCGACGGCGTTGTCGAAGGCAAGGCTAAAGATGACGCAGGCAAGGAGAGCACACCGAAATGAAGAACATTCTTATCACAGGCTCAAACAGTTATATAGGGAACAGCCTGACCGAGTGGCTGAGTAACTATCCTGATGAATACAACATAGAATCGACAAGTATACGAGGTGAAGGGTGGAAAGATCAAGACTTTTCCAAGTATGATGTTGTTTTCCACGCAGCCGGTATTGCGCACCAAAAGGAAACGGATAGAAATGCAGGAGCCTATTATCTTGTGAACCGCGACATGGCTTATAACGTTGCAAAAAAAGCAAAAGCAGAGAACGTAGAACAGTTCATCTTCTTAAGCTCTATGAGTATATATGGCATGGACACAGGGGTAATTGATGAAAATACAAAACCCAATCCAAAAAGCCACTACGGGAAATCAAAGCTGGAAGCAGAGCAGTTGATCCAGCCTTTAGAAGATGAACACTTCAAAATAGCTGTTATACGGCCGCCGATGATTTACGGTAAAGGATGCAAAGGGAATTATCAAAGCTTATCAAAATTAGCAAAAATTACTCCGATTTTTCCAAAAATAGAAAATCAAAGAAGTATGCTTTATATAGATAATTTAAGTGAATTTACAAAACTGCTTATTGATAATCAAGAAGCCGGAATGTTTCATCCGCAGAATGAAGAGTATGTTTGTACTACTGACATGGTAGTGAAAATCTCTAAAGTACAAAACAAAAATATTATAACAGCTCCTTCCTTAAAAAAATTTAAAAATACTAACGTCTTTAACATTAGAAAAATTCAAAAGATATTTGGAGATTTAGTCTATTCTAAAGAAATATCTAACAATAATGTAATTAAAAACTATGAAGTAGCATCATTTGAGAACTCTATATTCCAAACAGAAAAAGGTATTAGTAGCGAAGATAAAAATATATGGTTTTTTCATCATTATGCGACACCTCCAAATATCAATGGTTTCACGAGACCTTATAATTTTGCTAAGAATATGAAAAAAGACGGCTTGAAAGCAACAATTTTTTCAGCCTCTTATCTGCATTTCTCAGATCAAAACTTGATTGAAGATAAAACAAAGTATATTACCCAATATTATGACAATATACCTTTTGTTTTTGTGAATACACCCTCTTCTTCTAAAAACTCACTTGCAAGAGTAAAAAATATGGCAGTCTATTATAGGAATTTGTTTAGTGTTGCAAGAAAATATAGTAAATTAAATCAAAAGCCTGATGTGATTATAGCTTCCTCACCACATCCACTTGCTATGATAGCGGGAATTCAAATAGCAAGAAAGTATAAAGTACCTTGTATATGTGAGGTTAGAGATTTATGGCCGGAAGCAATATTTTCCTTCGGTAAGATAAAAGAGAATAGTATAATTGGTCAATTATTAACAAAAGGAGAGCATTGGATATATAAAAATGCTGATGCTTTAATATTTTTAAAAGAAGGGGATACTGATTACATAAAAGAACAAAAATGGACAATTGAACAAGGTGGGGACATTGATTTAAGTAAGTGTTACTACATAAATAACGGAGTTGATCTTCCAGCCTTTAATAAGCAAATTGTAGATTACACTATAGATGATCCAGAATTAAAAAGTTCTGATTTTAAGATCATTTATGCAGGTGCTATTAGACCTGTGAACAACGTCGGTAACCTATTAGATGCTGCCAAATTAGTTAAAGGATTCACTAATATAAAATTTTTAATTTATGGAGACGGCAATCAGCTAGAGAGTTTACAAAAAAGAGTTAAAGATGAAGAAATAAGTAATGTTAGCTTAAAAGGCTATGTAGATAAAAAAAATATACCCTTTATATTAAGCTGCTCGAATGTAAATATATTGAACTATGCTCAAGATAAATATAATTGGTCTAGAGGTAATAGTTCTAACAAGTTGTTTGAATATATGGCGTCAGGAAGACCAATTATCTCTACAGTAAAAATGGGGTATTCCCCTATTGAAAATTATAAATGTGGTCTTTCATTAGAGGAAGATACTCCAGAAGCTTTAGCAGAGACTATTTCAGAAATGTACAATATGTCTAAAGCAGATTATGAAACAATGAGTAATAATGCTAAAGCAGGTGTTGCAGATTTTGAATATAGTAAACTCACAAAAAAATTAATAAATATAGTAGAGAGGTTAACAAAATGATAAAAACAATAAAGCCTTTGTTAACTGAATATGGTATCAAGTGGACTTTTAATAGAGGATTATATTCTGGTAAATTAAAAATGATGAGAACTATTCCAAGTACTGAACGCTTCTTCGAAAAAGAAGTAAATGTAAAGAGAAACAACATTTTTGACTTTGATAATAAATCCATTCGTGAGTTTCTAGCAGCACTACCAGAGCAAAAACAAAACGAATTATTAACTTCTGCTGACAATGCTTTGATAGGAATAATTAATTCCTTTTCTTCAATGAATTTAAATTATGGAAACCCTATAGATTGGCATTATAATCCACTTACTAATTTTAATTTCCCTAAAGACGTTAAATGGTATAACATACCGGATTTTGATAATGAAAAAGGAGATATAAAAGTAGTATGGGAAGCTTCACGTTTAACTCACTTTTTCTTGTTTGCTAGAGCATTTCTTCTTACAGATAATATCAAGTATTATGAAGCTTTTTCAAAACAACTTGAAGAATGGTTGAATGATAACGAATATTCTTATGGAGCCAACTTTAAATGTGGGCAAGAATGCACTTTAAGAATGATTAATGTGCTTATGACATATAACGTATTTAAAGCACAAGGTGTTACTACAAAGCAGGATGATAAAAATGTTAATAAAATGATTGAAGTTTGTTATAAGAAAGTATTAGCTAACTTTTTTTATGCTCACAAATGTATACAGAACAACCATACATTTAGTGAAATTAGTGGTTTGATTATAGGAGCATGGTGTTGTGAAGATAAGGAACAACTAAAAAAATCTTATGAACTATTTAATAACGAAATCAAAAAGCAGTTTTTACCTGATGGAGGCTTTACCCAATATTCTTTCAACTATCAGCGTTTTACTTTTCAAATTATAGAATGTGTTTACAAGATCGAAAATAAAACTAACTTAAGAATAACCGAAGAAGACAGAATAAAGAAAAGTATACTTCTGATGTATCAGGTGCAATCACCTAATGGAGATGTACCAAACTATGGATCAAACGATGGGGCACTAATATTTCCCGTAACTGTATGTGGATATAGAGATTTTCGCCCAGTATTAAATACCTTGTACTCGATCATAGAAGGTAAGAAATTGTATGAATCTGGGGCTTATGATGAAGAAATATTATGGTTTTCAAATAAGGCTCAAACTTCTATTGAAAAAATTGAAAAAACTTCATCTATATATAAAAAAATTGGATATTATACATTTCGTAATGGTAATAGCATTCTTATGACTACGCTGCAGGATTATAAATCAAGACCCGCTCATATGGATCAACTGCATTTAGATCTTTGGATTGGGGAAATAAACGTATTCTGTGATAGCGGAACATATTCATATGCTAGTGAGACTGGTAAAAAACTAACTCTGACTTCCGGCCATAACACATTGAAAGTTAATGATAAAGAACAAATGAATAAGCGTGGAGCCTTTTTAGTTACCGACTGGACTATTAGAAGAAGAGTCAAATACAATAAATGCATATTTAGAGGAACTATGAAGTCAAAAAATAATTACACTCATACGAGAGAAATTAAAAATTTAGATCATGGTTTTGAATTAAACGATACTGTTATTTCAAAAAAGGACACATATACAATTAATTTTCATACTCCTTGTGAAGTTAAGGTAGAAGGAGAAAAAATTAAGCTTATAAATAATGGCAAGATAATTTGTGAAATGAGTACCTTAGGTAAAGTTCAAGTGAAAAAAACTTATCGAAGTCTCTTTTATTTAAAAAAAGAAGAAATAAATTGTGTATCGATTTTGTTTAATAAAAGCAAGAAAAAAAGTACTGAAAAAATTCAAATTATCACAGCAATTTAACTATAAAGGCGGTATTAACTTGATAAACATAGTAGGACTTGGATATATAGGTTTACCTACGGCTTTAATGTTTGCTAAACACGGAGTAGAAGTAGTTGGTACTGATTACAACAAAGAAATAGTAGATTCGTTAAATGAAGGTAACTTAACTTTTGAAGAAAAAGGATTGGAAGAACTTTTTGAAAGTGCGCAAAAGAATAATATAAAGTTTTCTACTGAATATATTAGTTCAGACACTTATATACTTGCAGTGCCAACTCCATATATAGAAGAGAGCAAAAAGTTAGATCCTAAATATATTATTTCTGCAGTCAATAGTGTGCTGGAAGTTTGCAAAAAAAGTGCTGTAATTATAATAGAGTCTACTGTTTCTCCTGGAACAATTGACAAATTTATTAGACCGGTAATTGCTCAAAAAGGTTATATTACCGGTGAAGATATTCATATAATGCATGCTCCGGAACGCATAATTCCTGGAAATATGGTTCATGAATTGCAACATAATTCTAGAACTATTGGAACAGACAATCCTGAAGTAGGAAAAAAAGTTAAAGAACTTTATTCGAGTTTTTGTAAAGAAGAAATAATCGTGACGGACATACGTTCAGCTGAGATGTCAAAAGTGGTTGAAAATACATACCGGGATATTAATATAGCATTTGCCAATGAACTTGCAAAAATTTGTCGTAAAGATAAGATGGATGTGTATGAAATCACTAGAATTGCTAACAAACATCCAAGAGTGAACATATTGCAGCCAGGGCCTGGAGTAGGTGGGCATTGTATTTCAGTAGATCCATGGTTTTTAGTAGGGGATTATCCAGATTTGACCAACTTGATTTTAACAGCAAGAAAGACTAACGATTCTATGCCAAGTCATGTTCTAAGTAGAATTAGAGATATTATGAGAGAACACAATATTAAAGATATATCCAAAGTTGGTTTATATGGGCTAGCTTATAAAGAAAATGTTGATGATACAAGAGAAAGTCCTACTCTACAACTTTTAGATAGAATGGATGAACACCTTGCATTTGGAGTTAAGGTTTTCGATCCTTATGTTAAAAAAAGGATAGTTGACCATCAATTTATGAATTTTGAGGATTTTATAAATGAAGTTGAAATTGTAGTTGTTATGGTAGGACACGCCCATTTAATAGAAAATATGCAACTTTTAAATAATAAGTTGATATTGGATACAAAAAATGTTTGTGGTTCTAAAAACATTTATAAGCTTTAGTATAAGGAGGTAAAAAATGAAGGAAAAAATATTAGTGATTTTTGGTACTAGGCCAGAAGCTATAAAAATGTGTCCGTTAGTAAACGAACTCAAATCAAGAAGTACTATTGAAACAGTAGTTTGTGTAACTGGCCAACATCGTGAAATGCTTGATCAAGTTCTAAGAGCATTTAAGGTAGTCCCAGACTATGATCTGTCAATCATGCAAGAAAAACAAACTCTATTTGATGTTACCATTAATATTTTAGATAAAATGAAGGCAATTCTGGAAGAAGTTAATCCAAGCTTAGTTTTAGTTCATGGAGATACTTCCACCACTTTCGTTACTTCTTTATCGTGCTTTTATCTTAAAATTCCTGTGGGACATGTAGAAGCGGGATTAAGAACATATGATATTGATTCGCCTTACCCTGAAGAATTTAATAGACAAGCTGTAGGGGCCTTAGCAAAAATTAATTTTGCCCCAACAGAACAAGCTAAACAAAACTTAATTAGAGAGGGTAAGAAAGCTGAAACAATATTTGTAACTGGCAATACAGCCATAGATGCTTTAAGAACTACTGTTAAAGAAAAATATGAACACTCTTATTTAAAATGGAGTTCTGATAGCAAACTAATTATGATAACTGCTCATAGAAGAGAAAATATTGGTGAACCTATGAGAAACATGTTTAAAGCAATTAAAAGAATAGTAAATGAACATGAAGATATTAAAGTAATTTACCCCGTTCATATGAATCCAATAGTTAGAGAGGCAGTCAAGGAAATTTTAGGGGATTGTGAAAGAATAAAAATAATAGAGCCTTTGGAAGTCCTTGATTTTCATAATTTTCTTTCGAGAGCATATTTAATTTTAACAGATAGTGGAGGTATACAAGAAGAAGCTCCTAGTTTAGGGAAGCCTGTATTGGTTATGAGAGATACTACTGAGAGACCTGAAGGAGTGAAGGCAGGTACCTTAAAGTTAGTTGGCACACAGGAGAACTCTATCTATAACAATTTTAAACTTTTATTAAATAATAAGAAAGAATATATAAAGATGAGCCAAGCTAGTAATCCTTATGGAGATGGATTTGCTTGCAAAAAAATTGTAGACGTTTTGGATAATAAATAGATTAATAACATGTAGAGGAATACGGAGAAGCGATAATTTATGAATATATTAATTCTAACTTCAATATATCCACAGCCAGATGATGAGAAGAATATAGGAGTTACTCCTGTAGTAAAATACTTTGCTGAAGAGTGGGCATTGTTAGGGCACAAAGTAATAGTGATTCATAATTCTAGTAAATATCCTAAATTATTATATCTTCTTCCAAATAATATATTGAAAATGATTAACTCTAAATTTGGAATTATTATTCCGAATATAGAGCAAAGTAAAAGACTAAAATATATTTCCAAAGGTGTTACTGTTTTTAGAATTCCAATGGATAAATCAATTCCTAAAAAGAAATATTCTGAAATCCAAGTAAAAAGTCAGTATAAGAAAATTGTTAATCTATTGAGAGAAGAAAATTTTTCACCCGATTTGATAGTTGGCCATTGGGAAACTCCACAATTAGATCTCTTACCAAAACTAAAAGTGAAATATAGGGCCAAGAATGCTTTAATTTTTCATGCACTAGTTTATATCAATCAATCAAAATATAAAAAATGGGCAAAGCAAAATATTGAATTTATTGATCGAATAGGTGCTAGATCTGAGAAGATCTCTAAAGATACACAAAGGCTTCTTGCACTAAAAAAACAACCTTTTATTTGTCACTCTGGTATTCCTAAAGATTATATGAACTATAAAAAAAATGAATTTCATATAAAAGTAAATAACTCATTTCTATATGTTGGAAGATTAATTGAAAGAAAAAAAGTTGATACGTCCATAAAAGCATTGAGTAATGTTTTTAAAAATGAATATTTCTCATTTAATGTAATTGGGAAAGGTGCTCAAGAAAATTCTCTGATTTCATTATCTAAAAATTTAAATTTAAGTAATAGAGTGAATTTTTTAGGATATAAACAAAGAGAAGACGTTCTTATTGATATGAAAAGTACTGAAGTTTTTATAATGATTAGTGAGCAAGAAACTTTTGGACTAGTTTATTTAGAAGCAATGTCTCAAGGGTGTCTCGTAATAGCCTCTAATGGGGGTGGAATGCAGAATATTATTGTGGATGGTGAGAACGGCTTTTTGTGTGAAGAAGGAAATGAAGAAATGTTAACTAATCTATGTAATAAAATCAAAGCCTTATCACATAATAAAAAACAAGAGATTTCTAACAATGCAATAAATACCGCAAGAAAATTTTCTGATAGAGAAATGGCAATTGAATATTTGAATCATATTAAATAAATAACTAAGAAAATATAGAAAAGTAGGTGTGAAAATGTACGCTATAATTCAAAAAGATGATTATAAATCTAGAATGTTAGCTAAGCATATGAATGAAGAGATAGAGTTGCTTCCTGTAAAAGGGTCACCAATGAAACTTCCAATATATTTCATTCTTCAATATCTAAAACGAAGATCAAGACCTAAAGCTGTTATTATTCGTTATTTAAATGATTATGAGTCTATTGCTAAATCGATAATTAGACTTTTTACAGATTTGTTAACAGTCACATTAACAAAAATATTTAGAGTGAAATTAATTTGGATTTGTCACAATGTAGATAAAGAGTCTGAAGAATACTTTCCTAAACTTACTGGAATAAGAAGAAAAATAATAAGTGAAGCTTCTTATAAAATTATGGTCACAGATAAACTATTAATAAAACATGCAAAAGAACATTTTAAAATAGAGCTAAAAAAAATAGATTACATTACTTTTGGAAAACCATTAAATAATGATATAAAAAAAGACAATATTCTTGAAAAGAAGATAGAAGCATTCGTAAAAAATGATAAAAATAGTATAGTAGGATTGGCAATTGGAAATCCTAATAAGAAAGTATTACATCCTTTTTTTACTAATAAATTGATTGAGAAAGCAAAAATAGTAGGAATAGATATAAAGATTATTCTCGGAGGACCTTTAAAAAAATTCTTAAAAGAATCTAATGAAAAAGAATATATTAAACTAAAAGAAAATCCAAATGTACTATTAATAGAAGAAAAAGTAGATATTGATGAAAGCTCAATATCTAATTATATTGATTTTTATTGGCGAGTTTATGATGATTTTTCAGTTCCGTATACTATTTATAATGCTGTTCATTTAAAAAAACCTTTACTAACAATGGATTATGGTTTTTTAAATGAAGCGGTGAAATTTTATAAAATTGGGGAAGTATTGGATAATGATATGGAGTCCCTTATTGATAAACTTAATATGTTAACTAATAAAAAAGATATTTATTTTAAAAAATTTATTGAAACTCACAATTGGAAAATAGGTGCAAATAATCTTTTAAATGTTATCAAATAATTATACGTTCAATGAATTTTGAATGAATAAAATACATTAGAATGAGTTTGTAGAAAATAAAGAGGTATGATATGGAAAATTACTTTACTTATCGAAGTCATATTTTTTTTATGGCATTAGTATTTAATTTATTTGCTTTTGCCTTAAATGGAAGTGATTTAGGTTTGCCCGATTTCATTACTTTTAATAGAATAGGTATGATATTTTTATTTTTATCGTTATTTCTATATGCTAAATCATTTTATTTATCTAAAGAAATTTTGTTAGTGTTCATTTCCATTTTTCTAGTAACCATTTTAGGTTTATTATCCATGTTTTTTTCACCAATACAGCACGCTACTTCTTTTACTCCTATACTTAATTTTTTCTTTGCTGCACTTATCGTTTTTAGTGTATTTAACATTTTAAAAAATTATACATTAAAAGATTTATCGCTTCTTATAAAATATCTATTTATTACATCATTGATATTTTCTTTTATATTTTATGTCTATTTTTTCAATATAACATTTAACATGGGAATAGAAAATAATTGGGGAATTCGTAATGCGCTAAATAATAATATATCCGTAGGAATGTCTCGAGTTTTTAATGGTTTATTTATTGTAACAGCAGTGAACATTGGGATTTTAGTTTTCATCAAACAAAAAATTCATTATAGAGTATTTGGATATATGAATGTTTTTCTATTTGTTATAGCTATCCTAATAAGCGGATCTAGACAGAGTTTATTAGCTTTTATAGCTTTTATATCGTTATTAGTAATTTTTATGTTTTTAACTAAAAAAATAAATTTCAAATTATTTTTTTCAATATGTATTATAGGTATAATTTTTTTCTTATTCTATCAAGTCTACTCTTCAAGTTCTATGTTTTATTGGATAGAGAGGCGTTTTTTAGAAGATACAGAAAACCAATTCAGTGGAGATTATTCCCGTCTTCAAATTATATCTTCAGGATTAGAAATTATCGAAAACAATATAATTTTAGGAATGGGACCAGGTACATTTACGTACTTTAGTTTTAATAACATGAATTCACATAATGGGTATTTAAACTTATTAGTCACTTTTGGTCCAATATCTTTGATTATAGTTATTATGACGATTTTAATTATAATTTTTTCTACAATTATTAGAATATGTAGAAAAAAATATGCAGAGATATCAATTATTTTTGCATCTCTATTTATATCTTTTTCTTTAATTTCAATAAATTTTAATGATCTATTGTATGATCCGATTTTTTGGTTTATTGTTCCTTTTTTATTTTTAGACTTTAAAAATAAAACTAAAAATTGATTCTAGATTAAAAGGAGGAAAAAATGGGAGAATCCACAGTTTTTTCTATTAGTACTATTTATCACTTAATGATTAGTAAATTTTATATTAGTAATTATGATATAAAGAACCCAATAATAATATGTTATTCGATTAATTCAACTATAATAAAGCTATTAAAAGAAGATGAAACTTTCACTGAAGTAATTATTATTAAGAGAGACTCTAGAAATAAATTAAGTCAAATTTTAAAAATGAAAAGAATGCAAATGAATCTAAAATATTCTTTTAAAAAGCATCAAGCTAAACATCTAATAGTTTTTAAAGACAATGATATTCATAATCAAACGGTTATTGATACATTCAAAAAAAAGGAAGGGAAAGTAACATTAATAGAAGAAGGATTAGGTCTATATAATGAGTTAAATGTTAATTATAAAAAACAAGATTTAATTAAGAGAATATTTTTTTTCTATCCTAAGTATATTATAAATTCTCAAGGCAATAATCCAAAAGTTGATGAGATCTTAGCTAATTCTCCATCCATGTTGCCAAAATCAAAAATAATAGATAAAAATATATTTGAGCTAAAGTTTGATAATATTAACAACGAAGATTTAATGAGAATGTTTGATTATTTCAATGTGTTTAATGAATATGAGAATGATTTTAAAAATAACAAGTTTACACTATTATATATAGGACAACCTTTTTCAGAATTTAATTTATTATCGAAACATGAGGAAGAACAACTTTTGACCAACATCTTTAAAACCTTAAATCAAGAAGGTAATATAAATGTTATTATAAAGGCACATCCAAGCGAATGTATTTCAAAATATAATACTTTTTTAAAAATGGATTTTGTGAAATTATTTCCAATGAAATATATACCAGCTGAACTACTTCCAGCAAAAATCGACATCGATTTAGTGCTAACTGTACATTCTTCTTCTTGTTTTTATATCAAAAAATGGTACGAGATTAGCTCTTTATCATTGTATAAAATAGTATTTCAGAATGATAGAAATAGCCAATTAGAAGATAAGATTAAAAATATGTACAAAATGAAAATATTAAACAATTTGACTGATTTAAAAAAAATAGTTAAATAAGTGAAAAATGTTTTTATAAAACAAAAAATGGAGGAATAAATATGAAAAAAGCATTGGTTACAGGCGCAGACGGTTTTATAGGTTCACATTTAACTGAAGAGTTAGTTAGGAGAGGCTATCAAGTTAAAGCATTTGTTTATTATAATTCATTTAATTCATGGGGATGGTTAGATAATTCTCCTAAGGAAATCATTGATCAAGTCGAAATATTTTCAGGAGACGTAAGAGATCCGTTTGGAGTGAAAGAAGCAATGAAGGACTGCGATGTAGTTTATCATTTAGCTGCTTTGATTGCTATTCCTTATTCATATCATTCGCCGGCCACTTATATTGATACAAATATTAATGGGACATTAAATGTGGTTCAGGCTGCGAGAGAACTTGGAGTTTCTAAAGTGGTTCATACTTCTACAAGTGAAGTATACGGAACAGCCCAATATGTTCCTATAAATGAAACCCATCCATTGCAAGGTCAATCTCCATACTCTGCTTCAAAGATTGGTGCTGATCAAATAGCAATGTCCTATTATTTATCTTTTGATACACCGGTAGCGACGATTAGACCTTTTAATACATACGGGCCAAGGCAGTCCGCGAGAGCGGTGATTCCTACCATTATTACTCAATTGGCTAATGATCAACAGGATATAAAGCTTGGAGCTATTCATCCTACTAGAGATTTCAATTACATTAAAGATACAGTCGATGGTTTTATAACAATTGGTGAATCTGATAAATCAGTAGGAGAAACTATTAATATTGGAAGTAACTATGAAATCTCAATTCAAGATACTGCTGAATTGATTGGTGAAGCAATGAATAAAAGTATTAATATAATAACCGATGAAGATCGACTAAGACCTAGTAAAAGTGAAGTAGAACGCTTGTGGGCAGATAACTCTAAAGCGAAAGAACTTTTAAACTGGACTCCAGAATATGGAAGCAGAGAAGGTTTCAAAAGAGGCATTAGAGAAACTGCAGATTGGTTTGCAGAAACTGAAAACCTAAAAAAATATAAAGCAGATGTGTATAATATATGAGTATTTCAGCTAATCAAGTAATGGATGCTATGAAAAAAGTTCTGCCTCAAAAAGATAGTTTTATTCCTTTACATGAACCTTCTTTCCAAGGTAATGAATGGAAATATGTAAAAGAAACAATTGATTCTACTTTTGTATCTTCTGTTGGGAAATTTGTAGATCAATTCGAAATAGAACTAGCAGCATTTGTAGGTGTTAGAAGAGCAGTAGCAGTGGTGAATGGTACTGCAGCTCTTCAAATAGCATTAAAGCTTGTAGGAGTGAAGCCGGAAGACGAAATATTAATTCCGAGTTTAACTTTTATAGCAACAGCTAATGCAGTTAGTTATTGTCAAGCTATACCTCACTTTATTGATAGCGAAGAGTCATCTATGGGAGTGGATTCTCATAAATTAAAACAATATTTAGAGAGAATTGCTGTTATTAAAGACAATGAATGTTTTAACAAGTCTACGGGTCGTCGTATAAAAGCGATTGTACCTATGCATGTTTTTGGTCATCCAGTTGATATGGACTCTTTATCAAATGTAACTAGAGAATTTCATATCGATATTGTAGAAGATGCTGCAGAATCACTAGGTTCTTATTACAAAGGGCAACATACTGGCTCATTTGGAAAAGTCTCTGCTATTAGTTTTAACGGTAATAAGATCATGACAACTGGAGGAGGAGGAGCTATTCTTACTGATAGTGATGAATTAGCAGATATGGCTAAGCATATTACTACTACAGCAAAGGTACCCCATAAATGGGACTACGTTCATGATCATGTAGGTTATAATTATCGAATGCCTAACATTAATGCGGCTTTAGGTTGTGCCCAGCTTGAAAAGCTTCCAGATTTCTTAAAACAAAAACGTATATTGGCATCTAGGTATTCTGAGGTTTTTAAAGAGGTTCCGGGAATTTCTTTAAAAATAGAACAACCACATACTAGATCTAATTATTGGCTGAATGCGTTGATTTTAGAAGAGAATAATATAAATCTGCGTAATGAAATACTAGATTTAACAAACTCTAATAATCTTATGACTAGGCCGGTTTGGAAGTTAATGAATCATTTACCAATGTTTAAAGATAATCCTTCTATGGATTTATCTTGTGCAGAAAGTCTTGAACAACGAATAATTAACATACCTAGTAGTGCTCAATTAATAGAATAAAAAGTGAAATTTTTTCTTAGGAGGGCTGTATTTGAATGTACAAGATTTTTTAATTAGTGAAGAAGCAACCATGCTTGAAGCAATGGCATTATTAGATAAAGTTGCTAAAAAAGTACTTTTTATTGAGAAGAATGGGAAGCTAACAGCTTCAATAACTGATGGTGATATTAGAAGATGGATATTAAAAAAAGGTAATACAGATGCTTTTGTCAAAGAAATTGCTAACTATAAGCCTAAATTTGTTTATGAAAAAGACAAGCAGTATGCTAAACAAAAAATGAAAGAACTTTCTATAGAAGCAGTTCCCATAGTATCTAATGAAGATAAGATATTATCAGTAGTTTTATGGAATGATGAAATAAAAGATAGAAATAAGCTTGATATTCCCGTAGTTATGATGGCAGGTGGGTTTGGAACTCGTTTATATCCTTATACTAGAATTCTCCCTAAACCTTTAATACCCATAGGAGATATTCCAATTGCTGAGCATATTATAAATCGTTTTCATGAAATGGGAAGTACCAAATTTCATCTAATAGTTAACCATAAAAAAAATATGATTAAAGCTTACTTTAATGAAATTGATAAAGGATATAACGTTAACTATGCAGATGAAAATGTACCTCTTGGAACCGGGGGAGGACTAAGTTTATTAAAAGAACAAATTAATACAACGTTTATGTTAACAAATTGCGATATTTTAATTGAAGAGGACTACAAAAAAATTTATGACTATCATATAAAAGAAAAAAATTTAGTTACGATGGTCTGCTCTTTAAAAAATGTAAAAATACCTTATGGAGTTATAGAGACTGGTAAAGATGGCGAAATAGTTGCTATGAAAGAAAAGCCGGAGTTTTCGTTTTTTACCAACACAGGAATGTATGTAGTAGAACCCAAAGTTATTCAAGAATTGGAAGAAAACGTGTCGGTAGGCTTTCCAGACATTATTGAAAAATATCAAAAAAATGGAGAAAAAATTGGCTTTTTTCCTATTAGTGAGCATGCCTGGATGGATATGGGCCAAGTTGATGAAATGGAGAAAATGCGGTTGAGGCTTGAAAATAGTGAGTCGTAAATTGTTGTTGATAGGCGGAGGCGGCCATTGTAAGTCTGTATTAGATAGTATTCAAGAAAATAATAAATTTAGTGAAATAGGCATAATTGATAAAGAAAATATTGTTGGATCTTATTTGCTTAATACTCCTTTTTTAGGAACAGATGAAGATTTAACTATGCTTTTCAATAAAGGATTTAGAGAAGCTTTTCTAACACTAGGGAGTGTTGGCGACCCCTCTATCCGCGTCAAATTAACTGATAAGCTAAAAAGAATTGGTTTTTCTACTCCGAATATAATAGATCCTTCAGCAGTAGTCTCTTCACACACTTTACTGGCTGATGGAATATTTGTTGGAAAAAATGCTGTAATAAATACTGGAGCAAAAATTGGAGAAGGTGCAATAGTTAATTCATCGGTAACTATTGAACATGACTGTGAAATAGGGAAATTTGTTCATGTAGCTCCTGGTACAGTAGTTTGTGGGGGAGTTAAAATAAACAATCATTCTCATATTGGTGCAAACAGTGTTGTAAAACAACAGCTTAATATAGGTGAAAATGTAATCATTGGAATGGGCAGTGTGGTATTAAAATCTTTTTCTGCAAATAAAATTGCGTATGGAAATCCATGTAAGGAGGTTGAATAATGAGCGTTTTTATTATAGCTGAAGCTGGGGTTAACCATAATGGCAGTGTCTCTACAGCTAAAAAGCTAGTGGATGAAGCAAAAAGGTCTGGAGCCGACTGTATAAAGTTTCAAACATTCGTTGCTGGAAACCTTGCATCTAAAAAAGCAAAAAAAGCAAAATATCAATCAAACCAAGGGGGAAATGATAGTCAATTAGAAATGCTGTTAACTTTGGAATTGAGCTTTGAAGAATTTATCGAAATACATAACTATTGTAATGAAAGAGAAATTATATTCTTATCTACAGGTTTTGATTTTGATAGCATTGAATTTTTAGAAAAAATGGACATGCCTTTATGGAAAATCCCTTCAGGAGAATTAACAAATCTTCCTTATTTAGTTAAAATAGCTTCTTTAAAAAAGCCAATAGTTCTATCTACAGGGATGGCTACTTTAGAAGAAATCAATGCTTCTTTAAAAGTTCTTAGAGATAATGGGGCTTATGATATTACATTGTTACACTGTACTACAGAATATCCAACTCCTTATGAAGAAGTCAATCTTAAAGCGATGAATACATTAAAGGAGCAATTTGATGTGTCTGTAGGGTATTCTGATCACACGATGGGAATCGAAATACCGACAGCGGCTGTTGCTATGGGTGCTGTTATTATTGAAAAACATTTTACGCTTGATCGTTTGATGGAGGGACCGGATCATAAAGCTAGTTTAGAACCTAATGAGCTAAAAAGTATGGTTCAAGCTATTAGAAATGTGGAGAAGTCTATTGGAGATGGGATAAAAAAACCAACTTTTTCTGAATTGAAAAATATAAAAGTAGCAAGGAAAAGTATAGTTGCTAAAAAAGATATCCATAAAGGAGAAAAGCTAACTGAGAATAACTTAACTGTAAAACGTCCTGGAGATGGAATAAGCCCAATGAGGTGGTATGACATCTTAGGAACAGAAGCAAAAAAAGATTTTGAAGAAGATGAGATGATTTTCGAATGATAAAACTCTGTGTTTTAACGGCTACCAGAGCTGAGTATGGTTTATTAAAACCACTTTTAACAAGATTAGCAGAAGATGACCAAGTCGAACTATCTATCGTTGTTACAGGCGCACATTTGTCTCCTGAATTTGGCCTGACATATAAGAATATCGAAGAAGATGGGTTTCATATTACTAAGAAAATTGAAATTTTATTGAGTACTGATACACCTTCCTCTATTTCGAAATCTATGGGTTTGGCAACAATTAGTTTTGGAGAATTTTTTTCTGATGTGCCTTTTGATCTGCTTGTAGTTTTAGGAGACCGTTATGAGACACTTGCTGTTTGTATTGCTGCAATGAACCAGAGGTTACCGATTGCACATCTTTATGGAGGGGAAACTACTGAAGGAGCTATCGATGAATCCATTCGTCATGCTATTACAAAACTTAGTTATTTACACTTTACCAGTACCGAGTCTTATAGAAATAGAGTAATACAGTTAGGAGAGAGTCCTGACAGAGCATTTAATGTCGGGGGCCTGGGTGTTGAAAATATTCTTAGTCAAAACTTAATGACTAAAGGAGATCTTTCCGAATCTATAGGTTTTAATCTGGATGACCCTTATGCTATGGTGACTTTTCATCCTGTTACATTAGAAGGTACCAGCGCAGAAGATCAATTTCAGCAGCTTTTAAATGCATGTGATAAATATCCAAAAATAAATTTTATTTTTACAAAAGCGAATGCGGACACAGAAGGACGTATTATTAATAAAATGATTGATGAATACGTGAATTCAAAAGAAAATAGTATAGCTTTTTACTCGTTAGGTTTACTAAGGTATTTAAGTGCATTAAAATATTCCTCTTTCGTTATGGGTAATTCTTCTAGTGGAATACTAGAAGCACCCAGCTTTGGAATACCTACAATCAATATTGGTGATCGACAAAAAGGAAGAATTCAAGCAAGCAGCGTGATTAATTGTCTCCCCTTATCTAAGGATATAGAATATGCAATAGAGAAAGCAGTAGAAGAGGATTGGAAAGTCGAATATAAAAAAGTGATAAATCCTTACGAAGGTAAATCTACTTCTTTTAAGATTGTACAAACGATCAAAAGTATATTTTTTAATAAAAAGGTTGATTTGAAAAAGTCTTTTTATGACCTGGAGGAGTGAAAAAGTGCGTTCACTAGCTATAATTCCGGCAAGAAAAGGATCTAAAGGATTAAAAGATAAAAATATACGCCTATTAAATGGGAAGCCGCTCATAGCATATACTATTGAAGCTGCTATTGGTTCTAATCAATTTGATAAAGTAATGGTTTCAACTGATTCTTCCAGTTACGCAGAGGTAGCACATGAGTTTGGTGCTGAAGTTCCTTTTTTAAGAAAAGAAAATTCTTCAACGGATACAGCTTCTTCCTGGGATGTAGTTAAAGAAGTCCTAACTCAATATCAAAAAAATAATGAAGAGTTTGACACGGTGACATTACTACAGCCAACTTCGCCGTTAAGGTCAGAATTAGATATAAACCAAGCGTTTAGACTAATGGAAGAAAAAAATGCCAGAAGTATTATCTCAGTTTGCGAATTGGAACATCCACTCGAATTATCAAATGATCTACTCAATGATTTATCGATGAACGGATTTATAAAGGAAAATCGCCCAAGCAATAGGCGGCAAGACTTGAAAAAAACCTATCGCTTAAATGGAGCAATTTACATTACGTACGTTAAGGATCTTTTAGACAATAATTCTTTGTATAATGAATATTCGTATGCATATATTATGCCTAGAGATCGATCTATTGATATAGATGAAGAATTGGACTTTAAGCTTGCGGAGCTTCTAATAGATAGATAGGGAGCAGACGTCTATGCTGAATAAATTAAAAAAAAATAAATTTCTAAAGAATTCTATTCTATATACAATTGGTGGAATGATGACACCTATGATTGGTTTTGTTATGCTGCCGATTTATACAAACTATCTGTCACCAGCAGAATATGGTACTATGACAACAATTTTAACATTAGTAGGTATGTTTCAAGTAGTTTTATTATTATCGTTACATGGAGCAGTAACAAGGTTTTATTACGACTATCTAGATGATAAAGAAGAACAGAAAAAATATTTAGGATCTATTTTTATTTTTGTTATTATATTTGCTACTTTAATTTCTATAATATTACTATTGTTTTATAAACAAATTGGAAATCTTTTATTTGATTCTATTCCTTTAAATCCTTACTATTTTTATTTGATTGGACTGTCATGGTGTAGTGCAATAATTGCCTTACCTATGGCTTTGTTTAGAGCGCAAGAAAAAGCAGGAGCCTTTGTTTCAGCTAATATAATTAAGGCATTAATAATTATGTTTTTGAGCATCTATTTTATTGTATTTAGAGGAATGGGCGCTGAAAGTGCAATATTATCACAGTTAATTGTGACTACTATAGTAATGATTATACTAATAATTAAACAATCTAGTCATCTTTCATTAAGCTTAAAAAAAGATTTTATTGTTTATAGTTTATTATTTAGTCTTCCTTTATTGCCTCATGTAGCAAGTGGTTGGATTATCCAATCATCAGATAGAATTATTTTGGAGAAGTTTGTAACTTTAGAAGAATTAGGTATTTATGGACTAGCTGTACAAGTTTCTATGGTATTAGCATTATTCTATACCAGTATAAATAACGCATTTTCTCCAAAGTATACTTTGTTAAGAAAAGAAAATAAAAATAAAGAAGCCGAACAATTATTAAAAAAATTCGGATTAATTGTTCTAATTGTTGGTCTATTATCAATACCTATTGCTATGTTAGGGGCTTCGTTGTTATCAAGCAATGCTTATAATAGCGCAATCTGGTTGATTCCTTATTTAATACTTGCTCAAATGCTAAGAGGTTTTTATTTTTTACCTGTAGCTAAACTTTTTTACAATAAAAAAACACGGCCTATAGCATTTAGCAGTTCGATAGCAGCAATAGTAAACGTAATAATAAACTTCATTTTAATCCCAATAATAGGTATATATGGAGCTGTTATATCAACTATTTGTGCAGAGTTAATTAGAATGCTATTGATTTATAACGCTAGTCGGTTAATTGATTAATAATTAAATTATATTTAGTTTTTTTATGAATAAACATGGAGGGTTGCTTTTTGAATATATTAGTTACTGGTGCAGCTGGATTTATAGGTATGCATTTATCAAAACGTCTATTAGAATTAGGAAATAAAGTAATTGGTTATGATAATTTAAATGATTATTATGATGTAAATTTAAAATATAATCGATTAAAAGTATTATATCCATATGACTCTTTTACTTTTTATAAAGCTGACTTGATCAATGGTGATTACTTATCTAAAACAATAAAAAACGAAAAAATAGAGGTTGTAATAAATTTAGCTGCACAAGCAGGTGTTCGTTATAGTTTAGAAAACCCTCAGGCCTATATTGACTCAAATATAAAAGGTTTTCTAAATGTGTTAGAAGCATCTAAAGACAATAATATAAAGCATTTGATTTATGCTTCATCTAGCTCAGTTTACGGTGCAAATACAAAAATGCCATTTTCTACTTTAGATGAAGTAAATCATCCGGTAAGTCTATATGCTGCGACAAAAAAATCTAATGAATTAATGGCTCACACGTACAGTCATTTATATAGTCTACCTACTACTGGTTTGAGGTTCTTCACTGTATATGGGCCATTTGGCAGACCAGATATGGCTTATTATTCTTTTACTAAAAACATTATAAATAACAAAAAAATAAAAATTTTTAATAATGGGGAAATGATGAGAGATTTTACGTATATAGATGATATAACAAATGGGATAGTTGAATTACTTGCTTTACCACCTATATCTAACAATAAATGGGATAGAAATCAACCAAAAGCTAATTCTAGTTATGCACCTTATAAAATATATAATATGGGCAATAATAAACCTGTAAAATTAATGGACTTTGTCGAAACATTAGAAAAACATATAGGGAAAAAAGGTCGTAAAGAATTTCTACCCATGCAAAATGGAGATGTACAGGAGACATTTGCAGACATATTGGATTTAAAAAATTTAATTGGTTTTGAACCGAATACTTCTATAGATGATGGATTATATGAATTTGTAAAATGGTATCAAAATAATAATTAAATGTATAACTCGATAAAAGGTTTTCAAATTTAATCTAAACACTTCAAATTGAAAATTATGGTATAATAATCACTAGTTTGAAATTATAATTTTTTTGGTTAATAAAGTATTTTCGTATTATTAATGTCTATATTATATTTAAAAATCATGGAGGTAAAAACTTTGGAAACATTCAGTTTAGAAGAAGTAGTAAAAATTATTAAGAAAAGATTTTTTCTTATTCTTGTAATATGTCTAGGAGCATTAATTTTAAGCGCTATTTTCACATTTTTTATTTCAACACCTAAATATCAAGCAACTACACAAATCCTTGTAAATCAAACTCAAGAATCTAGTCAGCCTATAACAGCTAATGAATTACAATCTAACGTAGAATTAATAAATACATACAATGTTATTATGACAAGCCCCATTATTTTAGAGGAAGTAATAGAGGAAAGTGGTCTAGGAGTTTCTTTTAGTGAACTTGAATCAAAAATTAATGTATCTGCTGAAGGAGAATCGCAAGTGGTGACATTAGCAGTAGAAGATGAAAATCCATCCACGGCTAGTGAGTTAGCTAATACCATTGCCAATGTATTTGAAGAAGAAATTATAAACATTATGAATATCGATAATGTTAGCGTGTTATCAGATGCTCAAGATCCTAGCACTATGTCCCCTATTTCACCCCAACCACTAATGAATTTAACAATATCTTTAATATTAGGACTGATGTTAAGCTTGATTATAGTTTTCGTTTTAGAGCTTTTGGACAAATCTATAAAGACAGAAGAAGATGTAGAAAAAAGTTTAGGTTTACCTATTTTAGGGAGTATTCCATTTATTGAACAAAATTCAAATGTTGATAACTCATCAAAAGAAAGTAACTTGCATAAAAACGTAGAAACTAGAAGGAAGTCTAGAAAGACTTCATGAATAATTAAAGCGAAACTAACTATCAAAAAGTATAGTTAGTTTCTATTTTTAAATCTTATAATAAAATATATAACTAATAAGTTATAGATAGGAGGAGATTAAGTTATGAATTATGCTAAAAGATTGTTGTTACTAATGAGTGTAGACACTGTTATTGTAATGTGTTCAATATTTATCAGTAGCTATCTTTTATATAATAATGACTATATAAATTCGAGTATTATTATTATCAGCTCTATTTTTTTAATAATTACTCATCATGTATTTGCGCATTTTTTTAAACTATATAAAAAAGTATGGCAGTATGCAAGTGTTAATGAGCTAACCGAAATATTTAAAGCAGTTAGTTTTTCTATACTAATTACAGCTGTAATGCAAATAATTGTGTTTAGTTCTTTGCAAGTTAGAACATTAATTGTTACTTGGATGTTACATATTTTACTATTAGGAGCTTCACGATTTGCATGGCGTATTTTTAGAGACCATTATATATCTCCAAAAAACACTGCAGAAAAGAAAAAAACTTTACTAATAGGAGCTGGTAGTGCTGGTCGAATGGTCGTCCGCCAAATCACTATGAGCGGCTCTGGAAGTGAATTGAATCCAGTGGCTTTTGTTGATGATGATATTAAAAAAATGAGTTTAGAGATATTAGGAGTTCCTGTAGTAGGTCGAGTAAAAGACATAGAGGAAATTGTGCAGGAATATGAAATTGAACATATTGTTATTGCCATTCCTTCTTTGCAACGTGGAGAAGTACAAAAAATCTATCAAGAATGTCAGAAAACCAAAGTACATACGCAAATTATGCCGATGATGGAGGATATCCTAAACGGGAGAGTATCTGTCAGCCAATTTCGCGAAGTACAGATTGAAGATCTGCTCGGTCGTGAAACGGTAGAGCTCGATACGTCCAGTGTTTCCAGCTATGTAGCCTATAAAACAGTCATGGTTACAGGGGCTGGTGGGTCCATCGGTTCGGAGATCTGCAGACAGGTTGTCAAATTTCACCCGGAGAAGATTATTTTGCTTGGCCATGGTGAAAACAGCATCTACGATATTGAAATGGACTTGCGTCAGCGTGATCTTTCCTGCGAGATCGTTACGGAAATCTCTGATATTAAAGACAAAGTAAAAATTGATGTGATTATGAAACGTCATCAGCCGGATGTGATATTCCACGCAGCTGCTCATAAGCACGTGCCATTGATGGAACGTAATCCGGAAGAAGCGGTCAAAAACAATGTAGTCGGTACGAAAAATGTGGCGGAAGTTGCATCTGACAACAACGTTAAAACATTTGTGATGATATCCAGTGATAAAGCGGTTAATCCTACAAGCGTGATGGGAGCGACCAAGCGTGTTGCCGAGATGGTTGTGCAGCATATGGATACAATCAGTAAGACAAACTTTGTTTCTGTTCGTTTCGGCAATGTACTAGGCAGCCGTGGCAGCGTCGTCCCTCTTTTCAAAAAACAGATTCAACAGGGGGGTCCGGTTACGGTAACCGATCCAAAAATGACGCGATACTTTATGACGATTCCGGAAGCTTCCCGCCTGGTTATTCAGGCTGGCGCTCTGGCCAAAGGCGGCGAAATCTTCGTGCTCGATATGGGTGAGCCCGTTAATATTACCGATCTGGCAAAGAATGTTATAGAGTTATCCGGCCATACCGTAGAAGAAATTGGTATCAAATATACAGGGATGCGGCCTGGTGAAAAAATGTATGAAGAGCTTCTTGGAGATGAAGAAGTTCACAGCGATCAGGTGTATCCACAAATTTATGTTGGAAAAACGCTCCCTGTCGATGTAAACTTAATTACAGAGTTGATTGGCAACGTAAATTCTCCGGACAAAGATTCATTAAAAGCTCATATTTTTGATACAGCAGATTTACGTAGACGAACCGTGACGAAAGTGAATTTTTAACAATTAAAAGGGGAAGGGGGCTGCTGCTTTCCTTCTCTTTTTCTTCTTTACCGAAAAAAGAGATAAAGGGGTTATTTTATAATGAAGATATCAGTTATTGGAACAGGCTATGTCGGTCTTGTATCCGGCGTTGCCCTTTCCGAAGTCGGGCACCATGTGACGTGTCTGGATATTAACGAAGAGAAAGTCGCTCAGCTGCTGCGCGGCGAATCTCCGATCTATGAGCCGGGCATTGAAGAAATGATGAAACGCAATATTAAAAGCGAACATCTGCATTTTACAACGGACTACAAGGAGGCCTGCGAAGGAGCGGATGCTCTATACATAGCAGTTGGTACACCAGAAAAAGAAGACGGCACAGCGGATCTTCGTTTTGTTAAAGCTGTTGTTGATTCCGTCGCCGCACACCTTACGGATGCGATTACCGCGGTTATTAAAAGTACCGTGCCAGTTGGTACAAACGATTGGGTGCAGTCGCTTTTTGACACACAGGCTGACGTGATGGTTAACGTTGTTTCCAACCCCGAGTTCTTAAGAGAAGGTTCAGCGATTCACGATACGTTTTACGGCGACCGTATTATTATCGGTGCTGATAACGAAGAAGCGGGCGATGTGGTCGCAGCTATTAACAAGTCATTTGATATTCCGATCTTCCGGACGGACCGCCGCAGCGCAGAAATGATTAAGTACGCGGCCAATGCCTTTTTAGCCACAAAGATCAGCTATATTAACGAAATCTCGAATATGTGTGACATTATGAATGCGAGCGTGGAAGACGTGGCTAAAGGAATGGGAATGGATAAGCGGATCGGCTCCGGCTTCCTGAATGCCGGTATCGGCTACGGCGGTTCCTGCTTCCCGAAAGACACCTCAGCGCTGTTAAAACAGGCAGAAGCCCAGGGCATGCCATTTCCATTGATGCGTGCGGTTATTGATACAAACGCCGACCAGCAGCTCAAGCTGATTGATAAAGCAGAAGACCGTTTTGGCAGCTTGAAAGGAAAGAAAATTGCCGTGCTTGGTCTTTCGTTTAAGCCGAACACCGATGATATGCGTGCAGCTCCATCCATTCCGGTAACGAGTCGTCTTGTGCTGGATGGTGCTGAAGTAACGGCGTATGATCCGATTGCAATGGATGCTGCAAAGCACGTGCTTCCTAAAGCGATTACGTATGCAGACAGCGTACGAGAGTGTATCCAGGACGCAGAAGTGATCTTCATACTGACCGAATGGAAAGAGATTTTATCAGATCTGCTTTCGCTTATTCAGGAAAACAATAAAAAAGTAGTGTTGTTTGACGGCAGAAACAGCTACGGCTACGAGGAATTAAAAGGCATCGACCTTATAGAATACTATTCGATCGGCCGTCCGTTGTTGACGAGCCAGTTGGAAAAAGTAAGCTACTAAACGACTAAAAGACCTGACGAGACCACTCGTCAGGTCTTTTTTTTAGCTGATATGCCTGCTTTTATGGACAAAGGAGAAATGGCGTTCGTTGTGGTAAAAGGCTTTTTGGTAGTAGTGGGCACGTTCGCTTTCAGTTTTGCTTTTATTCGCCAGTTGGAGGAAATGGTTGCTGGAGTAGTTGTGGTATTTGATGTATGCGTTATCTTTTATTTTGGTGAACACGCGGACACCTCTTTCTTATAAAGGATAAACTGTTCGTTAACGAGAATTACTATTAGTATACACGCATTTTTGTAAAATAAAACCTTTGATAACTAAAATAATAACGCTTTTTTATTTTACTCATGTAACGCGTTGATAAACGAAAATATTTTATCCCTTTTTAACAGTATTTTCCTTTTACTGTCTTTAAATTTGGTCATTTAGTCATAACAGACGGATTGATTGTAGATGAGACTTTTCTATGGTAAGCTGTTCAACACTAGAGAACAAATTGAATAAAGGGAGATTACTACACATGATTGATTCTGAATTTTCTGATAAAAATCCTGTGTCTTTGACCGAGCGGCAGAAGCGATTAAAAGAAACTTTGTCCCAGCCGTTTTCTGATCAGGCGGTGTATCATTCCGGCGTTGGTTCTATCGTCTATACCATCGCGTATGAAGATCATACCGTGTACATTAACGATACGAGATACGCCTATATAGATATTGCATCTATACAACGTCTGGCTTCTATTGATTCACTCCTGTACGATCTGGAGCTTGCCGGGTATTCTCCGGTTATACTATATCCGGAACTCTCAGAGGCATTATTAACGCACGAGACGCCGTTCTACCGGCTCGTCCGGAAAGGGTGCCTCGGTATGGTCAGCGCATCGTCCATTCTTGGCCATAACCCGGAAAAAGCCCAGATGATCGCACTCAACTTGATACGGGGCAACCTCGCCCATTTCATCGGCTCTCCGGTTGACGAGTCGAGAGAAGACGATATCGAAGCGGCCTACGCGAAAGTAGAAAGCAAAATAGATACGACGGCCGCGGAGACACTCCGTAATAACCGGACGCGCGTGATCGCAGATGATGATGTTGAAGTCGATTTCCCGGTGAAGATGGATTACATGAAAAAGCCGAAGCGGCGTTTTTTTAATTGATAGCTCAAGGTAATAGGAATCAGAAGCCCGGCAGCGCAGCTGCTGGGCTTTTTCTTTTGGAAGAATACTAGTTGGAGCAGTAGGAAGAACGGGAAAAATCATGTAGTATTATAGGCAGCAGAGCAAGTTTGGAGAAAGGATGAAGACAATGGATACGCCGTACATAAAGGTAAAAGAACACATAGTAAAAGACAATATCGCCCGGATGCAGCAGATGGCGGATCAAAACGGGGTGCAGCTGCGGCCGCATATAAAAACCCACAAAATCCCGATGATTGCCCACTGGCAGCTGGACGCCGGGGCGGTTGGCATTACCACCGCTAAAATCTCGGAAGCAGAAGTCATGGTAGAGGCAGGAATTACGAATATCTTTATTGCGTATCCGATTGTTACGAAGAAAAAAGTGCAGCGCTTATTGGAGCTGCATCAAAAATGTACGCTTGTTGTAGGGGTGGACAGTCTGGAAGGGGCCAGGCTTTTATCCAACATGGCGGGGGAAGCCCATCAAACGCTACACGTGCGTCTGGAAGTCGATACCGGCCTGAAGCGCACCGGCATAAGAAAAGAACAGCTCACCGATACAGCAAAGGCAATCGCTGCGCTGCCTTCGCTTGTGATCAAAGGCATGTATACGTTCAAAGGACCGGTCCTGGAGAATAAGCCAACGTTGGATATACGGGGCGCAGGGCTGGAAGAAGGAAAGCGGTTGATCGAGTATAAAAACGAGCTGTTCCAGGAAGAGATCGGTCTGGGTGTGATCAGCGCCGGATCTTCTCCAACGGCGGCTTCCGTCGCCGAAGTGGACGGGATCGATGAAATACGCCCGGGAACGTATGTGTTTAATGATGCGATGCAGGTAAAATTAGGATTATGCAAGGAAACGCAGTGTGCGGCAACCGTGGTGGTGACGGTCGTCAGTACGCCGGATGACACCACACTCGTCATTGATGGCGGCAGCAAGACGTTCGCCACAGACGTGCAGCCGAATACAGCGCCGCTGTTTCTGGCCGGATTTGGAAAAGTGGTCGGGTATGAAGACGCTGTACTTGAGCGCATGAATGAAGAGCACGGCATCATAGGAATACCGTCCGGCCATGGACTTCGTGTCGGCGATCAGCTGGAAATCGTTCCGAATCATATTTGCAGCACGGTAAATCTGCATAATGAGCTGTATCTGCTGAGAGAAAATCAGGAGATGGAAGCAGTGCCTGTAGCAGCACGCGGTCGTTTACAGTAGGAGGCCGCACAAAAAAACTCCCTGTTCTATAAAAGAACAGGGAGGTCGTGAAGATCGTGCACGTAAAGTGAAACGTGTATCACGGGGGTGATAGTTCATACTATTACCATTATAGGTAATATTAAAACATCTTTTTGTGATTGATTATGATACCCCTTCCAATGATGTTTCTGGAATCAGGTTTCTCCCGGGTAACTAGGGGGAATAATAAAGTAATTGTTTTTAAATCACATCGTACGTTTTTTGCTTATTTCCCCACCCAAGTCTAACAAAGAGGATGGATGCATGATGATAGATTCGGAATCTTCTCATACACATGCTGCATTAACGGAAAGGCAGAAACGGTTACAGGAAACGCTCGAAAAGCCGCTGTCCGCGGAAGCGTCGTACCATGCCGGAATTGGAACCCCCGTCTACCAGGTGAAATTTGAGGACTATACGGTGTATGTGAATGAAACGAGATATGCGTATATCGATATGGCAGCAATAGAAATGGTCTCGAGTATGGAGAGCGTGCTGTATGACCTGGAACTGGCCGGGTACTATCCGGTGATTATGTATCCGGAGCTGGCCGAGGCGCTGCTGAACCATGAAAACCCGTTTTACCGTCTTGTCCGCAAAGGCTGCCTTGGCATGGTGAGCGCGGCATCGATTGTCGGTCGGAACCGCAGCCAAACCCAGATGATTGCAATGAATATGATCCGCGGCAATCTGGCTCATTTTATTCACGGCCCGGCTGAACGGCAGGGGGAGCTCGAAGAAGCATATGCGAAAGTGGAAAGCCGGATCGGGAAAGAAGCGGCCGAGTCGCTGCGGCAGAACCGCGAGCGGGTGATGGCCGATGACCACGTAGAAGTCGACCTCCCCGACAAGATCGATTATATGAAAAAACGGAAATGGCGTTTTTTTGGGTTAAACAACCAGTGAGACGCAAAAAGCAGCCTGTGAGACGGCTGCTTTTTTTTAGATAGGGCTTTAGCTTTGTCCCGGCGCACGATAAAATAAAAGAAACGTACATAGACCCAGGAGGAGAGACGGATGAAACGAATTGCAATTGATATGGATGAAGTCATGGCTGACCTTATCCCCAAACATTTAAAGCTCTACAATGAGAACTTCGGGGAAGCGCTAACGTTGGACGACCTGCACGGTCAAAAGCTGCGGGAAGTCCGCCCCCATGCGGTGGAAGAGCTGCGCGGCTACCTGAGTGACCCCGGCTTCTTCCGCGACCTTGAGGTGATGGAAGGCGCCCAGGACGTTATCCGGGAACTGCATGAAGACCACGAGGTGTTTATTACGACCGCGGCGATGGAGTTTCCGACCTCGTTTAATGCCAAGTACGAATGGCTTAAAGAACACTTCCCTTTTTTAAACGACCTGAACTTTGTGTTCTGCGGCGATAAAGGCATCATTAACGCCGATTATCTGATTGACGACAACGCCCGCCACTTCAAACGCTTTGAAGGCACCGGGCTGCTGTTTACTTCGCCACACAACGTGCATGTTACCGGCTACGAGCGGGTGGACAGCTGGGGAGATGTAAGGGAGTATTTTTTGGATATTAATTTTTAAATAAAGCCGATCTCGCGCAGAGAGATCGGCTTTTTATAATTAAAATAAAAAGAACTGGATTAATTAATTGTGTTCTAGTATACTAGTATACAAGTTGGAGGTGAAAGAATGCAGACATCAGTTGGAAGCAATGCGTACAGCGTCATCAAAGAACAAATTATTAATCTGGAGCTGAAGCCGGGAGAAAAAATTTCAGAAAGTGAATTAGGATCAAGACTTGATGTTAGTCGAACGCCGATAAGAGAAGCATTCAAGCGTCTGGCCCAGGAAGGGTTAATCGATATTTATCCCCAACGAGGTTCTTTTGTTTCACAGATTGATGAAAGTTATGTAGAAGAAGGACGTTTCATGAGGGAACATATGGAGCTGGCTGTCATTGAACTTGCCTGCCGGAACATTCCGGATCATTACTTAGTAGATTTGGAAGAAAGTATATTACTGCAGGAAAAAAGCGTAGAAACTAAAAACTATAAACGGTTGTTTCAACTGGATGAGTATTTTCACCAAGTATTTTTCCTGGGATGTGACAAAGAAAGAACGTGGACAGCAGTACAGAACATGATGGCCAACTTAAATAGAACAAGAATGCTAAGTCTGGCTTCTGAATTCAATTGGGAAATGATTGTCCGGCAGCATAAACAGATTTTAGAGGCAGTCAAAAAAAAAGATGCAGATAAAGCGAAAGCGATAATGAAAGAACATTTAACTATGGTTAATGTGGATATTGCTAATTTAAAAAAGCAGTATGGGCCTTATTTTAAAAATAAGTAATCTATTCTAGCAAAGGGAGGTACCTATGCAGACTGAGAAGTTAGTCAAAGAGGCGTTGGAACAGACAAAAGTAATCGATATGCATACGCATCTGTTTCCAGGAGAATTTGAAGATTTATGTTTAACGGGAATAGATGAACTGCTCACGTTTCACTATTTAATTGCGGAAACGTTTCTCTGGCTGGAAGAAGAATACGATTCATTTTTTCAAAGACCAAAATCGGAACAGGCGGAACTGGTATGGAAAACATTGTTTGTAGACAGGACCCCGACAAGCGAAGCATCTATTGGTGTATTAACCGTTCTTCAGTCGTTAGACATTCCGTTTGAATATGATCTAAATACGATACGGAAACAGTTATCTGAAATGAACGATTCAGATTATGTGCAGGCAATGATGGAAAGATCCGGTATTTCTGCTGTTGTTATGACAAACAATCCTTTTGATCCGGAAGAACGCATACATTATGAACGAGAAACTCCTTTCAATCGGGATCAATTTATACCGGCTCTTAGGGTAGATCCTCTACTTAATGGGTGGGATGCTGCCCGGGATGTTATTAATCAGGATGGATACCAGGCAGCGGCCGAGCTGACGGAAGACACCATCGAACAGACGAAAGCTTTTTTAAGACATTGGGTGAAAAAAATAGATCCCATTTATATAGCAGCTTCACTGCCGTGGGATTTCCCAAGGGAAGAAAATGAAAGCGCTTTACTAGAGAAGTGTGTGCTTCCTATCTGTGAAGAGTTTAATCTTTCGCTTTCTTTGATGATTGGGCCAAAACGGGCACTAAATCCTGAACTTCATTTAGCAGGTGATGGGGTAGGGATGTTTGATCTGACTTATATTGAATGGTTATGCAAAACACATACTAAGCAGAAATTTTTAATCACAATGCTCTCTAGAGAGGGCCAGTATGAATTAACAGTATTAGCTCAAAAGTTTCGAAATGTAATGCTGTTTGGCTGCTGGTGGTTTTTGAATACACCGCAGCTCATTACTGAAATAACAACGATGCGCTTTGATCAACTGGGAATGAAATTTATACCTCAGCATTCAGATTGCCGGGTTATGGAGCAGCTTCTCTACAAATGGAAACATTCCAGGTCAGTCATTGCCGAAATATTGATTGAACATTACAACACGCTTGAAGAAAAAGGTCTTGTTATTGAAAAGGACACCATTTCCCGGGATATAGATTTACTATTTAACATTAATTTCAAGAACTTTACTTAAAAAAGAAAAGGGGAGAAATACGATGAAAAAATTTTTACCGATAATGGCACTAGGAAGCACATTAGTAATCGCAGGATGCGGGGGAGACTCTGAATCGAGCGGATCGGAAGATGGAGGAGGCTCTCCTTCTCATGAGCTGCAGGTAGGAATTGTTGTTTCAGAAAGTGATCCAATGTACGAAGGGCTGGAAAGCTTTAAACAAAATGTGGAAGAGCGTACGGATGGCGATCTCGCTATAGAGATTTTTCCTGACTCTTCTTTAGGTGACACAGCAGAAATACAGGAACAGGCAATCACTGGTGCAAATGTAGGTACATTGGCTGACGCAGGTATCATGGCCGACTACAGCCCAGAGATAGGAATTCTCCAGGGGCCTTATTTATTTGAAGACTACGAGGATATTCAGTCAGTGACAGACTCAGAGCTGTTTACTGAATGGGAAGAAGATCTTTCTTCTAATCAAAATCTGCAGATATTATCTTTTAACTGGTATCAGGGTGCCCGTCATATGGTGACACAGAATGAAATCAGCACTCCTGAAGATATGAATGGACAAAGTATTAGAACGATTGGAGCCGATGTTTTTCTGGAAACAATGGAGGCAATGGGAGCCAACCCAACTGGTTTGGATTGGGCAGAAGTTTATCCGGGCATCCAGCAGGGAGTTATTGATGGAGCAGAGGCCCAGCATTCTGCAACGCACGGGGCAAGCCTTTACGAAGTCGCGGATTATATCTCCAAAACAAATCATATTCAACTAATTACCGGTCTGGTTGTTGGGGCAGAATGGTTCAATAATCTTCCAGAGGATTACCAGACAATTGTAACAGAAGAAGCGGAAGCAGCTGGTATTGAAGCATCTAACATTGTAATTGATGGAGCAGAAGAATATGAAAGCTTAATGGAAGAAGAAGGAATGACTATTGCAGAACCAGACTTGGAACCTTTCCGTGAAGCTACTGAAGGGGTATACGAGGAATTTGATAACTATCCGGAGATAAGAGAAAAAATCATGGAAATTACAGAAAATTAATATTTTTGAGGAGGCTTTAAGGTGTCCTATTTAGCATCTTCACTTATTAAAATAGAAGAGGTTCTTACAAAATTGCTTCTCGCAGCAATTGTTATCCTGGTATTTTACTCTGCTATGGTTCGATGGGCGGGAGTTCCGGTCGCCTGGTCGGTGGAAATGGCCCAGCTTTTATTTATCTGGCTTGTTTTTCTCGGAGCAAACCAATCTCTTCGAAATAATAGGCATATTGGTATTGATTACTTTGTAGAAAAGCTTCCCTTCAAAGGGAAGCTGGTTATTACAATAATAACAAATACGGTAGTAGCTGTATTTTTGATTATCTGTATTTATTATGGTTTTAATTACGCCTCTTCTCAGACACTTAGAAGTATACAAAATCTGCCTTTTAGCTATTCATATGTAACTTTTTCGATTCCGGTTGGATGCTCATTAATGCTGGTCACCTTACTTACTAAGTGGATTTCATTTTTAAAAGGACCAAAAGAAGAAGCCGCCCTCCCAGATCACACAAATAAAGAAAAGGAAAGGGAGGCATTGTCATGATTTGGGTGTTAATAGCGTTTGTCGTATTTGTCTTAATTAATGTTCCTATTGCTTTTGCTATTGGTGCAGCCGGTCTGGTTTACTTTATTATGGACCCAAACCTTCCTACAGATCTGGCTATTCAACGTTTTGCTTCAGGTACCCAATCTTTTCCTCTACTTGCTGTTCCGTTTTTCGTGCTGGCAGGGAACTTATTGAATGAAACAGGGATTACGAAAAGGTTAATTGATTTTGCCGATGCATTAATTGGCCATATTGTGGGGGGACTGGCTCACGTCTCCATCCTGTTGAGTGCCATGATGGGAGGAATTTCAGGATCTGCCAATGCAGACGCTGCCATGCAGAGCCGGATTTTGGCTCCACAGATGATTGCAAAAGGATACTCTGGAGGTTTTTCCGTTTCCGTCATTGCTTTGAGTGCATTAATTACAGCTACTATTCCTCCGAGTATCGGCCTGATTCTATTCGGGTTTGTAGGAGAAGTTTCTATCGGACAGTTGTTTATGGCTGGAATCATTCCTGGTATTTTGATGACGCTTACTTTATTAATCACTTCTTCAATTATCGCGAAGAAAAGAAAATATGTTCCTTCCAGAGTCAAGAGGGCGACGTTTAAAGAAGTAGTAGTTACATTCAAAAGAAGTTTTTGGGGCCTTCTGTTCCCGATCATTCTAATTGTAGGTATTCGATTCGGTATTTTCACGGCTTCAGAAGCAGGTGCCTTCGCTGTTGTATATGCATTTGTAGTAGGAGCTTTTATCTATAAAGAATTGAATTGGGAAAAAATGAATAAAGTATTAAAAAATACGGTAGAAGACAACGCAGTTATCATGCTGATTATTGCAGCAGCTGCTATTTTAGGACATGTTATCACATCCGCCAGACTTCCTCAGGAAGCGACGCAGGGCATGCTTTCTTTAACAGAAAACCCTGTGCTTATTATGATCATCATTTTAACGTTTCTGCTGGTAGCTGGAATGTTTATGGAAAGTACCGTTAACACGCTGCTGCTTACTCCAATCCTGCTTCCTATTGTTGTAAGTATAGGAATGGATCCAGTTCATTTTGGTATTGTGATGATGACCATTGTGACTATGGGAGGCATGACTCCTCCAATCGGGGTTACTATGTACACAGCTTGTTCCTTAGCAAACGTACCGGTGATCGACTATATGAAAGAGTCCGTGCCGTTTATTCTATCTATCATTATTTTTATTATTTTACTAGTTGCTTTTCCCCAAATCACTTTGTTCCTTCCGGAGCTGCTGATGCGTTAGAAGAATGAATAAATACATTTTTGAAAGAACGGAGATATAACTATGAACATGGGCTTTAGATGGTATGGAGAAAAAAACGACAATATAACGCTGTCCCATATCAAACAAATCCCCGGAGTGTCGGGTATTGTATGGGCTCTTCATAATAAGAGCCCGGGAGAAGTATGGGAATGGGAGGAAATTATTAACGAAAAAGAAAAAATCGAGCAGCACGGTTTTTCTATAGAAGTAGTCGAAAGCGTCAATGTACATGAAGACATCAAATTAGGGCTCTCTACAAGAGATCACTATATTGAAAATTATATAAAGACAATTCGTCATTTAGCACAGGCAGGTGTTAAAGTAATCTGCTATAATTTCATGCCGGTTTTTGACTGGATTCGAACAGAGTTAAAAAAGCCGATGAATGACGGTTCTACCACTATGTTTTATGAGAAAAAACAGGTCGACAACATATTACCGGAGGATTTGGTACAGCGGATGACGGCAGACCCGGATATGGTTATGTCCGGCTGGGAGCCGGAGAGGCTTAAACAATTAAAGGAAGTAATTTCTGCTTATTCTAACATTTCTGGAGAGCAACTGCGTGAGAACCTGCGATATTTTCTGGAAAAGGTGCTGCCTGTATGTGAAGAAGCAGACATAAAATTGGCCATTCATCCGGATGATCCGCCCTGGCCGGTGTTTAGTCTGCCTAGAATCATTTCCACTCAACAGGATCTAAGAACATTTTTGCAGCTGGCACCAAATAAACACAATGGAATTACTTACTGTACAGGCTCTTTAGGAGCCCGGGAAGATAATAATCTTATAGAGATACTCGAAGAATTTCAAGATAATATCTTTTTTGCCCATATTCGCAATGTTAAAAGATATGAGAATGGGGATTTTATTGAAACTTCCCATTTAGAAAAAGACGGCTCTCTCCCCATAACAGAGATTATGAAAAAACTGTTTGATATACGTTTTCAAGGATACATCAGACCGGATCATGGCCGGCTCTTATGGAAGGAAAACGGACGTCCAGGGTACGGTCTTTACGACAGAGCCTTAGGAATTATGTACTTAAACGGTATCTGGGATGCAAATAAAGAAAGGAGCCTGACATGATAACATTAAATGAAAATTTAAAAGGAAAAACAGCCGTAGTAACAGGAGGAGGCGGTGTTCTCTGTGGAGCTATGTCAATGGAGCTTGCTAGGCATGGTGTGAAAGTCGCTGTCCTCAGCCGGAAAGAAGAAAATGCCCGTGATATGGCAGATGCTATTACAAAAGAAGGTGGAGTCGCTTTCGCCTTAAGCTGCGATGTACTGGATCAATCAAGTATTGTTAAAGCAGCCGAATCTGTAAAACAATATTTTCCCGGTGGACTGGATATTCTGATTAACGGGGCAGGGGGGAATCATCCGGATGCTTCCACTTCAGAAGAGTATTTTGCAGAAGAGCATCTCGAAGACCCTAATGTGAAAACATTTTTCGATCTGACAGAAGAAGGCTTAAAGCATGTATTCAATTTGAATTATGTAGGAACCGTAATGGCGACGCAAGAGTTTATGAAGCAGATGATAGGCCGGGAAAATGGAATTGTTATTAATATTTCCTCGATGAGTGCGCCAAGCCCGATGACAAAAGTACTTTCCTACAGCTCTGCTAAAGCAGGAGTAGATAACTTTACGCAATGGCTGGCAGTTCATATGGCGAAAGAAAACATACGGTGTAATGCCATTGCCCCCGGATTTTTTCTAACTTCTCAGAACAGAGCCTTACTCTTGAAAGAAGACGGGAGCCACACTGAACGTTCCGGCAAAATAATCAATCAGACGCCGATGGAGCGGTTTGGGAAGCCGGAGGATCTACTAGGAACATTACTTTGGCTGGCCGATGATAAGATGTCTGGCTTTGTGACTGGGGTTACCGTTCCTGTCGATGGCGGATTTATGGCTTATTCTGGTGTATAAAAATCATATACTATTAATCAGGAGGGAAGCGTAATGGATCGTATTGTCACTTTGGGAGAAATCATGCTCCGACTTTCCCCTCCAGCACCTTATAAAATGAAACAGAGTGAAACTCTGTTTGCCTTTTATGGAGGGGCAGAAGCAAATGTAGCAGTAGCTTTTCGGAGCTTGGGAAATACGGCCTTTTTTCTAACAGCCCTGCCGAATAATACGCCAGGAGATGCGGCTGTGGCTTATTTAAACAGGGAGGGAGTAGATACCAGCTTAATTGAACGAACCGGCGAGCGGTTGGGAATTTATTATATTGAAGAAGGAACGGCCCAGCGACCGGCGAGTGTCACTTATGACCGGGCTTATTCTTCCTTTTCGAAATGGAAACCCGGACCTCTTGACTGGGACGCAGTCTTTGCCGAAGTGGACGTGCTGCATACGACCGGCATTACACTGGCTCTTGGCGAAGCTGGTTTTCATACGGCAGAATTTGTGATCAAAGAAGCGAAAAAACGCGGCGTACAGGTAAGTTTTGATTTTAATTACCGTAGCAAGCTTTGGACAAAAAAGCAGGCAAAAGCAGCATACGAACAGATTTTACCTTATGTAGACATATGCTTTGGCAGTTCTCTAGATTTAACTTTGACGCTTCAATGGCCGGAAGAAGAGGAGCAGCGTCTTTTCGCATCCTTTATGAAGAAATATAACGTCACCTGGTTTGTTACGTCCCGGCGCATTACGCTTACTAACACACATCATCAGCTCGAAGGTATCGTTCAGCATATAGACGGGGAAACAGCCCAATCAGGCATATTTGAAGTAAATGTAGTAGATCGAATCGGAAGCGGCGATGCTTTTGCGGCCGGCTTTCTGGATCAGTTGTCTGATAAAGAAAGCTTTTCCATGGAAGAGGCGATTGTTTTCGCTGTTGCGACAGGCGTTCTCCAGCATACGATTAAAGGAGATGCCTTTCTGCTTTCAAGGCAGGAAGTGAAAAATTTCATGAGCAGTCAGCGGGGAACCGGTGTTCTTCGTTAAGGCAGAAAGGAGCAGGAAAATGAACCACAAGATAAAAACAATGCAGAAGCTTTACGATAAAAAAGTAGTAGCCGTGGTACGCGGAGGAAACGCCGACCAGGCCGAAATGATTGCAAAAGGCGCTCACAGCGGCGGTATTCAACTGATGGAAATAACATATACCGTGCCGGGGGCCTCTGGTTTAATCGATAAGCTGCGGCGTGAAGACCGCAATTGGATTATTGGGGCTGGTACTGTTTTGGATGATATAACTGCAAGACTTGCGATTTTGGCTGGGGCTCAGTTTATTGTCTCCCCGTCTTTTGACAGAGACACGGCAGTGCTCTGTAATAGATATCAGATTCCATACATACCCGGTTGTTTTTCTGTAAAAGAAGTAGTCGAGGCTATGGAGGCTGGAGCCGAAGTCGTTAAGGTTTTTCCAGGAAATGTGAGCGGGCCGGATGGCTTAAAGGCTATCAGCGGACCACTGCCGCAGGCGAATCTCATGCCTTCCGGCGGTGTCAGCGAAGATAACGTACAGGAATGGCTGCAAAAAGGAGCTGTAGCGGTCAGTATTGGAAGCAACCTGTATAAGGGAACGGAAGAAGAAGTTACAGCGGCGGCAAGATCGTTTGTGCAGAAGGCCGATATTAAAAAGTAAAAAGCTTTAAAATATAAATATTTTGTAAGTAACGTCACGTTACGGAGGATCCGCCACGAAGCGATTCCTCTTTTTTATATTAGCAATAGAGTCATTATCAAGAACTAAGTTTATTCAATAAATAAAAATTGTTATTGGAGTTTAACCTAACTTGAATGTTTTTGGCAACTATGTGTATATTTTCGGAACTTTGGGCTTTACAGAATGGTGCTGGCGTTTTCAGGGGAGTTTTTATTTCAAGTCTTTAAGTCCAATACCGACATTATAGCGATGGGTACAATCCTGCTTTTTATTGACATTATACTAAAGCCATGGAAATACAGTAATCTGATTATCATCAGCGTGCTCAGGCTACAAGAGATGTACAGTACCGTTTGTGATGGGGATGTTGTTCCAGTGGGGATAACCGTGCCGTTTACTTACGTACTCGGTTTCCACCTGGATTATGGACTGATCGGGATTTGGATTACGGTGACGGAACAGGAAGTGGGAAAGCAAAGGACTGATAGAAGCAGAAATAAACAAAAAGCTGGCGTGGAAAGCAATCCCACGCCAGCTTTTCTTATTCATACAAATGAACCCTAGTATTCGTTAAAGTATTCTTGTATTTCTTCCTGGTCATCCGTTTCCGTCAGGGCAAGCGTCAGCAGGATTCTGGCTTTAACCGGATTTAATGTATCGGCAGTCAGAAATTCGCTCTCCTCATCCGGCGTTACAATGCCGCCTCCGGTACGCGAGGATCTTACTACGCTAATGCCGCTTTCTGCTGCTGTTTCGGCGCCTTCTAGTGCATTGGTGGATAGTCCGCCGTCACCGGCTCCTGCAACAACAAGACCATCTATACCTGCCTCTACGACAGCATCATACAGGTAAGAGCTGTCACTTTGATGAGTATAGAGAATATCTACCTGAGGAAGCTCCTCCAGCTCTGAAACGTCAAAAACAGAGTCTGTTGTATGTGTTCTTGTAGTGTCTGTATAAAACCTTGGCTCTCCATCAATAATACTTCCGAGGTTACCCATTTCAGCGGATTCAAACGTGTCGATGTGCATCGTGCTCGTTTTTGTTACGTCACGCGCGGAACCGATACGGTCATTCTGGGAGATCATTACCCCTCTGTCTTTTGCTTCCTCATTTCCAGCAAGCAGCACTGCGTTATAAAGGTTCAGTTCTCCGTCTGCGCCCATCGCCGTGTCCGGTCTCATCGCACCGACCATGACGACCGGCTTTTCACTGTCGACGACGAGGTTAAGAAAATATGCCGTTTCTTCGAGCGTATTGGTGCCATGAGTAATTACGACACCATCTGTATCATCAGAGGCGAGCTGTTCATTTACTTCTTTAGCGAGGCCAAGAAGAATCTCATTGTCGATGTCATTGCTGTTAACGCCTGTAAAATCCTGTCCGGTTACGTTGGCAATATCGTTAAGTTCAGGTACTTTTTCAATTAACTCATCTATTTCTATTTCGCCCGCGGTGTAGTCTGCCAGATCCGTTCTTTCGTCTCCAACCGCAGCAATAGTGCCTCCGGTTGCGATGATTTCAATATTCGGTTTGTTCTCTTCTGAAGCCTCTGTTGCTTCGTTCGTTTCCTCGACGGCAGCATCGGCTTCAACTGATTCCCCCGGTTCGCTCGCATACACAGCCCATGAGCCAAATCCTAATACAGATGCCAGAGCTAACGGCACCACTGCAGCTTTATGTTTCTTACGCATAACTAATCGCTCCCTCTTATGTAGTTGTTTCAAGTGTAACGGAATGAAAGTAAAACTTTACAAGTCATGTGATATTTTATACCAATGAATCTTTACAGCTGGTAAAAATTCATTGGTAACTAACCTTTTATAATAAATAAAGAAGGGTGAAAATTAAAATTGAAAGCGATTTCCTATCATGATAGAATAGAGATAGGTTAACCTAGTCATCAGATGACCTGATCTTATAGACCGGGTTTTTTCATTACTGGATATACATATAGGCTGCATACGTTTCATAGGCATTCATCCGCTTCCAAAAAATGAAAGCGCATTTTTAACTGTTGAAGGAGATACCGTTATGCTAATGCTGACCGCTTTGAGCGCTGTTATTTTTCCATTTCTTTTTCTTGTCCTATTACGCATGCCTGCGATTAAGGGGATGTCGCTGAGTGCCGTTATTGTTATCGTGCTGGCGGTGCTGTTCTGGGGCATGGAAAGCCGGGTTATTTTCTCTTCGATTCTGCAGGGAGCCCATAAAACACTGACCATCCTGCTGATTTTATTCGGGGCACTCGTGCTGCTGAATACGCTGCGGAAAAACGGCGCCGTGGACCGGATCAACCAGGGATTTCAGAGCATATCCGCCGATATGCGGGTGCAGCTCGTTATCGTGGCCTTTTTGTTCGGCTCGTTGATTGAAGGCGTCGCCGGCTTTGGTACGCCCGCGATGATTACAGCGCCTTTAATGGTAGCACTTGGATTCAAGCCGCTTGCCGCTGTTGCAACGGCTCTGATTGCGGACAGCTCGGCTGTTGCTTTTGGTGCCGTTGGAACCCCGGTGCTTGTCGGCCTCAGCACGCTCGATGATGCCGCGCCCGCCTTTTTTCAGGAGGTGGGGGTGACCGTGACGTTAATTGATTTGTTCGGCGGCACCTTTGTGCCTTCGATTCTGGTCATCGTGCTCGTGCTGTTTTTCGGAAAAGGAAAAGGGGTCAAGGACGTATGGCCCCTGCTGCCGTGGACGCTGATGATTGGTGCGGTGTATACGAGCTCCGCGCTTCTGTATGCGTTTCTGTTCGGCCCGGAATTCGTAGCCATTCTCGGCTCGCTCACCGGCCTGGCTGTTGCCACCATTACGGCGAAGAAAGGGCTGCTGCTGCCTAAAGAAACGTGGACGGATGCCTTGCAGGATGACTTTACGATCAACACGGAAAAATCAGACATGAGCCTGCTTACGGCCTGGTCGCCGTATGTGATTGTCGTAATATTGCTGCTGCTGACGAGAGTCGTGCCTCCGCTTGAGGAATTTACGACAACCGCGATTAACTTATCGTGGATGAATATTCTAGGGGTGGAAGGGGTCAACTCGGAGTGGGAGCTGCTGTACTCGCCCGGGGCGATTCTGACCGTAACGGCGATGCTTGCCGTACTGATTCACCGCCGCTCGTTCCGCAATTTTACCGCGTCGGCGAAAGATGCGCTGTCTACGATCAAGATCACCGGGATTACGCTGTTTGCGACACTGGCGATGGTGCACGTGTTCAGCAACTCCGGCATGAACGCCAATGACATTATCAGCATGCCCGACTATATTGCAGAAAGCATGGCGGCGGCTTTCGGACCGATGTGGATCTTCGCCGCGCCGTTTCTCGGCATGCTCGGCTCGTTTATTACCGGCAGCGCCACCGTATCCACGCTTACGTTTTCTCCGATTCAGTACAGCATCGCCACCTCCACCGGGGTGGACGTGAATACAGTATTGGGCGCGCAGCTCGTCGGCTCCGGCGCCGGGAACATGATCTGCATTCATAACGTCGTGGCCGCAAGTGCAGTCGTTGGAATGGAAGGCAAAGAAGGCAGTGTGATCCGAAAAACACTGGCACCGGCCCTGATTTACGGCGTGCTTGCAGGAATCGGCGGATTTATCGTAATGAATGTGTTTTAATAATTAATGAAAAACGGCACTTTGACTTCCGAATAGTCTCTCGATATAATAAGCAGTACTAGAAAGAAAAGGAGGGTTATTAAAAATGTCTGCAGCTATCAGATTGCGTCCCCTGGCTTTGAACAAGTAATTTGATACGTTCAAAGGCTCTGTTTCGAGAAGCAGAGCAAACGGGAGCAGTCTGCACATTTTTAATAATCTTCGCCGGACGCAAAGGTATCCAGGGAAGAAGGGCAGATTTTTCTGCCTTTCTTTCTTTTTTTGTGACTAAAATCAGCAGGGTTTGTTCTTTTGTTTGCTCTGGACTATATGTATACAAAAAGGGGACGTGGAAAAAATGAATAAACAGGAAGTAAAGCAGCTTGCCGCACAAAACGGGCTGGATGTAACAGAAGACACGATGCAGGGAAATGAGTCAGGACTCGATTTTCAGGTGTTTCACGCAGAGGACGAGTCAGGGGAAAAGTGGATTCTGCGCATTCCCCGCCGAAGCGATTCAATGGCGAAAGCCAGCCGGGAAAAAGCCGTGCTCGATGCGGTAAACCAGCATACGTCGATAGAAGCGCCGGACTGGCAGGTATTCACGGAGGAGCTGATTGCGTACAAGCAGCTCGGCGGCGTGCCCGCGGGAACGATTGATCCTGCCACTCAAAACTACGTGTGGCAGTTTGATATCGAAAACAGCCCGGATGCCTATCATTTCTCCTTAGGACGACTGCTTGCGGAGCTGCATCACATGCCTGCAGCACATGTGAAAGAGGCAGGAATTGTCGTACACAACAGCGACGAAGCAAGACAATCGATGGGTGCGAGAATGGAAAAGGTCAAACAGACCTTCGGCGTTGATCAAAAGCTGTGGGAGCGCTGGCAGGCGTGGCTTGCCAATGACGATCTCTGGCCGGATCATACCGGATTAACGCACGGCGACGTACACCCGGGCCATATTCTTATTAACCCGCAGATGGAAGCGACCGGTTTGATCGACTGGACCGAAGCGGCGGTAACCGACGTGTCCCGTGATTTTGCGGCGCATTATCTTATTTTTGGAGAGTCCGGCCTGGATAAAGTGATCAATGCCTATGAAAAGGCAGGCGGGAGCACCTGGCCGCACATGAAAGAGCACATTATTGAACTACGAGCGGCCGAGGCGGTAGTCGTAGCGGAGTACGCCTTGTCTTCCGGCCTGCAGGATATGGAAAACATGGCGAGAGAGATGCTCGGAGCAGCGGAAAAGCCATAGCCTGAAAGATGGTATCATGAGTGTAGTGGAAAGATAAAAGCAGCCGGATTTGGGCTGTTATTATGTCACATCGTTAAAATACGAGGAGGAAAGCATGGACAACAACAGCCGGACGGTCACAGAACAGGGCCCAGCAGGCAATACAGTCAGTATCGGCCTGGTAGCGAGCCCGGAAATGGCTTCCTCTATAGCACAGGCCATAGAACCGGATTTTTCTTTCTTTTTGGAGTTATACGTAGAAAATAACGTATCGTGGAAGATAGAAGTGATTACCGATGCGTTTGCCGGCTCCGCGGAAAGGGCCTCGGATATTATGAAAGAAGCGGAAGCTGTAAAAGAAGCCCACGGCTGGGATTATGCCGTTTGTCTTACCGATCTTCCCTTTTTTCGAGAAGGCAATTTTCTTGTCGCAGAAGTAAACGGAGAGCGGAAGATTTCCCAGCTGTCGATTCCTGCACTGGGAGCTGTTCCGATGAAAAAACGGGTGCGGGAAGCCTCGCTTCAATTGCTTAGTGAAATGTACCATGGCAGCTCGAAAGAAGTAAGAGACAGGGAACAGGAAAAAATGGAACGAATCCAACGCCGGAGCGAGCAGCATATTCTTAAAAAGAACGCCCGGGACCTGGTTAGAAAAGGATGGTTTGAGCGGTTGGCTCCTATCGATCGTGTCCAGCCCGAAGAAAGCAGCAGGGAGTCTGATGTTCGGTTTATGGCCCGTGCGAAATGGAACGGATACGTTCGTTTAATCACGGGGATGGTTCAGGCCAATAATCCGTGGACCATTTTTTCCACATTTAAAAGTGTAATCGCGCTGGCCTTTGCCTCAGGGGCCTACGCGATGATTTTCCCTACCCTCTGGCAGCTCGGGGATGCCTATGAATGGCAGCGTTCCCTTTTATTAATGATCGCTGCTTTTACTGCCCTGACAAGCTGGATTATTATTTCGCACGGCTTGTGGGAACGCCCGTCAAAGGCAGAATCACCGACGATGGTGAAGCTTCATAATACGACGACTATTCTAACGCTGAGTCTGGGCGTGCTTGGTTACTATGTAGTCCTGTTTTTCCTCTTCTTTTTCGCAGTATTTCTATTTATTCCCGTTACGCTGCTGGAATCGAGTATCGGGTTGGACAGGGAGGTCGGCCTCGCTTATTTCCTTTCTCTTGCATGGATGGTCACGTCGCTTGCGACATGCATCGGAGCGCTCGGAGCGGGCCTTGAAGATGAAGAAGCGGTGTTAAACGGCACCTATGGCTACCGCCAGCGCCAGCGGAAAAAACAGGCAAAAAAAGAGCAGGAACAAAAAGAGTATGAGGGAAAAAGATAGGAAATATGGCATAAAGGCAAATGAATAAAAAGAGGGGTATTCGTTATCGAGCGGATTCTCCTCTTTTTATGTTTTAATAGAAGAAGACATTCATTGGACGAGTGGATAGAAAGAAGGGAACGCACGTGAACCGCACCTATAAAGAACGTCTTACATATAATAAAAGCCTGCTGAAGCAGGACAGTATCGCAAGCTTGACGCTGCTTGTGATGATTATTCCGCAGGGGATGGCGTATGCGCTGCTTGCCGGCGTGCCGCCGGTAATGGGGCTGTACGCCGCGACCATTCCGATGCTCGTCTATGCGCTGCTCGGCTCGTCCCGGCACTTGTCGGTCGGTCCGGTGGCGATTACCTCATTACTCGTGTTTACCGCCGTGTCCGCCTATGCGCCGGCCAATACCGGTGCATACATTCAGTACGTGATTGTGCTCGCCGCGATGGTCGGGCTGATCCAGCTGGCGCTGGGGCTCAGCAAAGCCGGATTTATTGTAAAATTTATTCCGCACTCGGTGTTCAGCGCCTACACGTCGGCGGTGGCGATTATTATCGGATTAAGCCAGCTCAATCACCTGCTTGGGGTAAACTCGGAAGGAAACCTGCGGGCGCATTCGATTCTTCTGGACCTCGGCAGCCAGTGGAACAGTATTAATGGCTATACGATGCTGCTTGGCAGTCTGAGCCTCGTGCTGATTCTCTGGCTGAAACACAAATGGCCGCGACTTCCCGCGCCGCTGCTGGCGATCCTGTTAGCGATAGGTGCCGTCGTGTTTCTCGGCCTGCAGGAAGCCGGGGTCGCCATTGTTGGGCAGATACCGGCAGGGCTTCCTGCATTTGCACTGCCGACAGTAACCGGCAGCATGATCGTCAATCTGCTGCCGATGGCGGTCGTTATTGCCTTAATGGGCTTTATGGAGTCCCTTTCCATAGGACGTGCCATCAGCAAAAAGGAACACTATGCGGTGCGGCCGAACCAGGAGCTCAAAGCATTGGGGCTGTCGAATCTCGTTGGCTCCTTTTTCCAGGCGTTCCCGGTGAACGGCAGCTTTTCCCGGACGGCGGTCAATCACGAAGCAGGCGGTCAGACAAAAGCCGCGTCCGTGCTGACAGCCGTTGGCGTATTGGTCGTGCTGTTATTTTTCACTTCGTTATTTTACTACCTGCCGAACGCAGTGCTCGCCGCAATCATTATTTCGGCCGTGTATAAACTGGTGGACATCCGCCAGGCTAAGCACCTGTTTGACGTCCGCCCGCTCGAAGGCTGGGTATGGGTGCTGACGTTTCTCGCTACGCTGATCGTCGGCATTCAGTGGGGCATTATTATCGGAGCGGTGTTTACGCTGCTGTTTATTATCCGGCAGAGCATGCAGCCCAATATCGCCGAGCTCGGCTATTTAAGCGAGCAGGGCGAATTCCGGGACCGGCGCCGGTTCCCGGAGGCGCTGACGTTTCGAAACGGCATGCTCATGCGGATTGATTCCAACATCCACTTTGCCAACTACTCCTATGTGGAAGAGCACATTCGGGAGCTTGCTCGTAAGCGCCCCGGTGTTTACTGGATGGTCATCGACATGTCCGGCGTGAACGACATAGACAGCTCCTCGGTCGAGCAGCTGGAGGAATTCCTGCTGCAGTTGGAAAAAGAAACCGGTCTGTCCTTTCACTTAGCGAATGTGAAAGGCTCCGTGCGGGACACGATCGCCAAAGCGGAATGGAAAAAAGACCTCCAACAGCGCGTCAGCTACCAGAGTGTCGAGCACATTCTCGAACAGATGAACGTCCGTCTGCCGTCTCCCGGCAACAAGCAGACAGCTAAAGGACCAAATGATTTTATGATATAATAAGTATTAACTGATTAGTAAATAAACCCATGACTTCCGTAGTTTGGGTTTATTTTTTTGTCTTTTTATTTTGGGGTAGTACTTCAAATCAATAACCTAATATAATAAAGTGATCAATAGATATCTTAAAAAGGGGTAAAAGTATGTCGATATTCAGTGATATTCAAATAAATTACCATACATTAAGCAAAACGGAAAAAAAAATTGCAGACTATCTCTTAGAACATAGAGAAAGTCTATTAAACATACATATAAGGGAACTTGCTGTAAGAACAAAAGTATCGGAAGCTACTATTACAAGATTTAGTAAAAAAATTGGATGCAAAAGCTTCGTAGAATTAAAGATACTATTAAGAGAAGGTCAAGAAAAGGCCGATGCAGATGAATCCATTATTGGTCAAGTGAATTACATGTATGATTCTATTCTAAAAGCAACCAGATCTATGACAGTAGAAGCAAAGCTAAAGAAATCTGTTGAATTGATTAGAAAAGCAAATAGAATATCTATATATGGGGTGGAGAGTTCAGGACTTTCAGCTATGGAAATGAAAAAAAGAATGCAGAGAATGGGTTACAAAGTAGATGTAGAAACGGATTCCCATGGAATGATTATCGCATCGTCGCTACTTAAAAAGCAGGATTTAATTATTGCCATATCCAATTCTGGTCACACTCAGGAAATTGTAGACGCATGTGAACTGGCAAAGAAAAACAGCGTACCAATTATTGCAATCACAAACTATGATCAAACTCCACTTAGTAAAACAGCAGATTTGATTTTATTTACTTTTAATTTAAAAACCCAGGAATTAAAAGGGTTGATAAATTCCCAATTCTCAATGATGTATATAATGGATTTAATCAGTATGTATCTATTAAAACAAAAAGAACCGTCTGACCGATATCGTCAAACGGTAAAAGCATTAAATGATTATAAGAAAATATGATCTATTTCTTGAAAAAATGTATTTGTAATTTGTTGCGGTCTTGTTATAGCTCCACCAACTACAACACAATGAGCACCTTGCTGAAGAGCTTCTTTTGCCAAAGCAGGAGTAGATATTTTCCCTTCTGCTACAATAGGAATAGTTAAATCACTGGCCATTTGTTTAAGAAGATTGAAATGGTCATCAGCAATAGACCAGCCTTGTGTTTCTTTAGTGTAGCCGACTAATGTAGTTGAAACGCAGTCAAATCCTAATTTTTCTGCCACTTGAGCTTCAGCCAAAGTGGAAACATCTGCCATAAGCAAGCAATGAGGAGACTGTCGGCGAATGTATTCTAATATATCAGATAGAATCTCATTATTTGGTCTTTTTCGATTTGTTGCATCCAATGCAATCATGTCCGGCTGCACGGATAACAACTCTTTTACTTCTTTTAGAGTAGGAGTAATGAATACTTCACTGTCCTCGTATTTGCTTTTCTTTAGAGAAATGATAGGTAAGTCTACTTCATTTTTAATAGCCTGAACGTCCTGGACACCATTTGCACGAATTCCCGATGCACCTCCCATTGAAGCAGCTAAAGCCATTTTCCCCATAATAAATGAAGAATGAAGAGGTTCCTCTTCAAGGGCTTGACAGGATACAATTAATTTTCCTCTCCATTGATCTAATAGGTTAGTAGTCATTGTTCATTCTCCTCAAATTCGTCGTCTACTTCATTTTTAATTCTTGTTACTTCGGGACCATAAATAATTTGCACACCATTTCCGCTCATAAGAACACCACGAGCACCAGTTTTTTCAAGATGACTTTTAGAAACTTGCTCTGGCGCCAATACACTTACACGAAGTCTCGTCGCACAGGCATCAATGTCTTTAATATTTGCTTTTCCCCCCAAGCCGGCCATAATGAATTTAGCTCTTTCTGTTCCAGTTCCAATAATAGATTCCTCAAATTGATCTTCTCTGCCTGGAGTTTTTAAATTGAATTTTTGAATAGCAAATCTAAAAGTTACGTAATATAATGCGAACCAGAATACACCTATTATAGGAACAATAACCCAATTTGTTCGGTCATTGCCTTGTAGTATGCCGAATAATAGAAAATCAATAAAACCTCCCGAAAACGTTTGACCGATTGTAATTTGAAATATATGAGCCAACATAAATGCTACTCCGTCGAAAAAAGCATGAATAACATAAAGAATAGGTGCAACAAATAAAAATAAAAATTCAATAGGTTCAGTAATCCCTGTTAAAAAGGAAGTAAGTCCGGCTGAAAACAAAAGTCCACCTACTTTTTTCTTGTTTTCGGGTTTTGCCATATGGTACATCGCCAAACAGGCACCGAGCAGGCCAAACATCATTGTTATATGGCGGCCTGACATAAAGCGGGCGGTGCCAATGTAATATTGTTCTACATTTCCTTCGTTCAGTTGAGCAAAGAAAATTCTTTGAGTGCCCTCGATCATTTGTCCTCCTACTTCAACACTTCCACCTAAGCTTGTTGTCCAAAATGGAATATAAAAAATATGATGTAATCCAAAAGGGCCAAGCAGTCTTAAGAAGAAACCATAAAAGAGAGTACCAATATATCCTGTAGCTTCAACCAGACTCCCTAACGAGAAGATACCTGTTTGTACAGGTGGCCAGGTAAAATACAATAAAGCTCCCATGAATATAGAAGAAAAAGCTGTAATGATTGGAATAAATCTTGCTCCTCCAAAAAAACCTAAAAACTTTGGTAAGTTTACGTTTAAAAATCTGTTATGAAGCAAAGAAGTTAAAATTCCTATTACAATTCCTCCAAATACTCCTGTTTCCAATGTTTGGATACCTAAAGCCATCCCTTGACCTGCAGCAGACAAACTTTCAGGATCAGCAAGGTTATTTGAGATAGTTAAAATAGCATTTATTGTGGCGTTCATAACAAGGTATCCAAGCAATGCAGCCAGCGCAGCGGTAGCTTTTTCCTTTCGAGCTAGACCCAAAGCAACACCAACAGCAAAAATTACAGGTAAATTAGTAAATATAACATTGCCGGCAGAACTCATAATAATAAATATGGCTTGTAACCACTCCTGATTTAAAATCGGATAAGCGTTAACCGTTGCTTCATTACTAAAGGCGCCGCCAATTCCAAGTAATAAGCCAGCAGCAGGAAGCGCAGCAATAGGTAGCATAAAAGAACGACCAAATCTTTGTGCCTGCTCGAAGAAAACCTTTTTCAAAAGAACCCCTCCTAATTAAAATAGTTTTCATAATTATATTATAAAAGAAAATCATTTTAATCAAGGGGAATTTTCTGAAAAGTAACATAATTATTAATTTATAATGCATGAGGGCCAGCTCTTAGAGCGTCGAGCACATTCTCGAACAGATGAACGTCCGTCTGCCGTCTCCCGGCAACAAGCAGACAGCTAAAGGACCAAATGATTTTATGATATAAGTACACTAAGCAGTCATTCCTGGAAATAGGGGAGGCTGCTTTTTAATAGATATTAGGAAAAGAATCCTTGTACTAAAAAGTAAATTTTAGTACAGTTTTGCTGTTTATGACCAACAGGCATTTGGAAGAAGAATTGTTGATTACGTATGACCTGCGCTCCTTTGTAACCGCAGAAATCATTGAGCATATCGTCTTGGAGCACGACGATCCAAAAGCGGTCAATACGAAAGACCGGGAAGAAGTCGCTCCTCACAATAAAGGAAATGCCATATTGGAAGAGGCAGCGCTGCAGGCCGAACTGCCCCATATGTCCTGGAGTATGGTACGCGTGAAGCTGTAAAGAAAAAACCGGCTGCTGAACCCAGCGGCCGGTCTTTATTTATGTGTTGGAATCTATCTTCAGTCCAATTGACAGCATGGCTTCCGGCAGGCTCCGTGTAATGCGGAGAGCCTTTAACGAAATACCCATTCTTACGATCTGCTGGGACAGCTCGGGGCGCATCCCGGAAAGAATGACCGTAATTCCAAGAAGCTTCAGGGCCTGGTGCAGCTGGAGAATGCTTCGGGACACCACGTTATCCATCTGATGGACACCGGACAAATCGACAATCAGATAAGACAGCTCCAGCTCGCTGCCTTTCTGCAGTGTTTTTTCCATCAGCTGCTGGGCCCGGGAGGCATTGAGCGTGCCGATCAGTGTCAGCACGGCCACATCTTCGGTAAGCGGTACGATCGGTACGGACAGCTCCAGAATTTCCTGGCGCGTCAGCTCTGCCGCTTTTCGGTTGTAATCGACATAGGCTTTGGAAAACGTATAGACCGCCTCATCAATGGCTGTATTCACCTTTGATTCAATCGCATGGTATTCCGTAAATGTTAGACGGCCGTCTCCAATCTCCCGCTGAATATAGCGGAAGACGGCTTCCCGGTAGTGGGGCAGAAACTGGAGCGCTTCATCGAGGGGAAGTTCCTGCTTCGCGGAAAAAGTCCCGATTTCCCTGCCCCAGCGGCTGATTTCCTCCAATGCTTCTTCCCGCTCATGCCTCGACATCGCCTGCCCGACAAGCCCAAGAAACGTGGAGCGGATTTTTATTAATTCCTCGTTTTCCAGGCCATGCCTGGACGCGCGGAGAATTTCCCCGATTTCTCCGGCAAGTTGTTCTCTATGTTGAAAAATGCCCTCTCCTAAAGAGGCAATCTGTACAGCGTTCATCGTCACAGCTCCTTGAAGTTTGTAAATGAAGAAGGAGGAATAACCCTCATTTGTAAAGATAAGTCATATTTCTATTTTAGCAGAAGCTTCAAAAACTGGCGAACAATAGCATAGGCTGAAGCAAAGATAGTTTTTTAATTATAAGAAAACCGTTAGAAATAGGATGTAAAAGGAAATATGCTGAATAAGAGGGAATATTGTTTCATCTATGACAAAACAAAAATTGGCCGACATGAGTCCGGTACATTACCGAACACATGCCGGCCAATCAGCTGCATAATTCTAAACTCTAACTTTAAGAGGTCACTACCAGACCGTTAAACATACGGTTTGCTTTTTTTATAGTGTAAGATACTGCCTCATAGAAAACATACTATCTCATTTCTGAAAAGATATACTTATGTATATCTTTTATAGTATAATAAAAAAAGAAAAGATTATAATGAAGGAGGTTCTTGAGATGGCAACTGTACAAAAATGGGGAAACAGCCTGGGTGTACGTATACCCTCTAATATAGCGAAAAATTTTAAATTTACGGACGGAACCAAAGTGGAAATAAAGCAAGTGGGAGGGGCAATCGTTATAGAACCTCTAAGAAAGAAGCCTACGCTCGACGAACTTCTCTCCCGGGTGACGGAGGAAAACAAACATGAAGCAATAGAAGCACCTCCGGTTGGAAAGGAACTTATTTGATGACGCAGGTGCCGGAGCAGGGAGATTTTATTTATATAAACTTTAATCCGCAGGCAGGACACGAACAGGCGGGAAGACGTCCCGCACTCGTTATGTCTCCTGCTTCGTTTAACGAGAAAACAGGTTTTGTGTTTGTATGTCCCATTACAAATCAAAAAAAGAACTATCCTTTTGAAGTAGATATACCAGAAGGAAGCGGTGTCTCGGGTGTTATCTTAACCGATCAAATGAAATCATTGGATTGGAAAAGCCGGGATTTACGTATTAAAGGAAAAGCCCCAGCTGTGACTCTGATGGAGTGCTCAGACCTAATAAAAACGATTTTGCAGATGGATGATTAGTAATGCATCCATTCGTGCCATCATAGAAATAAATGTAAAGCTGAAAAATACTATGGGAAAATTGGTATTTACTTTCTTGTAGAGATCTTAAATAAACATATAGATGGAGAATGCTATGACAAATCCTTTGGAAGATTTAAAGAATAAGGTATCGAATCTAACCAGCGCACAACGCAGTATTGCTGACTATATACTTAAGAATTCCTCTGAAGCTGCTTTTTTAACGATTAACCAGCTGGCAAAACGCGTGAATACCAGTACTACTACTATTATGAGATTAACATCCAACTTGGGGTACTCCGGCTACAGTGAGTTTCAAAAGGGTTTGCAGCAGCTGCTTAGAGACCGCACGGCTCCCCCCAATCGACTGGAAGATAATTTAAAAAATGTAGGAAGCGATGATTTATGGGGAAAAACAATCGATCATCACCTCAATCATATTCAACAAGTAAGAAGCCAGTTGTCTAAAAATCAGCTGGATGAAGTAGTAAATCAAATACTTTCTTCCCATCAGATCTTCTGCACGAGTGTGCGAAGCGGTCTCCCGGTAGGACAATATCTAACACACGGGCTGAACAGAACAATGGGAAATTGTAAGTTGGTATTGGCGGACACAGTCGACTGGGTGGACGAAGTTATTTCTATGCAATCCGGTGATTTAATTATTGCAGCCAGCTTCCCTCGTTATGCACGAAGAATTATTGACTTTATAAAAGCAGCCAAACTTCGTGATGTAAAAGTGGTGGCTATTACAGATAGTTATTCTGCTCCTATTGTGGAATATGCTGATATCGTTCTCCTTTGTGATTCCAAAAGTCTTGCCTTCCATAATTCGCCTATCGCAGCCATGGTAGTCGTCGATTATCTGATTAACGCTACGGCTATAAGTCAATCAACGAAAACAAAACAACGGTTAGACGATGTAAACAATGTATTAACGAGCATGAATTATCATTATAAAGAAACGGATGAAGAATGAAATAGTTTGTTTCTCTATATAAAATAAAGATTCCTAAGAGGCTGACAATCCTTTTAGGAATCTTTATTTATTTTTTTTGAAAGGGTTTACATTATAAGGTTGTGTTGTTATAGTAATAAATATTACTTATAAATTAAATAAAGTAATAAATATTACTAAGGGTGATGAATATGAAAGAAAACCTGCAAGCGGATGAAAATAAAATAATCAGCAGGATGGAAAAGATCGGATCTTCTATTTTTGCTGATGTCATGGAAATGAATAATGTAATGAATTACGCCATAAAACCTGTTAATTTTATGAAGCCCCTTATTGGGAGGGCAAGAACGGTAGACTTAGCCCCGGGCGATAATTTGTTTTTACATCACGCTATTTACCAGGCAGAACCAGGGGAGATACTTATAGTAGACGGAAAAGGATTCACCAATGCCGCCTATTTAGGTGAATTAATGGCAGGAGCTGCAGAGGCTCTGCATATTCAAGGAATTGTAATAGATGGTTTCGTTCGGGATCACCGGGAGCTTCGTGACAGCACTATTCAAATATATGCAAAAGGGTTTGTTCCTGCCGGTCCAAGCAAAGAGGGTCCAGGTTCACTTGATAATATAATCTCCTGTGCCGGCACGATAGTTTCTCCTGGTGATTATGTGGTGGGAGATGAAGATGGGGTAGTAATCATTCCGCAGCAGAAAGTCGAAGAAATTCTGCAAAAGGCAGAGCAGAAGCTCCAGTATGAAACAAATCGTTTACAAACCATCAAGAACTTTGTGGAAAAAACAGATCAAAAAGATAAAACATCCCTTCAACCAGATTGGCTGGAAGCGAAAATAAAAAAATTCACTCATTAGGAGGATAAAACATGAATATCGGTTTTATTGGATTTGGCGAAGTGGGTTACGAAATGGCAAAAGGGTTTCGTGCTCAAAACAACAGCAGCAAAGTATATGTCTACGACCACCTTCATGATCATCCTAAAACGATAGAAAGAGCTGAATCCATCGAGGCTGTATTGTTCGATGAACCTGAAAAAGTGGCCCGGCAGACGTTGAGTGTATTATTTGCAGCAGTGCCTGCGTCTTTCACTAAAGAAGCCTGGTCTTCGATAGAACCGTATATAAATAAAGAGACTATTTATGTCGATTTATCTACGGCGTCAGCGGAGGTAAAGAAACAAATAAACGATGACATGGCAGATAAAAGTCAGTTTTTTGTAGATGGTGCCATTATGGGGCCTTTAAAAGGAAACCAGCACAAAGTGCCGATAATGGTTAGCGGGAATGGAGCAGAATCATTCATTGAATGGGGCAGAGGAGTAGAAATGGATCTGGAATATGTAAATAAAACCCCAGGAGATGCGACGAACATTAAATTTATTCGAAGTATTTTCACGAAAGGCCTGTCTACTCTTTTGCATGAAGTAATGGAAACAGCCTCTGCGCTTGATTTAGAAGATACTATTCTACAATCTATTACAAATACAATGGACAAAGAGCCGTTTGAAAATATACTTAATCGATTGATCACTGGAAATGTACAGCACTCTGAAAGACGGGTAAAAGAAATGGAAAATGTTGCTGACTTTATGCTGGAGAACAATATACAGCCTGTAATGACAAAAGCGACGCGTGATAAATTGAAAGCCATCACAGACAGAAATGTGAAAGAAGCTTTTAATGGCAGAACACCTAATGACTGGAAAGAAGTTATACACCTGATGAATCAAAAATAGAAATGAAGGAGGGAGCTTAATGGGCATCATTGCTCTCGTTATATTTGTAAGCGTTTTAGTAGTCTGGAGTATTGTGTTAAAACGTAATTTAGGGGAAGCGGCACTGGTAGGTTTTTTAGCTATCGTTCCTCTGGGAGGATGGGAAGCACCGGCTTTGTTTATTCAAGGTATTGCGTTTGCTTCTACTTTCTCTGTACTGTATGCTGCTATCGCTTTTGTGTTTATGGCATATATAATCGATAAGTTTGGTATCGTGGAGCGGCTTTTAGCTATTTTAAATTCTTTAGTAGGAAGACTGCCCGGTGCTCCTGCCATTATGGATGCGGTTGGTTCTTCCGTAATGGGTACCCTATCCGGCGGCGATTCAGGAAATACCGCGGCAACAGGATCGATTACCGGTCCCTGGATGCTTCGGAATAAATGGAATAAAGAAATTGCGGCTTCTGTAATGGTGGGAAATGGAGGTATGGCTTCAGCGCTGCCACCAACAACCTCTATGTTTATTGTTCTAGGGTTTGCACCGGTAGCAGCAGCAATAACAACAGGTGAATTTTTCCTTGCTTTGTTGATAGCCGGGGCCTATCAGTTTCTCCATCGGCTTCTGTTAATCGGTTATTTTGTGAAAACACAAAACATAAAAGCATTTCCGTCCGAATCGTTGGATCCTTTACGTACTTCTTTCAAAAATGGCTGGTCTTCTATTCTTATCTATTTAGGAGCTATTATTCCGTTGATTTTAACCATCGGTCCTCTAGCTGATTGGATAGAAGGGATTCCTTCTCTTGGAGAAGAAGCATTAGGCAGTATTGATATTGTGATATGGATTCCTACATTGATGATAGCTATTTCATTTCTGCTGGCCAGAAAGGAAGCGCCTAAATCAGCAGGAGAGTTGTTTGCGCTTATTCAAAGGTCGATTCCGCGTTTTACTGTAATTGGCTCTCTAATATTTTTTGCTGTAGCTTCAAGTGAAGTGTTAACCACATTAGGATTATCTGATAATATAGCGCAGATCATGGGTGCTATTAATGCACCGGGCTGGATTACCGTTCTTATAATAGGATTTGGTATAACGGCCATTGCTGGTCCTTTAACCTCAACGGGCACTTTAACGGCTGTAGGATTAGTTTCTTATGAGATTTTAGTCTCTACTGGATTCTCTCCATTAATTTCAGCAGTAGTGGTAATGACGTTTGCTTCCACTTCGGCTCAAATGCCCCCGGCCTCTGGGTCCATTTATATTGCTTCAGGGATTGTAGGAGCCCGCCCGGAAAAAACGTTTGCCATCTTAATCGCATATTATGCTTTACCGGTTATTCTTATAGGCTGGCTGATTGCCATGGGCATCCTGCCAATTTAACAAGGAGGTATCAAGATCATGCAAAAATTGTTGGAGCGTCTATTTACTATATGTTTAATTTTATCGCTGCTGTTAGCATTGATTATGGTAGCAACCCAGATGATAGGTCTAATTATTGGAAATGGAAACTTAATGATTCAAAGCAGCGAAATGCTGACACAGCCGACGATCGTATTAGCTGCCTTATTTTCAGGTATTGCTTTTATTTTAGGGTACTTCCCCAATTATAAAGAAACAAAAAAAGAATCATAAAAAGTGCGACATTAGATAAAACGAAAGATTCAATGATGCTGTTCAGAAAATCGTTGCCGGCAAGCTGGTAGATTCTCTGGTGGAAAGCCTCGTTATATCTTCCGGCTGCACGTGCCGGATAGCTAACTTAATGGCCTGCTGCTCCAGAGCTTCACGAACGTCCAGTACTTCGAGTAGAAAATGCTGTTCGTTTTCTCCGCTTTATTAGCTTTCTTGGCGCCTTATACAAATTATTTCGGCATCCAGAAATTTGAAGACAAATAGAGGACAGGAAACCGGCGACCTTCAATGGCTGTCGGCTTTTTGTTTCGCATAGAATTGACAAAAGAGTGCAATCAAAATACACTTAATTCATTAATAAAACAAAGTATAATTGTAAGCGAATACAAAACAGCCTGGAGGAATAAATATGAAAGTAGTAGTAACGGGAGGGAACGGCCTTGTCGGCCGGACCGTCATTCAGGAAATGCTCGACTACGGATACGACGTAGTCAACTGTGATCTGCGTCTGCCGGAGAAATCACTTTGTCATACGATCATTGCTGATTTAACAAATCTCGGGGAAGTGTATGGTGTGCTGGAAGGTGCCGATGCGGTCGTCCATCTGGCAGCCATTCCAAGAGCCTATGATTTTCCAAACGAAGTAACGTTTCAAAACAATGTGATGTCGACGTACAATGTTCTGGAAGCGGCGGCCGGTCTTGGCATCAGAAAGGCCGTCCTCGCATCAAGTGAATCGTCCTACGGCATCTGTTTTGCCAAGGAGCCATTAGAGCCGCTCTATGTTCCGATGGATGAAGAGCACCCGCAGCTGCCGGAAGACAGCTACGGCCTGTCCAAAATAGTCAATGAACAAACTGCAGAAGCGATGAACCGGCGGACCGGGATGCAGGTCGTGTCTTTCCGTCTCGGCAATGTGATTTCGCCGGAAATGTACGAAAACTTTCCATCATTCATTCATGACCCTGCCCAGCGGGACCGGATTTTGTGGAGCTATATTGATACGAGGGACATTGCCTCTGCCTGCATCCTGGCGATCGAAAAAGAGGGGCTCGACGCGGTGGCACTTAATCTGGCAGCCGACGACACTAGCATGAATGTGGAAAGCCGCGAGCTGATGAGAAGACGGTATCCGGATGTACCAATCAAAGAGCGCGTAACAGGCTATGACACGCTGCTTGACAGCAGCAAAGCCAAAGAACTGCTCGGCTGGAAGCCAAAGCACGAATGGCGCAGCTATGTTGCCTACGAGCAGCAGCCTATTAACGAATAAAGAACATCAGACGAAGACAGCTTTTCTCTAAGAGAAAGGCTGTTTTTCTGTTAAAAGGAAAAAAAAGTATAAATACCCAATAAACAAAGTGATATAATAAGTAAGCGCTACCTTTACCATTAAAAGGAAAATGAATCGTTGCTAACCAATAGAAAGGAAGATCATATGTTTAAAGAAACGCCTCTGCCGCATAGTGAAACAGCAGCTCTTAAAGAATTGGAGCTGGTAAACGAAACTGGCGCTGTCCTGCGTGTGCTGAATTATGGAGCCAGAATCACAAGCTGGTATCCTGCCGGCAGTCCCGAACAAAGCATTGTGCTCGGGTATCAGAACGTTACGGATTATCTGAAAGATGAGCATTACTTAGGAGCAGTGGTAGGAAGAACCGCCGGAAGAGTCGAGCGCGGGGAAATGAACATCCAGGACGCTTCCTACACGCTGCATCCGAATGAAGGCGGGCACCAGCTACACGGCGGAGCAGACGGATTCAGCCAGGTGTTGTGGGACTATTCGTATAAAGAAACACCACAGGCGCTCGAACTGCACCTTACTTACTTATCAGAAGACGGCGAGATGGGATACCCGGGAAATCTGTCTGTCCGGGTCACGTACGCGCTCGATAAACACAGCGATGCGGTGACGTTCTCTATTAGAGCAGTATCGGATAAAGATACGTGGTGCAGCCTGGCGAACCACGCTTATTTTAATCTGGGGACAGGGGAGAACACCCATATTCTGGACCATGAATTAAAGGCGCCGGCTGCGTCCGTGCTGGCGCTGGATGAATCGCTTATCCCCACCGGAGAAATAGTGTCTGTGTCTGGAACGCTGTTTGATATAACCACATACAAACCGCTCCGGGATATAGTCGGAGCGGCGGAGGAACAAATTATTTTAGCGAGCCAGGGAGTGGATCATTTCTTTGTGCTCGATCCGGCGCAGGTGAAGAAAATAGAACTGACAGATCCCGGCACAGAACGGCGCCTGAAAATAGAAACAACAGAGCCCGGTGCAGTAGTGTATACGTCCCAGAAGTTGAACAGCACCTCACCGCTTCTTGACGGAGAAGCCACACCTTACCGGGGCATCTGCATTGAAACCCAGCGCCTGCCGGCAGCCTTTGCCACTACCGGCCGGACATGCTACTTGAAAGCAGGAGACATTTACTCTGCGGACACGGTGTATACGCTGGAAAAACAGGCATAACAAAAGCCGGGAGCAGACGCTTCCGGCTTTTGTGCTGCTGTGATCCTTTGACGGTTCTTGAAGAAATACCTTTTATGACTCTGTAGCTGAAGAAGAAGAAAGCAATCATCACCTCAAGCACCGAATAGATTAATCTGCTGAATGCGTGCCATGAGCCTTTTTATCAGGTGATAAGCTATACAACGGTGACTTTATTTGTAGCAAAAAACTTTTCAATAGAAAAGGCCGCAGATCCGAGCGCGCAGGAATTGGTGCTCCGGTCCGTAAACGTTAAAGCAGCCGAATCCTGGAAGTAGGGGAGAAGACGCTGGTTGAATACCCGCTGGATCGGATTGCGCAGCCACGGTTCAAGGCGGGCGAGGCGGTTGCCGATAATAATCTGCTCCGGGTTGAACGTATTCACAATGTTGGTCAAGCCGATGCCGATATATTCCCCGATCTGGTCAAACGCATTGATTACGAGGGGGTTGCCTTCCTCCGCCTGTTTAATAAGAAAACTCAGATTCACATTCTTTTCATCAGGGAAAAGCGCCGCCGTTTTTTCGAGCAGCGCATGCTCAGAGCTGTACAGTTCCCAGCAGCCCCTGTTGCCGCACGAACACTTCCGGCCGTTAAACTCGATCGAAAAGTGGCCGACTTCCCCGGAAATACCGCTTGTTCCTTTATAGAGCTTGTCGTCAATGATAATACCGGAACCAATACCGATACCGATGCTTACATAAATAAGGTTGGACGAGGACCGGCCTACGCCGTATATTTTTTCGCCGTGGGCACCGGCTTTGGCTTCGTTCTCTATCGTAATCGGTACGTTGAAGTATTTCTCCATATACTGCTTTAAATGAACGTTGTGCCAGTCCAGGTTTGGTGCAAACAGAATCACGCCGTCGTTGTTGATCATGCCCGGTACGCCGATACCGATGCCGACGAGGCCGTATGGGCAGGCGGGTGTTTTATCTATTAAAAGCTGAGCTAAATCCTTCAGCTGGCCGAACACTACGTCTTCGTCTGTGTCAGTAATAACTATTTCATGTTGTTCAATCACATTGCCTTTTAAATCCGTAAGTACGCCAAACGCATAGTTCACCCCGAGGTCGATGCCAATCGTATAGCCGGCCTTCTGGTTAAAGAAAAGCATCATCGGCTTGCGGCCGCCGCTTGAAAGCCCGGCGCCAATCTCATCGACAAGACGTTCCTCAATGAGTTCGCTTACAAGACTTGAAACGGTTGCTTTATTTAAGCCCGTCACCTTCGAAATCTGTGCTCTTGAAATAGGACTCTGGGTTTGAATATTATTTAATACAATCGATTTATTTATTTTTTTTACTAGTCCCTGATCTCCTGTTTTCATAGCCGTGCCTCCACTCTTAGTTTATACATTAAACATTTAGTTGTATTAGATATTAAATATACCTTCATTATTTCATAATATGATCGAATAATAAATGAAAATATGTTGACAATAAGTTTTCATATAAATATACTTAGTTTATCAGTAAAACTAAGTTTTGCTTTTCATCTGCTGAAAATTGTTTTGCCTTTTAAAAGATTTTATATGTAAGCGCAAACATAATATACGACAAAAGGTGGTTAGTTTATGAGTTATTTCCATAATGTAGACAAAATTAAATACGAGGGAAGCGGCAGCCGAAATGAGCTTGCTTTCAAACACTATAACCCGGAAGAAATGTTTAACGGTAAAAGCATGAAAGACTGGATGAAATTTTCCGTTGCCTACTGGCATACGTTTACGATGGATGGATCGGATCCATTCGGGATGGGGACCATGCAGCGTCCGTGGGATCATTACAGTGGAATGGATCTGGCAAAAGCCAGAGTTGAGGCCAACTTTGAATTTATCGATAAGCTTGGATTTGACTACTTTGCTTTTCATGATGTGGATATTGCACCGGAAGGTGACAACCTGAAGGAGTATGGAGCCAATCTGGATGAAATTGTCGGCCGGATTCAGCCTTTAATGAAAGCACAGAACGTGTCAGTATTATGGAATACGTCCAACATGTTCCACCATCCGCGCTTTATGTTCGGTGCCGCGACGTCCAACAAAGCCGACGTGTTCGCCCATGCAGCAGCAAAAGTGAAAAAGCAGCTGGAAATCGCAAAAGAACTGGGCTCGGAAAACTACGTATTCTGGGGCGGAAGAGAAGGATACGATTCCCTCCTTTATACAGACACGAAGCTCGAGCTTGATAATTTAGCACGCTTCTATCATATGGCGGTTGATTATGCGAAAGAAATAGGCTACGAAGGCCAGTTCCTGATTGAGCCGAAGCCAAAAGAGCCGACGAAGCACCAGTATGATTTTGATACGGCAACAACCTATGCTTTCCTGCAGAACTACAACCTGGAAAACCACTTTAAAGTAAATATTGAAGCCAACCACGCTACCCTTGCAGGCCATACATTTGAACATGAGCTCCGCTATGCAAGAGAGCACGGCATTCTTGGCTCGGTTGATGCCAACCAGGGCGACATGCTGCTCGGCTGGGACACAGATGAGTTCCCAACCGACATCTATAACGCCACGCTCGCCATGTACGAAATTATTAAGAACGGCGGCCTTGGAAAAGGAGGATTGAACTTCGATGCGAAATTGCGCCGCCCATCATTTGAGCCAATCGATCTGGTCCACGGTCACATTGTCGGCATGGATACATTTGCGATCGGGTTTAGAGTAGCAAACCGGCTGATCGAAGACCGCGTCTTTGAAAATATTTTGGAAAAACGCTACGAAAGCTATCAGTCCGGTATCGGCGAAGCGATTTTAAACAACAAAACGTCGTTCCGTGAGCTGGAAGCCTACGCCATGGAAAACACCATCAAGCATGAGTCCGGCCGCCAGGAAATGATTAAAGGCATGATGAATCAGTATATTCTGGAAGCAGGAGCGTTTGCAAAAGTATAAAAATAAAGAAGAGGCTGTTGCATAAAACAGCTTCTTTTTCTTAAAAGGAGAGAAAATCCATTGGAATACGTTATCGGATTAGACCTTGGCACGAGCAGCATTAAAGGAATACTGGTAGACCGGGAAGGCACGATCGCCGCCGAAGAGTCGGAAAGCTATCCGATCTATCATGAGCAGGACGGGCACAGCGAGCAGGATCCGGAGGACTGGGTCCGGCAGACTAAAAGCGTGTTAAAAAAGCTCATTCAAAACAACAGCCTCGCCGGCAGTGACATTAAAGGCATCAGCTTTTCCGGGCAGATGCACGGTCTTGTGCTGCTGGACGGCGACTACATCCCATTACGGCGCGCGATTCTCTGGAATGACACGAGAACGAGCCGGGAAGTAAAGGAAATAGAAGCGGCTGCCGGGCAGAATTCGCTCTGGGAGATTACGAAAAACAGTCCGCTTGAAGGATTTACGCTTCCGAAAATATTATGGGTGAAAAAGCATGAGCCGGACGTATTTGACCGGGCCGAGCTGTTTCTGCTGCCAAAAGACTACGTACGCTATCGGTTAACAGGAGAGGTCGGCATGGATTTATCCGATGCGGCCGGCACGCTGTTAATGGATTTGAACACAAACGAGTGGAGTGCGTCTCTTTTAGACACATTTGATCTTCCGGCTTCGCTTTGTCCGCCGTTATTTCCGGCCACCGAGCACGTCGGGGGCATGCGCGAAGACGCGGCGCAGGAAACCGGCTGTTCGTCTTCTGTGAAGATCTTTGCCGGAGGCGCAGATAACGCCTGCGGCGCGGTAGGAGCAGGGATTCTGGAAAAAGGAAAAACGATGTGCAGCATCGGCACGTCCGGCGTGCTGTTATCGTACGCCGGGGAGGAAAAAACACACTTTAACGGCAGACTGCATTTCTTTAATCATGCTCCGGCCGATACATATTATGCGATGGGAGTCACGCTTGCTGCCGGGTACAGCCTGCAGTGGTTTAAAGAAAACTTCTTAAAGGAAGACGATTTTTCCGAGATGGTCCAGGCGATAGAAGCGGTACCGGCGGGAGCACGCGGGTTGTTGTTTACGCCGTACATTGCGGGCGAAAGAACGCCGCATAATGATGCGCTTGCCCGGGGATCGTTTGTCGGGATGGACTCATCCCATACGAAAATGGAATTTGTAAAAGCAATAATGGAAGGGATCACTTTTTCCTTAAAAGAATCGTTGAATATAATCGAACAGAACGGCATGGAGGTGGATACGATCGTGTCTATCGGAGGCGGCGCGAAATCGCGGGCCTGGCTGCAGATGCAGGCCGACATTTTTGGAAAAGAAGTTGTGAGCCTGCGCAACGAGCAGGGCCCTGCTATGGGCGCGGCCATTATTGCCGCCGCCGGATGCGGCTGGTACGCCTCCCTTCAGGAAACCGCCGCCGTATTTGTACAAAATGATGTATCGGTTACGCCTGATCCAGACAAAACCAAACGCTACGAGCAGATTTTTCCTTTGTACCAAAAGGTATACACTCAGACAAAAGATATTACAAAAGAACTGGCAGCATTTCGTTAAAAGAATACCTAACAGAACCTGCCGGCGGACTTTAATTATAAAGAGCACTAAAAAAGCAGGCTCCCCGGAGTCTGCTTTTTTATAATAACCACTGTGTTATTCTTCTTCTTTCATTTCATGACGGTTTAATAGAAGATACGTACCGGCCACAAATACAGCGCCGCCGATCATATTACCGATCGTGACAGGGATTAAATTGTAGATAATATCGCCAAAAGTTAAGATAGAATAAGAGTCATGCAGCCAGGCCATGCCAAGAATCGACATATTGGCAATGCTGTGTTCAAAACCGGACGCCACAAATGCGAGAATGACTCCGATTACCATAATGATTTTGGCGGCATCGTTTTCGGTGCGAAGGGTAAGCCAGATGGCCAGACAGACGATCCAGTTGCAGAGAATCCCCTGGAAAAACAGCTGATGCCACGGAAGCGTTGTTTTTTCGGCAGCTAAGGCAAACATGTAATGGTCAGCCGGGATACCTTGAAAAATGCCGGCACCGAGAACAATCAGGCAGATAAGAACGGCGCCGATGGCGTTGCCGACATAGCTTGCGCCCCATACGCCGAGTGTCTGCTTCCAGGACGTCACCCCGGAAAAGGTGGAGCTGGTCATAATCATATTGTTACCGGTAAATAAATCAGAGCCGCCGATTAAAATAATAATCAGGGCGATGCCGAACGTGGAACCTACGACCAGATCCAATATCGGCGACTGCACATCATAAAGCGGCGCTCCCAATGAAAACATAAGCAGCGCACCGATGCCTACATAACTGCCCGCGATAACAGCCGATACCATATAAAGCAGAGGAGAGCGTCTCAGCATCGTGCTTTTGGAAGCACCCTGCTCGTTCAGGGTGCGGATGGTTTCTTTATACATAGCTCTTGTCTCCTATTTAAATAGTAATGTTATATTTAAGTAGCTTATTAAATATAGACCAAGTGAAGCAGAATAACAAAGCCTGGTGTTCGATGTAATAGAATTATAATTAGAAGGGAAAACGTAAAAAATGAAAACAATTGCTATTATTGGAAGCAGTGGAGGTAATTTGTACAGTTTAGGCGGAAAAAAGCCGGAAAAGCTGTTAGAGGAAATTATTACGCAGAGCAGCAGTACAGAACTTCAAATAGGAGCTATTCAATTTATTGCAGCAGAAGAATCAATGGACTCAGCAAAAGAAAGCGTCCGTGCCAGGATTTTTACACAAAGTGCACAGGGGCAGCCGGAAGTTGCTTTTGAGGGAAGTCTGCAAGATGTAAATCAAGAGGCAGCGAGGCTCGATAAAGAAATAGCAGAGCAGATACATAACGGCCAATTAGACGGTTTAATCGTCATGAGTTCTGATCCGGAAGGGGTAAACCGGTTAACGATAGAAGCAGCAGCTGATAAAAAGCTGCCGATCGTCGGTACCGGCGGCACATCAATGGCTTTGATCGGAAGCAAAGGCGCGAAGGTTATTTCCCAATCAGGCACAACAGGCACTACCAGCCGGACAAGAGCTGTTTCTTTTATTGCCTCGCTGGCTAAACATTGGAATATGTCTTATCAGCCGGTGATTGGCAGCCGATCACAGCTGGAGGCGGGGAAACCGGCTAATGTATTTAAAAATATCAGCCTAAGGGGAATTATGGTGTCGGCGCTGCCCGGTTTTATCGCGATGGCTATTGTGCTTGCTCTGAGCCGGATTCCGGCTTTCAGCGCACTTGGAGAAGTATTTGATATTATGATTCAAGCACTCCCGGTCGTTCTGGCGGCTATCGCAGCCAAGCAGGTGTCCGATTTGGATGAAGTGTCGATCGCAGCCGGTGTTATAGCCGGAGTCCTGTCGGTGGAAGGCGGAATTATCGGTGGAATTATCGGTGGTATTCTAGCCGGAATATTTGTTCATTACTTGTTTAGAAAATGCGTGCAGTGGCGGTTTCCTATGACGACCGTTAATATCGTAGCAGGAGGGCTTTCCGGACTGGCAGCGGGTCTTATTGTGTACTTCCTGCTTGCTCCGATAGCGCTGCAGACTGGAAACGGTATTAAAGCTCTTATTGAATCTGCGATAGCTTTTAATCCAATTATGGCAGGTGCGCTTGCAGGATTGCTTATTTGGCCGGCTATACTTGGCGGTGTGTATCACGCAGCCATTCTTCCTATTGTTCTGCTGGAGATGGAAACAGCGGGAAACAGCTTCTTAGGCGCAATCGATATGGTGGGACTCGTGATGGTGTCAGCCGGCATTACCCTGGCCAATGTGATTTCTCCAAGAGATAAAGGGGAAGCAGCCGCGGCTGCTCCTGGTTTTTTAATAAATATGGGCTTTGGAACTTTTGTAGAAGCGGCATATCCATTTATGTTTTCCAATAAATTCGTTTTTGCCGGGGCTGTGTTTTCGGCTGGAGTGGGAGGAGCCCTCGTTGGGTTATTTAATGTGAGAGGCACAGCTTATGTGCCAACGTTTGCAGCACCGTTTCTAACGAATAATGCAGCTGGTTTTATTATCGCGATGGCTGCCGCCTTTATTTTAGCTTTAGTAATTACTGTTGCTGCGAATCGGGTTTCCAGCTTAAAAAGAAGCTAAACAGCAGGTATTCAAAAAGGGTTTAGGTCTGTATGCCTAAACTCTTTTTTGAGTGAAAAATATTAAGTATATTTATATAAACTTAATATATTTATTTTTAAATAGTTATTTTTAATTATTAAATATACATAAACTTCACATATTTCCTTTCAATTGCTGTTAAGTAGGTATATAATAACAGGTAATAAGGTACAATTTAAGGAGGACTTAAATTGAAAAGTGTGAAGGTAATAGATCTAAAGGAAGGTGCTGTTGTAGCCGAAGATATATATAAAGGCCCATCTCTTATTGTTAAAAAAGGTCATAATGTAACAGCTGTTTTAATACGGAAGTTAAAGCAGTGGGACATCGAATTTGTTTCAATAGAAGCAGATGATCAGGAGCATTCGAAAGAAAGAAACATTGACTTACAATCATTATCCGAAGAAAAAAGGCAGACTCTTCTGACTTTTCTGCAGGATATGCTCCAGCTCGGGAATGAGTACCGGTTCGGCTATGCGGTAAATGACGTGGACGCCTACCTTTGGATTCAGAAACTGTTTATTGAAATTACAGCGGAGAAAAGCACCTACGGTCTGCTCCAGCAGCTGAAATCCTGGGACCTTAACACGTATCACCATTCGCTTGATGTGTTTATTCTTGGATCGCTGTTCGCAAAAAAGATGGAAGTGAAGCACGTGACGGAATTTTCCAAAGCCTGCCTGCTTCATGATATCGGCAAGCTGCGGGTGGAAAAAAAGATTCTAACCAAAACTACTGCGCTGAGTTCAAGAGAAATGCTGCAGATGAGGGCCCATACAGGAGAAGGATATCATCTTCTGAAGCAAAAAGGGTACAGCGCTTATGTGACAGATATTTTGAAATATCACCATCATTCATTAAGTGTCCTCAGCAACGAGGAAGAGGAGCAGAAAAAGATCCGTAAGAGGGAACATGACATCCTCAGGCTGGTGGACGTATATTCAGCGCTGACGCTGGAACGGCCTTACAGAAAATCCCTCAGTCCTCCAAAAGCATTAAAGATAGCGATACAAGAACATAAAGATGTAAATATTAATTATATGAAATCATTCTGTGAAATGCTGGAAATCTTCCCCTTACATGCCGTCGTCCAGCTCTCGAATGATACTATTGCCGAAGTGGTGGAAGTTGATGATAAGCTGCCTACCTATCCGATCATGAAAGAAAAAAACAAGCTTAACGCTTTTTATATGCCTGTCGATCGGTCTGTTATTATCAGCAAAGTGCTTCGGTTCAAAGAGTAACACTAAAAGGGTGGGATTTACATGATTCAAGAGGATATAAAGCATTACACGGGAATTCATACTTTTTTAGAAAGAGTTTTCGAAATGATGGCTCTGAATTTTCCGGATCATACAATTTTCTTTGCCACGAATGACAGAAAAATAAATGTCATTCGAAAAGTGCTCGATCAGGCGGCACTGTGCATTCCGGAAGGGAATGAAGATCCTTATCAGGAAAGCTTCTGTCACTTAGCCATTGAGGCGCCGGAACAAAATGTAGTTATACCTGACCTTACGAAGCACAGTTTCACAAAGGAACACCGGTTCACAAAACAGACAGGCGGCGGCAGCTTTATGGGCGCAGCGGTTGCGGCGGAAGATGGAGACGCGCTGGGAACACTCTGTTTAGTAAGTGATCATCCAGCTCTATTTACGGAATCGCAGGTAACCTTATTGCAGGGGTATGCGTATATTATTGCAAGAGCGGTGGAAGTGGAACAGAGTCAGGTAAGAGACAGCCTGACAGGTCTTTACCTGCCATCCACGTTAGCTGCGTTATTTGAAAAAAGGCAGGCCGACTATACGTCGTGGAGCCTGCTCTATATTAATTTGAGCGGCACCCGCATCTTTAATGAACGCTATGGGTTTGAAACAGGAAATTTCCGCCTGCAGAAGATAGCAAAAGCGCTCTATGAGATATTTCCGGTTAGCAGCATTTTCAGCCGGACCGCCCAGGATAAATTTATTGTCATGCTTCCGTTTACAGAAAGCGAAAACTCAAGAGACGCTACAGAACTGTATGTCAATAAACTGTTACAGCACTTGAAAGATACTCCCTGTATTGTAAATGAAGAAACATCCTATATCCGCATGGTTATAGGAGCAGCGATCAGCAGCGAAACGCTCGACAGTTTTAGTAAACTTCGCGAGAAAGCAGAACAGCGGGCTGTGAGAGGGAACTTAAAAGGAAAAGAAGGACTTATTTTTACCGATAATGATGACCAGGAAAGAATGGAAATCCAGGAATTCACGATTCGTAATGCCATGCGGGAAAAAGGATTCTATGAGCAGCTGTCATTAGTCTATCAGCCTCAGGTTGAAATGCGTGAAGAAATGATTACCGGGGTCGAGGCTTTAATACGCTGGCATCACCCGGTTCATGGTTTTTTTCCGCCGAATATCTGGATTCCGCTCGCGGAACAAACCGAAGCCATGCATTCTATTGGTCTCTGGGTGTTGGAAAGAGCCTGCAGCGAAATGAAAAAGGCAAACGCTGATTTAAAGCTTTCTGTTAATGTGTCCCCGGTGCAGCTGGAGGATCCAGCCTTTCCCTGCAATGTTCACCGCATCATAGAACAGGCAGACTATCCTGCAGAACAGCTCACGTTTGAAATTACGGAAAATATTTTTATGGAAAACAATCCTGTTATTCTTAAGAATCTACTGGAACTGAAAAAAATAGGCATTATGCTTGCGGTGGATGATTTTGGAGTAGGCTATGCTTCCTTTCACCTGCTGCACCGCTTTCCGATTGATATCCTGAAAATTGACAGGCAGCTGAGCGCCGACTTAACGTCGCTTTCCAGCAAAAAAATTGTCGAAGCGATTATTGAACTGGCCTATTCGCTCGACATGCAGTGCATCGTGGAAGGCATTGAAACAAAACAACAGCACCGCTACTACCAGAAACACAAAGTGGACTGGGGCCAGGGGTATTACTACTATAAGCCAATGCCTGCGGCTGAATTTACGGAGTTGTTTACGCCTGACAAACAAATAAATACGATTGAAAAACCGGCTTCCCGTTAAAGGAAAGCCGGTTTTTTCGTATTGTTTTATTTCTCCGCTCCGTAAAATTTTGAAAAGGAAAAGCCGCGGCCGATAATTTCGGAGGCATTCAGGAAGATTACAAACGAAGACGGTTCCTGCGTCTGCAGGATTTTCTTTAAATAGACCGCTTCCTGCTGCTCCATCACGCAGAGGATCATCGTTTTCTCATCGTTCGTGTAGCCGCCGACGGACCGGACTTTCGTTAAGCCGCGGTCGATTTCCTCGCCGATAATCGTTTGAATCTGTTCTTCCCGTTCGGTAATAATAAGCACGAGCTTGGAGGGGGACGCCTGCAGTTGAACGAGATCAATGACCTTGCTCATCACAAAAATAGAAATCATTGCAAACAGGGCAATCTCCAGGCCGAACACGACAGCGGACGTGACGACCACGCACCCGTCTACGATAAACTGGGCGTATCCGCTCGAGAGGCCGGAATACTTTTTCACAATCTGTCCGAGCGTGGACAGCCCGCCGGTGGAACCGCGGCCCCGGTACACAATACCGAGTCCCACTCCGATCATAGAGCCGCCGTAAATGGCTGCGAGCAGCGGATTGTCAATGGCGAAGGGAAGATCAGCGCTTGCCCATATGACAAGCGGCACAAAAAAAGTGCCGAGCAGCGACTTCATTCCAAAATCTTTCCCAAGCAGAAGCAGGCCAAGGAAAAACAGGGGAATGTTAATGGCCCACTGCACGAAAGCGGGATTAAACTGGTAAAGCTCGTACACGATGGTGCTGATACCGGACACGCCGCCTGCTGCAAGGCGGGACGGCAGCAGAAAAATGTTGTAGGCTAATGCGATCAGGGTCGATCCAAACAGAACATAGCCAACCTCCGCGATGCGCTGTTTTTTTGTTACTATACTACTCATGTTCCTGATTCCTTTCCATCTCGCCTGAATCTGTCTCAGCTCTCCTAAAAAGTCCAATCGATTGTACCACAGTTTAGCAGGAACGAAATGAACTCATTTTATATGCAAATCCAAAAGGAATATGATATCCTTAACTTACCAATTGATAATGATAATCATTTACGGATTATAAAAGGAGGAAGTACATATGGCAGAGCACGAATTGTTTGATGTAACGATTGTGGGCGGAGGCCCGGCTGGACTGTATTCTGCTTTTTACAGCGGAATGCGCGGAATGAAAACGAAGATCCTGGAATACCAGCCGGTGCTCGGCGGGAAAGTAAACGTCTATCCGGAGAAAATTGTCTGGGATGTCGGCGGACTTCCTCCTACTTCCGGTGAAAAGCTGATTGCCCAGATGGTGGAGCAGGCAATGACGTTTCAGCCGACCGTTTGTTTAAATGAAAAAGTAACCTCTATTATTAAAAACGATGCCGCCGTTTTTGAGATTACGAATGACCGGGGGGAAGTTCATTATTCCAAAACGGTCATTATGGCGATAGGCGGAGGAATTCTCAATCCGCAGAAGCTCGAGCTCGAAGGCGCGGAAAAATACGAAATATCCAATCTGCATTACACAGTTAAGTCATTGGCCCGTTTTAAAGGCAAAAACGTCATTATTTCCGGCGGAGGCAACTCCGCAATCGACTGGGCCAACGCGCTCGAGCCGATTGCAGGGAAAGTATTTCTGACGTACCGGAAGGAATGCCCGGCGGCCCACGAAGCCCAGGTGGACAAGCTTATGTGCAGCTCGGCCGAATGCTATTTTAATACGTGCATTTCCAAGCTGATCGCTGAAAAATCAACAGAGAATATCGACCAGGTGGAGCTGACCAACGTGGAAACCGGGGAACGGAGTACGCTTCCGATTGATGAAGTAATCATCAACCACGGCTACGAGCGGGATAAATCGCTTTTGGAGAGCAATACGCTGAAAATTGATATGATTGACTCTCATTTTATCGCAGGCGATCCGTTGAACCATACGTCTGTCCCGGGCATGTTTGCCGCAGGCGATATCGTCAAGCATGACGCGAAGCTGAACCTGATTGCCGGCTGCTTCCAGGATGCGGCGAATGCGGTCAACCAGGCCAAATACTATATTCAGCCGGAGGCGGGCGACCGGGCGATGGTCTCCTCCCATAATGAAGCATTTAAGGAAAAAAATAAGAAATGGCAGAAGAAAAGTATGGCATAATAGAAGAAACGAACGAAAAGGAGGAGATCATATGATCAGCGAAACATTAAAGCAGAACTTAAATGATCAAATGAATTATGAGTTTTATTCTGCGAATGCCTATCTGGCAACAGCAGCCTACTGCTCTGCAGAAGGTCTGGATGGATTTGCTAATTTCTTCCTTGTACAGGCAGAAGAAGAACGATACCATGCGATGAAGTTTTACCACTTTTTAAACGACATGGGCGAACGGGTGATGGTGGACGGCAGCATTACGCCGAACAACAGCTTTTCTTCTTTTCTTGACTGTTTCGAAAAAAGCCTGCTTCAGGAAAAAGAAGTCACCAAGCGGATTTACCACCTGGCAGATATTGCGCTCGATGAAAGAGAGCATGCGACAATGGCTTTTCTAAACTGGTTTCTGAAAGAACAGGTGGAAGAAGAAGCGCTTTTTGACAACCTGATTCAAAAGCTGAACCGGATTGACCAGGACAGCAACGCGTTTATTATGATGGATCAGGAATTGGCGAAACGCTCGTTTACACCGGAAGATTAAAGCATTAGTTAAGAAAGGGAGGCCGCGGCCTTCCTTTTTTGTATATACACACTCTCTATTGTGAAAAAATCGACAGGAGAAAATCGTAAAAATAGGCATTATGTACTGACTAAAGTACTAGTAATTAGGAGGCGTTATGGTAGAATGGGGGCATGAGTAAAGGAGATGCATCATGCGAGGATATACGTATTACGTAGAGTGCAAGTATCACGGGCGCTGGATCCGCCTGTTCAATCAATCCATTATCAGCGCAGATGAATATAAGGCGCTGAATGACCACCATCTTTTTCTTCCTTTTTATAAAAATTGGGAATGGGGAGAAGATAAGCTGCATTATGTCCGTCAGCTGGAAGAGCGTTCGCTTCGCGTAACCAAAATGGTGAAATACGACTGTCTCCCGCACTGCCTGAAATCTAAATCGATATTTGAATTAAAAAAATGGCAGCTAACAGCAGAGGGTATCGTAGCGACCGAATATAAAACCCTTCATGCGATGCATGCATAACCAGCAAAAGATCAGCCGGAGAACGTAATTCCCGGCTGATCTTTTTTTTAAAACATACGGACCGGCTTACTTTTTTTCTGCACGAAAAATCAGCAGGTACAGGGAAAAGGACACAACGCCCAGAACCGCCATAATGATAAAAGCTTGACGTATGCCGAGAAACAGCGAATCCTCATAACTCATATCGGGACCGCCGCCTGCGCTGACCACGGTGGAAAGCAGCGTAACGCCGAGGGCCATGCCAAACTGGCGGATCGTACTGCTTAAAGCGGTACCGTGAGCCAGTTCCTCCCGGGGCAGGTCGTTCATGCCGGCGGCCACCTGCGGCATCATTGTCATCCCAATGCCCGCCATAAACAAACAGAAGATGGCAGCAATAAGAATGACCGACGTATCCGGCTGCATGAATATAAATAGAATCACGGAAGCAATCAGCAGAACAAAACCGGTATTAATTAACAACCGGCCGCCGTATTTATCATAAGCCATACCGCCGGCAAGAGACATAAAAGCAAGTACGGCCGTGCCGGGCATTAATAGAAAACCGGATACAAACGCGCTGCTGCCCTGCACGTCCTGCGCAAACAGAGGCAGAATCGTTTCTGTCGACAACAGCAGAATCCCTACAAAAAATACGGATCCTGTTGTAAGGGTATATACCGGGTAGCGAAATACCCGCACGTTTAGTATAGGAGCGGTCAGCCACAGCTGTCGTCTGCCAAACACATACAGACTGATAATGCCGGCAGCTACAGGCACCCATACACTCCAGTGCAGCAAGCCGGCTGTGCTGATATAGCTGGAACCGACGAGCAGACCGGTCAGGCCGAGCGTAGAAAGCAGCACCGAAGGAATGTCAAAGCGGGTTCTGCGCTGCTCGGTTATATTTTTTAAATAAAACATGGCTAAAAGCAGGAGCAGAAGCGTCGGCGGCAGAATAATCCAGAATAAATGCTTCCATGTATACACATCAATAATATAACCGGAAACCGCAGGTCCGGTGGCCGGCGCCACATTCATCACAAGACCGAGGAGCCCCATCGCTTTGCCGCGCTGCTCGATCGGAAAAATGAGCAGCAGCACCGTCTGGACGAGAGGGAGCATAATGCCCGCGCCGACCGCCTGGATCACCCGGGACAGAATGAGCATGGCAAAGCTGTCGGACACAAGCGCAAGAAGCGTACCCGCTGCAAGAAATAAAAACGATGTCAGCACGAGGCCTCGTGTCGTAAACCGGTCAATTAAATAGCCGCTCATTGGAATAAACACAGCAGATGTTAACAAAAATGCGGTCGTCAGCCACTGCACCTGAGCCGCATTAACGTTGAATTCTTCCATCAGCGTCGGGAACGCCGTAATCAATAGAAACTGATTAAATAAAAACAAAAAGTTCCCTCCGACAACAATAAAGATAATCAGCCGCTTCTGCGCGGTATTCAGCGTGACCATGTCTGTTTCCTCCTTTAAAGCATTCTTTCCTATTGTAACAAGGAAGGGAAAGAATAAAAGGGAATGCAGCATGTACCATTTTTTTACATATTTTCTTTTGAAAAGGAAACAGTACACTTAGGAAGAATTGTATTTATTAAAGAGTTCGGCGGTGCAGAAGCACTGCCTGTGGTAGAGGAAGCAGCAGAACAAATCATCGCAGCAGCGCCTTCCGGTTCTGTAGAAAAACCTGCAGTACCAGTTGAGAAAGAGGGCGGCAAGCTGCCGGATACGGCTGGATATGACCTGGCTTATATGCTTACCGGACTGGCAGCTGCCGGCCTTGGCTTCCTGCTTTTGCTGAGAAAAAAAAGAACAGCATAAACAATCCCCTGTGAAGAAAATCTTCAGAGGGGGTTGTTTATTTAATAACAGTGCTGGGTCGTCCATTCATACATAAGCTGCACGGCCTGATCGATGTCCTCCCAGCGGGACAGTTCAGTCGGATGATGGCTTTTGCCTCCGATGCTCGGCACGAACAGCATGACTGTTGGAATGAATTTGCTGATATGCATAGCGTCATGCCCGGCGCCGCTGAACATGGTGGTGTAGGAGAAGTTCTGCTCCCGGCAGATGGATTCCAGCTCTTCGAGAAAAGGTTCGTGAAACGTAACCGGAGGCATGTAGGAGAGTGAAGTCTCCTCCCAGCTGCCCGGTTGCTGCTCCATCGTATGTTCCACGAGTGCCATCATCTCGACAAGACGCTCGTCCAGCACCGCTTTATCCGGATGGCGGATATCGACGCTGAACACCGTTTTTCCCGGTATCACATTAATAGTAAACGGCTCTGTTTTAATCTGGCCGAAGGTGATGGTCGTCTGGTCTTCCAAATGGAGGACCCATTCATGAAGAGCAAGCATTACTTTCATAGCCATAATACCGGCGTCTGCCCGGGAGGCCATCGGTGAGGGTCCGGCATGATCGGCGTCTCCAACAATCGTGAATTCATTCCATGATAACCCCTGGATGCCTTTCACGATGCCGGTCTGCCTGCGTTTATCTTCGAGCACGGGCCCCTGCTCGATATGAAGCTCCAGAAAAGCATACGCCCGCTGCAGCCGGTTGGCTTTGTCTCCCTGCAGATCGAGCCGCTTCAGCTCCTGCTCTATCGTCACGTGATTCTGGTCCGGCAGGTTCATCATTTTTTCGGTTGCATACGTGCCTGACAGTACCCCTGAGGAAATCATTGGTATAGGAAAACGGGCGCCTTCTTCGTTTGTAAAATTGACGAGCAGAAGAGAGCGCTTCGGCGTTTGGCCGGTGTCCCGCACAGACTGAAGTACTTCCAGTCCGGCGAGAACACCGATGACTCCGTCGAACGTACCGCCGTTTGGAACGGAGTCGAGATGGGAGCCGAGTACAATTGGATCGAGCGCAGGGTCGGTGCCGGGAAGAAGACCGTACATGTTGCCAAGGTCATCCTGCGTTATGTCCAGGTCCAGCTCCTCCATCCACTGATGCAATACGTCTCTTGCCTGTTTGTCTTCGTCACTCAGCGCCAGCCGGGATACTCCGCCGCCGGAAAGCGCTCCGATGCCGGCGATCTGGGCGTGACGATCGCGTACGCGGTCGATGCTGATACGATGTGTCATGACAGGTTCCCTTCCCGTTTTTTCAATCCGCACCAGTCTGCCAGAAAAGCGGCGTATACTTTCGTTACCTGTTTCACGCTTTCCAGATCGACCCATTCATCGCCGCCGTGCATATTGCCGCCGATAGGGCCGTAGCAGGTAGCCGGTGTATCATAGTACAACGTGTAAAACCTGGTGTCAGTCGTCGCCGTGATCGGCTGGAAAGAAAGAGCGTCCTCATGTATCGTTTCGTGAGCCCGTCCGAGCGTCTGCATCATCGGGGAGTCTTCCTCTACGGAAGCGCCTTCGGCATGAAAACCGAAAAAATAAACGTTAGGCGGATGGGAAGCGAGCCACTCGTCTTCTTTTACGTACTCGAGAACCCAGGCTTTGAGTTCTTCTTTTATCTCAGCGGGATCCTGACCCGGAAACAGTCCGGCCCGCCCTTCAATAACGGTTTCAGCAGGGACGCTCGAAGGCCAGTCGCCGGATTGAATCGTGCCTATATTAATGTTCAACGGATGGGGATGATCTTTATAGGCATCCGGCCGCTCACGTTTGTTGATCATCTGTTCGTAGCTTTTCAGCGCTTCAATCACTTTATAAGATTTTTCAATCGCATTGACGGCTTCGCTTGCCCGCTCCGTATGGGCGCCGGCGCCGAGGACCGTAATGCGGAACCAGACGACGCCTACCTGGGAGGTAGAGGCTTTCATGCCAAAGGGTTCCGGGATCAGCACCGCATCGGAGTGCCACCCTCTGTCAAGCGCGGCGAGCGCTCCGTTGCCGGTACATTCTTCTTCAATCACCGTCTGCAGCATAAAAGGAGCATCCGGCTCGTAGCCTGCCTCCCGAATGGCGCGGTAGGCAAAAATCATTGCCGAAGCGCCGGATTTCATATCCTGCATGCCCCGGCCGTACAGTTTATTGCCCCGCTGGACGGGGTCCCACGGATTGGTTGACCAAAACCGGAGTGCCCCGGGAGGAACTACATCAATGTGGCTCTGGAACAGGAGGCTTTGGCCGCTGCTGCCGTGGTCTTTGGAAACGGCCGCGACGACTTCCCGTCCATCATACGGATACTCCGGGATAGAGAAGCCCGGATGGGAGGAAAGCTTTTTCACATCCGGTGTGAAACGATCGACTTCCATGTCGAGCGTTTTTTCCAGGTAATCGGCGATATAGGACTGGAGCGGCTGTTCATTGCCAAGCGTGGAAGGGTAGCGTCCGATTTCTTTCAAAAAATCAAGCTGTTCTTCCCAGTGGTTATCAATGGCTTGATGAATATCAGTAAGAGCGGTCTGTAAATGAGGCATAGAACATATCTCCTTTTGTAGTGGGATTTAAAAGCCGAGCATCATCAGGAAGTAGCCCCAGACAATCGCAGCGATAAACACAAAGCTGATGCAGATGATCATGGTTTGTTTGTACTGCTTTTTCAACTGGGCCAGGCCATCCGGACGGCTGGCAAAGTCTTTAATCGTAATTGCAGACATGCTCGTCTGCTTCATTTTTTTGTAAAAAGCCTGTTCGTGGGCGGAAGGACGCGTCGAGAAGCCGACAATAAACAGCGTCAGCACGCCGACCGCAAAGGCTACCATTAAGGAGTCAATGTGAACCGGAAGGGTAATAACCGCCCTTCGCACAAGTTCATCTACAAGAATAAAAGCGCTCGTTCCGGCGAGCATACTGCCAATAGCAGCCTGACTGTTCATGCGTTTCCACTCGAGCCCGCCTACGACAGTAGGCAGCCAGCCGACACCGAAAATCGCGCCGGCATAAATGGAAATCCAGTAAATCGCCGCCGGCTGCATAATCGCGATCACGCAGACGACCGCGGCTACAAGCACCTGGGCGTAGCGTCCGACACGAAGGCTGCGTTTTTCGCTCAGCTTTTTATCAAATAAATGTTCATATAAATCGCGCGCAAGCGCAAATCCTGTCAGAACAAACAGGGTGGAGGCCGTGGACATAATAGAAGCCATCAGACCGGCCAGGCCGAGTCCGCCCAGTGCTTCCGGTACATGGTTCATAAATCCAATAATCATCACGTTATCGGTTGTTTCAATACCAGGCTGAATTACCTGCATGCTGCCGGCTGCCAAAAAGACAATTACCTGCATAAAGGGCGCCAGAAACACGCCGATAACCGCAGCTTTTAAAATAACAAAATCGTTTTTGGCCGGGAACACCCGGGATACGAGTGCCGGTGTGCAGGAAAAAAACAAGATCCAGACGAGAAACTGTGAAATCGACCAGCCCAGCGGACGCTGCTCTGCCCCGCCGATCGTCCAGTAGAATGGAATGGTCTCGCTCAAGGCTTTCATGTTTTCAAAACCGGCCTGGCCGATTAACAATGGTGCAATCAGGCAGGAGATGGCAAGCATCGTGAACAGCATAATAGTGTCTGTTACGACCACGCCATACATGCCGCCGAGGGCACAGAACACAAGCAGAGCCAGCGTGAACAATACGATCATGAAAGGAAAAGAAATGCCGGTAACCTGGCTCAGCACAAGCCCCGCCCCAATCAGCTGAATTACACCGTAGCCAAGCAGCCCAACGATCATAATGATAAGCGCAATAATGCTGACTGTTTTGTTTTTAAAGCGCATTTCGAAAAAATCGGGCATTGTCATGCAGCCTAATGCTTTCATCTTACGGCCGATATAGACAACGGCAATCAAGGTGCCGATCCAGGCTCCGAAGGAACCAAGAGCTGCGATAACGAGCGGTCCTTCAGCATAGGACTGCCCGGCAATGCCGAGAAGCGTCACGGCACTTAAGTATGTAGCACCAAGCGTACCAACGATTAAAAGCGTGGAGCCTTTTTCCCCCATCACGTAGAAATCGGATTTGTTTTTCACGAGCCGGGCGACAAGACCCCCGGCCACTACATAAAAGATCAGTACAACAAAAAATATCGTAGTAGTCACTGGGTGCCGCTCCTCTCTGATTCAGGCTGCTGCCTGGATTTTTCCTGCTCCTGCTCCATCCGCCGGATAGCGGGAAGGTATTTTCTTCTTAAGATAATTACAACAATAACGGAAGAAATGAGTGTGGTTAAAAACGCATTTAAAAATAACACGAATACATCAATATTCATCACGTTCACCTCCTGATTCGTTTCTACCTATATACATAAGCAAAAAGCATGCCAACTTTTACCGGGCTTATCAGCTTCCAAAACCTGTTTTGACAGGTTATCAGGGAATCGGTACACTAAAAGAAAGATAACGATAGTCATATTCGGTTCGTTTGAACCGGATATGATTCGGCTGTGTAAACAATTTTGAAGTATTGAACCAATAACGACTCAAAATGAAAGAATAGTCTAAATATTAATGATTATCTGCAGGGAAGAGGAAAAAATGAAGCTGAAAACATTATTTGAGACACCAATGATTAAAGATTTATTCAATGCGCTGGAAGACGGCTTTTATTTTTCAAATGGAGAAGGAGAAACGCTCTGGAATAATGATGCGAGCGAAAAGATCCTCGGTTCGAAACGAGAGGACCTGAAAGGAAGGAGTGTATGGGAGCTCGAAGGCAGAGGGATTATGAATCCTTCGATAACAAAAATGGTGCTTGAAGCAGGCGAATCGGTGAGCTCTGTGCAGACGACGCAGCAGGGCCGGCAGTATTTCGTGAGCGGCTATATTATTCCGTGGGAGCAGGAAAAGCTGGTCGTTGTACTCTCCCGTGATATTACAAAAGACATGCAGACGACCAAGCAGCTCGAGCAGGCGGAAAACCTGCTTCGTTTTTACAGCCAGGAAGTCCGGGGCATCCGCCTGCAGCGAAACAAGGAAAAAGGCGGGCAGTTTACCGGGAAAAGCAAAGCCTTTACCAATACGCTCGACCTGTTGAAAAAAGTAGCAGCAGTGGACACGACCGTGCTGCTGTCCGGCGAAACAGGAGTAGGAAAAAGCTCGGCTGCCGGTAAAATTCACGAATTCAGCGATCGGCATGAAGGGCCATTTATTTCAATCAACTGCGGATCGATTCCGGAATCATTAATGGAGTCTGAGCTGTTCGGCTTTAAAAAGGGATCATTTACAGGCGCTTACCAGGGAGGGAAAGTCGGGCTTGTGGAACTGGCTGATAAAGGAACATTGTTTCTGGACGAAATTGGAGAAGTGCCAATGCACATTCAGTCCAAGCTTCTGCAGCTCGTGCAGCACAAGACGTATCTGCCGATTGGGGAAACGGCGCCGCGGACCGTCGATGCCCGTATCGTAACGGCAACAAATAAAAATTTAAAAGAGATGATTGCCCGCAAAGCCTTCCGCGAGGATTTGTACTACCGGCTGAACGTGCTGCCTGTTCATCTGCCGGCGCTGCGCCACCGCCAGGAAGATATTTATCCGCTCCTGCAGGTGGCCCTGGATCGTTTTAATACGCAGCATGCCAAACAGCGCCACTTTACTTCTGGTGTGCTGAAACTGCTTCAGGACTACTCGTGGCCCGGGAATATCCGCGAGCTGGAGAATGTTGTGGAGCGGATGGTCATTACAGCAGAGACGGACAACATGAATACGAGCGACCTGCCCGATGATATTATCCGGGAGGTATCGCGAGGAGAGAGTGCGTTTGCTTATGGATTAAACCGGACTCTCGCGGAGGCCGTCGAAGAGCTGGAGCAGAAGCTGATTCTGGAAGCCGAGGCGAAGTATTCCTCCACCCGTAAGGCCGCTGCCGCACTAGGTTTGTCGCAATCCTCCTATATGCGGCGAAAAAAGAAATACATCACGGATTGAACCTTCTTTTCTTTTTGGCAGAAGCGTATAATAAAAGAAAGAGTATGTTTCTCCAAACAGAACGTAAAGGCGGGTAAAAGATGAGACATAATATGTGTTGGATCGTTCCGGTCGCGATTATTGTCGGCGCCAATTTCTTATCTTCTCAAGCCGGCATTAGTCTGGGGTTTCTAATCTGGCCGACCATTGCTTTTGGACTGGCCTATTATTTTTATAAGGGAGGATCGGGCTGGCTTTCCTTATTGTTTATCGGGCTTGCGGTTATTCATCTGGCCCGTCATCTGGAAGGAACATTTTTCGTGTTCGTCATGGCAGTTATACTTGCAGCCGCGGCGGTGGCAGGAGGCATGTTTATTTACTCAAGACGCAATCCGGTTGTTGATATTGACCGGGATCTGCCGGGAGGACGCACGGAAAAAGAAGAAGAACCGGCCGATATTCCACTCTCAGCAGGGATGAAACAAAAAAAGATGCTGCTTGGGGAAATTAAATGGACGAAAATCCCATTCAAACTTCCGCCGACAGCCATTCAGTTTTTCATTGGGGAAGTGACGATTGATCTGTCCAAGGCAGACGTTCAGGAAAAGGATGTGCACCTGCACATCAAAGGAGCCGTCGGCGGGATCAAGATTTTTCTTCCCGACACGTGGGATGCGGATGTTTATACAAAAGTAGGGATAGGTGAAGTAAACATGCTCAAGCAGAAAGAAGGCGGCATGTTTTCCAACTCCCATTTTGAGCACCATACGCCTATGGATCCGGAGCATAAGCTTTATCTTCAGGCCGATATCGGCGTTGGAGAAATTGTTATTAAGAAATCCAGGTGGTAAGACCTTTCTGTTTCGAACAGCCGAAAGGTCCTTTCTTTTGCTGCCCGAAGAAAAGGAGAACTTGGACCGATACTAAACATTCTGAATATATGCTTTAATAGAGAGACGGATAAAAGGAGGGTTTTTCAGATGAAAAAAGCAGGTACTGGTTTGGCAGCCGCTCTTACTGCGGTGGTTCTGGCATGGCCGCAGGCGGCAGAAGCTCAGGAGAACTATGGAGATACGGCAATGGAGCATATGCGCTATTTATCCCAGGATATCGGGGAACGTCTGGCAGGAACAGAAGGTGAACAAGAAGCGAAAGCATACATAGAGACAGCGCTTGAAGACATGGGGTATGAAACCCAAACGGAGGCATTTACATTTACAAGAGACGGCGAAGAGCTTGAATCCGAGAACCTCTCTGTCGTGAAGCCGGGAAAGTTTAAAAAGGAAATTATTGTTGGTGCCCACTACGACACCGTAGCAGATGTAGAAGGCATTGACGATAATGCATCCGGCGTCGGCGTAATGCTTGAAACCGCTGAGCGCCTGGAGGACATAGACGTTCCCTTCACGGTTCGGTTTGTTGCCTTTGGTGCAGAGGAAGGCGGCTTACATGGATCGGAACAGTATGTAGAAAACATGTCCAATAAAGAAAAAAACAATACGCTGGCGATGATTAATCTCGACAGTTTGGTTGCGGGCGATCATATGTATATACATGGAGGCGAAGGAAGAAGCGGATGGTACCGGAATTTTGCCCAGCAGCTGGCTGAAGATGCCGACATTGATATGAAGATCAACCCCGGCCTGAATCCTGAGTACCCGGAAGGCACGACCGGGCTGTGGAGTGATCATGCCCCATTCCAGGAAGCGGGTATGGATATCGGCTATTTCGAAGCAACCAACTGGGAAATCGGGGAACTGGACGGCTATACCCAGACAGAAAAGCATGGCTCGATCTGGCATGAGCCGGAAAAAGACAATCTGGCATTCATCGAATCCGAATTTCCCGGCCGGATGGAAACGAATATTTCCGGATTTTCTGAAGTACTGACCGAATCGTTAACCGAAATGGAGCCACGCACGAAAGCCCACTACCAGCAGTGGAAATAAGACAGCGGCACCAGCAGAGATGCTGGTGTTTTTTTATGCATAAAGAAAAAAGGAATTGTCGAAAAGAAGAGAACGAGGTATGTTTAAAACAAAGGTATTCCGTTGGAAAAAAAGCTGGATGGTATTGTCTGTCTATTGATCGTTTATCAAAAAAAATAAAGAGTGGAGTGCTGCGAAATGCATACGAAACATGTATACCTTTATGTCTTTGACACGATGGCCGACTGGGAATATGGATACGTTACGGCAGAGCTGAACTCGGGACGGTGCTTCAAAAAAGAGGTGGCACCTTTAAAAGTAATCACAGCAGGAGCAGACAAAAAAATGGTTACGACGATGGGGGGCGTGAGCATCCAGCCGGAAATTTCTATGGAGGAATGCTCGACTGCGAAGGAAAGCCTGTTCATTCTGCCCGGAGGAGATACGTGGGGAGAAGGAATTCACGAACCAGTCCTGCAAAAAATCGGGGAAGCGATTCAGAACGAAGCTGTCGTTGCTGCGATCTGCGGGGCGACGGTGGGCCTTGCCCAATCGGGATACCTCGATACGAGAAGGCATACAAGCAATGATCTGGAATATCTTAAAATGGTCTGCCCGGATTATAAAGGGGAACCGTTATACGAAACAGAGCCCGCCGTAACTGCTGGAAATGTCATTACGGCAACAGGAATAGCCCCTTTGGAATTTGCGAGGGAAGTGCTGAAAGCATTGGATGTATTTACACCAGATGCGCTGCATGCGTGGTATCACTTGAATAAAACGCATAAACCTGAATACTACCATCAGTTAATGAATGCGACGAGTTGAATAGGAACACAACCTTTTTTGCATAAAAGACTTAATTTTCCGAATATTGGGAGTATAATGATGATGTAGCATTGTAGAAAAATATAATAGAGAGGTTGGTGTAATGATGAGTAAGACAGCGGTAATCACAGGTTCAGGTCAGGGTATCGGACGGGGCATCGCTCATCGGCTGGCGGGTGACGGATTTAACATCGTTATTAGTGATATTGACGAAAACAAAGCAGAAGATGTTGTTCAGGAAATTCAAAACAATGGCGGCAAGGCCGTGGCAGTTAAAGCGAATGTGACGAGCAAAACGGATATTCATCATCTTGTGCAGCAGAGCGTGCAGAAGTTTGGAAGTGTGGATGTGTTTGTGAATAACGCCGGCATTGACCAGGTCGCGCCTCTATTACATGCAACAGAAGAAGACATTAATACGATTTTCAATGTGAATGTGAATGGAACAATATATGGCATTCAGGAAGCCGCGGAACAAATGAAAAAGCAGGGGGGAGGCAAAATTATTAACGCCTGCAGTATCGCCGGCCACAAAGGATTTGCCCTGCTCGGTGTGTATTCAGCCACTAAATTTGCGGTGCGGGGATTAACCCAGGCCGCGGCCCAGGAACTGGCACCGGAAAAAATTACGGTTAACGCCTACTGCCCTGGCGTGGTCGGTACCTCGATGTGGGAACGGATCGATGCCAGACTGGTAGAAGAAATGGGACTTGCTCACTCCGGGGATGCCTTCAAAAAATTCACAGAAGGCATTGCACTTGGACGGGCCCAGACGCCGGAGGATGTGGCGAACTTCGTATCCTATCTCGCCTCACCGGATTCTGATTATATGACCGGACAGTGCGTGCTCATTGATGGCGGCATTTTGTACAACTAACAGAAAAAAGCGCGGATCGATAGTTAAATCGATCCGCGCTTTTTTTATGACATAGATACATCGTGACATTAAGCTGCTGTCCGGCACGCTTCTGCACAGTCAAAGCAGGCTTTGGCACACTGCTGACAGTGGTCATCATCATGCTTTTCGCATTCTCTGGCGCAGGCTTCGCAGATGGTCGCACAGACAGAAGCCAATTCTTTAACAAATGGGCTTTTTCTTGTAATCGCCTGTTCCAGATAACCACACATATCAGCGGATTCTCTCGCCAGACGGATACATTCGGCCATCATTTTGACGTCGTCCTCCTGCAGGCATTCGCTGAAGCAGTTGTTGGCGGCCGTCATGCTGTCATGCAGTGTGCGGAGCAGATCTTCGTATTTTTCATGAGCCATATCGCATTCACTCCTTTATATCCAGTGTTCTATTGTTACTATTACCGGATAAAAGGAAGATAAAACTACTTTACAATCCCATCGAAAGATACTTGGTTTCTAAATATGGAGCAATCCCTTCGCTGCCGCCTTCACGGCCAAGCCCGCTTTCTTTCATGCCGCCAAATGGCGCTTCCGCAGCTGACGGGGCGCCGTCGTTCCACCCAACAATACCGTAATGAAGGCGCTCGTGCAGATAATGGCCGGTACGGTAGTTTTCCGTGAAAAAGTAAGCCGCAAGACCAAATGGAGTATCGTTGGCCATGTCGATTGCTTCGTCCAGAGTGGAAAAAGACACGATAGGAGCCACGGGTCCGAAGGTTTCCACATGCATAATGTCCATGGAGCGGTCGACGTTGGTGAGTACCGTTGGGTAAACAAAGTAGGTGCCTGCTTCTGCATCTTCCTCGTAGCGGCCCCCTGTAAGCACAGACGCCCCTTTTGCTTTTGCATCTTCAATCTGGCCTTTTACTTTTTCAAATCCCTGGGCGTTAATAAGCGGGCCGATATCGGTTCCTTCTTCGAGTCCGTTTCCAACCTGAAGCGCCTCCGCTTTTGCAGCAAGCTTAGCGGCATACTCTTCGAGCACGTTCTCCTGCACGAAAATACGATTGGCGCAGACGCACGTCTGGCCGGCGTTGCGGAATTTAGAAGCCATCGTATGCTCTACAGCGAGATCGATGTCGGCGTCTTCTGCTACGATCAGCGGCGCGTGTCCGCCAAGCTCCATCGACACATGCTTGACTGTGTCTGCACTGTTTTTAATTAAGAGTTTGCCAACCGGAGTGGAGCCGGTGAAAGTAATCTTTCGGATAAGCGGACTACTCGTAAACACGTCGCCGATCTCCGCATCGTCGCCGTTTACAAACTGAAGCACATCTTCCGGAATACCGGCTTCATGGCCGAGGCGCACAAGCTCCATGGCCGTCAGCGGCGTATTCGGGGCGGGCTTAATAACAAAGGTGCAGCCTGCCGCAAGGGCTGGTGCCGCTTTCCTCGTAATCATAGCTGCCGGGAAGTTCCACGGAGTAATCGCTGCAACCGGGCCGACCGCTTCTTTTGTAACGTATAACCGTTTATTGGCGGCTCCCGGAAGCGTTTTGCCGAACACCCGCCGTGCTTCTTCGGCGTAGTATTCAATATAGTTTGCTGCATATATCACTTCGCCGCGTGCTTCCTTTAACGGCTTTCCGTTTTCCTTCGTAATAAGAGAAGCAAGCATGTCCTGATTTTCCAGAATAAGCTGGTGCCATTTTTTCAACAAACCGGCGCGATGGGAAGCAGCCTGGCGGGACCAGGCAGGGAATGCTTCGTGCAGACGTGTAACAGCCGCTTCCACCTCTTTTTTGGAATGAAGTGGAACGTTTTGGATTGCTTCTCCGGTAGCTGGGTTTTTAATCGTAACAGTCGATGACATACATAACTCCTCCTTCTTCTTTATACCTTTCATTATCCTGTTATTTGGTTGGATAAAAAGAACCAAAATGAAAATATTTATGGTACCAGGAAATAGTATGTCTGGATAAAAATTAACTGTTTTATTGCACTTAGAATAGATATAATTAATTAAGTAAAAGTTAGAAAAAAATGTAAAAAGGGGCGGTGTAATGAGGAAATTTTATTTAATGGCGGGGTTAAGTTTAGTTGGATTAGTAGGGTGTTCTCAAAACGAAGCAGAGAATACTGTAAATAATGCTATGCAGCAAGGGATGGATTATATTGCTATGGAGGAATATGAAAAAGCCGAAGCGGCTTTTGAGATAGCGGCAGATGAAGATTCTCAAGACACTAAAGCTTCTAACATACTTGTAGAGTTAGAATTATTACAGAAATCTTCAAAAGCTATGGAAGAAGAATCCTATGAAGAAGCATTAGAATACGCAGCAGATTTAAAAATATCCGAAGATGGTTCTCAAGCTCTTGTTGAAAAAGGGGGAGAGATTTTTCAACAAGGGGAGTTGGCCCTTGCTTCTGTTAGCGAAGAAGAAATAGAAGAAACGGAAGAAGTTTCAGATGAAGATTCTAACGACATTGAAACGATAGAAGCAGAAGTCCCTAAAGAAGAAATGGATCAAAGCGCCTTAGAATTAGAAGATAGTTCTGAAATTTCAGTGGATGAAACAAACCAAGTAAATGAAAATGATGAGTATGATATTACTACAGATTACTCTCCAGAAGAGGCAATAAAAGATTTAGAAGAATATACAGGCATAGAAGATGGTCAAGATAATGGTGATGTTTATTTAAGCTATGATACGGAACCTGTCTATGATGATTTGGGAATCGGGTGGCGAATATTTATTAGAAGTCAAACAGCAGGGTCAGTAGGTATTTATACTGTAATGTCTAATGGAGAAATTATAGATGAGTGGGAATAATATTTAGAAATAAAAAAGCACCAATAAAATTGAAGAAATAGGCATAGTAGGATTAATATAAAAGGAACCCATAGTATGCTTTACACACTACGGGTCTTTTTTTATGATTTTTTATAGGCCTCCAGATCGGACTGGCGGAGCGAAAATCCCTGGAATCCGAAAGGCGGGCGTGGATCGGTAAACACCCGGCCTTCGTCGGAGCTGGTTTCGTCTACAATTAATTCCCATGTCCGGTTGTTGGATTCAAAGGACACTTCAGCAAGCTGGGGAAAGCGCTCCAGCACGCGCAGGCCGATGTAATAAATCAGGCTCTGGATGCTCGGGGAATTCAATTCGTGAAAGAGCGTGCGGGCAATGCCTGCGACCTGTTCGGAGCTGACATAGCTGTTCAGGTCATCACGGCTGTCTTTATAGATCCAGTTAATATCAAGGTAAATAAAGAGGGGGCGGTCCGTCGTTTCCGGAAGGGTCGTGTATTCGTCTTTAATATATCCCTGAAATGAACTGCCCTTTACTTTAATCAAATGAAGGTCTTTCACGCCGCTCTGCCGGGAAAAAATCGAATAGTCGTTATCTGCGGTGCGCTCTGTTTCAAGCGAAGCGACCGGCAGCTCCCCTTCTTTTTCTTCAAACACGAGCGGACTTTTCCGGAGACCGGATTCATCACCAATGGCAGCTTCAGTAAACAGCTTCTGCACAGCGGATACGACGATACCGTCAATATGGCTGTATGTTTCATAAAAGCGTTCGCTGATATATTCCAGAAACCCTTCCATCGTGGCGCCTTCAAAGCTGCCGGCATGGCGAAGAATAAAGTTTTTCATCGAATCGGTCGCAATCACTTTGGAGTTGTCGCCTTCTGAAAAGGAACTGAAAAAGGCATCTCCTTTTAAAGCGATTTGAATATCCATCGCAAAGATAATGTTACTGCGCCCTTCAAAAGAAGATTCAGGGATCGGCTGGATGTTTTCAAGTGGAGTGGCATAGGTCCGGTAGACAAACACATCTCCCTTTCCGTAATACATCGTGCGGCTTTGTTCGTTTTGATGCTTCACTGCTTCTGTTTTTTTTATTTTCGTTTCCATGTTGTATCCCATCCTTTTTTAAGAATTAAATGCACGGTGGTAAGGGTGCTGGTAATAATTTTCTCAAGCCTAATAAAAAAAGCCGCAGAAAAAGCCTGTAATGAAACTTACAGAGTCTTCGCTGCGGCTTCGGCCTCCCGTCAGGTGCTGCGTCATGACGCAGCACCTGACAGCGGCCAGATTATGTATGAAGCAGAATAACCGTACAGGAGGTGTTCGTGCCCTGATCAAAATCTTTGTAAATAGCTTTTGCCGCCAGGTCAAATTCGCTGACAGAAGTAAAAATGGTAATCCGGCGTTCGGAAATCTCAACTTTCCGGCTCTTTACGCCTTGCTGGTATCATTCTTTATTCATTTCATTGTAGCGGAGGGCCCGTTCTTTTTTGGAAATCTTAAGCACGAGGCTCACCTGCTTTGCTGCAATTCATGGAAGTATCGTATCACGGGGGAAAAAATCGTTCAGCGGAGTTGTAAGATAACGTGACACGTTTTTTAGAAACAATGAAAAAAATCATAAAAAAACAGAAGCTATGTAACACACTCCTGTTTCGTGTGCTTATTTCTCAAAGTAATTCACTGCATTATGAAGCGCCTGATCAGCAAAACGTTCGAGCACTTCATAGGTGACGTAGCCGATGTGAGGCGTAAGAATGACGTTGTCGCAGTCGTGAAAGGCGTGTTCCCGGACAGGTTCTTCCTGAAACACGTCCAGCCCGGCGCCTGATAAATGACGGGTGCGTAGAAGGTGGGCGAGAGCGGTCTCATCTACAAAAGCACCGCGCGATGTATTAATAAAAATAGCACCCTTTTTCATTAACGTCAGCTTTTCTTTGGTTAAGAATCCTTTCCATTCCGGAGCAAGGCGCATGTGAAGGCTGATCACATTGGAAGAGCGTAGAATATCCTCGAGGGACATCTGCTCAATGCCAAGTTCCTTTTCGGAGCCATCTCCGCCGGTAGGACGCCACACTTTAACGTTCATTCCCAATGCCTGGGCAACGCGTGCGGTTTCCCTGCCGATAGCTCCAAAGCCTAGTATCCCAAGCTGCTTGCCATGCAGTTCGGTTCCGGTATGCTGAATCCATTGATTTCGGCCAAACGCTTCCTGATGAGCCGGGAACTGCCTGGCAGCCCCGATCATCATGCCAATCGTTAATTCGACAACGGACGGCCTGGAACCGCCGGGCGTTGTCGCAATATCGATTCCCTTTTTTTCAAGTGCCCTCATATCTATGTGGGCGACACCTTTTCCGGTTTGGGAGATCAACTGCACATCGTGAAGCTGATTAATCACCGCAGCCGCTAGAGGCGTGCGCTCCCTGACAAGAATAATGGCTTTTTTGCCTTCCGCAAGCGAAGGGATCTGTTCCGGTTTGACCGGAATGGTAACAGCCTCCACGTTCCAGCCCTTTTGATGGAGCAGGCGGGCGGCGGGGGAGGAGGAATAAATATTTTCATAATCACCAAGCACGAGAATATTCAAGAAAATCCCTCCTTATTCGGCGGGCCGCAGCCTGTACCGATTCCAATTTAAAAGATAGTTGTATAGTCTTAGATTCCCTTTTTAAACGATCCGTAACCGCAGCCATATTCCATAAAAAGGGAGGGGATATAATTAATTTTCCAAATATGGTATGATGTTCTTAATAAAGTATATGGGGTTCGATATGAGAGGATGCTGACGGGTGATTAATTTATACTCTAAAATCGTTCTGGAAAAGCAGGAGCTGCAAGAGCCCTGGGCGGAAAGCCTGGGAATTGCTGAACGAGCCGTGCGAAACGGCATTACGAGTTTTGTGAATGCTCCGCCTTTTTTCATGCGGGGAAATGGACATCCGACCGGCCTGACGGTGGAAGAGCAGCAGGAGCTGCAAGAGCTTCTGGAAGAAAAAAGCCTGAAGCTGACGGTGCTTTCCGGCCATTGTATCCGTTCGCGCAGACGTATTTCGGAAGAAAAGAAAGAACAGAAGCTTTTGACCGTAAACAAAACGTCGTATGTGTATGTGGATTTAAGCGGGTTTTCGTCTGCTGTTTTTGCAAAAACACTTTTGGACCGGCTGCAGAAAAAGAACTATCGCCCGGTTCTGGTATTTCCTGAATTTGTACCAATGTTCATCAGCAATCCGGGTTTTCTGCATTATTTTGTCAATCGCGGTGCCGTCAGCATTCTATCAGCTGAATCGATCCTGCGCATTCACGGAAGAGATACCCAGCAGCTTGCGATAAAGTTTCTGCAGGGAAACCTTTCCCATGCTCTTTCTTCTTCCCCGCGTTCGGCTCAGGAGCCTTTCCGTTTGAAACAGGCCTATGACCATATGGATCTGGAGTTCGGCACGGACTGGACCGAATTCCTGCAGACGAATGCCGGGCATATTATCGCGGATCAGCCGGTCGTCACGTATGAACCCCAACCTATGTCAAAAAGCAAAAGGCTTTTTCCGTGGGGCAGGGGATAGAATGCCCGCAAGCTTTCTCTATAAAAGAGGAAGCAATATTTTTTTATTTTATGTCATCCGGTTGACATAAAGGAAAACCGGTAATATACTAAGATCAGAAAACGCTTACAAATAGGGAGTGATGAAGTTGAGAGTTTTGGTAGCAGGAATGGTTTCCACTGCTTTACTGCTGTCTGCCTGCGGGAATCAAGCAGAAAGTGATGGGAACGATAATGAAATCAGTCTATGGGTGCAGACATCGAGTGAAAGTCCCGAAGGACAGGCTATGCAGGGATCGGTGGAACAATTTAATGAAAAATTTAAGGGGACGTATACTGCTGATATAGAATTTATCCCACGCGGCGGAGGCGGCGGAGGATACGAAGACAAAGTAAATGCCGCGGTTTCCACTGGAACACTGCCGGATGTACTGACGCTGGATGGGCCAAATACAGCAGCTTATGCAGAAGCGGAAATTATTGCTCCGCTGGATAACTTAATATCCGATAAAGACGATTTGCTGCCCAGTATTGTAGAACAGGGCACATACGACGAGGAGTTGTATGCCGTTGGGTATTCTGAATCCAGCGTGGGCATCTATTACAACAAGGATATGCTCCAAGAAGCGGGTGTTGACCTGGATACGCTGCCTACTGTAGATAATCCGTGGACATGGGATGAATTTATAGAGCTTTCCGATAAACTCAACGCTTATTATGAACGACCTGCTATAGATATGGGACTCAATGATAATAGTGAGTGGTTAATGTACGCCTTTTCCCCATTTATATGGTCGCAGGGAGGCGAAATTGTTTCGGAGGATGGCAGACAGGCAGAAACCGTATTTAATAGTGAAGCCAATCTGAAGGCGATGTCTTTTCTGCAGCATATGCTCAATAACGGTTATACAACCATCTCTCCTGCTGAGAACGGATTTGAAACCGGTCAGTATCCCATGAAAATGAGCGGATCATGGACGATGGAACAGCTGGATACGAACTATCAGGACATAGATTACGATATTATGCCGTATCCTGTTTCACCGGATACTGGTGAATTAGTAACCCCTACCGGCAGCTGGCAGTATGCCATGTCCACGGCAACGCAGAACCAGGAGGGAGCCGGCGAATTAATTGACTTTCTAACCTCCACAGAAGCGGTCGTGGATGTCAGCCTGGCAAACAGTGTGCTGCCATCAAGGTATTCGGCTATTGAAGAAATCGAAGATGAAGTATCGCCGCAGATGAATACCCTGATTGAACAAAATGAAGCTTCTGGAAAAGCGAGACCGGTACTGCCGGAGTATCCGCAGATTACCCGTTCCTTTCAGCAGACCATAAGCGGTCTTCCTTATTACGAAGATCAAGCAGGCCTGCAGGAGCTGCTGGATGAAAAATCACAAGAGATGCAGACTTCATTAGAAAGAAGGGAATAACATGGATCTTACAAAAAAACAGACACGCTTAAAGCGCTGGGAAGGATGGAAATCCAGTTCCCTCGCGTTTCAGGCCCAGCCTTTTTATTTTCTGCTTCCGGCTATTATACTTCTTGGCTTGTTTCTTTTTCTTCCGGCCCTTTTAACTATTTATTATGCGTTTACCGATTACTATTTATTAACGCCCGATCAGCGTCAGTTTGTTGGGTTAAGAAACTTCACACAGATATTCGGGGATCCGGTATTTTTAAGAAGTCTGCAGAACATCACCATTTTTGTTGTAGGCATTATCATTTTTCAAGTAGGAATGTCACTGGGACTTGCCTTACTCATTAACAAGCAGCGAAGAGGAAACATATTTTTAAAAGTAGCCTTTTTCTCTCCTGTTGTAATGTCTCTGGTTGTTATTTCTGTTCTTTGGCTTTATTTGTTAAATCCAACAGATGGATTGGTAAACTCGATGCTGTTATCCGTTGGAATTGATGCTCAGCCATTTTTGACCAGTCCCAACCAGGCTATTTACGCTATTATTCTTGTTTCTGTCTGGCAGGGAGCAGGGTATCAGATGCTTATTTTTCTGGCAGGCCTTCAGAATATTCCGGGTGATGTGTATGAAGCAGCCCGAATAGATGGAGCCGGCAAATGGAAAAGTTTTCTGCATGTAACGATACCCCTGCTGCGTCCTACAACGACTTTGATTGTGTTTACGACCTTGATTGCCGCATTTAAATTGATTATTCAACCGATGATCATGACGCAGGGCGGACCGTTAAATTCAACCATGACGCCGATTTATTATATTTACCAGACGGGCTTTACCGATCGGCTGGTCGGATACTCAAGCGCCATGACCGTAGTGTTTGGACTATTGATTGTAATCGTAACGTTTGTGCAGCGCAGATTTGCAAAGGAGGATTTATAAATGAGGAATGTAAAAAAATTAGTAGAATACATCCTGCTTACGCTGCTGGCATTCTTCTTTATTTTTCCGCTTTTGTGGATGGTGTCTTCTTCCCTGAAATCAGAAGAAAGCATCTATCAGGATTTGAACTCCGTACAGGCGCTTCTGCCGTCTTTTCAGATTACCGAATGGCTGTCGACCTATACGGAGCTGTTCAGCCGATTTGATATTGGCACTTATTTATTTAACAGCGTTTTTTATGCCCTGTTAGTTACGGCAGGAGCGATCGTCGTAAATGCGATGGCAGGATATGCATTTGCTAAATTCCGCTTCCGTGGAAAAAATATCATGTTCAGCCTGCTGCTTGCCATGCTGATTATTCCGGTGGAAACCATTATTATTACCCAGTTTACTATCATCCATAATTTAGGGCTTGTTGATAACCGGCTGGCCGTAATTATTCCCCTGATAGCGAATGCGTTCTTCATCTATCTGTTCCGGAATTTCTTTATCGCGGTCCCGGATTCCGTCATTGAGTCGGCAAAGATGGAAGGCGCCGGCCACTGGACAATCTTTTGGAGAATTATGCTGCCAATGTCCAAGCCGGCAGTAGCTACAGTCGGCACGCTTGCGTTTATTGGAAGCTGGAATGACTATATCTGGCCTTTGATGATTTTAACGGACTCTGATAAATACCCGCTGCAGGTTGCTATAACAAGCATTAACGCGACAGAGCCGGTCTTTATTAATCAAGTAATGGCCATACTTACCATTTCAACAATTCCATTAATTATTGTGTATATCGTAGCGCAGAAATACCTGCTTCAGGGACTAAGCAGTTCCGGATCAGGACAGAAATAATCAAAAATTAAACCAATTAGTTAGGAGCTTCTTACTATGCAGAAAACAACATACAATCACGAGCAGATGCTTAAAAAAGGACAGGCCGCCTTGGAGCAAAATACAGAGCAGTTAAAAAACACGGCGTACCGGCTTGATTATCATTTCATGGCACCGTCAGGCTGGCTGAATGATCCCAACGGCTTGATTCAGCACAAAGGAATGTATCATTTATTTTATCAGCATCATCCGTACAGCGAAGATTGGGGGCCGATGCACTGGGGGCATGCGATCAGTAAAGATCTGATCACATGGCAGCATGAGCCGCTCGCTCTGGCTCCTTCCGAAGCCTATGAGTACGAATCCGGAAAAACGGAAGTCGGCTGTTTCTCAGGAAGTGCTGTAACAAACGGGGAAGAACTGGTATTGATTTATACGGGTCATGTAGAAGGCGGCGAGCCTAAGGAAGTGCAGGCATCCGCCGCATCGTCAGACGGCATTCATTTTACAAAAAATGAACAAAACCCTATTATATCCGGTCCCCCGTCGGAATTATCCGATGATTTCCGGGATCCAAAAGTATGGAAGCATGAAGATACATGGTATATGGTGGTCGGAACGAGTAAAGGGACAAACGGGGCAGCGGCCTTATTTTTTTCAAAAGACTTAGAGGATTGGGACTATGCAGGTACGGTTCTGGAAGGTGATGGGACGCAGGGGGACATGTGGGAATGTCCGGATTTGTTTCCGATCGGGGAGAAACATGCGTTAATTGTTTCCCCAATGAATATGGAGAACGGGAAAAATATCATTATCGTTGGCGAGATGGATTATGCATCGGGCACATTCATACCGGAAACCCAGCAAGAGATAGACGAAGGCATTGATTTTTATGCCGCCCAGACGTTTGCCGATGAGAAAGGAAGACGAATACTTATTGCCTGGATGGATACGTGGGATACCGATTTCCCTACCAAACAGGAAGGGTGGGCAGGGGCGATGACCATTCCAAGAGAAATCACCTTGGACAGCAGGAATCATCCTGTTTTTCTCCCCGTACCGGAGATGAAAGAACTGCGGACGGAACATGAAAGCCATCAAAGCGGAATGCTTAAAGCGGACAGCGTGTGGAATATTAATGCGGATAAAAACCTTACAAACAGCTTCGAGATACAAGCCGATATGAAGTGGAATAAAGCAGAAGGGAAAGGACAGGTTGGATTTAAACTGAGGGCTTCAAGCGAGAATAAAGAGCAGACTTTGGTCTACTATGACATAGAAAAGCAACGGCTCGTGGTGGATACGACGCGGGCAGGAGAAAGCGCTCCTGCTGCCCCTTGTGAAGTAAGTCTGAAGAGAGAAGACAGCCTGTCGCTTCGGATCTTTATCGATACTTCGTCAATTGAAGTGTTTACCGGAGAAGGGGATGCAGTAATAACGAATAGAATTTATCCAAACCCTTCGCATACAGAAGCTGCTCTTTTCACCACGGAGACAGACGTCACTGTGACAACAATGGATACGTGGAAATTGAAAAAAGTTATCGACTAATCTAAACCCCATCAATAAAAATTGATGGGGTTTTATTATACGGTGGATCCTTTATAGTAAGATACCGGATGGCGTGTTTCACTTCTTTCCAAAGGCAGCCGGTCTGTTATCTGCTGCTGAAGCATAGCAACAGCAGACTCGGCAATGGTAGAAATAGGCTGGCAGATGGTGGAAAGGTGAGGGGCGGCGGTGCGTATGGTTTCTGTTCCATCATAGCCGATGATTTTCAGTTTTTCAGGTATGGAAATACCCCTTTTGTAGGCCTCGCGCAGTACGTTAAGCGCTAACAAATCATCGCTTGCAAATATGCCGTCTGCATTAGGATGCTCATCAAGGATTTGACAGATAATGCTGTCCTGCTCCACCTGGTCAAACACACCGGTTATTTCATAAGTAATCGGTGCCAGGCCGCGTTGATTCATCGTATCTTCGTACGCTTTTCTTCTGTAATTTGCAGGAGTCTCCAATTCCCCCGGTCCGTTAATATGTATAATATAGCGGCAGCCGCTCTCCAGAAGTTTCTCTGTAGCAAGTTGTCCTCCCTGGTAATTATCCGAACCAATCACGGGAATGTTTTTAGATAAATAATGGTCGATTGCGACCGTCGGGAGCTGATGCTGGTCGTAATTAAGGATGCCCCGGTTATAGGTGCCGACAATTACGCCATCCACCTGATTGCGGCGCAGCATGTCCCAGTACTTTCTTTCTTTTTCAATGTTATTTAAGCTGTTGCATATAAGCATTTTATAGCCTCTGTTGGAACAGTGATTTTCAATTTCTGCGGTGATTTCCCCGAAAAAAGGGTTCTTGGTAGTAGGAACGATTAAACCAATAATGTTGGTTTTTTTATTATAAAGCGAACGCGCCAGATCATTTGGTATGTAATTGATATCTGTCATAGCCTGATATACTTTGTTTTTTGTGTTCTCGCTGATATAGCCCCTGTTATTTAGGACACGGGACACAGTAGTGGGAGAGACACCGGCAGCCTTGGCCACATCTTCTATTTTAGGTTTCATCGAAAGCCCCCTTAATGCTGTGGTAACGTACATTTGTAATAGGATGCAAAAAATAAAATACGAGACGGCGGCTTTAGTAGACCGGCCTCCGCCTGTATAAAGGGTGGGGATATATTTATCTTTTCTCTTGTATTTCCGCGTCCAGAATCAGTTCGGCTATTTCTTCACAGCTGCGGATGAATTCCCGTCCTGTGTAATAAGAAAGGCCGAAACCGGCTGTCATACTGCCGACGATAGGAACGACTTTTGTAATGTTGGTTACGCGGCGCTGGCCTTTAAATTTGGCCATATATTCCAGCACCATCTGCTCGCTGATGTCGTTTTCAGATGACAGAGCGGCAATCTGGTCGAAGTCTTCCACTTCTTCCTGGTCTTCCTGCATCATCTTCTGCAGCCGTTCTTCCGTCAGGCCGAACTGGTCCGACACCGTTTCTATCATTTCGGTGACAACGTCCACATCCACGGCTGTATCGAGCACATCTTCGTATTCCGCCCCTTTGCCGGCGGCGAGGAACGAATACTTAAACACAAGCCGGTGGGCCGCTTTGGATTTGCGCTTTAAAAAAGATTCGGAGTAGGCTTTTGCATTGCGGTAAAAGATGTCCTGCTTTTTAGCATCGAGCCGTTCGGTTACAGCGTCATGAAGTTTACCGATGCCAAGCTTCGTCTTCGAGCTCGTGAATACAAGCCGGCTGTCGCGTCCGAACACGTCATAAATTAAATGACGGCGGATTTCCCGTTTCAGCTCGCGCCGGCTTTTGTAAGGATCATACAAATTGTCGCTTTTCGTGCGCACAAAAATAACCTGGATGCCGTATTCTTTGGCTTTCTTAAAAAATGCTTCATCATCCCGGTTCAGCTTTGTCTCAAAGCAGCAGAGAAGCACATCAAAAGACTCAATGTCATAGTTGACCCAGTAGTCATCGACCGTATGCTCTTCGACCAGGCCTCCGTATCCGGGCAGATCGACAAACAGCATCGTATCGTCTTCGCCCCAAATATGAGTCGTTACGTTCGTGCCGGGCGTAGTCTTTGTGTCCGTTTTTCGTTCGCCGATCATTGCATTCATCAGCGCGGACTTTCCGCTGCCGGGCGAACCAAAAAAGCCGATTTTCAGCGACGTGCTGAGTTCTGATTCCACCCGCTCGGCAATAACCTCCACCGGTGTATCCTCTTCTACCTGCAGCTCCTGAAACAGCTGCTCTAATTCCTTATCCCATTGATTTCTTCGTTTCACACCCACCATCCATAACCCCCTTGTTCTCTTTCCCTATGATGGCTTACGTTCTTTTTTTATGAATTTCTGCTTCAAGAATTTCAGAAGCAATTTCCCGGCAGCCTTCAATGGCTTCCCGGCCTGTGTAATACGTTAATCCGAATCCCAGTCCGGCTCCGCCTACAATTGGTACGAGCTTGGAGAAGTTTTTTGTGGCTTCTTTTGCGGCGTTTTTCGAAAGCCAGCTTGTCATGATTTTCTGGTTGGAGCCTTTTGCCATAAAGCGGATCAGCTGTTCATACATTCTTAGCTTGTCTTCCTGTTCAGAAGTAAGCTGGCGCAGGCGTCTTTCGGTGATGCCGAACTGGCGACCGATCTGGTTGGTCATGCGCATAACGGCAGGAATATCAATGGCTGCTCCTAAGAATGGAACCGGTACTGCACTGCTTCCGGCGGATATAAAGGAATAATACATCACAACCCGGTGGGCGGCTTTTGCTTTTTCCTCCAGAAACAAATCCGAATAGGCTCTGGCATTACGGTAGTACTTCGCTTTTTTGTCGGTGTCCAGGTGATCGATAATGGCGAAATTCAGCTTATCAATCCCAAGTTTCGTACGGGCGCTCGTAAAGACAAGCACGCTGTCACTGCCGAACACGTCATAAATCAGGTGCTGGCGGATTTCCCGCTTGAGCTCGCGTTTGCTTTTCTCTTCATCATGAAGGGTATCTGTTTTCGTGCGGACAAAGATAACCTGAATGCCTTCAGCGATTGCTTCTTTAAAAAAGTTCTCGTCGTCCTTATTGAGCTTCGTTTCAAAGCAGCAGAGGAGGGCATCAAAGGAGTCAATGTCAAAGTTATCCCAGTATTCGCTGACCGTATGATCCTCGTCGAGGCCGCCGTAACCGGGAAGGTCCACAAACATAATCGAGTCATTTTCGCCCCACGTATGGGTGGTAACATTCGTGCCGGGTGTTACGCCGGTATCGGTTTTCTGTTCACCGATCAGTGTGTCCATCAGCGCGGATTTTCCGCAGCCGGGTGAGCCGAAAAAGCCGATCTTAAGCGGACTGTTTAAATCAGCCTCCAGCTTTTGGGCAATTACATCCACAGCTACAGAGCTGTTGGTTTCCACCGATTTCAAGTAATGATCGAGTTCCTTGTTCCAACGTCTTTCGACTTTATTTTTAGCCATAAGAACCTCCCGAAGTCTAGTGTTGTCGATTTATTTTCAAGCCTGCAGTCAGGCAGGATCATAAAGAGACATATTAAATCAAATTTTCCCTAAAGCGGAGCGGCTTAAACCTGTCTAGAAAAAGAGCTGTTCCTTAATCGGCTATAACACCGGGAACAGCTCTTTACCTATTATTATATCATTACTTTGCACATATCATTGGTAAAGGCGACAGGATCTTCGACGGAAAGCCCTTCAATAAGAAGCGCCTGGTTGTATAGAAGGTTGGTATAAAGCGCCAGTTTTTCTTTATCCTGCGTGTAGGCATCTTTTAAAGACTGGTACACGTCATGATTGATGTTGATCTCGAGTACTTTGTCTGCCTGCACCTGCTGGTTATAGTCCGGCATCTGCTGCAGGATCTTTTCCATTTCAATTGAAACGTCACCATCGGCAGACAGGCAGACGGGGTGGGTCTTCAAGCGTTTGGAAGCCCGCACGTCTTTTACTTTGCCGGAGAGGAGGTTTTTAATTTCTGTGAACAGTTCTTCGTTCTCTTTTTCTTCGGATTCTTCTTTTTCTTTTTCTTCCTCGGATTCAATGCCAAGATCTCCGGCAGCTACTGATTTAAATTCTTTGTCTTCGTAGCTTGTGAGCGTCTTAATGGCAAATTCATCAATGTCCTCTGTAAAGTAGAGAATCTCGTAGCCTTTGTCGAGAACCATTTCTGTCTGCGGAAGTTTTTCAATACGGTTGTAGGATTCACCCGTCGCATAATAAATATACTTCTGTTCTTCCGGCATTCTTTCTACATATTCAGCTAATGTAACGAGCTTTTTCTCTTTAGAAGAGTGGAACAGCAGAAGGTCTTTTAAATCGTCTTTGTTTGCGCCGAAATCCATTTGAATGCCGAATTTAAGCTGGCGGCCGAACGCCTGGAAGAACGTTTCGTACTTGTCCCGGTCTTCTTTAAGCAGCGTTTTCAGCTGGGTTTTGATTTTGTTTTTGATGTTTTTGGCAATCAGCTTCAGCTGTCTGTCGTGCTGGAGCATTTCTCTGGAAATATTTAAGGAAAGATCCTCTGAATCCACAATTCCCTTCACAAAGCCAAAGTAGTCGGGAAGCAGGTCTCCGCATTTTTCCATAATGAGTACACCGTTGGAATAAAGCTCCAGGCCTTTTTCGTATTCTTTCGTGTAGTAATCAAACGGCGTATTTTCCGGCAGGAAAAGAATCGCCTGGTAGCGGACGGCGCCGTCTACACTCAGATGAATATGGGTTAGCGGTTTGTCAAAACCGTAGTGCTTTTCCTGATAAAACGCTTCATAGTCTGCGTCGGTCAGCTCATTTTTATTTTTTCTCCAGATTGGAATCATGCTGTTAACAATCTGTTCTTCCTGTACTTCTTCTGTTTCTTCTTCATTGTCTGCTTTTGGCTGGTGGACGGACACATCCATTTTAATTGGATAGCGGATGTAGTCGGAGTATTTCTTCACAATGGATTTAAGCTTGTGCTCATCCAAGTACTCATCGTAGTTCTCATCTTCTGTGTTTTCGCGCAGCTTAATGATCACTTCTGAACCGACGGTGTCTTTTTCAGCAGGTTCAATCGTATAGCCGTCCGCTCCGTTGGACTCCCATTTAAAAGCCTGGCTGCTGTCGGCTGATTTCGTATAGACTGTTACGTGTTCAGCGGCCATGAAAGCAGAGTAGAAGCCTACACCGAACTGGCCGATAATGTCATGACCGTCTTTAATTTCATTTTCTTTCTTAAACGCATGCGAGCCGCTTTTGGCAATCGTGCCGAGGTTGGCCTCGAGCTCTTCTTCGGTCATGCCGATACCGGTGTCTGTAATAGTCAGCTCACGCTTTTCCTGATCGGTGCTGAGTTTAATGTAGTAATCATCCTGATTAAACGTCAGGGAATCATCGGTAAGGGCACGGTAGTACATTTTATCAATGGCGTCACTTGCGTTGGAAATCAATTCACGGATAAAAATTTCTTTCTGTGAATAAATGGAATTAATCATCATTTCCAATAAACGCTTCGATTCGGCCTGAAATGGTTTAGTAGTCATAAATTATCGTCACCTCGTCTGTATATTTGGCACTCCTCGTGTTCGAGTGCTAAAAAGTCTCCTCTTATATTGTACATGTCATGGAAAACGTGTCAACATGCCTTTTTTAAAATTAGGCAGCTGTTAATTTATTGATTTTTCTGACATTTATATTGAAATTAATTGGATAAAGGTTACAATAGGAACATAAAGGAACTATAAAGATCTTTTTATGAAAGAAGTGATGATATGAATCTATATAAAGTAGCAGTCATAGCTCCGCATGATATTATCGCTGACTGCATGGAAGTGACTGAAACTTTTCCGCTGTTGGAACTACTTCCGTATGCCTATGAAAAGGAAGAAGAAATTTCCAGGATAGTACAATCGGTAGATAGGGATGCCGCTGCCGTCCTATTTGGAGGATTGGTTCCTTTTCATAAAATAAAAGAAAGAATGCGTTTGACGGATAAGCCGGCATTTTTCCTGCCGTTTACAGGAGCAGGATTATTTAAAGCACTGTATTCCTTAAAAAACGTAAATATAAATAACATTAGCATCGACACGATGAATAAAAAACCAATAATAGAAACCCTTGTGGAAATTGGGGTGGAAGAAGCGCCGGTTCATCTTCTGGAGTTTGAAAGCTCCATGAGTGTCAGCGGTATCGTATCGTTTCATAAAGAGTTATTTGAAAAAGGAAAAACGCACTATGCACTGACAAGTCTCGGAGAGTGCTATGAAGCGTTGACTCAAATGAATGTGCCGGTAAGAAGAATCAAGCCGTCCAAATCAGTTATAAGGGAAACACTTGAAAAAATAGAATTATCCTGTGAAAGAGAGCCTTCAGATACCTTTCAGGCAGCAGCCTGCAGTATTTCTTTAAAAGGCTACAGCGAATGGACCGTTAATAAACATGTAATAGAAGCAAAGGAATACGAACTTGAACTGGAAAAATTAATGTATGCCGCTGCAGACAAGGTAAAAGGCTACCACGTCCGTCGATCCCCGGAAGAAATTATATTATTGACGACACTCCGACATACGGAAAAAAAGAAATTTATTCATGAAATAGATGCACTAAAAAAAAGAATAGAAGCCCTTCGTCCTGTTCCTATTCATGTTGGTGTCGGATTTGCACTTACGCTTCAAGAAGCTGCGCTCGAAGCCAGAGAAACAGCAGGAAAGCCATTCATAAAAGAGTTTTCTTATCTGAAACAAATAGAAAAAAAGCCAATGCAGGCGGACTTCCGTGAGCTCGCTGATAAAGTGGGCATCAGTATGCTCACGCTTAGTAAAGTTTATGAACTATCCAAGATATATCAAGGCAGGTTTACCGCCAATCAACTGGCAGAGGGGATAGGTATCACCGTAAAAAGTGCCCAACGGATTTTAAGACAGCTCGAAAAAGCAGATTTAGTGGATGTTACTGGAAAAGAATCACACAATACGAAAGGAAAACACCGGCGTGTGTATGGTTTAAGTAAACAGTTTGATAACCATTCATAAAGGAGGCAGAAGAAGTGAGAATAGTCATTGGACAGTTATCTCATGAAACAAATACTTTTTTGGAAGAAAGGACGGACCTGTCTTTTTTTGAGGTGGGAGAGTGGGAAATAAAAGAGACCCTGCTGACCAATCACACAGGAGTTCAAGATTACCTTGGAGGAATGATAGAGAGCGCAGCAGAAGAAAACATAGAAATTCTGCCTGCCTTATCTGCTTTGGCTTCTCCTTCCGGCCTGATTAAAAAAGATACATATGCGTATATTAAAAAAGTATTTTTGCAACAGTGCCTTCAGTATTCCAATGTAGACGCGTATTGCCTGGCTCTTCACGGGGCCGGGGTAGTGGAAGGTATTGATGACCTCGAAGGAGATCTATTAAAAACGCTTAGAAAAGAAATAGGCAGGTCCATACCGGTTGTTGTGACGTTGGATTTACACGCCAACGTTACAGAAAAAATGGCTGAACATGCAGATATTTTATTATCAATAAAAGAATATCCGCATATTGATACTTTTACGACTGGAAAAAAAGCGCTGCAGCTTGCTTCGCAAGTAGTACAAAAAAAGATTAAGCCGATCATGCATATCGAAAAACTGCCTCTGCTTCTTCCTACATTTACTACGATGAATGAGCCTGCTAAAGAACTCGTTCTAACATGCAGAAAACTGGAGCAGCGTGCCGGCGTACTGGACTGTTCCTTCATTCATGGCTTTCCTTATGCAGATGTAAAAAGTGCGGGTGTTACTGTTATTTGTATTACCGATGCTGACAGTTTTCTAGCAGAAGAAACAGCCTTAACAGCTGCGTCAGCCATCTGGCAGGTGAGAGAACAGTTTTTTCTACCTTTTCTTTCCCCAAAAGAAGGAGTGGAAGCTGCTGCTGCCAGCAGGGAATCGCCTGTCATTATTAACGAAACCTCAGACAACCCGGGTGCAGGTACACCGGGTGATGGTACTTTTTTATTAAAAGAGATGCTGGAAAAAGATATAAAGAACAGCTGCTTTGGCGTTATAAATGATCCTGAAGTAGTGCAGCTTGCTCATGCAGCGGGAGTTGGAGAATATATCGAATGCTTGATTGGAGCAAAAATAGATAATAAGCACGGACATCCTCTTTCTATTAAAGGCTATGTAAAATCGTTAACCGATGGGAAGTTCATTCAAGCTTCCACAATGTGGAAAGGTATGAAAAGAAACATCGGAAAAACCGCAAGACTGCAAATAGGAAATGTAGACCTTATTGTATGTTCCCGAAGAGCCCAGGTATTTGATGACCAGATTTTTTTGCTGCATGGAATTGATGTTTCTGCCTGCAAAGCAGCAGGCCTGAAATCCAGTCATCATTTCAGGGATTACTACAGTAAACTGGGTGGCTCTATCATTACTGTAGACTCTCCAGGACTCAGCACAAATGATTTATTGTCGTTTTCTTATCAACATATTCGTCCCTCTATGTATCCTTTTGAAGAAACAGCAGAGTACAGTGCCACTTCAACTAATTTGTAAAGGAGGAAAAGGAATATGGGTGAAGCATTAATTAGTCCTGATGATTATTGGGTGTTGTGGGGATTTTTAGCTATATGGGCTGCAGTAAGTATTTATTTAGAACAAACGTATCAATGGGCCTCCAAGATTTCGGGAGCCATTATCGCCCTGCTGGGAGCGATGATTCTTACGAATATCAATGTACTTCCCGTAGAATCTCCTGTATATGATGCTGTATGGTCTTACATTGTGCCGCTGGCAATTCCACTTTTATTGTTTCAAGTTAACTTGAAAAAAATATGGAAAGAAAGCAGCCGGATCCTTTTCATTTTCCTGATCAGTTCTATTGGAACAGTAGCGGGTACTACACTAGCATTCTTTGCATTAAAAGATGTCATCCCGGAACTCGATAAAATCGGTGCTATCATTACAGGTTCTTATATTGGGGGCGGAGTAAACTTCGCTGCAATGGCTGCTAAATTCGAGACACCCGGAGAGTTGGTTTCCGCTACAGTAGTCGCCGATAACTTAATGATGGCAAGCTACTTCTTCGTTCTTATTGCTATACCGGCGATTGGATTTTTTAGAAAGAATTACCGGACTCCTTATATAGAAGAAGTGGAAAAAGAAGCGCAAAATGCAAAAGGGAAAACGATTTCGGAAAGCTTTTGGGCAAGAAAAAACATTTCACTTAAAGACATTGCATTATCTATAGGAACGGCATTTCTGCTGGTCGTTGTGTCTTTTAAATTAGCGGAATGGTTCGCTTCAATTATTCCTTCTGGAGAAAACGTATTTTGGCTTTATGCGGTACTCGGTGGATTACTCGGAGACAGTTATTTAATGTTAACTACAATCACTATTGCAGCGGTTTCGTTGTTCCCCCGGAAATTTGAAGCAATGAATGGCAGTCAGGAGTTTGGCACCTATTTTATCTATATATTTTTCGTCGTCATCGGCATTCCTGCTTCTTTACCAATTATTTTTCAAAATGCTCCGCTGTTACTAGTATTTGTAGCTATTGTCGTGATTATTAATATGCTTATTTCCTTTACTTTAGGAAGGTTTTTCAATTTCAGCCTGGAAGAAATCATTCTCGCAACAAATGCTAATGTAGGTGGACCTACTACAGCAGCTGCAATGGCGATAGCGAGAGGATGGAAAGATTTAATTGTTCCGATTCTGCTGATAGGTACGCTTGGTTATATTATTGGGAATTATATAGCGACAGCGATGGGATTGTGGTTCTCTACTTTATTATAAAACGCAGTAAAGATATCATTTTTACAAATTAGGTCGGCACAGCCGCCTTTTTTGTTTATACTGGGCTAAAAGAAAAGGAGGCAGTGACATGAGAAAAGATCCGCTGGCTTCAGCCTATTTGTCTTCGAAAAGTCGAATGAATGCAATGATCGGTGCGGTATTTCTAATGGCCACTTCTGCGATAGGCCCGGGATTTCTAACACAGACGGCCGTTTTTACTGAGCAGCTGCTGGCAAACTTCGCCTTCGTAATCCTTGTGTCGATTATTTTGGATATCGGCGCCCAAATCAATATCTGGCGCATTATCGCCGTTGCGAAAATGAGAGGGCAGGACATAGCAAACGCGGTTTTCCCGGGGCTCGGCTACGTAGTGGCGTTTTTTATTATTTTAGGGGGCCTTGCCTTTAATATAGGAAATGTAGGAGGGGGCGGGCTCGGCGCCAATGCCCTGCTTGGCGTGGATCCGACAATTGGTGCCATTTTGACCGGTATTATCTGCATTGTGATTTTTCTATTAAAAGAAGCCCATGCGGCAATGGATCAGATTGTCCGTTATTTAGGTATTGTTATGATCGGATTTACCGCCTACATTATGATTGTCAGTAACCCGCCTTACGCGGAAGCGGCCTTTCGTACGGTCGCTCCGCTTGAAGTGGACTTTCTGATTATTATTACGATCGTAGGCGGTACGGTAGGCGGATATATTACGTTTGCCGGCGGTCATCGTCTGTTGGAAGCAGGCATTACCGGCAGAGAGAATTTAACATATGTCACAAGAACGGCGGTCTCGGGAATTATTGTTGCTTCTGTTATGCGGACCCTCCTGTTTCTTGCTATCCTGGGAGTAGTAGCCGCTGGATATTCGTTGAATGCGGACAACCCGACGGCCTCGGCCTTTCAAATAGCAGCGGGCGACATCGGCTACCGGATTTTCGGACTCGTGCTCTGGTGCGCAGGAATTACGTCTGTCATTGGGGCGGCGTTTACGTCGGTGTCATTTTTAACTACGTTTCACAAAAGCGTGGAACGGTATAAAAACTACTGGACGGTAGCTTTTATTGTGTTATCAACGACCATTCTGGCCATTATAGGAGAGCCGGTGATGCTGCTCGTCCTGGCAGGCGCGGTAAACGGGCTGATTCTGCCATTGACGCTCGGTTCGATTCTGCTCGCTGCTCACCGTGTCAGTATTGTTAAAGACTACAAGCATCCGATCTGGATGACCATATTCGGGGCGGTCGTTGTAGGTTTAACGGCGTATCTCGGTATTTATACAATGATAAATATGCTTCCACAGTTGTTTTAGAGGAGGAACACGATGGCGTACCACATTGATTTGAACTGTGATTTAGGAGAAAGCTTTGGAACCTATGTATTAGGGAATGACGAAGAAGTGTTAAGAGAAATTACTTCTGCCAATATTGCCTGCGGGTATCATGCAGGAGACCACCGGGTAATGGCGCAGACGGTAAAACGGGCGAAAGCCGCCGGTGTTTCTGTAGGGGCGCATCCGGGGTTTCAGGATCTGCAGGGGTTTGGACGCAGAGAAATCCAGACGACGCCGGAAGACGTCTATCAGTTGATAGTGTACCAGGTCAGTGCACTCCAGGGCTTCTGCCGGATCGGAGGAACATCCGTGCAGCACGTGAAGCCGCACGGCGCATTGTATAATATGGCAGGGAGAGATCCGGTGCTGGCTGAAGCAGTAGCCGCAGCGGTTCGTGACGTGGATAAAAATATTATTCTGTTTGGTCTTTTCGGCAGCGAACTGTTGGCCGCAGGCGAAAAACAGGGGCTGCGTGTCGCAAAAGAAGCCTTTGCGGACCGGACCTACCAGGCGGATGGCTCTTTGACCCCGCGCGGACGGGACGATGCCTCCATTCATGACGTAGCGGAAGCGGTCCGTCACGTAGAACAGATGATTCTGGAAAAAACCTGCACTGCCGTGGATGGCACGATTATCCCAATGGAAGTGGATACACTCTGCGTTCACGGAGACAACCCGCAGGCACTCAGCTTTACCAGATCGATGCGGCAGATGCTGCTGGAAGAAGGCATTCAAATTCGTTCTTTCTCTTAAAAAAACAAGGCTGTCCCAAACGTACAGTTGGAAAATAGCGGAAGCTTTCGGCAGGCATGCTTCAGCTAAAGAGGAAAGAGCCTTCTTTATCTTCACCGATGGCTGGTCTGCCTGAGCATTCCTGTCGGAAAAGAAAGGCTCTATTGATCAAAAAAGGACCATCACGGTATGTAAAACCCCTCGTATTCTTTCCAAAAGGAATACGAGGGGTTTCGTCTGGCATCTCTTATTTATTAGCAAAATGAAGAATACAATCTACAGAGCAGGTTTTGGGACAGCCCCGTTTTCTACGTCCAAATACTTCTCAGCTCCCACGTCGTAATAGTGAAGGGGGATTCTTCAAAAGGGTGAAGGGAAAGTTCCCGAGACTCTTTTGAAGGAAAGATGCGGGAAGTGAAGACATGCTCCCCGTTGTTAATAAAAATTTCTATAGAAGAAGTGTCTAAAAAGATATGAAGGTTTTTCAATTTTTTAACAGAAGTTTTTCTTTCTTCTTTTTGACTGCTTTTAAGGCTGGTACGCTTAAAAGTAAATGTCTGTTGAAAAGCATCATAGTGAATGTCAGCTGTGTTTCGAATGTTAATCGCAAATGAAGCAGGGGGACATTCCAGAAACATCTCTAATGTCTTTTCTTCAGATAAAGAAAGATGAACTCCTTCAGTAGAAAGAGAGGAGTAATGATACGTCTGCTGTTTATTGCGTAATAATTTTAACTCTTCCGCAGGAATCTGCTGAAGGGAACCATTCACCAGCTTGAGTTCCCTGGGAATCGTCATCGCATGAATCCAATTGTTCACAAGGGTAGGGTGGTGGTTTTCTGTTTCATCCGGCATGCCCATCCACGCGATCAAGAGTCTTCTCCCTTTACTGTCCAGCATAGTCTGGGGAGCATAAAAGTCAAATCCATGATCCAGCTCAGTGAATCCTCCGTGCTTGTAGGTTTTATTCTCGTAATTTAGAGTTCCTGTAAAATAACCGGACTGAAACAGGTTATTGTAACGGTCTCCCTCCGCTTCCATTCCCTGCGGAGATACTAGGAGAATATCTTCCCCCTCCAAATAGAACAAATCCGGACATTCCCACATGTAGCCAAAATAGCCTAATCCGTTAACAAATGAGCCGGCAATAGAGCCGTGATGGGACCAATAGGTAAAATCTGTGCTGCTGAAAAAAGCCACTTTTCCTGTGTAGTCTTTTCCTTGAGCGCCGATGACCATATACCAGACTCCATTTCGTTTCCACACTTTTGGATCTCTAAAGTGAGAAGTATAGTCGGAAGGCAGATTAAGAACAGGGCCTTCTTTGTTAAAGGTTTTTCCATCTGAAGACATGGCCCGGCATTGATAGGTAGAGCGTCTGCCTTCCTCGTCTTTAACGTTTCCGGTATAAAAAAGAAAAAGGGAACGATCAACTACGATGGCACTACCGGAATAACAGCCATTTTGATCATACCAGCTGTTAGGGGAAAGAGCCGGCGGCTGTCTCTCCCAGTGAGCCAAATCTTTAGACGTATAATGTCCCCAGTGTTTTCTTTCATGGGTAGGAGCAAACGGATTCCACTGATAAAAAAGATGATACGTTCCATCATACTCAACAAAACCATTTGGATCGTTCAAAAGCCCTTGAGAAGGAGTGAGGTGAAATTGAAGACGGTAATCATCGGAAAGGGGTTCCTGGCTGTTTGAAATCAAAGGGTAGTCTCCTTTCTTTATAAAATTATGGAGTCTTGGATTCCTTTTGGCTGAGGTGCTTCTTATCGGAAAACCCAAAGAACCAGGTTAAAACGAAGGCTACGGCAATCGCCACGATGTTAACTAAAATATAAGAGAAAATTTGTTCATTTAAATAAAGCAGTGCACCGGGAAGCACAGTAATAGCCATCCCTGTTCCTTGAAGATTTAATACGGAAGCCAGAAATCCGCCGGCGCCGCCTCCAATAAGTCCCATAATAAACGGTGTACCATAACGAAGGTTTACCCCGAAAATAGCCGGTTCTGTAATACCTAAGAGAGCAGAAAATGAAGAAGGATAGGCTAAGGCTTTTAATTTCTTTGAACTGGTCTTCGCTGCCACCGCAAGAGCTGCCCCGCCTTGTGCCGCTACTGAGGCTGTAACGATGGCGTTATAAGGATTGCTTCCTGTAGCTTCCAGCATTTGAATTTCCAATAAATTAAATACGTGATGAACACCTGTTATAACGATGATCTGATTGAAAAAACCAATCAATAATCCGGCAATGCCAAATGGCCAGTCCAAAACAGCCAGGGTGCCGGCTAAAATTACATTTTCTAAAGCGTGAAGGCTGGGGCCCAGAATAAAAAGAGCCAGAGATATCATGATCAGCAAAGTAATAAATGGTGTAACAATAAGATCCAATGCTTCGGGCATTTTTTTTCGAATCTGTTTTTCAAGCTTTGCCCCTACCAATCCAGTAATAAAAGCGGGCAGGACAGAACCTTGATACCCGGTGACCGGAAGAAAATTAAAAAACATAATAGGTTCTGCTTCATTGCCGGCTACTTCCCAGGCATTAGGCAGGGCAGGGCTGACAAGCATTAAACCGAGAACTAAACCAATTATAGGACTCCCGCCGAATACACGGAAGGCTGACCACGCAACTAATGCCGGCAGAAAGACAAAAGCCGTATCGGTAAGAATTTCTGTAAATAATAAAAAGTTGGCAGGAATTTCGTCAGGGGTCATGCCAAACCAGGCCAGAATTTGTTCCTGCAGTACTAATCCCCGCAGTCCCATAAAAAGACCGGTGGCAACAAGGGCAGGGATGATAGGAACAAACACGTCACCAAAGGAACGGATAGCACGTTGGAAAAAATTCCCTTGATTCTCATTTTCCTGTTTCTGCTGTGATTTCGTAGATTCAGGAGTTCCAAGCTGCACGACTTCTTCATAGATTTTGTTAACGGTGCCGGTGCCTAATATAATTTGATACTGTCCGGAATTATAGAACGCCCCTTTAACTTTATCTGTGTTTTCGACTTTTTCCTGGTCAATTTTTTCTTTGTCCTTTACCATGATCCGCAGCCTGGTTGCACAATGCGATACCGAAGAAATGTTTTCCTGTCCACCTACAGCATCAATAATTTGAGCAGCGATCGCCTTATTCATTCAAAACCCTCCTTATGTGTAAAGAAACCTGTCCTTTCAGTATGTGTAATCGATTACACATACAAAAAAATAATATAGTACATGCACATAAACGTTCCTAAAGGATATGTTATCGATTACACATTAATTTTAATGTGTAATCGGTTACATGTTACGATCATACGCTATCTCTAATTAAAAGTCTATAGCCTAAAACCATTTTTTGGATAGTATGATCTTTGGTTCGGATTTTATTTAGTATTAATTTTGCTGCTTCCCGGCCGGCTTCTTCGTTTTTGAAATCTATTGTCGTTAAAGGAGGGTCAACGTTTTCAGAAATTTCAGAAGCACCGATGCCGGCAACGGCTATATCTTTTGGAATGGAATAGCCTTCTTTTTTTAAATAACGCATCGCTCCGACGGCTAGACGATCTGTCACTGCCAGGACTGCTGTCGGTTTGACATCGGAACATTGAATAATGGACTGCATCGCATCGAACCCCGGCTGAATGCCAAAGGAAGCTTCTTTCATTAACCCGGTTTCTAAACGGAGTCCGCTTTCCTTCATGGCGTCTTCGTATCCTTTTTTTCTAAGAGAGCCAACTGCTTCATCTTTTTCATTCACGCCAATAAATGCAATGTTCTTATGGCCTTTTTTTATTAAATACAAAGTTAATTCTTTTGAAGCGTTATAGTTGTCATAAACAACATAGGACTCTTCGGCAAATTTCTGCCCTACAACGACGAAAGGAATATTGATTCTTTTCACTTCTTTCATTAACGAGGGGTCTACGTTAGTGGCATTTAGTATGATGCCCTCGACCTGCCTGCTGCGCAGAAGTTTTAATAACTCAATTTCTTTTTGAGGATCCAGGTTGGAGGCAGTTAAAATAATTTGATAACCATGTGCTGCAAGCTCCACATTAATACCATCCACTACCCGGCTCCCGGATTCTGTGCTGAGCTTTGGTATGATCACACCGATTACTTTAGTTTGTTTTGTTCTAAGAGACTTAGCGTGCTCACTTGGTATGTATTGATGCTCTTCTATTATTTTCAAAACTCTTGATCGTACCTCTTCACTGACGTAGCCGGAATTATTTAGAACTCTTGATACTGTCGCGCCGGAAACATTGGCTAAGGATGCAATCTCTTTTATAGTAATCAATGTAGGAACTCCTTCTGGAAAATACTAATACATCTTCCTATTATACAAAAATAAACAATTCCCGTCCTCTATTAAGAAGGAGAATTGTTTATAAACAGATAGGGACTATCAGATGACAAGTGCAGATGGCATCATGTAATAGGAAATAATAGAAGATTTACTGGAATGCGGTGTGGTATCGATAGCAGTTACTTTCGTCTCATAGGCACCAATGTTAAATTCTTCCCCAAGTTCAAAGCCGTCCCACTCATTGAGGCTCTCATCGAGTATTGGAGAGGTTCGCAGGGCTTCTACAGTATCGAAAAACAAAATCTGCTGCTTTGTTTTTGGGTCAGCGGGAACATAAATGAACTGAATCACGGTGTCATTGGAAAGATTCAATCGATAACCACCTTCTTTTTATAGTATGGAAAGTTCTTTATAAAGAATTATATACGAGATTATCGATCTGTCAATAAGTACCAGAAAAAAATCTGTATTCTTCACGAATTCTTCATACATGTACGATAAGCTGTAACCATACAGAGAAATTAGAAGAGAGAGGGAGGCACCTTACCGATGAAAAAAATCACAGCAGGAAGTACGTTGCTGGCAGTCGTTTTAGCTTTAGGAGCCTGCGGGAACGAGGAAGAGCCGACAAATATGATGGATGAGGATACGATGATGGACGAAGATATGTCGGAGCAGGAGATGATGGACGGGGAGTCAGAAGGCCACATGAACCATTCCAGTTCCGGAGAAGTACCGGATGACCTCCAGGAAGCAGACAATCCTGAATATGAGGAAGGCAGCCGTGTCATGATTGAAACAGGTCATATGGAAGGAATGGAGGGAGCGGAAGCCGTCATTGAAGGCGCGTATGACACGACGGCCTATGCTGTCTCTTATACCCCGGAAAACGGCGGTGATCCTGTAGAGAACCATAAATGGGTCGTTCATGAGGAATTGGAAGACCCAGGAGAGGATCCTCTTCAATCCGGTGACACTGCCGTGATGAACACAGACCATATGGAAGGTATGATGGGAACAGAAGCTGAAATAGATTCAGCCGAAGATACGACGGTTTATATGATTACTTTTACCCCGACAGATGGCGGGGAAGAAGTATCCAATCACAAATGGGTTACCGGCGATGAATTGTCTGAAATAAACTAATCAACAGGGGTCTTCCTTTTAAAAAGGAAGACCTTTTTTGTATTTTCCGATAATTTTTATTTCTTTTTTTCCAAATAAAGGGCTACACCTGGCAGGAGGGAACAGGTATGCTTGTAGAAGAAAAAAAGATGTTATGAATAGAAAGGTGTTCAACGTATATGATACAAAACCCGCAGGGCAGGCAGCGGCTCGGGCTCGCAGTGCTTCTGAGCCTGCTTGCTATTCTTGGGCCGCTTAATATTGATATGTACCTGCCCAGCTTTCCAAACATTGCCGAAGAGTTGAACGCCAGTGCATCCATGGTCCAGCTCAGCTTAACCACCTGTTTAATCGGACTTGCCGTCGGACAGATTGTGGTCGGTCCGATCAGTGATGCGAAAGGAAGAAGAAGACCGCTGATCATTTCTTTAATTTTATTTGCGGTCGCCTCGTTTCTCTGTGCGGTTGCGCCGAATATTACGACATTGATCATCGGGCGTTTTCTGCAGGGGTTCACCGCAGCTGCAGGTGTCGTTTTATCCCGGGCGGTCGTCCGGGATATATTCAGCGGGCGTGAGCTCACGAAGTTTTTCTCGCTTCTGATGGTCATCAATGCTACAGCACCGATGGCAGCTCCGATTGCCGGCGGTGCTATCCTGCTTCTGCCTTTCGCCAACTGGTCGACTATTTTTATTTTTCTTGGCCTGCTTGGTCTGATCATTGTTATTATTATCAGTCTCCGGCTGGAAGAAACCCTTCCTATGGAAAAAAGAATGCCGAGCACGCTCAAGCAGTCTGTCGGTACGCTTTTTGATTTAACGAAAGACAAAGCCTTTATTGGCTACGCGCTTACCCTTGGATTTGTGCATGGAGGAAGCTTTTCTTATGTTTCCGGTACGCCGTTTGTGTACCAGGGCATTTATAACGTATCGCCGCAGGTATTCAGCGTGCTGTTTGGTATTAACGGTATTGCTATTATTATCGGAAGTTTCCTGATCGGGCGTCTTTCCGGCATCGTGACGGAACGAACACTTTTGCGGACGGCGGTTCTGATTGCGTCGGGAGCCACAGCGTTTCTTCTCATGATGACGATCATAGAAGGGCCGCTGGCGCTCATTGTTATTCCTATCTTTGTATACATGACGGCGATGGGGATGATATTAACGAGCTCCTTTACGCTGGCGATTGCCAAACAGGGCCACCGGGCCGGCAGTGCAAGTGCTCTGCTGGGAATGCTGCCGCTGTTGATCGGATCGATTGTTTCTCCACTTGCCGGAATTGATGAAACGACGGCGGTTCCGATGGGAGCGATTATGTTCAGCACGACGATACTTGGAATGATTGCCTTTTTCCTGCTGACCGAAAAGAAAACGGATATTGTGTAATAAAAAAAGACCGGAGGGCATGAGCCCTTCGGTCTTTCGTATGGATTACTGGAAAAACGGCATGATAAGTGAATATCCGATAATGACAGCAAACAGCAGTGTCATATGGTTCAAGGAAAAAATAAACATGGTTTTTGCCCATTTTTCCGGTGCCATTTTTTTGTAGGAAGCAATGCTTGTAATCAGCCAGGCGGCGCTTAAAATAAAAGCGACAGCCACAATAAAAGAGCTGAGCTGGATGAAAAGAAAGCTGGAAAGCACAAGCGCGATAAGATAAACATTAGTCTGAATATACGTCCGGCGGTTGCCTTTCACGACAGGAAGCATCGGAATACCGGCTGCTTTGTACTCATCGTGGCGGCGTATCGCAATCGCATAGAAATGCGGCATCTGCCAGATAACCATAACGATGAAAAGACCTAATACTTCTAAATGCATAAAATTATTCGTAATAGCGGCCCAGCCGATTAACGGCGGTACTGCCCCGCTGATGCTGCCTACTTCTGTGTTATAAATGGTGCGGCGCTTTGTCCACATTGTATAGGGCACAACATAAAGAAAGAGCCCCAGAAATCCCATAAGAGCGGCAAGTGGTGAAGCGAAGGCTAAAAAGCCGATACCGGACAGCGACATGACGGTGCCGAGAATAAGAGCATTCCGGGAATTCATACGCCCGGTTACAGTCGGCCGGTTTTTTGTACGGTCCATGATTTTATCAATGTCCCGGTCATATACGTTGTTGAACGTTCCTGCTGCACCAATAACAAGTGCCGATCCTATGATCGCAAGAATGATTGTACCTATTTGATCAAAAAAAGAAATACCATTTATAAATAGTGCAAGGCTGATCCCCGCGAACATGACAATTAAATTGGATTTAATGATTCCGGTTTTTATCGTCTCAGCAAGTACTTTACGGAGTGCCTGCTGCGGAACGAGGAGAGAGTCCTGTTGAGCGTTATGCTCGATATTTTCACTTCTCATCTGCGTCTCCTTCCCCCTTGAGTTGAAATGTTATGTAACCAATGTATCATATTAATACTACCAAATCCCGAAATCAAGAAAGAGTTCGGGATGTTGTCAATAATATGTGAACGCTTTTTGACTAATATCAGATAGTTCACACAGCTTTCGTACAAAAACGCTACCACTTATTATACCTTATACGCTTACATTTTACGAGAACTTAAATAGGACTAAACACTCAAAAATGGATTAAACAATAAAATAAAGGTGTGAACACGCAATCGACGTGTTTGAGTTATAAGCTTTAATAAAAATAAGAGTACGGTTGAATAAACCAGGTTGTCGTTCTTTTTCAAAAAACAAAAGAGCATTCAGTAAATAAATAAGCCCGGAGGCACTGGACAGAGCGGGGAAAGACACTTAGTATAAAAAGAAAAAGAACAAACTTTCGGGAGGTAACTATATGGACAATCAATGGATGCTTGCAGCAGCAATGGGTTTTGCCATAGGTACATCCGGCGTGCTTCCTGCCCAGGCGGCAGGAACGGCTGAGCAGTCTTCTGCTTCCGTAGAAGAAAAAGCAGAAGATGACACCATCGCTTCTCAGTGGCAGACAGCGCTGAAGCAGATTGCCTCCCAATATGATATCGATATACAAAACAAAGCAAGACTTGATGTGATTGAAGAAATCGAAGACGCTGTGTTGAAAGAAGCCGCCCTTCAGTACAACATACCGACAGCACAGAAAGAACCGGTAGAGGTTATAAAAGATATTCAATCAGTGCAGCTAAAGCAGGCTGCGGACGTTCTTAATATAGATGTAAACGGCAAAACGCAGGATGACATCGTTGGAGAGATACTGGATAAACATGAAATAGAAGCAGAAACGAAAGGATTGTTTCCTTTTATTTCCTACTTTGCTGTGTAAATTCAGGGTAAAAAAAAGAGCCGGAGCGGCTCTTTTTTTTGTTTTCAGGAAAGCAAATGTTAAAAGAGGCATCATTTCGGGAATTGATAGTAATAGTGAACAAAAATTACAGTCCAATAGTTATATAGAATAGTGATAATGTCATTATAAGGAGGACCGGTCATGCAGTACACCCAAGAAGAACTAGTCCAACGTTTACAAACAAACGCTGTCGTTCATTATAATGGTATGGAGAAAATAGAAAAAAGTATTCCTTTTCAAGAGAATGAAAAAGGGATGGACCCAAGAGTAAAGCAGCTTATTCTCGATGAAGAAAGCACGAATTTTAAAAAGCCGATTGAACTGGCGGATCTGGAAGAAATCCGCAGCAGCAGCGGTTTTAAAAATAATGATTTAAGCCGGGGTATCCGCGTGGAACACAGAAATATCTTTCTGGAAGATAGATCACTGCATATCCGGCTGTATAACCGCGGAGAGGAATCAAAACCGGCCATTATGTATTACCACGGTGGAGGCTTTTTTCAAGGGGATATGGACGCAGCGGAAAATCCATGTAAACTTCTCGCCCAGGAGACGGGAGCCGTCGTTATTTCCGTGGAATACAGGCTGGCACCGGAGTTCCCTTATGCCGCCGGACTGACCGACTGCCTGGAAGCGCTCCGCTATATATATGACACTGCGGAAGAATTGTCTATAGACCGCGATGCCATCGGATTGGTTGGTGACAGCGTTGGAGGAAACCTGGCACTTGGGGTCAATCATTTGAGTACGAATGAGCCATGGATTATTTCTCATTTAGGCCTGCTGTACCCACTCGTCGATCTGTCGGATTTTTCAGGGAAGAAATGGAATATGGCCGCATATGACTTCTCGGAAGATGAAGCATTGATTCGAAGAGAACTCATTAACATGAGGCAGTCTCTTTTTTTTATCCAGTCTCTTTATTTGAACGATCTCGAACAGGCGATGTCGCCTCTCGTGTCACCGGTGCTGAGCGAAGTAAAGCAGAATATTCCGCCTGTGACCATTGTTACGGCTGAATTCGATTATTTAAAAATTCAGGGAGCCGAATTTGCCAGGCAGATGGCCGATGCTTCGGTTCCTGTCCGCCATATTGAATACAAAGGGATGAATCATGCTTTTGTAGAGAAACTGGGCCGGTATCCTCAGGCGGCCGATGCCATTGCAGAAATCTCCCGTCACTTTAAAGAAACCATATAACGCTTTTCTTAAGCCGCCTGCTTATTGTAGAGGCGGTTTTTGTGTGAAGAAAAATTCACTATTGCTGATTAAAAATAAATGGTTACGGGAAAGGGACAGAAGAACTATAAAGAACGGCATCAGTTATATACAATTAGAAGAGTCGGGTTGGAAGGCACAAGCCACTGCAGCGAGCTCTTTTTAGGAGATGAATATTATGGCAGGGCACGATCAGCTGAAAAAGCAGATGCGGGAAAAAGAAACGCGCCGGATCCAGGGAAATATGGAGAAAATCATCAAGCATATTCCGGACCAGGAAGAGACCGGCGGACTGGATCCTAGAGTGAAGGACTGGATGCTGACAGCAGAGCCTGACAAAACAAGAAGGCCTTTGGAAGTAGACGATTTGGAAGAAATCCGGGAGCATGAAGGCTTTCCAAATACAGATATAGCTCCATCCGTTTCCAGCCGCGAGCTGACGATTGACCTGAAAGATCGGAGCATTCCTATCCGCATTTACAACGAAGGCGGCGGGAAAAAACCGGTAATGCTTTATTTTCACGGCGGTGGATTTTTCAGCGGTAATATCGGCATGGTGGAAAACCCGTGCAAGTGGCTTGCACAGGAATCAGAAGCGATTGTCATTTCAGTTGGCTACCGTCTCGCGCCGGAGCATCCGTTTTCCGATGGACTAAATGACTGCCTTGAAGGAACAAGATGGGTGTGGGAACAGGCAGAACATCTGCAGATAGACACTGACAACATCAGCCTGGCAGGAGAAAGCGCCGGAGCTAATCTTGCTCTTGGTGTAGGCGAACTGACCCTTGATGAAAAATGGGATATTAAGCATATAGCTCTTCTTTATCCGCTTGTCGACCTGGCAGATTTTACCGGAGAACAGTGGAAAATAGACCAGTACAAATTTTACAACGACGAAGCGCTGATCCGGGAAGAGTTGACGAGTATGCAGCAGGCGACTGTATTTATTCAATCCTTGTACCTTCAGGATTTAAATGAGGCCAATTCGCCGCTCGTATCCCCTATTGTCAGTGAAAACAAACACAGACTGCCGCCGATGGCTATCGTAACGTCTGAGTATGATTACTTGAAAATACAAGGACAGGAATATGCCAGGCAGGTAGCAGCAGCTGGTGTTCCTGTGAGACTGTGGGAATACAAAGGAATGGACCATGCTTTTGTAGATAAACTTGGATACTATCCGCAGGCGGCCGATGCATTAACGGAAATAGCCGGTCATTTTCAGGCAGTCACAGCAGGAAAAACCGCGGCAGAATGGAAAAAAGGTTCATAATGTTCATAAAAAAACCGGTGAAATTAACAGGTATTCTCATAAATGGATAGAATAAAAGCCCGGAGTTGTTTAAAATATCCTTATGGCTGTAAATAATGCAATTCTTAAGACATGGGATGGTGAATACGATGGATGGAAGTTCTTTATGCAAAGGGCTGATATCATTAAAGGGACACAAGCTTCGTCTGGTATATGCTCTTTTGCAGAGAACAAATACCATTGATTTGTTGATTTCAAGAGGACGGGAGGCTCTTTCTCCTGAAAGTGAAGATGCTTTTGGTTCGCATTTAGAAAGAGAAATCAGCCAGCTGGAGCAGGAAGACGATATTTTGCTTCAGCTGGATATTTTTTCAGAGCTTGGCCGGCTGATGAATGTGATTCAGCCTCCGCTTACGAGCGAGGCCGTACTTAAAACGCAGTCAGACAATATTCTGGAGCATGCTTATTTATACTTGGAAAAGCAGAATAAAGTGTTTAAACAATTTGCCGAAGTCCAGAAAAGCGGGACGAAGCTCGATCATATGATTCATTTTATTATGCTGTCCCTGCTGGACATTGTTGATACGGAATCAAGAGAATATTCGGAAGAAGAACTGGAAGAAACGGCTGAAGCGCTTCATGGCTGTCTTGAAAAACTTCCGGATGAATCAAAACAAAAACTGGCCTACCAGATTGGAAAGCCTGTAACGACTACGGCCGAAGTGAAGCGGATTATCCGCCGGTCTGAGCTCAGCAAACTGTTCTCTGCCGCAGCAGAAATTGAAGGATTATCTTCTTATCTCGAAGTTAACAAGCTGCTGCCGGTGCTGTTAAAGCGAAAAGGAGTAAAAGTACCGTTTGCTGAGCAGACGGACACCTCTTATTTAACGGCAGCGTTTGCCTCTCCTTTCTTTTTTCTGCCGGTAATTCTGGGAAACAGTTTTTTCTCTCAGGGCGCCCAGCATTTTTATTTCAAAAAACTGCTCGTGCCAAGCACGATTGTGTACATTTCGCTGCTGTCTTCCCTTACAGAGGAAGAAGAAACCTATGAGCCATTACTGGAAGCGTGGAAAAAAAGGACGGCTTTTTATAAAAAGGAATTAGAGCATGCGGAACAATTGAAAAATAAAATATCCTCCCAGGAATCAGTGATTCGTTCCAAGGAGCAGAAAGTCCAGGCACTAAAACAGGAAATGGATCGAAGCATGTCCATTCTTGATGAAGCGAAGAACGATATCTGGCTGTCTTTGTATACGAACGGTTTAAAGGAATGGGACATCAATGAAACGTTTGCTTCCTACCGCCGGGAATACAAGGAAGCGATGAACCGTTTAAATGAAATCGAACGCCAGCGCCGGAAGCATAATCCCCGTGCCGGTTTTCGGAGCATAATGAACCGCACGGCAGCGCATGTAACAACGTATATGGATGAAAAGAAAGAAAAGCGAGAAGCCAACGAAGCGATGCGGAAAATGGTGGATGAATTCATTGAGGCAGAACACGCCTATGAGCCATATAAAAAAACGGCAGCGCTGGAAAAGAAGAAAAAGGTAGAGGAACTCCAGAACGCCAAACAGGAGGCAGAATACCAGAAAGAACAGGAACGCCGGCGCTGGAAGGATTATAAAGAACAATATAAAGAGAGCCTTGCCACAATCAGGGCGCTGGAACGCGACAACGCTTCAATTACGAAATAAGAAAAGCACGATCCTCTCTTGAGGATCGTGCTTTTCAGGCTGTTGAAAAAGACGATAAATACGTATTTTTATACAAAATCCTGTACAGGGGTGCTTTCCGCAGGCCGAGCCTTAAGCTAAAGAGGAAAAGAACGACCTCTTTAGCTTCACCGATGGCTGTTCTGCAGGAGTCACCCCTGTATATTTTTCTTCTCCTCTTTTCAACAAAGTATTAAAAGAATTCAAGATCGTGTATAAATATACAAGGTGAAATAGTTTCTCGACAAACTGAAAAGCACGATCCTCTCTTGAGGATCGTGCTTTTAGTATAATGAGGCGCTGGGTTATTCGTCCGCGCTGTCTTCAAGACTTTCGACTACAAAGTCAAGCTGGCTTTCAAGAGATACAGGATCATTAAAGAAAGAGGCAGCCGTATCGAGCTCGTAAACATTATCTTCCTCAACGGCAGGAAGGTTCTGCCAGACATTACTTTCATAGACTTCATCGGCTGAGCCTGTTTCCGATTCCTGCCATGGGCTCGTGAAAATGATATCTCCGGCATACTCGTCCAATGCTTCCAGCGAGACGTTCACAAATCCTTCTCCACTGTCGATAGCATCTTCCTGTACTGCTTCCGGCGCGGCCAGGCCGAATTCATCGTAAATAATCTCGCCGCCGCGGGCAAACGTATTACCAAACACGTAAACGCCTTTTTCAAACGGCTGAATTAGAGAGATCGTACGGTCTCCTACGCTTTCTTCTACAGAAGCCCGGTTTTCTTCAATGGATTTATCCCACTCCGTAATCCATTCTTCGGCGGCTTCTTCTTCGCCGGTCATCGTACCGAATTCCTGGAGCTGTTCTTTAAAGGGAAGCTGGCCGTAATCGATAGTGACAGTAGGAGCGACATCCTGAAGCTGTTCGAGGTTTTCATCCGAGCTCAATGTCACAATAAGGTCGGGTTCGAGGGCCAGCACTTGTTCTACAGAAGTGCCATCGCCTAAATCTTCAATGCCTTCTGTCATTTCTTCGTCAAAATAGGGATTTTCCAGAGCCTGGGTGGTGGCACCGATTGGCTTTTCATCAAGCGCAAGGAAATATCCCACATAAGAAGGGGCGAGCACTACTATGTTCTGCGGGTCTTCTGGTATATCAAAGGAACCGTTGGGTCCTTCATAGGTCACGGTCTCACCGGAGCTTTCCTCCTGTGTTTCTTCTGCAGAGGATTCTGTATCCTCTGTCTCTTCCTGGCTGTCTGCTCCGCCGCCGCACGCCGCCAAAAGCGTTACTGCTGCCGCGGAGGCAGTAAACATGCTTCGATGAATCCACTTTTGCATGATGTATCTCCTTTTAGGTTATAATTGATAAAGATTATCATTATCATATAATTTCTTCGTTCATTTTGCAACGTATTTATTATGAGGAAACACCTAGACATTTACTGTAGTTATTGCTAAGCTTTTTATGATTGAAAATGATTCTCAATCAAAACAATAAAAAAACAATGAGGGTTACATATGAAAGATAAACAAGCAGAAAAGGTAAAGCGCAAACCGCTTTCCGCGGCTTTCCTTTTTATTATTGGAACGCCGCTTTTGTTTTTAATGTTCATGCTCTCCATTTCTGTCGGAGCCGCAGATATTGATCTGCAGACCGTATGGGCTTCGCTTTTTTCCTTTGACGCTTCCAATAACCAGCATGTGATTATCCAGGAGCTGCGTCTGCCGCGCTCTACGGCTGATGTGGTGGTCGGCGCCGGATTTGCAGTAGCCGGGGCGGTTCTTCAGGGAATGACGCGCAATCCGCTGGCAGAGACCGGAATTTTTGGTATTAACGCCGGTTCAATCTTTATGGTAGCGATATGTTTTGCTTTTTTTCCGGGGCTTTCCTACAGCAATCTTATTTTATTTTCCTTTGCAGGAGCTGCGATGAGTCTCGGGCTGATATTTGGCATTGGAGCGATGACAAAAGGCGGTCTTTCCCCGGTCCGGCTTGTTCTGGCAGGGGCCGCCATCAGTGCTCTGTTTACCGCTTTAAGTGAAGGAATAGCTATTTATTATAATTTAAGCCAGGATCTGGCTTTTTGGTACGCAGGCGGAGTGGCAGGCGTAAGGTGGGAACAATTGCTGCCGGCGCTGCCTTGGCTCGCAGTCGGACTTGGTATGGCTGTAGTGCTGTCGCGCTCGATTACGCTGCTCAGCCTTGGAGAGGATATTGCCGCAGGTCTGGGAGCGAGAGTCCGTTGGATCAAGCTGTGCTGCGTGATCGCCGTACTTATTTTGGGAGGGCTGTCCGTTTCTATTGTCGGTCCGGTTGCTTTTGTAGGCCTTGTGATTCCTCATATTGTCCGCTACTTTGTCGGGGCCGATTACCAGCTGATTATTCCAGGCTCTATTATTGTTGGAGGTATCTTTATGACATTGGCTGATATCGGCGCCCGGATGATCAATCCTCCGTATGAAACCCCGATCGGCGCCCTGTTTGCACTGATCGGCGTTCCGTTCTTTCTTTATATAGCCCGTAAAGAAAGGAGAGAAAGTTTATGAAATCAACCGTTCAGGAACGGCTGCGGAAAAAACAGCTGTTTTTCTTTGCCGTTATTATCCTGCTCATTATGGCCGTCTTTTTTTACAGTATGAACACAGGCTTTACGAGCCTGTCTCCAATAGAAGTAATTCAGACCTTTATCGGGAGGGGGGACACTCAGAGCAGTTTGATTTTGTTTGAATTTCGTCTCCCCCGGATTGTCCTCGCTCTGCTCGTAGGAGCCTGTCTGGCGATTTCCGGCTGTATTTTGCAGGGAGTATCGCGTAACAGCCTGGCAGATCCCGGTATTCTAGGCATTACAACAGGTGCCGGATTGTTTGTCGTGTTGTATATTTCCTATGCGTCTTCTTTTGAAGCGGCTTCCGCTTTTACGCTGCCTTTTCTTGCCCTGATCGGCGGGTCTATAACTGCTTTTCTTATTTACGTCTTATCCTATGAAAAAAATGTCGGGCTGCTGCCGTACCGGATGATATTGAACGGAATTGCTATTGCAGCCGGCATCAGCGCGTTAATGACGATACTCATGCTCCGCCTCGCCCCGGAGCAGTACAGCTTTGTAGCCATCTGGCTGGCCGGACGCATCAGCGGTTCCACCTGGAATGAAGTGCTGTCGCTCCTGCCGTGGCTTGTTATTTTGTTTATTGTCATTATGTTTCGGGCGAGAGACCTGGATGCGCTCGCCTTCGGCGATAAAATGGCGACCGGTCTCGGCGTCACGGTGGAAAAAGAACGGCTTATTCTTACAGGGTCCGCCGTAGCTCTTGCGGCCGCCGGGGTGTCTGTCAGCGGCGGTATTGGATTTGTCGGCCTGATCGCTCCGCATTTAGCACGGAGACTGGTCGGAAGCCGGCATGTAATGGTGCTGCCCGCCTCAGCTCTTCTTGGCGGGCTGCTGCTCTTAACGGCAGATACGATCGGCCGCTCGATTATTGAGCCGTCCGAAATTCCGGCAGGCGTGGTCGTAGCCGTAATCGGCGCTCCTTATTTTCTTTACCTCCTCGCCAGGCAGAAAGCCTAGGTTTAACAAGAAGAGTATCTCAATGTATACTGGAAGCAGTAAGGAGAGGAAGTGATCAGTCTGTATCCTATTCCGTTAACCATTGTGTATGCTGCCATTATCATTTTAATAGCCTGCAGCATTTATATGATGTATCGAAAAAAAGTTCTGAAAGGTTTTAAAAGCATGGTGACTCCTATCTGCTTTCTGCTTGTCCCAATCATGAATCTGATTGTACTCTGGATGGGATGGTCGTCAATTGTCAGCTGGACAGCGTTTACCGTACTGCTGCTGCTCGGTGCTTATTTTATGAAGTACCTGCCAAAGCCTGGACCGGAACAAAATATGTCTGAAAAATAGTTCTCCAGAGACCGGAAACCAGTTTACGCTGGTTTCTTTTTTTGTATAAACATCTGTAATATTTTAAACGGGAAAAAAGCCGCTGCCTGCGCTGTTTAGCAAATAAAGGAAGTACGGAATTAGAGATATATTACATAAAAGAAGCGGCGGTATCGTTCGCTGCTGGGGCATTCCGTAGTGCCCTTCCAGTGAATTGGATGCTTAAATTACAAAGTGTTACATATTTAACGAGATAATGACGAGATTTCATTTATGATTACACTCTTCTAACAAGCATCGATAATCTATTGTGTTAACAGATTTGGCTGTCTATACTTCAACTAGTCAAACAGACACTATTGCCATTCAGTGAAACACAAAAATAAACTCAGGAGGTGAACGAGCGTTACTCAAGAAAGCCGCAAAAAGAAATACATAGATTAATCGAGTTATGGGGATTCGGAACTATGTTGTATTAACGGCCAATTGAACAATAACGCTTCGTACATTTATGAAAAAATTTATTCTAACTTCAATCGTGGGCACAGCCCTTTTAGCAGGACCTATTGCAGGAGCAGATGCTTCTGTAGGCGATCAGACACTTCGTGACGGAATGAATCATTCAGACGTAGCCGAACTTCAGGAGTGGTTGAATGAAAACGGCCATGACGCAGGTTCTGTAGACGGTGTCTTCGGACCAAATACAAAATCCGGTGTGAAATCTCTTCAGTCTTCTGAAGGATTAAGCGTAGATGGTATTGCCGGCAACAACACATTCGGTGCGATGGACCTGGAAGCATCTGCAAACACTAATTCAAGTGCTTCTTCTGAAAAAGTAGCAGGAGCTTCAACGGAAGCTTCTCAGTCCACTGGATTTAGTAATCCTACAAGCGGACCGGTAAGTTCTGAATTCGGGCCCCGCAATGGCAGCATGCATAACGGTATTGATATTGCTTCCGGCGGTCAGTCCAATATTTCAGTTGACGCGTCTGCATCAGGTACAGTGAAGCAGGCAACAACGATGAGCGGATACGGTAACACGGTTATTGTGGAACACACAGTAAACGGACAGACATTCGAAACGCTTTATGCTCACCTGGCTTCTATTAATGTATCTGCCGGCGACAGCGTTGGTCAGGGCGAATCTATTGGAATTATGGGTAACACTGGACAATCTACCGGTACACACCTTCACTTTGAAATTCACGAAGGTGCCTGGAACGGTGCTAAATCCAATGCCGTGGATCCAAGAAACTACGTAAGCTTCTAAATCATACTAAGTAAGCCTGTTCCCAAGCGGAACAGGCTTTTTTTATATTTTTATTTAATTAGTTATTTGAAAATTGAAAAATTAATGTTTAGATCGTATAATAAATGGATATAGTATGTACAACTATTGTTTAATAGTTGGTTGTACATTTTCCGTCCCTCAGACACGTATCTTAATAGAAAGAAGGGAAAGGTATGAAAAAGTTTGCTGGATCGATGTTAACAGGTGTGCTGGCGTTTGGGTTGGTTGGTGGAGGCACGGCTTTGGCCGACAGTCATGACATGGATGATGGTTCATCTGAAGATAACGGAATGGTAAGAATTGTTCATGCATCTCCTGATGCACCGGAAGTGGATGTGTATGTGGATGGAGAAGCAGTGGTCGAAGGGGCGGCATTTAAGGATGCAACGGACTATTTAGATGTACCGGAAGGAGAACGTGAAGTAGAGATTTTTGCGGCAGGAGAAGAGGGTGAAGGAGACCCGGTTCTGGCAGGCACGCTTGATGTGGAAAGTGGAGAAGCGTATACAGCTGCAGCTACCAACACACTTGATGAGCTTGAGCTGACAGTACTCGAAGACAAGCAGGACACAGCGGAAGGTATGTCAGATATTAGAGTGGCACACTTCTCACCTGATGCACCAAATGTTGATGTCGCGGTAACAGATGGAGATATACTGTTTGAAGATGCACCATTTACCGGCGTAACGGACTATCTTGAGGTAGAAGCAGGTTCCTACGATCTGGAAGTACGGCCTACAGGCACAGAGGATGTAGTACTTGATCTTGCCGGCACCGAGCTGGAAGGCGGCACAAGCTATTCTGTCCTGGCTGTTGGTTTTGCAGAAGGGGATCCTGCCCTTGATGCTATTGTTCTCGCTACACCATCCAGTGACAGCATGCCATCTGAAATGCCGCAGACTGGTGCAGGCGGAACGGATAACACAATGATGTATGTATTGGCCGGACTGCTGGCAGCTGGTCTTGGAGCTGGATACTATGTACGCCGCCGCGCGGACGCTTCTTCATAGTATTGTCCTCGCGTTCCTGATTCTTTTTTTAACCGGCAGTTCCGAAGAACTTATGGAAGCGGAAACAGAATTTACAGAAACGGCAGTAGAAGAGGTGGAAGCGGTAGAAACAGCAGAAACAGCAGAACCTGAGCATCAGATGGAGACGGTATCTGTTCCCCGTAGTGCGTCTGTGGCTCCTGCAGAAATAAAAATAGACGCGATTAACCTGGAAGCCGCCGTGGATGAGATGGGGTATACAGAAAGTGGAGGAATGGAAGTGCCGGATAACGGAGAGGAAACCGGCTGGTTTTCGCCGGGATTCAAACCGGGACAGCAGGGAAATGCCGTCATAGCCGGCCATGTAAATGACCGGTCGGGGCCTGCTGTATTTTACCATCTGGATAAACTAAATCCGGGGGACCTGATTGAAGTGACCGGTACGAATGGAGAAACAATTGCGTTTGAAATGGAATCTTCTGCGTCTTATCCGTACGATGATGCACCGATCCAGCAGATTTTCGGGGCATCGAATGACAGAAAGCTGCAGTTGATTACATGTACGGGAGAGTTTGACAATGATGCCGGGACCCACCGGGAACGATTAGTGGTTACCGCATCAGCTGTAGAATACTAAAAGAGAGCCGGCTCCTGCAGCCGGTTTTTTTTTGCAGAAAAAATTGGTTGAAGCGCTGTCATAGAAGGGATCAGGCGCACTTTAGCTTGCATGCTTATGAGAAGGGGCGTACAATCTGTTAAGTGATGCCGGCTGCCTGAACTTGAAAAAGCCTGTTTAATAGAAAGGATTTATATTTTATGCTGCAGTTAATGACACCTGTTTTTGTGATGGCGACCATCGTGCTGGTCGGCTTTTTCATTACAAAAAAAATGGATATATCGATTCAGACCCGCAAGTTTTTATCGTTTACCGTGATCAATTTTGCCCTTCCGGCAGTGATTGCGAACAGTATTTTTCAAACCCCGCTGGACCGGGAGATGTGGAATAACTTTGCCGTTATTTACATATTCGGATTAGTTTTAAGCAGTATAGGAATGACAGCTGGTTATTTTGCAGCCAAAAGCATGGGGTACGACAGCAGCTCCAGGCGCCAGCTTGCGATATTGGCCGGCTGCGGAAACACTGGATTTATTGGGATTCCTGTTGCTTATATGATCTTTGGCTCAACGATCGGCGTCTATGCTGCTATTTACGACGCTTCAACGATGACGCTCGTATTTACAGTGGGCGTACTGCTGTTAAAAGGAGAGCGCTTTTCTTTTAGACAGCTGCGCTCATTAGTAAATGCCCCGTTTATAACGCTTGTTGTCAGCCTGCTCATTGTCTCCACCGGAGTAGAGATCCCGATGTACTTTACGGAACTCGCCGGCACACTTGCCGGGATTTCCGCACCGCTTGCCATGATATACCTGGGTCTGCTTATCCCGACGATCCCTTCCTCGAGCTACAAGGCAGTCCGGGACTCTTACAAGCGCTTTATCGGCACGGCGGTTTCCATTAAAGTGCTTCTGCTTCCGGCTATTGCCTTTACGGCGCTTTTATTTCTGCCGATCGAAGGGGAACTGGCTTACATTATTGTGATCCAGGCTTCCATGCCGACGTTTATTCTGGCCATTGTTTTGTTTGAACGGTATCTAGGCGATGGTTCGCAGAATTTAGGTATTACGGCTATATTACTGTCGTCCCTTTTGAGTCTGCTCGTGCTTCCGCTCGCGATCTTTTTGGGCACGACGTATTTATAAAGCATAGGAAAACCCCTCCGGTTTTATAAACGGAGGGGTTTTTGGTCAGCTGTTTGTGTTATCCAGTACATATTCATTGGAACGTATCACTGTCAGCATGTAGTGCTGCTGCAGACTGATGAGAGCTGCGGCAGCTTTAGCCAGCGCTTCGTCATCGGAATAACTCGAGATATTCTGGAAGGTTTTCTTTTTAAATGTGTCTTTGCCGGCACTGTTCGTACCTGTATAAAATTCGATTACCAATCGGGATTGTTGTATATCAGTCATTGAGAAAAATCTCCTTTCACGAATGGGGATGAGGGGGAAGGGCGGGGTTCAGAATGGGATGCGGGACGAGGCGGAGTCTGATGAACGGTATAAATCAGCATATCCAGCTTTTTTTCCATGCGGTGCAGCAGATAAAAAGCAATAGCTGCTGAAATGCCGTGATCGCTCACTACTTGAATCCATAGATCTGCATTCACAACGGTATCTCCTTTACATCTGAATAAATAAGAGGGAAGCCGGGTGCTGCCCGGCTATTACATCAAACCTATGCTTCAAAAATAACATCAACACTGCGGTCCACAATACGGGCATCCCGCTTTCCGACGAAAAGTCCGCCGGAAGAGGTGAACGCGGCAGATGCAATAACAGCATCCATTGCGGCTTCTACAGCAATTGGGTCAGCTGGTTCAATAGGCTGCTCCAAAGTGATTGTTACTAGTTTTCCTTCTTCGTTTTCAAAGCGCAGTTCAAGTCGTTTATTCATTATAGGGGACAGCTCCTTTAGGTGATTGGTATAGTTTTTTTATGCAAGGTGGTGAAGGCTGTATTCATTGGTACGGACAATAGTGGAAACCGGAAGGGATTGAAGAGAAGCGAGAGCCTGGGCAGCTTCGTAAAGCGGAGCGCTGTCTGCGCGGTTGCGGATCTGTTGAAATGATTTGGAAACAAATGATTCTTTTCCATCTTCTGTAAGCCCTGCGTAAAACTCAATCGTCAGCTTGGATTTAATGGCCTGGTTCATCGTGCGTCACCTCCTTTCACTTTCTATATAGAGCGGAAGGGGAGAAAAGGGGGAGGCGCTGCATTCTTTTTTTAATTTTTGCAGTGCCATTTTACGCCACGACTTTACCGTAGAAGAAGAGACCCCGTACCGCTGGGATATCTGCTGAATCGTCCGGCCGTAAATGATGGCTTCGATCACCCAGGTTTTTTCCCTGTTGGAAAGAAAATGCAGATAGTCTTCAATGGATTTTTCTGCCGCGAGGGGTGTTTCAGTAAAGTCAGAGACGATGCCTTCTGCCGCTTCATCCGTCAGCCATATGTGCTGCTGGTCGTAAGTCGACTCCCGGCGCAGGTGGGTGAGCATTTCGCCGCGAACATAGCTGAAAGCAAAGGTTGAAAAGGTGCCTTTTGACTCGTTGAAGTTCTGCCGGGCTTTCCATAGGGCGATGCGCCCGACTTGAATAAACTCTTCTTTGTTTTTATGAATATGAAGCCGTTTGACCATTCCTCCAATAAGAGGCATGTATTCTTCCATTAGTTGTTCAAATGTAGTCTCCTGCATCGTAAACCTTCTGTGGAGCGGCGCGCCTTCCGTTTATTCCATGGTAGGCCTATCATACTGCGGCCCGGCTGCCTTGGACGAACCGCTCATTATAATGCTGGGCTCTCCATTCTTCACCGGACGCCGCTTCGTTTGTTTCTGCAAGACGGTACAGATGAAAAATACGGCAAAAAGTCTTCCTCTGTTAAGGAAGACTCTGGATTAATGTATATGTTCTTATTAGGCCTGCATAAGACTGGCCCCTTTTATAGAAGGTTCTTTTAGTTGGAGCGTAACGTTGTCACCGGGGGAAAGGCTTTGAAGCATATCAGCATGAACGATAAGGTCTGTTTCCTGAACGGTAACCGTACAGCGGATATAAGTCCCTTGAAACTGCACGTTTTTTATGACCCCCTGCAGGGCGCTCTCATTAGGTTCTGTTGATAAAAGAAGTTCATCAGGGCGGGCAGGAAAAATAGATTTTTTTTGAAAAAGCGGAGCGGTTTTTGGCTTTTCCCAAAAAGTGCCGTGCTGATTAAAAGGGTGAAACGTGGAGTGATTCCAGGTCCCGGGTATAATATTCGCTTTACTGACAAACGTAGCAGCAAAAGCAGTGGCTGGATAATAGTAAACCCCTCTTGGCGTTCCCACCTGTTCAATCCGCCCATCTTTCATAACGACGATACGGTCAGCCATAGCAAGAGCTTCTTCCTGATCGTGCGTAACATAAACAATAGTCGCACCAGAGTGTTGATGAATGCGCTGGATTTCCTGGCGCATTGTACTGCGGAGCTCTGCATCGAGACTGCTTAAGGGCTCATCCATTAATAGCAGGGAAGGGGAAGCGACGATAGCACGGGCCAGAGCGACCCGCTGTTTCTGTCCGCCGGAGAGCTGATGGGGCATACGGTTCGCAAATACCGTCATACCGGTCAGTGCAAGAACTTCTTTGACACGCTCTTGTTTATCGTGTCGACTCATTTTTTTAGAAGAACGATGCTGCAAGGGGAACATGATCTGCTCTTCAACCCGCATATGGGGCCAAAGGGCGAATGATTGAAAGACCATTCCAATGGAACGTTTTTCCGGAGGCAGAGCGTGGGAAGCGTCGGCTGCCATCGTTCCGCCAATCGTTATCTCTCCGGAGGAGGGCCGGTCAAATCCTGCCAGCAGCCGAAGAAGCGTAGACTTTCCACAGCCGGAAGGACCTACAATAGCAACAAATTCTCCTTCTTTTACTTCTAAGCTGATATTTTTTAGTGCATCTAATTCTCCAAAAGATTTGGTGACACTGTGCAGACATGTGCTCATACGATGATCCCTCTTTTCTCCATCCTTTTTTTAAGCAGCAGCAATCCAACTCCTGCAACAGCCATTCCTCCGACGATAAGGGAGGAAAAAGCCGTGGAATGCGTGGTATATCCAGCCTGCTCAAACTGGAAAATCATAACGCCGATCGTTTCGTTTCCGGAAGACCAAAGCAGGGCGGAAACAGTCAGTTCTGCCAGGGCGGAAAGAAAAACAAGGAAAGCACCGCCTGCAAGGCCGGATACCATAAGAGGCACCATGATTTTTCTCCAGAGAGAAAAGAACCCTGCCCCGCTGCTTCGTGCGGCTTCCTGCATAGGTTGTCCAATCTGCATAAAAGCTGTAGCGCTGGCGCGTCCCTGTAATATCGTAAAGCGGGTAATATAAGCAATAATTAAGATCCATATACTGCCGTATATACCAGGATTCCAGCCGGGCACCGGCTGCATCCAGGTGAAGATCAGCGCGAGGGCAAGAACCGTTCCGGGCAGGGCATACGGAAGAGCAATACTCAGCTCGGCACTTCTGGAGCACACCGAGGGGCGGTACACCCGGAAATAGGCAATAGCCGTTCCAATTATTAATGCAGCAAAGGTAGTAATCAAAGCTAACGTAAGGCTGTTCGTTAACGCCCCCTGCACCTGGCTGTTTCCTGTCAGTAAAAAGTTATAATGCTGCAAGGTTATCGTATCGAGTCGGAAAGGGGCTCCAAAAGCAGGAGACAGCGAAGCTGCTGCCATAGCAGCTAATGGAATAACGCTGATAATGAATAGAAAAGACCAAATGACAGCTTCGACCGTTTTTCTGTACTTTCCAAAAGTAAAACGGGGAGCTTTGTCTTCATAAGACGTTTCATGATTCTGTGATTTTTTGATCAGCAGCCATTGGAAGAGCGTGCCGGCCAGTGCAGCTGCTCCAAGAAGAGACGCCAGGACAGCAGCACGTGAAAAAGCCTGTGGTCCAAATCCTGCTATTTCCTGATAAATAGCGGTGCTCAGCACAGGAATGTTGGCTGGAATTCCGAGAAAAGCAGGAATTCCAAAGTTGTCGAGACTTGCTAAGAAGGCAAGCAGTCCGCCGCCGGCCAGTCCGGGAAGTGCGAGCGGCCAGTATACGGTACGAAATGTTCTCCACTTCCCTGCACCGGAAACTCTGGCAGCTGCATCGAGTTCTCTTGGAATACGACGCAGGACACTTACGGTGAGCAGGTAAACTAAAGGAAAGTGGGAGATGCTTAATACAAAAATGATGCCTCCCATACTGTACAAATTAACAGGAGAGATATCACCGGGCAGCCGTTCCAGAAAAGCCGCCGCCCAGCCATTACTGCTGAAAAGCTGGGTCCATGCCAGCGTAATAATATAAGAAGGAATGACAAACGGCAGCAGAATAAAGAGGTGCATAGCCGTCTTGCCGCGGACATCACTATAAGCAACAATGATCGCTGCCAACAGTCCTCCTCCGGCGGAAAGTAAGGTGGAAGCCCCAACGATTACTACCGTATTCCAGAGAGTGGTCCAGGTGGAGGACTCCCGCCAGACTTCCTGGTAAACGGAAAAAGTAAACCCTTCTTCTCCTGAAAAGCTGAGTTCAACGAGCCGAAAAAGCGGAAGTACAAAAAAGATAAATATTAATAGAAGAGCCGTGCCGCCAAACAGTCTGCGCTTTGTCAAAACAGATAGGGGAAAAGAGAGGGGTGATGTTCCCCTCTCTTTTCTGAAAACAGTAGAACCGGACATAGGACAGCACCTTTCTTGTCTGAAAATAAAAACTGCTTGTTTTAATACGGTCTACTGCGCTCCTGTTACATCGCTGAAGGTCGATTTGTCTTCTTCCCGGGAGTCGAGCAGTGTACTCACATCTTCAGACATGATCTGCAGGTCATCCATTGTTTTCAGACCTTCCGGAACCTCCACTTCATCACGAAGCGGTGTATATCCCATATCCGCGGCAAGTGTCTGCCCTTCTTCAGAGAGAATAAAGTCAACAAACGTCTGGGAAGCTTCTACGTTATCGGACGCGGCTGTGATGCCGACCGGTTCCGTAATGACCGGGACGCCCTCTTCCGGATAAACAAGCTCAACAGGGGAGCCTTCTGCTTTTGCGTTAGCAGCGATAAAGTCAACGACCATCGCATATGATTTCTCACCGGATGCTACAGATTGAAGAGCACCGCCATTACCCTGAACAATCGTTACGTCGTTATCGGAAAGACCTTCAAAATACTCCCATCCGAGGCTGTCTTCCCGGCTCATTACGCCTGCATTATAGGCAGCAGCCCCGGAGTATAGGGGACTCGGCATAACGGTCTGCCCGTCAGCTTCACCGGCGGCGAGGTCTTTCCAGGAATCAGGCAGGTCATCCACTTCGTTTGTATTAACAGCAAGTATCGTAGCCATTGCTTTAGTGCCAAAATACATATGGTCCGGATCTACGAACTCTTCAGGTAGGTCTGCTGCTTCCGGAGACTCATAGGCTTGAAGGAGCTCCTGTTCTTTCAGGCTTTCAAATGTAACACTGTCCGCAAGAAGGAGAACATCAGCCTCTACGGAACCGGCCTGATCCTCCGCCTGCACTTTACTTACTACTTCCTCTGTTCCGGAACGGTACAGGCTGACATTGATATCGGGATACTCTTCATTAAAGGCTTCAACCAATGCATTAGCATCTTCATCCGGCTGGGAAGTATAAAAAGATATATCTCCTGCCGCCCCGCTATCACCGCTGTCAGCTTCTGAATCGGCACTGCCGCCACAGGCAGCAAGTGTTAAAAGAGCGGCCCCGGCTGTAAATGTAAAAAGAACTTTCTTCATATGTATAACCTCCTCGTTTATATTCATCATAAATGTGGAATATGTAGAGAAGGTTACGTTGATGTAAGGATTCATAAAGTTCACGTAAATATATAAAAATAAAAGAAGGTGCTAGGGGGCTGGATTCATGTTTGATCGATTTAAAGGCAAAAAGGAGAAAGACTTGAATAAAGAAGATTACCAAAAAGGATATAAGAAGTTCGAAGGGGAAGCAGAGGAATACTACGAAGATAAAAAGAAATCAAAAGGGCTTTTGAAAAAAGCAAAAAATAAGGCAGAGGACAAAAAGGAAGAAAGAAATCTGTCCGATGTCTGGGAAGATCTTCAGCTTATGCTGCAGATGTTTCGTGCCTGGATCAAAGGCGACTATAAAGAGCTTGATAAAAAATCCATTATTATGGTGATCGCGGGTATCCTGTATTTTGTGTCCCCGATTGATTTAATACCGGACTTTATTCCGGTTATCGGCTTCTTCGATGACGCAGCGGTTATTGGATTTATCATTAACCGCCTGACCGACGAAGTAGATCACTTCCGCCTGTGGAAACAAAAGCAGAAAAAATAAACAAAAAAGAACGCGGAGACATGTCTCCGCGTTCTTTTTTGTACTGAGACTAAGAGGATACAAAAGAGCGGCGGTGTTCCGGAAGAACGTGCAGGCCGGACTTTTGCAGGTAGTCCAGGTGTTTGTACAGTAAATCGTTGTTTTCAGATTGATCAAGTCCTTCCAGAACAACAGGAAGATTTGTTCTGGACAAAATGCTGAGCATATCCGGAAGGTGAAGTCTTCCTTCCCCGAGCGCGACATGGTATTTATCAAGCGACGTATCGCTGAGGTGTATTTTGTTGACCCGTTCTAATTTTTTTAAATAATCATAAGGGTTAATCGTTAAGGGAACATGAGCGGTATCAAATGTTATTTTCACTTCTTCGGGAAGGAAATGGCTTAAGGCATTCATCTGTTCGGGTTCACAGAACAGTTCCTTTGGCGTTTCCTCCATCTGCTCCAAAGAAAGCGTGCAGCCATGTTCTGCTGCTTTCATGGCAAGCTCTATATAGACGTTCAGGCTGTGATTCATCAGGCCGGGAGTGCTCTGGCGGCCGGGATGGACGGTCACATTGTGCGCGCCCAGCTGCTTAGCCAGAACAAAGGATTTGGAAATCTCACGAACGGACTGTTCCCGGATTCCTTTATTGATTGAATGAATGTTAATATCCCAGCTGCAGGCGTGCAGTGTTAATTCCAGGCCGAGTTCCTGTTTAAGGGAAAGGATATGAGCGGGTGATTCCTGCTGCAGCCAAAACTGTTCTGCCCAGATTTCAACCCCTTCCATACCGAGATAGGAAGCTTCCTGAAGAATGTCCGCGAATGGTTTACCCCACATTAATGAAGATGAAAAATAACATTTCATTCTTTTCCTCCTCCAACTCTAGTCTATCTTTCTAAAGCAATCATACAACGTAAATATCAAGCTGGTATGAAGAGGAGGTAAGGAAATATGAAGAGTTTGTAAAGGTATCAGCTGACGATATCGCGCGTATTGTCATACTGTTTATGTGCTTCTGTGCTCATGATGTTTTCCAATATCGTAATGGTGTGCCAAACGTCTTCGAAAGAAGTATACAGCGCAACCGGAGCCAGGCGGATGCCGTTAGGCATGCGGAAATCCGGGATCACGCCTTCATTTTTCAGAGCTTTGCAGATACCTGCAGCCTGCGGGTGTTCAATAAAAAGATGGGCACCGCGTCTTTTGTGTTCAGACGGGCTGACGATGGAAAAGTTACGGCCGGCCAGCTTTTCTTCTATCAAGCGGCTCATGTAATCTGTCAGCTGAAGAGACTTTTTCCGGATGGCATGAATGCCCGCCTCTTCTGTCACTTCAAGAGAACCAAGCAGCGGAGCCAGGCTTAATATGTGCGGCGTTCCAATCTGGTACGCTCCTGCGTCAAGTGCAGGCGTCATCGTATGCTCCATATCGAACTGCTTTTCTTTAGCGGATCCAAACCATCCGGATAGTCCGGGCATACGGCCGCTGTGTTTTTCATGAACAAATAGGGCACCGACACTTCCCGGTCCGCCGTTTAAGTGCTTATACGTGCACCAAAATGCAAAGTCAGCTCCCCAGTCATGCAGCTGATGAGGCACTGCGCCGGCAGAATGGCTGAGATCCCAGCCGATAATAATATCTTTTTCCCTGGCGGCTGCAGTAATTCGTGCCATATCAAGCACCTGGCCGCTCCGGTATAGGACTCCCGGCAGAATGACCACGGCTGTTTCGTCGGTCATTGCAGCAATAATGTCCTTTTCCTCCAAAGTGAATCCATCCCGGCTCTCTATGAGAATAAGCTCATCTTCCACCGCCAAGCCTTTCTGCTCAATTTGGCTTTGGATCGCGTAAATATCAGAAGGGAAAGTGAGAGAGTCTGCCAGTATTTTTGTTTTCCGGCCTGCCGGTTTATAAAAAGTAGCGAGCAGCTGATGGAGGTTGACAGTTGTTGACCCGGTAGCAATAACTTCGTCTGGAAGTGCACCGACCAGGCCTGCCATCTGCCGGCCCAGCTTTTCGGATAAATAAAACCAGGCATGATCGCCTGAAGTCCATCCGTTAATTCCCCGTGTTTTCCAGCTTTCCATCAGCTTCAGCGTTTTTATTTCCGCTCGTTTAGACATCAGGCCAAGTGAATTGCCGTCCATATACAAGACGCTGGGCTGAAGATAAAATTCATCCCTGAACGAATGCAGAGGGTCCCGGCTATCCATTTTTTTCGCATAGTCGAGGCTTAGATCCATCGAATCTTCCTTTCGGGTGCAAGTTGGTTTCAGTATAGCAGGAAACAGGCAGAGCAACACAAAAAACCCCTCTTTTCCAAGAGGAGAAGAGGGGCTGACAGCTATTCTGCGTTCAAGTGTTCATTTAATTCAGTAGAAATTTCCTGCACGGTTTCATCTGGGATTTCCATATAATAAACGCCGTCAATGGTTGCATCTTCTCCACGCATCTGCGTTTCTTCAAGATTGTGGCGTGCAGCTCTGTAGTTGGATTGAACTTGTCTCATTTCTTCAAAAGTGAAGCTTGTTTTCGCATTATCTCCCAGAATATCAAGGAAATTATCCACTTTTGTGATGTTGGAAATCTGTGCACCTTCGTTAATAACAGCATCAATGACCTGGCGCTGGCGTTCATTGCGTCCGGCATCGCCCTGCGGATCTTCATAGCGCATTCTTACAAAAGCAAGTGCTTCTTCCCCGCTGAGTTGAATTTCTCCTTCAGGAAACGTAAAGCCGCCGTATTCAAAGGAGAGTCCGTTATTTACGGTTACACCATCTACCATATCAACTGTGTCGATAAAACTTTCCATATTTACCGTGGCATAGTAATCGATCGGAACATCGAGAAAATTCTCAACGGTATCCATAGCAAGCTCGGCACCGCCGAACGCATAGGCGTGATTAATTTTATCCTGTCCGCGGCCTTCGATCTCCACGCGGCTGTCGCGGGGGATACTGACCATTTTAATCGACTCCAGTTCCGGATTGATCGTCATGACGATCATCGTATCGGAGCGGCCCGTAGTGCTTTCTTCCGAGTCAATCCCCAACAGCAGCAGGGAGATGGGATCTCCATTACTAAGGTCGGGTTCTCCTTCACGCAGTTCGCTTGATCTTCCAATAGGGTCATGCATCTGCTCGGCCGTATCGGCCGTTGATTGAAATAAATAAAAGAGGTAGGCTGCAATGCCAATGACAACAACACCAAATATAACAGCAGTAATAATTAAGAATTTTTTCATACGTTTCTCCTATTCGCTGATTTTTACCTGCTTTATTTCTATCATAATCTTTTAGGCACATTTTTCAATATGTTTCCAGAAATGCAAAGAAAATATTAAAGTTCCAAATGTCCCCGTAATTCATCGGATACCTGGTTTTTCAACTGCTCATCGAGCTCCAGATAGTAGATATCATCGCGCATTATGCCTTCTCCTTCGAGTTCGAGCGTATTAATCTCGTGACGGGCGTCCCTGTAATCAGACTGCAGCTCCCGCATGTCAGCAAAGGTCAAGCTGGTGCGTACGTTATCTTCTACGACAGTCAGATAGTCCTGAATACGTGTGACAGAGGAGATTTGGGCGCCTTCCTGAATAACGGCATCGAGTACCTGCCGCTGACGCTCCGTTCGTCCAAGGTCTCCCTGTGGATCTTCATAGCGCATGCGCACAAACGAAAGAGCTTCTTCTCCATCCAACGTAATTTCGCCTTCCGGATAAGTATGATTATCCTGTTCAAAGGCAAGATTATTGTCAACGGTCACTCCGCCCAGAATATTAACGATATCTTCGAAGCTCTGCATGTTTACGGTGGCAAAATGATCCACCGGTACATCGAGCAGTTCTTCGACGCTGTCCATCGCCATTTCGGCGCCGCCGAATGCATACGCATGATTGATCTTATCGTCGGTGCCGCGGCCAACCATTTCAGTCAGCGTATCTCTTGGGATGCTGACCATTTTAATAGATTCTTTTCCGGGATTAACGGTCAGCAGAATCATCGTGTCGGAACGCCCGCTTGTGGATTCATGATCATCAATGCCCATAATAAGAAATGACAGCGGCTGCGGATTCCCCTCATTGTCTTCTGAGGAAGCAGCGTCTCCGGTATCAGTGCTGTCTGCAGACTGCTCTCTGCGCTCGCTTTCCCGTGTTACCGGTTCATGAATATCATCAGCTGTTGTACTCAGCTGATCGTACAAATAAAGAGCATATCCGCCGCCGGCAAGCAGCAGCATCGCGAATATGCTTCCAAAGATAACCATAGGTCTGCTCATATGTAGTAATTACGCTCCAATCTAAAAATCTGAAAATATACAATAAAGGCAAGTATAATCTACTTTGTACTTAATGAAAAGATACGGCAAAGGTAAATAAAAGTTTCAATATATGGAAGGAACAGTAATCTGTACCTATATAATATTTCTCATATAACGGTTTCCGGTAGAAAGTGGAAAATAAATGTATATAGATTAAAGCGGTTTCCTATTAAACTATATATAAGAAAAGCGGTTATATTATGGATGATTTCGGGAGGTGTCTATATGAAAAGAGGGTTGAAAATAGCCGTAATTGGCGGGGGGTCAAGCTATACCCCTGAATTGGTGGAAGGGATGATTAAGCGGCACCATGAACTGCCGGTTCGGGAGCTGTGGCTTGTAGATGTACCGGAAGGAGAAAGGAAATTAAATATCGTGGGAGCTCTGGCCAAACGGATGGTAAAAAAAGAGGACATAGCTATGGATATTTATTTGACGCTGGATCGAAGGCAGGCGCTGAGCGGTGCCGATTTTGTTACAACCCAGTTTCGGACCGGGCAGCTGGCTGCCCGCCGGAAAGATGAAGCGATTCCGTTGAAATATGGCGTAATCGGTCAGGAAACCAATGGACCGGGCGGCCTTTTAAAAGGCCTTCGTACGATTCCGGTCGTATTGGAGATTACAAAAGAGATGGAAGAGCTGTGCCCGGACGCCTGGCTTGTCAATTTCACTAATCCTGCCGGAATGATAACAGAAGCAGTTCTGCGCCATTCCAATATAAAAAAAGTGGTCGGCTTGTGTAATGTTCCGATAGGAATGAAAATGGGACTCGCTGAAGTACTTGAAGTAGAAGCAGACAGGCTCGATATACAGTTTGCCGGCTTAAATCATATGGTGTACGGACTCGATATTTTCCTGGATGGTGTCAGCATAAAAGACGAAGCGCTGGCCGCAGCGGCAGACCCGGATAAGCAGGCGACGATGAAAAATATTGCCGCACTCGGGTGGGAGCCTGATTTTATTAAAGGACTTGGGGTGCTTCCCTGTCCCTACCACCGCTATTATTATAAGACCGATGAAATGCTGGCAGAAGAACTCGAGGCGTCCAGAACGACCGGGACACGGGCGGATGTGGTTAAAGGAGTAGAGTCCGAGCTTTTTGATCTGTATCAAAACGTGGAGCTGGAAACAAAACCAGAGCAGCTTGAAAAACGTGGTGGTGCCTATTACAGTGAAGCCGCCTGCAGCTTAATCAACTCCATCTACAACAACAAACAGGATATTCAGCCGGTAAACACGAAAAACGCAGGAGCTATTTCCGGGATTCCCTGCGATTCGGCAGTAGAAGTAAATTGTGTTATCACGAAAGACGGGCCTAAACCAATAGCTGTCGGAGATCTGCCTGCAGCAGTTAATGGACTCGTCCAACAGATAAAATCATTTGAAAGAACGGCAGTGGAAGCGGCCGTAACAGGGGATTACTATACAGCGCTGACTGCGATGGCAATTAATCCGCTTGTTCCGTCAGACACGATTGCCAAACGTCTTCTGGATGAAATGCTCGAAGCCCATAAAGAATACCTTCCGGCTTTTTTTCATTCGGAAAAAGCATAAGAAAGCCCTCATAACTGGTGGGGGTTTTTTCTGTTGATTATACGTGCTGCATTTTCAAAAAGAGAGTAGGTGGATAAATAGAAAAGAAGATTAATCTGGTGTAAACCTTCAGCGGCGTGATGTTTATTTTTCATAAGCAACGGTAATGAGGAGAAAAGATTGTTTTATAAAATAAAGGAGGAAACAAAATTGAAACACGATATAAAAGGAAAAATAGGACTAGGTACTGCTCCACTTGGAAACATGTACCGCAAGATCTCTGAAGAAGAAGCGGCTGCCACAATAGAATCGGCCTGGAACCAGGGAATCCGCTATTACGACACCGCTCCGTTCTACGGTGCCGGCCTTTCAGAAAGCCGGTTAGGGGATGCATTAGCTGCGCATAAGCGCGAAGACTACATGCTGAGTACGAAAGTAGGCCGTGTTATCTCTGATGAAACAGAAGAGAAAAGCGGGTTGTTTGAGCTTGGCAATCCAAATAAAATCATTACAGACTTCAGTGAAGATGCCACGCTTCGTTCGATTGAGCAAAGCCTGGAGCGTCTGAAAACCGATAGATTGGACTTTGTGTATGTACACGACGTATCTCCGGATTTTCTCGGTGATGATTGGAAGGAACACTTTGAGACAGCCAAAACGGGTGCATTTAAAGTTTTGACCCAGCTTCGTAAAGAGGGTGTCATTACTTCATGGGGACTTGGCGTTAATACAACAGAGCCTATTGAAATGGCTCTGGAACTTGAAGATACGCTTCCTGATTTATGTCTGCAGGCGACGCAGTATACGCTGCTAAATCATGATGGGGCTCTAGAGCGCCTGATGCCTGCGGCTGAAGAAAAAGAGGTGGGTATTGTAGTTGGAGCGCCTTATAATTCAGGTGCCCTTGTTGGAGGATCCCACTATAATTATCAGCAGATAACGCCCGACATTAAAAAGAAAGTCGAGCAGATGCAGGAAATAGCAAACCATCATAAAGTAGATCTGAAAGCAGCTGCTCTGCAGTTCTCCCTGGCTCATCCGGTAACAAAAGCAGTTATCCCGGGTTCAAGCCGGCCAGATCGTATGGCTGAAGATATTAAAGCAACAAAAGAAGAGATTCCGGCTTCTTTCTGGTCCGACTTAAAGGACCGCGGTCTTGTCTCTGAAAAAGCACCGCTCCCAGCTGGTAAATAAAAAATAGTATCCGGCTGATCATAGGAAAAAGCCGTCCCGTTCAAAACAACGGGACGGCTTTTTTTTGATGGATATCTTTCCTGGTGCTTCTTATCTTGATCTGGCAGCATCGATCAACAGAATACAGCCGGTGATAATATGCATTACCATGCCGACAAAAGGAATAACGGCAATGATAGAAGTGACAATACCAAATATGCTGCCCGTCGTACTGGTCATTTCTCTTCTGGCCAGCAGCAGGGTAATAATGTGAAGAATCAGCATAATGCCCAATGGGCTGTATCCGAATCCCAGAACGATCGAAGCTCCAAGTAAGGGGATTCCCAGCAGAAGCTCAAACGCTCCTGTCAGCCATTTCATCGTGTTAGATAAATCCAATATACTCACCGCCTCTTTTTTCTCTTACATGCAGTGTACTATTTTTTGTATAATGAGAACACTGCAGACACTTGGTTCCTCTGTTATTAAGAGTTTCTTTAAACTAAACGTCTCTTTTGTTAAATAGTTACGTCAAATGTGACAGAAACGTTTCAGTAAGCAGGATTTAGGGAAAGAAAAACTAGTTATCTATTAAGGGGGATGAAAGATGGAAACAAACAAGAATCGATGGCTGATTGCTTTATCAGCAGTAGCTATCCACCTGTCTATCGGATCGGTGTATGCATACAGCGTCTATCAGAATCCACTGAATGACACTGTGGGCTGGGCGATATCCGATGTGAGCCTGGCATTTACAGTAGCTATTTTCTTTTTAGGGATGTCCGCTGCATTTTTAGGATTTTTCGTAGAAAAATATGGCCCGAGAATATCAGGTTTTGTGGCAGCAACTTTATTTGGAATTGGAACCCTGGGAGCCGGCTGGAGTATTCAGCTTGAAAGTCTTCCTATGTTTATTGCTTTTTATGGCGTGATTGGTGGAATCGGATTAGGTATTGGATACATAACTCCTGTTTCAACATTAGTAAAATGGTTTCCGGATAGAAGAGGGCTTGCAACCGGTATGGCCGTCCTTGGTTTTGGTGCCGGTTCGCTTATTACAAGCCCGATAGCCGAGTTTTTAATGGGAGCCGTCAGCATTCCGGGCACCTTTTATATCCTTGGTATTGCCTACATCATTATGATGGTAGCCGGTGCCAGCTATCTGAAAAGACCGCCGGAAGGCTGGAAGCCGGCAGCAATGATTGAAAAAGAGAAACAGCAGAAAGAAGACAGCAAAGACGATACAGAAGAAGAAAAGAAAGAAAAGAAAAAGGCCGAACCTGCGGGAGATTTATCGCAGCTTAAAGCAAATGAAGCGATTAAGACGCTCCGGTTTTACCTCTTGTGGCTGATTATGTTTATTAATATATCAGCTGGTATCATGCTTTTAGCTGTTGCATCGAGCATGACGCAGGAAATAACCGGATCGACAGCCGCCACGGCAGCGACAATAGTAGGTATTATGGGTCTCTTTAATGGCCTGGGCCGGATCGTCTGGGCTTCTGCATCGGACTATCTGGGACGAACGAACGTATTTACTATATTCTTTGCGATACAAGTAGCCGCATTTTTCGTGCTGCCTCTCGTGACGAATGTCGTTTTATTCGCTATCCTGCTTTGTATTATCATTTCTTGTTATGGGGGCGGGTTTGCCTGTCTGCCGGCATATATCGGAGACTTATTCGGTACAAAGCAGCTTGGAGCCATTCATGGTTACCTGCTTACTGCATGGGCGATGGCCGGTATTGCCGGACCAACCATTGTATCTACAGTAGTGGAAGCAACCGATAGTTACGCTATCTCCTTTTATATTGTCAACATCATGCTTATTGTCGCCTTAGTATGTGCGATACTTCTACGCTTTAATGTGAAGAAAGTACGCCGCCAAAGCCAGGCAGAAGCAGCATAATATTCAGATACAGCGCCGGGTCTCTTATGACCCGGTGTTTTTTTTATACGCTTAGAAAGAGGAGTTCAAAACATGAGTTATTTTTCTCAAAGGAAAAATCCCCCGTGGTACAATAGAAGCATTATATTAGCAGAGGTGCGATAGATATGCTGCGTAAACCAAATGAAAGAAGACCCCTTCCGTTAACCACCTGGATTACGTTTCTTGTACTGGCGGTTTTAATATTATCTTTAAGTGTGACAAGTGTCCTGGTGGCAGTAGAAGCTGCCTCTACTACGAGAGAAGACCAGGCAGCGCAGGCTACGAACCTGGCCATTTCTGTATCGCGGTCGCCTCTTACAGTCGAAGCGCTTGTTTCCGGACAGGAAGAACATGCTGACTTGCAGCAGTATACAGTGGATGTACAGGAAGCGGCTGGAGTAGAGTACATAGTAGTAATGGATATGGAGCATATCCGTCTGACGCATCCAAATGAAAGCCGTATTGGAGAGCGGTTTGTGGGCAATGATGAAGATGCTTCCTTTAACGGGGAAACCTACACCTCAATTGCCGAGGGAACGCTTGGAGAATCGATGCGTGCTTTCGTTCCCGTCTGGGATGGAAGTACTCAGGTTGGAGTCGTAAGCGTAGGGATTTTAATGGATAATATTAACAGCGAAGTTCTTTCAAGCCAGCGTGACATTTATATTGGAAGCGGAGCAGGCCTCTTAATAGGCATAGCCGGAGCAGTATGGCTGGCCCGGAGAATAAAAAAGACCATGCACGGCATGGAGCCTGCGGAAATTTCCCAGTTGGTGGAAGAGCGTGAGTCGATGCTTGCATCTGTAAGGGAAGGCATTATTGCGATTGACCAGGACGCCACTATTATCTTAGCCAACCGGGCAGCAGCGACCATGTTTAAAAAAGCAGGCATCTACGGGGAGCCGGTCGGACGCCAGGTCAAAGAATTTCTTCCAAAATCGAGATTGCATGAAGTGCTGGAACACGGGCATTCAGAATTTGATGAAGCACAGGATTTAAACGGCATGGACATTGTCGTTAACCGGGTTCCTGTTTATGCAGAGGGCCGGCTGGCAGGTGCTCTGGCAACGTTTCGGGATAAGTCAGAACTTACCGCTGTCATTAAGCAGCTAAGCGGCGCAAAAGCTTACGCGGAAACACTCCGGGCTCAGACACACGAATTTATGAATAAGCTCCATGTGATGTCTGCTATGATTTTTACAGAATCGTATGAAGAATTAAAAGGGTATATTGAACAGATTTCCCATACGTATCAGACAGAAGTAGGCTGGGTTACCAGGTATATCAGCGATCCCGTGATTGCCGGATATTTGATGAACAAGCTGAACTACTTTCAGGAAACCGGCGTGATCGTTTCGATGGAAGGAGATCAGCCATGGCCGCTGCTCGAAGAACCGGAATATCTTGATACGGTTATTACCGTTATCGGAAATCTCACGGACAATGCGTATGAAGCAGTAAAAGGAGTAGAAGAAGGAGAGATCGTTATAGAAATAGACTACCAGAAAGACGTGCTCCATTTTTCTATAGAAGACAATGGTCCGGGAATTGAAGAAGAAGAGCTTGATGATTTATTTGTAAGGGGCTTTTCTACGAAGGGAACCGATAGAGGGTACGGGTTGTATTTGTTAAAAAATGCGCTGGATACTGTAGGGGGCACATTGGATGTTACTTCTGAGCCGGGTCAGGGATCTGTATTTCATGTGACAATACCATTTAAGGAGGCAGCTGTATGATTCAGGTCCTGATTATTGAAGATGACCCGATGGTAGCAAAGTTTAATAGAATCTACACAGAAAAAATACCGGGTTTTCAAGTGGCTGCCGAGGCTTCCGGCATCGAGCAGGGCTGGAAAGCTCTGGAGGAGCATGCCATTGACCTGCTGCTTTTGGATGTATACATGCCGGGGGGGAATGGTATCGACATGCTTGTCAGTCTGAGAAAAAAAGAGGTGCCCGTCGACGTGATTGTGGTTAGTTCCGCCAACGACCGGTCCTCTATTCAGCGGGCTCTCCGTTACGGAGCGTCGGATTACTTAATAAAGCCATTTGACTTTGACCGTTTCAAAACAGCTCTCGTCCGCTACAAAGAAAAAACGGCCTGGATGAAAGAGGCGCCTTCCCTGGAACAGGAAGCACTGGATCATTTCATTATTAATCAGAAAAATAAAAATAAGGACTCCCAGATGCTTCCAAAGGGCTTGACAAAAGTTACTTTTCAGCGAATTATAAAACAGATAGAGAATAAAAGCGGAGACTGGTTTTCCACTGCGGAACTTGCAGAGGATACCGGTATTTCCAGAGTGTCTCTCCGGAAATATCTGCAGTATTTAGAAAGCATGGAGGTGCTGCTTACTGATGCAAGCTATGAGGGGACGGGACGTCCACTCCGCCGGTATAAGGCAAATCCGGATAACGAATCCTTTTTTAACGACTCGAAGGAAAAGTAAGAATGTTTGCGCACTGTTGAAGAAAAGCGGAAGTTCTTCCGGTCAGACAGCGGAATGCAGGCATTCCTTGCAGCCCGTCCAGAATCCGGGAAACAGGACGCCTTCTTCCACTTTTCTTGCTTACTTTAGTTACATAAGGGTTCGTTTAGTTACATAAGGTATACAAAGAGGCTGCTATCCGGTAGATTTAAAGAAAACGTTTACATTTTGCAGAGAGAGGGTGGGTACCATGATTGAATCAGTACAATCCGTGTGGAGAAGTCTTTGGAAATCGCATCACCAGACGAAGCGGCTTTTGAAGTTCTCCCAGGTTGATAAAGCAGGAGAAATAGCAGGTTCTACAGACAGAAAAGATGGATCGTCAGCGCCGGCAGGCACAGGGGGGCCGGACGGGAATAACCCGAAATCTGCCTACACTAGAGCACAGCTCGTCGGCCTTATGCTTGGTCCTTTATTATTTTTAATGGCTATGTTTTTCTTTAACCCTGCCGATCTGGCTTATGAAGGCCGCGCAGTTTTAGCGGTAACGCTGTGGGTGGCAACATGGTGGATTACAGAAGCGATTCCAATTCCGGCAACATCGTTACTGCCTATTATTCTACTTCCGATTATTGGGGCAATGGACAATGAGACAGTCGTTTCCGCTTATGGTAATGATATTATATTCCTTTTTCTCGGCGGTTTCTTTATTGCTACAGCAATGGAAAAATGGAACCTTCATAAACGTATTGCACTTTTCATTATCAACTTAATCGGTGTCAGCACAAACCGTATTATTCTCGGGTTTATGCTTGCTACAGGATTCTTATCCATGTGGGTATCCAATACGGCTGCTGTTATGATGATGGTGCCGATCGGTCTTGCCATCGTGTATCAGGTAACAGAAGCATTAAAGCATGAGGAAGGCCATGATAGTGACTTAAAGAAGTTTGAGAAAGCCATTATATTTGGTATCGGTTATGCCGGTACGATCGGTGGACTTGGTACGTTGATTGGTACGCCGCCGAACAGCATTCTTGCGGGTACCGTTAATGAGTTATACGGGGTGCAGATTTCATTTGCAGGCTTTATGGCATTTGCTGCACCACTCGCTGTTATTATGATGTTTGGAACATGGGTATACTTAACCAAAGTGGTTTATAAAATTCAGCTGAAGCAGCTTCCAGGCGGACGTGAACTCGTTCACTCTGAAATTAAAAAGCTCGGACAGACAGCCTATGAAGAGAAAGCTGTGCTCTCCGTATTTATCTTCGCCGCCTTTATGTGGATTACACGCTCCTTTTTGTGGGACGGTCTTCTTCCGGAGCTGACAGACGGCATGGTAGCTATGATAGCGACTATACTGCTGTTCACGATTCCGGCGTCAAAGAAAAACGAAAGCAGAATTCTGGAATGGAAAGACTCCAAAGAAATTCCATGGGGCATCCTGCTTCTGTTCGGTGGTGGTCTTGCGCTGGCAGCCGGTTTCAGCGGCACCGGCCTTTCCGAATGGATCGGGGAGCAGCTCACTGTTCTTGAAGGAGCTAACCTGCTGTTAATCATCTTTGTTTCTGCTACGTTGGTGCTTTTCTTAACAGAAATCACTTCCAATACAGCAACAGCAACAATGATTCTTCCAGTAGTAGCCGCACTTTCAGTAGCATTGGGTGTTCACCCGTATGCATTGATGGTTCCATGTGCGCTTGCTGCAAACTGCGCCTTTATGCTTCCTGTAGGAACCCCGCCGAACGCGATTATATTCGGTACCGGAAAGCTAACGATTCTCGAGATGGTGAAAAACGGTTTCTGGATCAACATCGTTGCCGTTATCATTATTACGCTGGCCGTTATGTTCCTGCTTCCACTAATGTGGGGCATTGATTTATCAACGATTCCGTCAGAATTTCAATAATCTAAACTAAAAAAGAAGACGCCCCGGGGTGTCTTCTTTTTTTCAAACCAGGAGGATTTGCAGACAACCTGCCTGTAGAAAATGGATACGTGGCGCTTCCTGGTACTCCCGGTATTGGCTTTGAGGAAAAGGCCAATCTATATGAACTGCTTCAGTCCATTGCAAAGCAGAATGTTTTTTATTACGGCAAACAGGGTAATTAGATTTAATACGTAACGTATGATTTATAATGGAGGGTTTATTATGGCACGAGTACTTGCAGTATTATCAAGTGGACACAAAGATGAAGCAAATAATTACGAAACAGGCTGGTGGGCAGAAGAACTATTTGCCCCGCTTGAGCTTTTGGAAAAAGCAGGGCATACCGTCGAGATTGCCTCCCCGTTAGGCGGGAAGCCGGTATTGGATAAAGTAAGCTTATTGGAAGATTATGATCCGGAAGGAAAATATAAAAAAATATATGAATCCGGACGGGCGGATGACACGATGAAGCTATCCGATGTTGATCCCTCTTCCTATGATGCTGTTCTTATTGTAGGCGGTCACGGAGCCATGTATGATCTGGCCAAGGACGAATCTCTGCATGATGTTATTACGAGCATTCACAGCAATAAAGGCATTATTGCAGCAGAGTGCCACGGCCCCGCTCCGCTCATTTGGGCGAAGAAAGCGGATGGCACCAGCTTGATAGATGGCAAAACCGTCACGGGCTATCCTGATGAAATTGAACCGGAAGGCCTGCTCGACATCCTGCCGTTCAGTTTGGAGCAGGAGCTGACGAAAACAGCAAACTATGACAAAGGCAGCCTTGAAAAGAAAGCCCACGCTGTCTGGGCGGACGAGCAGATTGTAACAAGCCGTGATCCCTTTTCATCTGAACTGATGGGGGAAGAATTGGTAAAAGCACTCAAATAAACAGAGAAAAAGCCATTCCCTTTAGTTAGGGAATGGCTTTTTGTGTGTTAATAAACAACTGTTAAATTATGAAGACTTTAACTCTGGAAAAATGCTGTTGTCCGGCTGAAGTGCTTCGTAAGCAGCTAAAATACGCTTAATGATAACTAGACGCTGTTCCGGATCGATGTGATCCTGACCCAAAATAGCATTCGATAGTTCAATATAGCTCGTAGTCGGATTTTCCGAAGAGCGAAGTAGTTCTTCATACAATGATTGTTGATTTAACAATTGTTTATTACCCCCTTAATAGTATATGTCTGTGTGTTATGCCTGATTTAATAAATATATCTTATCATGGTATTTATATGGAAAAATGTGCTAATAGTCGCGATTGTTTTTACTGAAATAAGTGAAAAAAAGGGATAATACGTATAATATTCACCCAATAAGTAGAAAGTACCCACTATAAAGAACAAATATTTTGAACAAAAAACGGTATTTTTTATAGTAATAAATGGTTTTGCTGCCTATTAATCATGTTCTTCTGATACACTGTTTTGTGATTCGATTTGTTTAACTACTTTATGTATCAGGGTTTTAAATCCAATTAGCTGGCTTATTTGAATGAAAAGAGGGTTCTTGTATGGATGAAATGAAGCCCGATTCAATAGTTTATAAAAGAAAATTAGTTCTATTTGCCCTGTTTTTAAACGTCCTCATTATGGTGATGAACACTTCCATGTTTACGGTAGCTGTTCCGGTTATTACGGAAGACTTTCAAATTAATACGGCAGCAGCTTCATGGATTGTAACCAGCTACTCTGTCTTTTTTGCCATTGGGGTGGTTATTTACGGCAGACTTGGTACGAATGCCGCGATTCCTTTTTTACTGACGGTCGGACTGCTGCTTTTAGGAGCGGGCTCCATTCTTGGCATGATTGCACAAACATACCCGATGCTGATTCTTGCCCGGGTCATTCAGGCGGCAGGCACCTCCTCCGTCTCGGCTTTGGGCATGCAGATGATCACACGCTATTTTCCCGTGCATGAGAAAGCAAAAGCAATGTCTATCTATGCCTCGGCCTCTACACTCGGTTTCGGACTGGGTCCGCTTGTCGGGGGGCTGCTGACAGAGTACTTTGGCTGGAGTTTTTTATTTATGATAAGCGTGCTGGGGGCATTAATGATCCCTATTTACCGGAAAAACGTACCTGCTGAAGTGCCGGGTGGATCATTGTTTGATATTCCCGGCTTTCTGCTGCTGAGCACAGCAGCAGTCAGTGCGCTTCTGTTTGTCTCGACAGGAAGCCTGTTTTTCCTCGGAGGCGCGGCGGCGTTCGTTCTTTTTTTAATTCATATTAACAGGGTAAACGATCCTTTTATCGCACCGGCTCTGCTTAAACAGAGTATTTACATGTTGAGTCTTGCTATTGGTTTTTCTGTCTTTTTTATTCATTTTGCTATTTTATTTATCACTCCTTTACTGCTTGCTGATATTTACAGCTTAAATACAGCAGCGATAGGGTGGATTATTTTTCCCGGCGCTGCAGGATCCGCCGTGCTGATGATTCTTATCGGCAGAATGGCCGAAAAAACAGGCATTCTTTTCATTATTGGTGCCGGGACTGTATGTGTGACGGTCGCTTCTGTTTTGTATACCGGCTTTGGCGGCCATGCCCCTTGGCTGATGGGATTTTTCTTTTTGATTTCCAGTCTCGGATTTTCCTGCATTACGATGGGGGTGCCGAATTATTTATCCGGGAAATTAAACCCGGCCGCATTTTCGTCTGGATTTGGGCTGCTTCAATTAACTCAGTTTATTGGTGGTGCTTTCGGTGTAGCTGTTTCCGGCAAGCTGCTCGGCTGGAGCCGCATGGGTGAGAATCCTCTCTTACCGGTATGGAGCGGGGAGGGTGCCGCCTACAGCAACAGCTACGCTTTTCTTATTGCTATGGCCCTGCTGTCTGTCGTTTGTTTCTACTTCTTCTACAGACAGGCTGGACGGTTTCGGTCAGAAACGTTTTAATTTCGGGGCACGTGGTATATATACTAGAGCACTCTTATAAGAAGTAAGCAGCTGACGAACAAAAACAATACTGGGAGGTATTTATTAGTATGGACGTAACATACCAGCATTATATCAATGGAGAATGGGTTCCATCTGAACACAGCGACACTATAGATGTAATAAATCCAGCAACAGAAGAAGTTATTTCCACCATCCCATCCGGCACGAAAGAAGAAACCGAAAAAGCAGTAGCAGCCGCAGATGAAGCATTTGACAGCTGGGCCGCGACTCCGGTAGCGGAAAGAGCCCAGTACTTGTTAAAAATTGCGGATAAGCTCGAGTCCCAGAAAGACCACTTTATTAAAACCCTGACAGAAGAAAACGGAAAAACAATGGACACGTCAGAAGCAGAATTAACCGTGGCTATTGAGTACTTCCGTTATATGGCGGGCTGGGCCCGTAAATACGAAGGCGAAATTCTTGAGAGTGACCGCCCAAATGAAAATATCATGGTATTTAAAAAACCGATTGGTGTAGTCGGCGGCATTATTCCGTGGAATTTCCCTGTGTTTATTCTGGCGCGTAAAGTAGCACCTGCTTTATTAACAGGGTGTACGATTGTTATTAAGCCGGGCCAGGCGACACCAAATACAGCCGGTGAATTTGCTAAGCTTATCCACGAACTGGATCTGCCTAAAGGTGTATTTAATATTGTACACGGCAAAGGGTCTACAGTAGGAAATACGCTTGCCTCTCATCCAAGAATAGGCATGATTTCCATGACAGGAAGCTTTACGGCAGGATCTGCTGTAATGGAAGCAGCGGCAAAGGGCATTACGAAAGTAAACCTTGAGCTCGGCGGTAAGGCCCCGGCTATCGTATCCAAGCATGCCGATGTGGATCTGGCAGTGGAAAACGTGTACGCGTCCCGTACAATAAATAACGGACAAGCGTGTACCAACGCAGAGCGCGTATATGTGCATGAAGATGTGGCAGAAGAATTCACCCGTAAAATTACGGAAAAAATGAAAAATGCCAAAGTCGGTAATTCCATGAAAGAAAAGAATATCGATGTAGGTCCGCTTGTGAATCAGGATCAGGTTGATTCAGTAAGCGAAATGGTGGAAAATGCGGTGAAAGCCGGAGCGAAAGTAGAAACCGGCGGCAGCCGTACAGATTCCGATAAAGGCTTTTACTATCAGCCAACTGTTTTAACCGCTGTAAAGCAGGATATGGAAATTATCCAGGAAGAAATCTTCGGACCTGTTCTTCCAATTATGACGTATAAGAATTTTGATGATGCAATCAAGATGGCCAACGATACCGTATTCGGCCTGTCGTCTTCTATTTTCAGTGAAAATATTCATGAAATTATGAGAGCAGCCAATGAATTGAAGTTCGGTGAAACATTTGTAAACCGTGAAAACTTCGAAGCAATTCAAGGTTTCCACGCCGGCCGGAAACAGTCCGGACTGGGTGGAGCTGACGGAAAGCACGGATTGGAAGAACACTTGGAAACGCATGTTGTCTACATGCAGTACAAAAACGACATTAACTAATCAAACAACAAGCAAAAGCCGTTTCTCTAAAAAGAGAAGCGGCTTTTTTACGTGTCCGGAATTTGATTAGAGCTGTGTTTCTACACTCATTGCTTTTTTAATGAATCGAAACAGAAGAGTGGAAAATTAATACGCGGTGACTCCGCCTGGATAATTCTTTAGCATAAACATACGGATCCCTGCTCTATTTACCTGCCTGGATTAAGTTTCCATAAACCGTAGGTCCAGTACAAATCATACAAAACCCATAGAACATAAAGAAAAAATAAAAAGGCAGAAAGGTTGTCGAAACGCAGGAGGGCAATTAACAAAATAATGCAGGGGACAAGGTAAATAACGATACCCGCAAACCCGTTAAATGTGCTTTTAGGTTTGAAAAAAGCAATGTTCCATACTTCATTTAAGACCAAAATAATGATGGAAAAAACAACAATAAACGTACTTGACGCATCGAGGGCTCTATACAAAATGATCCCCATTACCATGTAATACAGTATTCCGACAATCATGAAAAGCTTTAGGGAGGCATTAAAAAATTTTGGTCTTTTTAACTGCTCAAACCATGAGAATTCCTGTTTGCCAATCAATAAATTTCCCAGTACGGCTGTAATGACAATGATGAAAAAGGTGAATATTAGAATTCCATAATTCATAAACACTTCCCTCCTTATTCCTGCTAATGAAGTAAATGATAGGCTGAGGAAAAGCTGTCGTAATACTGGTTACTAATAATATACCCGCATTATCTGGTTTCATACAAAAATTATTTTTAATTGCTTATTTAATAGATAATGCGAAAAAAGACCTATAGATATCTTTTAGTAATCCATATAAAATCATATAAACCCTATAAGGATAATAGGGATTAATCCAAAAATAGAATAGGAGTGCAGGACGTTGCGTAAATTAATTATCTTTTCCATTGTAGGTTTTCTGGCCCAGCTTATAGATGGGGCGCTCGGTATGTCGTACGGCGCAACGTCCACTACGCTTCTGCTTACGTTCGGTATGGCACCTGCCATTGTATCAGCTACTGTTCACCTTTCGGAAATAGCAACGACTGCGGCCTCAGGAGCATCGCATTTGTATTTTAAGAATGTGGATAAGGAAATGCTGTTCAAGCTTATTCTGCCGGGAGTGGGAGGAGCTTTTGCCGGTGCCGCCCTTCTCAGCAGCATTCCAGGGGACGTTATAAAGCCTTTTATTTCTATTTTCTTATTGTCGCTTGGTGTTTATATTATGTACCGGTTTCTTTTTAAAATGAATAAAGCGGTAACGGTAAAGCCGGGCCGGAACAAAACGGTATTTCTGCTGCCTCTTGGAGCGGTCGCCGGTTTCTTCGATGCTGTTGGAGGCGGGGGGTGGGGGCCTATTAATACGCCGGTTCTATTATCCCAGCGCGGGCTTACCCCGCGAAAAATAATTGGTACGGTCGATACGAGCGAATTTTTCATCGCTGTTTCTGCCTCTCTTGGTTTTCTTATCTTTCTAGGCTGGTCCCAGCTGAACTGGGCGCTGATCGGTGCTTTTGTTATCGGAGGCGTCATTGCCGCTCCGATTGCCGCCTACCTGGTGCGAATTGTACCGGCTCATCTGCTGGGAGTACTTGTAGGAGGGTTCATTATTTTGACAAATGCCCGTACGCTGTTAACGACCGTTCATGTGTCGGAAGAATGGAGTGTGGTGATTCATCTGGCCATTCTGGCTTTCTGGATCGGGGCAATTGCCGTGACCGTCAAAAAAGCAGGAAGTGGGAATCCAGGCGAGCCCAAAACAGTATAAAATAAACCCGGCGCACCCAATGCGCCGGGTTTTGCTGTTAATCGATAAGTTGATGAAGCACGTGGGCCACGCCGTGTTCGTCGTTGCTTCGCGTCACTTCTGTGCTGATATGCTTTACTTCTTCAAGTGCGTTGGCCATCGCAAAGCCCCGCCCGGCTGCAGTGAGCATCGATACATCATTCAGACTGTCTCCGATAGCGGTGGTCTGCTCCATAGGCACTCCGAGCTCCAGCGCAAGGCGCTTCAGCATTTTTCCTTTAGAGGCAGTATGATGTTCCAATTCAAAATTATGTTTGGAGGAACTTACCAGAGTGAGTTCCTTCCGGTCTTCAAACTCTTTCCAGCCTAGTTCAAGTTTCTGCGGCTCAAAAGAAAAGGCAAGAATATTGAACAGGTCAATGGATTCATCAGCGAGCTCCCTGTGGCTGTCAATGAAGGAAAAACCAAACTGACTGTACTGTTTGCGTGCCGACTTTAGAAGGGCATCCTTCTGTATTCCGGGGTTGGCACTGGCAATGCGGTCCATTTCAATTGTTAAAATATCGCGGCTGTCCTGCGCCGTGTAAATAGCATTATTGCTGAATACTTCATAGTAGAAACGATTTTTTTCCAGCCAGTCGAGCGCAGAGAGCGCTTCCTGCTTATCGAGCGGGATTTTTATATGCTCAGTATAATCAGGAGTGTGAAGGGTGGCGCCGTTGGCTGCAATAATCCATGTGTTAATGCCTGTGCCTTCAAACAAGTACTTTACGTCAAAATGGGCCCGGCCGGTTGCAATAACTACTTCTATATTGTTCTGCTGGGCTTTGCGGATGGCGTCCAGGTTTTCCGGGCTGATCCTGCTGGCACTGTTTAAAAGCGTTCCATCTAAATCAACAGCAACTAATTTTTTCATTGGTTGTCTTTCCTTTCTTCACTGACAAGAAGTTCCACCCGGTTTTGGCTCAGAAGCTTTTGAAAAGCCGGAGAGGGGGGCTTGTCGGTAATCAATACGTCCATTTCAGAGAGATCGGCAAATTTGTAATAAGACGTTACCCCTATTTTTGAATGGTCGGCAAGCGCAATCCGGCGCTTCGCCTGTTTGATCATTTTGCGCTTCACCATGCCGTCCTCTTCATGTGCAATAGTCAGGCCGTTTTCAGAAATGCCGACAACTCCAAGAAATGCCGTATCGGTGAAATACTCACTTAACTTATCCGTGACAGATTCGCCATGCAGAAACTGCTGCTCCTTGTGCAGCTCTCCTCCCAAAATCTGAATGCGGACATTCGGTTTTAACGAAAGGATAGCTGCCTGGTGGGTGGAATTCGTAATAACCGTGCAGGACTGATCGCTTATATACTCTGCGCATGCCTGCACCGTAGTGGAAGCGTCCAGAATTACCTTGTCTTCATCGTATACAAGAGAAGCAGCGATGCGTCCAATGTTCTTTTTTTCAGTAGACACTGTCTGCAGGCGCTGCTGGTAGTCGCCTACCTGGTTATGCCTGCTCGGGAGAATAGCGCCTCCCCGTGTACGGATAATGCGTTTTTCTTCTTCTAAGCGGACAAGGTCACGTCGGGCGGTATCTTTAGATACGTCGAATAAATCGCAGATAACTGCTGCCGACACACGCTCATGCTCTTCAAGGTAATCTATAATCGCAATCAGTCTTTCTTCTTGATACATGGCTGCCTCCTGGATAAGTGAAAGTAAGTGATACACTGATAATATCACAAGTTTTATTAAGTGGGTATAAGCATTTGTAATGATTTTTTCATTGTAAAAAAAGAAGCTCATCTAATAAGAAAAGGATTGCTACAATAAGAATAGAACATGTATACATAAAAAATGAGGAGCATGCCTGAAATGCAGACATTTACCATTCCACCTTTTAACAAAGAAGCAGCAGAAAAAGCATACACCTATATACAAACGTTAACGAAGCCGCCGGGAAGCTTGGGAAAGCTGGAAGATATAGCCGTTCAGCTTGCCGGTATTACAGGAACACACGGGGCGTCCGTAAAAAAAGCAGGCGTACTCGTGTTTGCAGCTGATCACGGCATCACCGAAGAAGGGGTGTCTGCTTTTCCGCAGAGCATTACCGGCCAGATGGCTAAGAACTTTCAGCACGAAGGAGCGGCCGTTAACGCCTTTGCCAGGGATAAAAACGCTGCGTTTCAGCTGGTTGATATTGGCATGGCGGCGGAACTCGATCCTCATTTCATCGGCATCAGCCGCAAAGCAGGGAATGGCACGAAAAATTTCAGGAAAGAATCTGCAATGACAAAACAGCAGGCAGAAGCTGCAGTCCAGATTGGCAGAGAGGAAGCCGCTGTTTTTATAGAAGCGAATGACCTGGAATGCTTCATTACCGGAGAAATGGGAATAGGAAATACCACGTCAAGCAGCGCGGTGCTGGCCGCTTTGTATCAGGTTGATCCGTCAGAAGTCACCGGTGCAGGAACAGGGCTGGATGACAAAGGCATTGCACAAAAGGAAACGATTATCCGTGAGTCACTGGCTGAAAGAAAACCGGACCCGGCTGACATATGGAGCGTTCTGGCTGAGGTAGGCGGCTATGAAATAGCAGGAATGACAGGGGCTATGCTGGAAGCAGCGCAAAGGAGGGTTCCGGTCATTGTGGATGGATTCATTAACACGACGGCTGCACTGGCCGCTGTGAAATTATGTCCGGACATCAAACCTTATTTATTTTCAGGACACCGTTCTGCGGAAAAAGGCCATGATTTTGCTATTGAAAAGCTGGGGCTGGAGCCGATTCTGGACCTTGGAATGAGGCTGGGGGAAGGAACAGGAGCGCTGCTTGCCCACGCTGTGCTGGAAGCTTCGGCAGCAATGATAAGAGACATGGCAACTTTTGATGATTTAGCCGGGTACTAAAAAAGACCGCCCTTAAAGGCGGTCTTTACAGGCTATTGAAAAGAGAGTAAGTGCTTATATTATTCAAAAAAATGATATCGGCGGAAGCTTTCGACAGGCCATGCCTCAGCTAAAGAGGAAAGAACGATCTCTTTATCTTCACCGATGGCTGGTCTGTCTGAGTCGCCGTCGAACTACTTTCTTATACGTATCATTTAATCCCTACTAAAAAGATACTGACATAATGTATAGATATACAAAATGGAATAACTTTCTCGAGAAGCTCAAAAGACCGCCCTCAAAGGTGGTCTTTTGCTTTATTATTCAATAACGCCGCAGGCAATGCGGTCTCCTGCATCACCAGCAGGCTGTGTTTCATAGTCGTCTTCATTTTCATGGATCACAAGGGCTGTATTGCCATCGTCAAATAAGGAATTATCTTCTTGACGATCTACAATAATATCATTAGAGGCATCAAGCTCCGTCGTTACTTCTCCATTTTCATCGGTTTCGATGTTTGGAAGGTCTCCTGCGTGAGGGCCGCCTTCTGATTCCGTGCCGTGCTCGGCATCAGTTGGATTGAAATGATCACCCGCTGATTCAAAGTCCGGTGCTGTACATTCGCCGGTTTCATGGATATGAATACCGTGCGTACTATCAGCTGGAAGACCGGAAAGGTCCAGCTGAACGGTTACATTTCCATCTTCCGACTGAACAATTTCTGCCGTACCGGCATCCGCTTCGTCACTTGTCATCAGATTAACTGATGCCGTGTACTGACCGCCTTCTGATGCAATTTCATCCTGTTCATCTTCTGCACCGCTGTTTCCGCAGGCAGCAAGAATGAAAATGAACGCTGCTGCAAAAAGAAACAGTATGTTTTTTCTCCACATGTTTTTCTCCCCTTTATAAGTATTCCTATGTTTATGTTTTCACTTAAATGGAGAGGTTTAAACGACAATTCACAAATATGCCACAACTTACAAGCATATCACTTTTAAAGCTTCAGGCCGGATCGGCTTTTAAATCGTCTTAAAAGGATATGGCTTTCCACGCGGGTGATGCCTTCGAGTGCATAAAGCTCTTCGTTTATAAATAATTCGAGCCGTTTAAAATCGTCGACGAGTACATGCATGTGCAGGGTGCTTGGCCCGGTCATTTGGTAACAGCTGGCAACATTTGGGTTGTCTACGAGCGTTTCTGCTACTTCCACGAGCGATGCGGGTTCACAGTCCACTTCAAAAAAAGCTGAGACCGTTTTTCCGATTTTTTCCGAATTGACTACTACGCTGAACCGTTCGATAATGCCTTTTTCTTTTAGCTGCTGGACCCGGTCTCTTACGGACACACGCGAAATATTTAAACGTCTGCCAATTTCCACATAGGACATGCGGCCGTCTTCGACTAAACAATCAATGATTCCCTGATCTAATTTGTCGAGCATGAGAACACTCCTTCTTTTTGCATACTATTATTGTTCATTTTAACATAAAGTAAATAAATAATATAAAAATCAAACAAAAAGAAGTTATTATTGGATAGAATACAGCCGTTAGTTATTCTGTGTTAAGATAATGAAAACAAAAGTAAGGGAGGTAGTTATATGCAGTGGCGGATATTTTTAGCTTTTTTTCGTGTAGGGATGCTTGGGTACGGCGGCGGCCCGGCCTCTATTCCTTTAGTACATAAAGAGGTAGTCGAGCATTATAAATGGATGACCGATGAAGAATTCGGGGATGTGCTTGCGCTTGGCAATACGCTGCCGGGACCGATCGTGACAAAGCTTGCCGGTTACATCGGCTATAAAAAGGGCGGAGCACTTGGCGCCGTGAATGGGGTTATCGCTATTGTAGGACCGACTGCTGTGTTGATGATTGCCCTGTTTGCTGTATTGGCCAACTTTCAGGATGCTGCCTGGGTGAACGGCATTACAAATGGGGTACTTCCGGTCGTTACCGTCATGATGGGCGTGCTTACGTGGAGCTTTATTCAAAAATCCACGAAAGACCTGGGCTGGGTGCGGGTGTTGTTTTTTATTCTATTCGGCCTGCTTATTATTAGTGTCCTTAATGTTCATCCTGCAATCGTTATCATTCTTTTGATTGCTGCAGCCTTGTTTCAAAAGGATAAAAAGAAGGAGGGGACCGCGTGATCATTTACTGGGAAATCTTTGTAGCTTTTTTTCTGCCGGGTATTCTTGGATATGGCGGCGGGCCGGCTTCGATTCCGCTGATTCAATATGAAGTTGTAGAGCGGTATGGATGGATGAGCGTAGGAGAATTCAGTGAAGTGCTTGCCATCGGAAATGCGCTGCCGGGACCTATTGCCACAAAAATGGCGGCTTATATCGGTTATGAAGCAGGAGGCGTGTTCGGGGCCGCTGTAGCTCTATTTGCAACGATTGCACCTTCACTTATTTTAATGCTGCTTCTAATGGGGCTGCTGTACGCATATCGGCAGTCACCGAAAGTGAAAAGGCTGACAACCTATGTACGGCCGATTATCGCTGTGCTGCTCGGTATTTTGACCTTTCAATTTCTGGAAAGTGCGCTGGACGGAGCCGGTACGGTGCAGACTATTCTTTTAATTATAGGCAGCTACCTGCTGATGGAGAAGTGGAAAGTGCATCCCGCTTTCGTTATCATTCTTTCTATTTTGTACGGTATTTTATTTCTGGGCAGCTAAAAATATAAATCTTTTTTTATTCGACATACACCGGACACATTAAGCCTTTATATTATATTCATACCCCCTTTTAAATAATATATAAGAGAGAGTCTCCGAACGCCATCGGAGGCTCTCTCTTTATATCTGCGTTCATTTAAAGAAAATTTTGATTTTACCCCGTTTATTTTTTACGTGTATAAAAAAGTTGGTATACTGGAAAAAAGTGAGGGGACCTATATGGAAAAAATACTTATAGTAGAAGACGAAGCTTCGATCAGCCAAGTATTAAAAGCCTACCTGCAAAAAGCCGGGTTCGAAACCGAACAGGTTTATCATGGGGATGAGGCCGTAAAAGCTTTTGATCATAAACGACCGGATCTGGCTCTGGTTGATGTGATGCTTCCGGGTCGTGACGGCTGGGAGATTCTTAAACATATAAGAGAAAAAAGCGCCTGTCCTGTGATTATGCTGACGGCACTGGGAGATATGGATTACCGCTTGAAGGGACTCGATGAAGGGGCGGATGATTACATACCAAAGCCGTTTGACGGAAAAGAAGTAGTAGCCCGTGTGAAAGCCGTTCTCAGGCGCTCAGGCACCACGTTGTCTGAAGAAGACGTTCAGCATTTCGGGAGCCTGACGGTCTATACGAAAGCACACCGCGTTACATTAAATGGGGTGGATATAACGTTTTCCCCGCGGGATTTATCGTTATTTTTATTTTTGGCCGATCATCCGAATCAAACGATGGAACGCGAGCAGATTATCTACCACGTATGGGGCATGGATTATGAAGGCAGCGACCGGGCCGTCGACCTTTCTATTAAAAGAATCCGCCAATCCTTAAAACACTGGCCTTCTTCAGAAGGAGAAATAAAGACACTGCGGGGATTGGGGTATCAGTTCTGTGTTTATGAATAAAAACCGGAAAGTGTCCATTCTCCGCTACTGGACGACTCTCTATTTACTGACCCTGCTAATCGGACTGCTTATTATTGCAGCGCTTTCTTTATTCTGGATCCGCCAGACGACCGTAGATCACCGGCTTAACGTAACGCAGCTGGTAGCTCAGGAAATGGCAGACCGTGTGGCGACAGAGGGGGACGAAAGCGGGACACTCCCGAGGGAGGAAGTGCCTGATTTTTTTCAGGACAGGCAGAGCGTACTTAATATTGAAACCAACCCGCTTATTTATATTGTAGATAACAACGGGGATTCGATTACCAGCAACGCTATCCGGGGATTTGAACCGGAGCTTGCTTTTCCCGCCAGCGTTCTTGAAAAAGAGGATTCGATCCAGCGGTTAAATATTGATATGATAGGAAACTCTTTTTTAGTAAAAGCACCGATTATTCAAGATGGCACGAATATCGGCTGGGTCGTTATAATTCAGCCGGTAAATGAAGTGGCTCAGTTAAATCAGGAATACGGCCTGGTAGCTATTATGGTTGTAGCGCTCGCTCTATTGGGCTGGCTGACCATATATATTTTATCACGCAGGCTGTCTTACCCTGTAAAGCGGGTCTCGGGTGCCGCGAAGCTCGTAAAGGAACAGAATTACAACTTTACGCTGCCGGAAAATATCCGGGAAAAAGAAATCCATGACCTGGTCGATTCTTTTAAAGAAATGTCCGCCAGGCTGCAGCGCCTCGAAAAGCTGCGGACAGAACTGCTGGCAGGGGTGACTCATGAGTTGAAAACCCCGGTTACTTCCATCAGCGGCCTTCTGCAGGCTGTAAAAGATGACGTAGTAACGGATGAAGAAGCTGTGGAATTCATTGATATTTCATTGAAAGAAACAGAACGGATGAAAACGATGGTGGCAGATCTTCTCGCTTTTAATACTTTTAGTGCCAATGGCGTCAACGTGGTAATGGAAGAAAGAGAGATGGGGGCTCTGGTACAGGAGGTCATTCATCAATGGAATATTACAAACAAAGAGAGCCGGACAACACTTCAATTAGATGTGCCGGAGGAGAATATATACGTTCAGATTGACTCTGCCAGGCTTCAGCAGATTATGATTAACCTGCTGAATAACGCGCAGCAGTCCTTTGGACCGGAAATGGAAGGTACGATTCACGTAAATGTGAAACAAGAAAACGGGCAGGCCTATATTGAAGTAACAGACAGCGGCAAAGGAATAGAAGAAAAAGAGAAAGAATATATTTTTGAACGGTTTTTCCGTGGAGAAAATAAAAAATATGAGACGCATGGACTTGGCCTTGGACTTGCTTTCAGCTTGATGATTGCCCAAAGTTTAAATGGAGATTTGATGCTGAAAAGCAGCCGGCCGGGGGAAACTATTTTTGTGCTGTGCTTTCCAACTGAATAAGATATAATAAAAAATCTGCATTAGTATGTACAAAAGGACGGTCCATAAAAACTGGACCGTCCTTTTGTATAGATGAAAAAATAAAAACATTTATTCATGAGCTTGAGACAATGTTTTGAGCTTTCTCTTTGTCGAAGAAGTCCTGAATAACCTGCAGTTCATCGTAAGGAACCTGCTCGCCATTGACATGCTGATAACCGCCGAAGCCTAAGCCGGTTATCAGTACGAGATCCCCTTCTTCTGAAAGCGAAAGGGAGCGGTGAATCGCATGTTCGCGGAGGGGCTCCTTGTAAACATTCGCAGCATGAGGGTCGCTGAAGCCGGATACTACATCATCAGCTACTTTTTCCCGGTCTGTAAAGCCGGGGTGATCAACGCTGACCACAAAAGCATCTGCTTTTCCCTCCGCGGCCTTTGCCATTTTAGGTCTTTTTAGAGGATCTCTTAGACCAATGCCGGTCAACATTAGGATAAGCCTGCGGTGTTTAAGCTTCTTAGCGGCTTCTATAACAAGTTCAAGTGCATCCGGGGTGTGGGCATAATCGAGAATTATTTTGTAGCGCGGGTAATGATCGATTATCTGGAACCGTCCTTCCGGGCCTTCAATGAAAGGAAGCTGGGCAATAATCTGCTCTTCTTCCATTCCTAAATGCATACAGGCGCAGACAGAAGACAGCAGATTGGAAATGTTGTAAGCACCAAAAACAGGAACATGAATGTCATACCGGTTGTTCCCGGTCACTACTGTCAACGATGTACCGGTTTCATCCGGTACAATATGCTCAGCGTATACATCAGCTTTCTTTTCGATGCTGTATGTTAGCAGCGGACCTTTAAATACAGCAAGAATATCTTCAGCCATGCCCTCGTCATCAAGGTTTACTACAGCTTGTTTGGACTGTTTGAACAATTTAAGCTTGGACTGCTTATATTGATTCATCGTGTTGTGAAAATCAAGATGCTCGGGTGAAAGGTTGGTATGAATACCGACATCAAACATAATACCGTGAAGACGCTGTTGTTCGATAGCAATAGACGTTGCTTCAAGTGAAACCGCTTTTGCCCCATTTTGGTATATTCTTTCAAAAATCGCGTGCAGATCAGGTGACTCCGGCGTTGTAGGTGTGTTCTGCTTGAAAGTGAGTTTGCTCTGATGGTCCCACATACCTGCTGTTCCCATAATGCCGGTAGGTACGGCTAAACGGTTAAGAAGAGTACGTGTATAGGCAGTTACGGTCGTTTTTCCATTTGTACCTGTAACGCCTATTGTTTTCAAGGACTGATGAACAAAATTATGGAAAAATATTGAAAATTCTGCCATTGCAACTTTCGAATCAGCTACGTGCAAAAACGTAACCGATGGATAAGTATTAGTTAATTTTTCCAAGAATGGTCCGTTTGAACCGACAATTATCGATGCGCCATTGTTGATGGCTTCCCGTGCATACTCATGTCCGTCCGCCTGAGAACCGATAATACAAAAGAAGGCAGAATTTGTTTCAGCCTCTGAAGAGTTGTAGCACAGGGAGTCGACCTCCGTCTGTTCTGGTCCCCATATAGACGTAATGGATAGGTGCTGCTGTGCAGTAGTTAGTGAGAAAAACATAGTCACGACTCCTTTTATGAATTAACGTGCCTTTTAAGCACTTTCCTGGTGTATAAATAACGTATACGAAAATAAAGAGCGATCGGATCACTTATTATGTATAAATTGTTTTTACTATACTGAATACCCTGTCCTACCCCTGTAAAAACGTTTTAGAAAGGTTATACAAAAAAACAGGACGTTAGACCGACACACGCTCAACATAAACCAGCTTTTCTAAGTATAAACGCTATCCCTTTAATAATCCAATGATTAAAAGTAAGGATTTTCGGCCTGTTGGATAAACTTTTCTCACATAAAGTTTACAAAAGAACGGGACTCAGGTATAAAAAGAACATACTGATACGATAAGGATAAGAAAATACCCGCTCATTTATCTGGAAAAGCCGTTCTTGTCTCGATTGTTTTTCTGCGGCTGGTCCGGATATCTATTTGTATATAGAAAAAAGCAGCAGTCCATTCGGGAAAAGGAGGCTGCTGCGCAGTAATGTCTATTAGGAGAAGGTGGACGTATCCAGGTCATACTGCTTGTGAATCTGTTCCAGCTCTTCGAGTACATCATGGATGGAAAGCAGTACATACAAAATAATAACTTCCCCGGAAAAGTGATGGTGGTAGGCGGATTCGTTTGTTTCCGGCCATTCGAGCTGCACCTGGCGGAACGTCCGGTCCAGCTGTTCGATAATCGTATAGTGCGCCGCTGGTATGTTTCTGCTTTTCTGCTCGAGGACGTTGGCAATCGAGTGTACGGCCCGGTTGACAACTTCCTGTTTTTCCGGAAATAGAGTAAATTCATCGTCTTTAACCATAAATAAACTGTGCGTATGGTAAATAATTCGTTCGAGCGCATAGAGCTGCTCTTTTTGATACGTGAAAAACATCATGTCCCGGTCGCTGTAACGGTGGTATTTCCATTCTTTTTTCTGATGGGAAATCAGTTCAATGGAAGCACTCAGCTGCCTCTGCATATCAGAAAAACGTTTTCTGGTGTAATTTTTAGATTCGCTGCTTTCAACAATTTCAGCTGTTTTCTCAAGGAGAAGCCGCCCGGACTGCGAAAACAGCACTTCATTTTTCTCGGCCACCATTCTTGAAAAGTGGGGTGGGAGAATCATAAGATTAACAATCGTGGAAACACTGATTCCAATAAGCGTTGTGCCGGCCCGTTGAATAAATTCAATGAGATATGGCGCTTCTGCGACAGGTATCATTAATACAGCTGTAAGAGTAGCAACAAGAATTCCGGCTTCGAGGCGGAGCTTATAGCATATGTAAATGGTCAGTACAGCAGCCAGAGTAAATGCAAGAGCCGTCTGGCCGAATAAAAACAAAGAACCAAGCGACAGCGCGGTACCGATTAAAGTAGCGGGAAAGCGCTGCAGTCCTTTTTGAACGCTGTCAGCCGCGGTTGGTTCCAACGTGACTATGGCCGCAATAACAGCAAAAGCCGGCGGGAGGTCAAAGAGCCGGCAGATAAGAACAGTGAAAAAAACGGCAAGTGCTGTTTTTATCATCCGCTCCCCTCGTATTTTGGAAACCCATTTTTTTATCATTGTAAAACGCCTTCCTGCACGAATATCTTTTTTCAGTATAAAGGAAAAAAATAAAGATGTCCCGTCGCTTTAAGGAAAACGGTTTCGGAATGTTCTTAAGTAAGGTACTCTAAAACATAAGAAAAGAATTGTTCCAGCAAATTTACTTAGATGGAGGGACAGCTATGAAAGCAGTAGGTTTTTATCAATATCTTCCTATAGAAGAAAAAGACAGTTTTCTAAATGTGGAGGTGCCGGACCCGGTACCGGGGACCCATGATCTGGTTGTTCGTGTAAAAGCAGTTTCCATAAATCCTGTAGACGCAAAAACACGAATGTCGAAAGGACCGGACGTTAAAGAAGAGGAGCCGCAGATTATTGGATGGGATGCATCAGGTATCGTAGAAGCTGTCGGAGAGCACTGCCAGATTTTTAAGCCGGGTGATGAAGTGTTCTACGCCGGAGATAAGTCACGGTCCGGAGCCTATGGAGAAAAACATATAGTGGATGAGCGTATCGTCGGCAAAAAACCAAGGCAGCTCAGTTTTGCCGAGAGTGCGGCCGTACCGCTTACCGCAATCACTGCCTGGGAAGGCATGTTCACCCGGCTTGGCATTGATTCGGAGAAAGACCAGTACAAGTCCATCTTAATTATCGGCGGAGCAGGCGGAGTCGGATCCATTGCGATCCAGCTGGCCAAATGGGCCGGAATGCAGGTTATTGCGACTGCTTCCAGGCCGGAATCAGTAGAGTGGTGCAGAAAAATGGGAGCGGATGAGGTCATCAATCATCGGGAGCCGCTTCTGCCCCAGCTGGAAGCCCTCGATTTGGAAAGTGTGCCTTATATTTTCTGCCTGAATGATACCGCCTATCATTGGAAGAACATGGTGGACTCGATCGCGCCGCAGGGGAAAATATGTTCTATCGTTGGAACGAAGGAAGCGCTCGATCTTTCCCAGCTTCAGCATAAAAGCGTAACGTTTGCCTGGGAGTATATGTTCACCAGGCCGATGCATCAGACAGACGATATGATTGCCCAGCACCGGCTCCTTACAGAAGTCAGCGAACTTCTCGATAAAGGAGCCCTGCAGACCACGTTGACAGAAACGCTGTCTCCGCTGGAGGCTGATACAGTGAAAGAAGCGCATAAGAAAATAGAGTCTGGAAAAATGATCGGAAAGCTTGTTATAGAAGTACAGTAAAAGGGGACCGCGGCATTGATTATGCTGCGGTTTTTTTCTATGTGTGAACTTTATGTGAAAACATTCACAAATACTTGCGGAACAAATAAAGGCGTACTATACTAAGGTTACAAATAAATGTGAATAACTTCACAATCTCATGTGAAAACATTCACAACAGGAGGAACTACAATGGAAATAGCAGTTATTGGCTGCACCCACGCGGGTACGGCAGCCATTACCAATATGATCGAAATGTATCCGGAAGCCGACATTCATGTATTTGAGAAAAATGATAATATATCCTTTCTATCCTGCGGCATCGCTTTATACGTTGGTGGAGTGGTGAATGACCCGGACGGATTATTTTATGCCTCTCCCAAAGGAATGGAAGACCTCGGTGTTCATATGCATCTTGAGCATGAAGTGCTCGACACGGATACCATAAATAAAACGCTGCTGGCCAAAAATCTGCAGACAAACGAAACAACAGAATATCAGTTTGATAAGCTTGTAATTACGACAGGATCATGGCCGATCACCCCGCCGATTCCGGGCCGGGAGCTGGATAACATTATGCTCTGCAAAAACTTCAATCATGCCCGGCATATTATTAAACAAGCAGAGTATGCAGAGCATATTACAATCGTTGGGGCCGGATATATTGGTATTGAGCTCGTGGAAGCATTTGAAGAAGCCGGCAAAAAGGTTACTTTGATTGACGGGGAAACGAGAATTTTAAATAAATACCTTGATCCGGAATTTACTGCCCCGGTACAGGAGTCTTTGGACGCACGCGGCGTAAATATGGTGCTCGGGGAAACGGTCCGCGAATTCAAAGGAGAAGAAGGAACGGTCCGGAAAGTAGTAACGACGAACGGAGAATACGAAACGGATATGGTTGTTATGTGCATCGGCTTTCGTCCCAACACGGATTTATTCCGCGGGGAAGTGGACATGCTCGACAATGGGGCAATTATTGTAGATAAGTATATGCAGACAAGCCAGCCGGATGTGTTTGCGGCAGGAGACTGCTGCACTGTTCCGTATAACCCAACCGGGGGCAATGCGTACATTCCGCTTGCTACAAATGCCGTCCGTATGGGAACGCTTGTCGCGCACAACCTGGAAGGTCCTGTGCTGGCACATCCCGGTACTCAGGGAACTTCCGGTTTAAAGATCTATGAGCACCAAATGGCATCCACCGGAATGACAGAGATGGCAGCCAGACAGGCTGGCTTCCATACCGGAGCGGCAGTAGTGGAAGATGATTACCGGCCGGCGTTTATGCCCGATAACGCAGTGATTAAGCTGAAAATCGTGTATGACATGGAAACGCACCGGCTGCTTGGCGCCCAGGTTATTTCCGAAGCAGACTTTACCCAGTCCATTAATACGCTGAGCGTGGCTGTTCAGCAGCAGATGACAGTAGAGCAGCTTGCAATGAATGACTTCTTTTTCCAGCCCCACTTTAACAAGCCCTGGAACTATTTAAATATGGCGGGTCTGCAGGCGATGAAAGATCTAAAGACGCAGGCATCCTTCCAAAAAACGGCGCAGGCCGCATTATAAGCACCTGTATTAAAATAAAGATAAAAAAGCACGGCTTCCGGCCGTGCTTTTATTTATGTCTAAATAAAGGCAGTATAAAAATTCATACTGTAAAGAATAGTCATTAAGGTTTCAACCTCCAGGAAAAAAGGTAAATTATTTAAGATGAACGAATGAAACAAATTGGAAATGCGCACAAGAGAAAGGATGTACATCATGAATGCAGTTGGATTTTTTGAATCTCTTCCTATCAATAACGATGATAGCTTACAAAATATAACAAAAGATAAACCGAAAGCCGAGGATCATGATATCCTCGTACGAATAAAAGCAGTATCTGTTAATCCGGTGGACACCAAAGTCAGAATGTCAAACGAAGAAAAAACCAGAGAGGCACAGGTACTTGGTTTTGATGCGGCTGGTATAGTGGAAGAAGTAGGCGAACGCTGCCAGCTTTTTAAACCGGGCGATGAAGTATATTACGCTGGAGATGTGAGCAGGCCCGGCACTAACAGCGAATTTCATCTGGTGGATGAACGAATTGTCGGCAGAAAGCCGAAAAGCTTAAGCTTTGCAGAGAGTGCGGCGATGCCTCTTACAACGCTTACGGCCTGGGAAGGCCTGTTTGAACGGATGGGCATCTCAAGTGAAACAGATAAGCGCCAGCCGGTACTGATTCTTGGAGAGGCCGGCGGTGTAGGTTCTGTAGCCATCCAGCTGGCCAAGCTTGCCGGACTGGAAGTGATCGCTACTGCTTCCCGGCAGCCATCCGCAGACTGGTGCAGAGAATTAGGCGCAGATCACATCATTAATCATAAAGAAGAGCTGCTTCCACAGCTCCAGCAGGCAGGTTTTCCGGACGTACCTTATATTTTCTGCCTGAACGATACAGCCGGTCATTGGGAAAGCATGGCAGAAATTGTGAGTCCGCAGGGAGTGATCTGCTCGATTGTGGAAACAGAAGAAAAGCTTGACCTTACACTGCTTCAGCATAAAAGCGCAGCTTTTGTCTGGGAGTTTATGTTTACGCGCTCCTCTTATATGACAGATGATGTACGGGAGCAGCACCGTATTTTAAACGAAGCTGCTGAAATGATGGATAAAGGAGTGCTTCGCTCGACCCTGTCGGAAACCCTTTCTCCTATAGACGCTGAACAAATCAGAGAAGGCCACCAAAAAGTAGAATCAGGAAGAATGATTGGAAAAGTAGTGATAGCAGAAGACTAGAAGGAGGGTGCAGGACATGAAAGCCATCGTAATTGAGCAGTATGGAAGTGAAAATGAATTTAAAGAAGTAGAGATGGATAGACCGGTGCCTAAAGCCGATCAGGTATTAATTGAAGTAAAAGCGGCTTCTGTCAATCCAATTGATTGGAAAGTAAGAGAAGGATATTTAAAAGACAGGCTTCCTCTTCGATTTCCAGTCATTTTAGGATGGGACGCAGCCGGAGTGATTGTGGAGACAGGAAGCGGCGTATCTGCTTTCAAAAAAGGCGATGCCGTGTTTGCGAAGACAGAAATGAATGAAAATGGAGCGTACGCAGATTATACGTGCATAGAAGAAGAAAAGCTGGCTAAAATTCCGGAGCGGCTGAGTTTCTCGGAAGCCGCTTCTGTACCGCTTGCCTGCCTTACCGCATGGCAGGTGCTGAATGATGTGGCGGATGTACAGGATGGCGATAACGTATTAATTCTCGGCGGAGCCGGGGGCGTAGGAAGCTTTGCCGTGCAGATTGCCAAGCATAAAGGCGCGTATGTAGCCGCGACGGCCGGCGGGGAAAACCAGGGATTTTTAAAATCAATAGGGGCAGACCGTCCCATTGATTACAAAAAGGATAACCCGGCTGACCTGCTCAATGAGGTGGATTTAATATTTGATCTTGTAGGCGGTCCGACAGCAGAAAAGGCCCTTCCTGCTTTAAAAGAAGGCGGGATGATTGTTTCTGTGATAGGAAATCCGGATACGGAAGCCGCCCGGAACAGAAACATCCGCACCGCGTATCATTCTATTCAAGCCAGCGGAAAACAGCTGCAGGAAATTGCCGCACTGCTTCAGCTTGATATGATTGTTCCGGTCGTAACAGAAGTGCTGCCGCTGACCGCTGAGGGAGTAAAACAGGCTCATCAGTCCAGTCAGGACGGTCATGTCCGCGGCAAGCTTGTCCTCAACAACCAGAAGTAAATTGTGTTACCACAACTAGGAGGGATTCCATGTTTGGACTAGATAAGAACAAAAACGCAGAAGGCGTTATTGCATGCAGTTTTCCGTTTGTTAAACCAAAAGCAAAAAAAGAAATGGACGGGCAGGTTCGGGTAAATTATGTCCCTGTTGAGGTCCGCATTGGAGAAGATTACACTATAGATGACGATGCCAGCCTGGAAGTGTATTTCTCGGAAGACGATGACCAAAAATCAATTGAAGACATGATTGAAGTGCTGTCCACCTGCGTGTACAACAGCATTATTAAACAAATGTATGTAAACGAAGAGCTGCCTGCGCAGGAGCATATTAAGTTTTTTGAAAAGCATACAGACAATACAATCGATACGAAAAAGGTCGTCAATGAAATAAAAATGTCATGGAACGAATCAGAACAATGCTACGGCCCCGAGGGTGAAGTAGAAAAGAAAGTGCGCGAAGACATGATGAAATAAGCATGAACCAGGCAGAATCCGTATCGCGGGTTCTGCCTTTTTTACGAAGAAATAAACCGCAGGTCTCTGCTTTTGAGGGATGCGAACGGGTATGGTAAAATACTTAGACACTCGAAGAGAATAAACAACAGAAGGGAGGAAGAAAAGTGCGCAGGATCCTGACGTTTTTAAAGCCTTACAAAATAGGCGTGGTCATTGCTTTATTTGTCATGCTTGTGGAATTGTCCGTGGAGCTGCTGCAGCCGTTTATTATAGCCAGGATTATTGACGAAGGCGTCATGCAGGAAGATCTGGGAGTCGTCTTTCAACTCGGGGCGCTTCTCGTCGGGATGTCCGTGGTCGCTTTTGCGGGCGGGATTATCAGTTCTTTTTACGCCGCTCATATCAGCCAGAGCGCGGGCCTTGATATTCGAAGCCGCGTGTACCATAAAGTCCAGGCCTTTTCTTTCTCCCACTTTGCAGCTTTTCAGACATCAACGCTTTTAACGAGAATGACCAATGACGTTACTTCCATCCAGCAGACGATCTTTATGAGCCTGCGCTTTTTTCTTCGTGCACCGCTTCTTGTAGCGGGAAGTGTCGTCATGGCGCTGATCGTAAACTGGCAGCTGGGACTGCTTTTTTTAATTACGGTTCCGATCATTCTGGGATTTCTTTTCTGGGTAATGAAGCGGGCGGACAAGATGTTCCGTTCGGTCCAGGCGAAGCTTGATACCGTAAACCGGGTGATGCAGGATAACCTGTCCCGTATCCGCCTGATCCGTGTCTTTTTAAGACAGAATGTCGAAAAAGGCCATTTTACCAAATCCGCTGAAGACCTGCGTTTTCAAACCGTATCGGCGCTGCGGATGGCTGAATTGACGATGCCGGTCATTCTGCTGATTATGAATGCCACCATTATCGGTGTCCTCTGGTTTGGAAATATGCAGGTTCAGGCCGGCGGAGCGACTACCGGAGAAATTGTCGCTTTAGTTAACTACGCGACAAGAATGACGGGCGCTCTTTCCATTTTCGGCTGGATCATTATGATGGTATCCAGAGCAAGAGCCTCTTCGGTGCGGATTGGGGAAGTACTCGATACCGAAACGAAGCCTTTTGCGGATACGAAACGAACGTCAGCTCCTGCTGCCGTCAGCGGAAGGCTTACTTTTGAAAATGTCTGGTTTCATTATCCGGAGACAGCGGTTCCCGTGCTTGAAGATGTGAATTTTGACATAAAAGCCGGTGAGAGGATAGCGATTCTCGGCGCCACCGGTTCCGGCAAAACGTCTTTGTTTCAGCTGATTCCGAAGCTGTATGAAGCCGATTCCGGCACGATACGACTGGACGGCAAAGACATCCGTGAGATAGACACGGCCGATCTGCGCCAGCACGTCGGCTACGTCCCGCAGGAGCCGTTTTTATTTACCGGCACGATGAGGGAAAACATCGAGTGGGGCAAAGAAAATGCCACCGATGAAGAAATCGAAACAGCGGCAAAGCGGGCCCAGATTCACGAGATGATCGCAGATCTACCGGATGGATATCAAACGCGGGTCGGGCAGAAAGGCGTCAATTTATCAGGAGGTCAGAAACAGCGGGTTTCAATTGCGCGGGCATTTGTCCGGGAGCCGGCGATCCTCCTGCTGGACGACAGCACAAGCGCACTTGATGCGGGTACGGAAAGAAAGCTCGTCGGAGCGCTTCAGGAATATGCCTGTACGACGCTGCTTATTACGCAGAAAATCAGTACAGCCATGAATGCAGACAGGGTGTTTCTGCTGGAGGATGGCACCATCTCCGCGCAGGGGACGCACAAAGAACTGTTACAGGAATCCGAACTGTACCGTAAAATCACAGAGTCGCAGCTTGGAAAGGGGTCGGTGTCTTATGTTTAAGCAGGTAAAGGACCCGTTTACCTACTCCAGGAAAAAGCTCGGAGCCATGTACGAGGAATATGCCCCGCGGGCCGACCGCCCCAAAATGCAGAACTGGCGGCAGACACTCAAAAGATTATGGGCCTACTTAACGTATAAAAAGTGGAAGCTGGTCGTTATTATTATAATGATTGCCTTAAGCTCCGCTCTGGCCCTGCTCGGGCCGCTTCTTGTCGGAATTGGTATTGACCGGTTCATAGTTTCGCAGGATGCCTCAGTCGTGGGCGTGTTTCTACTGACGCTTGCTGTTGTTTACATTCTGCATTCCGTCACGGTGCTGATTCAGCAGTTTATGATGATAAGCGTGGCGCAGGAGGCCGTGTTTCAAATGAGGCAGGATCTGTTTCACCATCTGCATGATCTGCCGATTCCATTTTTTGATAATAGGCAGCACGGGGATTTAATGAGCCGTGTGACCAATGATATGGATAATATCAGCACGACGCTGAACAGTTCCATTATACAAGTGTTTACGAGCCTGTTGACGTTGATCGGCACGCTCGTCGTTATGATCTGGCTCAGTCCGCTGTTGACGGTTATTACGCTTACCATTGTTCCATTAATGGCACTCGGACTGAAGTGGATTACAAAACGCACACGGATTTTATTTAAAGCGCAGCAGCGCCGCCTCGGTGACCTTAATGGATATATTCAGGAAACAATGTCCGGCCAGCGTATGATCAAGTCATTTTCCCAGGAACCGAGAGTGCTGGAGGAATTTCATCATAAAAGTACGGAGTTAAAGCAGGCCGGCTTTTGGGCACAGACGATTTCCGGATTCATTCCGAAGCTGATGAACACGCTGAACAATGTCAGTTTTGCGCTTATAGCCGGTGCCGGCGGTTTCCTGGCTGTACAGGGTGTTATTACGATAGGGGTTATCGTCGTGTTCGTCGAATATGCGCGTCAATTTACGCGTCCGCTGAGTGACCTGGCCAACCAGTTTAATACGATTTTGTCTGCGCTTGCCGGCGCGGAACGGGTGTTTGATATTATGGATGAAGAAAAAGAGGAAGAACCGGCAGGAGAATCGCCGTGGAAGACGATCCGGGGAGAAGTAGCCTTTTCTCATGTCAGCTTTGCTTATAACAAAGAAAGCGGACAGACGATCAAAGATATCAGCCTGCAGGCGCGGCCGGGGGAAACGGTAGCGTTTGTCGGGCCGACCGGAGCAGGGAAAACGACCCTTATCCAGCTGCTTTCCCGTTTTTATGAACCGGGGCAGGGGCAGATTACGCTGGATGGAGTCGATATTAACAAAGCCTCCCGGATTCACCTCAGGCAGCAGATGGGGTTTGTGCTTCAGGAAGCTTTCTTGTTTCAGGGGTCGCTTCGGGACAATATCCGCTACGGTCGTCTTGATGCCACCGATGAAGAGGTGGAAAAAGCCGCAAGAGAAGCGAATGCCCACAGCTTTATTCAGCGGCTTCCGAATCAGTACGACACGATTCTGCAGCAGGACGGAGATGGAATCAGCCAAGGGCAGAAACAGCTGATTTCAATTGCACGGGCGCTGCTGGCTGATCCAAAAATTCTCGTGCTTGATGAGGCAACGAGCAATGTGGATACCATTACAGAAGTGAAAATCCAGGAAGCACTGGAGCGTCTGTTGAAAGGCAGAACAAGTTTCGTGATTGCCCACCGGCTGAATACGATCCAGCAGGCAGACCAGATTATTGTTCTTCAGGACGGGTCTATCGCCGAAAAAGGGTCACACGAAGAGCTGATGAAACAAAAAGGTTTTTACCAGAAGCTGCAGGCTAGTCAAATGGAACATTATGTAAGCTGAAAACCCGGAAGCGCATATAAGCGTTCCGGGTTTTTTGGTTATTCGGATAAGCCGAATGCTTCGGCCAGAAGCGTATACGAACGCAGCCGGGCTTCGTGGTCGTAAATGTTGGTAATAATAAGGGCCTCGTCCGCCTGGTATTGTTCGGCCAGTTTTTCAAGCTTTGCTTTGACGAATGACGGAGTGCCTACAATCGTCCGGGCCCGGTTTTCCCTGATCCGTTTTTTATCCTCTTCGGATAAACGCTGCTGGAACAGTTCGTCCGGGGAAGGGAGCTTCGTGCTCGTCCCTTTTTCTACGTTTAGAAGCCATCTATCCTGGCTCAATGCGAGCTTGTCGGCTTCATCCTGCGTAGGAGCACATACGACAAAAATGCAGAAATTAACCGCTGGGGAAGGAAGCCGTTCGCTTGGAACAAAGCTTTCCATATAAGCTTCCGCCGCCTCCCGGCCCTGGGTTGGATTAATAAAATGGCCGTATGTAAAGCCGGCGCTGTTCTTTGCTGCGTGTTTGGCTCCACGGGTGGAAAGACCTAGCACCCAGGTTTCCGGAAGAAACGTGGTCATGGGAGAAGCTTTAATCGATGCGTAAGGGTGCCCGCTTGGCAGGCTGCTGTCGATAAATCCCTGCAGATCCGCCAAAAGGCGCGGGAATTCAATTAAATTTTTCTTCACGCCGTCGGTCAAAGCCAGACGGATCGTCTGTCCGCCTCCCGGGGACCGGCCGACCCCAAGGTCGATGCGGCCGGGAAATAAGGCTTCCAGCATTTTAAAGTTTTCGGCAACTTTATATGGACTGTACTGCGGAAGCAGAACGCCGCCCGAGCCGACCCGGATACGGCTCGTACAGGAAGCCAGGTGGGAAATTAATATTTCCGGCGAGGTGCTGGCAAGCCCGCTTGTACTATGGTGTTCTGCGACCCAGAAGCGGGTATAGCCGAGTGCTTCTGCATGACGGGCCAGTTCTTTCGTGTTGCAGAGAGCTTCATGAGCGTCAGAGCCGGAGGGGATGGGTGACTGGTCTAATACACTTAGTTTCAAACAAACGCAACCTTTCTATCCTAATTTGCTTCCGTTATTGATTGGTTTATCGGGCTGTATCAGTACGACGCCGTCTTCTGAATATAATCCTAATACGAGTACTTCAGAACGGAACCCGGCGATCCGGCGGACAGGGAAATTAACGACCGCCAGCACCTGTTTTCCGATAAGCTCTTTTTTTGTATAAAGGTCTGTCAGCTGGGCACTGGATTGTTTCCGGCCCAGTTCTTCACCGAAATCGATCCATAATTGATAAGCAGGTTTTACTGCTTCGGGAAAATCCTCTGACGCAGTGATCGTGCCGGCACGTATATCGAGCGCATTGAAGTCCTCTATAGACGCCATAGGTATCTCCTCCTGGAAAAAGTATAGCATGAGCCGGAGTAGATTTTTAGAAAAAAAGCATGAATCCGGAATAAAATGGGAATAAGAGGCAGGACGACCAAAACGGGAGGCAGACATTATTATGATAAAACAAAAAGAACTTGGCACATATTCAGGAAAAACGTTAACAGAAATAGAACTCACAAATGACAGCGGACTCCGCGTTACGGCATTAAACCTGGGGTGCCGGATCAACGGCATTTATTTAAAAAATGAAAAAGGGGAAGAAGAGAACCTGGTTCTTGCTTATGAAGATCCGGCTGATTATGTCACCGACGGCAATGCGCTCGGAGCTGTAGTCGGACGCGTAGCGGGGAGAATACCCAACGCCGAGGCAGAAATAGAAGGGCAGAAGTACCCGCTTACGAAGAACCATGGGGATCATCACCTGCACGGCGGAGACACAGGATTTGCCCAAGTATGCTGGGACGTGGAAATTCAGGATGATGAGAAGAGGCCGGCTGTTGTATTTTCCTATACATCCGAGGACGGCGAAGAAGGATACCCGGGCCGGCTCGATGTAACGGTCATGTACACATTGGAACAGGACATGCTCACCATTGACTATAAAGCGTCCAGCGATCAAGCGACGCTTGTCAGCTTAACGAACCACAGCTATTTTAATTTGAGCGGAGACGTGCAGAGCTCTGTGCTGAATCAGACGCTCAAAGGCCCGGCTGAAGGGATGCTCGAGCTGGACGGGGAAATGATCCCGACAGGCGAGGTACTTCCGGCAGCGGACATCTTTCCGATGCAGCAGGGAGAAGCGATCAACGCCGTGAAAAAAAATGATCACCCGCAGCTTCTTTTAGCCGGCAGCGGACTGGACCATTTCTTTATCTGGGGAAATAAAAAAGAGGATATCGTGTTTACAGGCGATACCGGAATCAAAATGACGGTGCAGACAACAGAGCCCGGGGCGGTTATTTTCTCCGCTGCCCAGATGGGTGATGATCTGAAGCTCAAAACCGGCGCCTCGTTTCCGTTTGCCGGTCTTTGTATTGAAACACAGCGCCTTCCTGTCGGCTTTTCCAGCCAGGGGAAAACCTGCGAATTGAAAAAAGGGGAAACGTATCAGGCATCTACGAGCTTTCACTTTGCTCCCCGGCTGAAATAAGAAAAACCGGGACTATCCCACTTACTTTTGTTATGATCCTTACCCTTATTAACAGCGAAATGAGAAAATAGACGATCAACCTCTTTTTTAACAAACTGAAACCGCAGCTCCCTTAACGGAGGCTGCGGTTTTTTTGCGTTATTTTACAATGGTTCAAGAAGGACGGCGCGGCACCCAGTCAAATATTTTACCGCTTTCAAAGATGAGAATCACTTCATCGAGCCATTCGTAGTATTCTACAGCTCCTTCGAGCTTATCTATATCCATATGTATCATCTCGACGTGCTCATCCAGCTCGCAGGAAAGCAGCAGCGTGCGCAGTTCCTTCAGCGCCTGAAGCGCTGCCCGGTGGTTATTATCCGTCGCTTCCCTCCAACGTGTGACAAACACAGAAGTGAATGACTTGTACCAGTCCTGTTCCGTCTGGTATAAATCCTTGCGGACTCCTTTTTCCCATACTCTTTCTACCATAGAAGCTTCCATCAGTGACCGAATACCCGTGCTCATACTCATTTTGCTCATACTGAGGGCGTCGCTCATTTCATCAAGCGTCATCGGCCGCTCGGCAAAAAGAACGGTCCCATAGAGGCGGCCATTGGTTTCCGATACATTATATAATCCCATGTTCTGGGCAATGACCGAGATGAACTGGTGTCTGATCTGCTCCAGCTGCGTTACTGCCGGCAGCTCCCCTTTTTTATCCATACGCACACTCCCTGATTAAACTGCACATTACGTTCAGAATAGCAGATAAGCAGTAAGCGGGATAATGAGATATAGGCAGGCAAAAGCAGGATACAGCGATTATCTATGTGAAAAGACAGCTGTAAAGAGCGTACAGTATATATTTTATAAAGAATACGCGCTTATATACGCGATTATCCGATTTGCGCCATTTTTCCCATAATTGTATAGTAATAGAGAAGCATGAAAAAGGGCGCAGGCTTGTATGGAAAGAGGGAAAGACGATGGCAGTGAAGATTAAAGTAGAAGAAATCACGAAGATCTTCGGGAAAAAGCCGAAAAAGGCACTGGAACTTCTAAACCAGAACGTGTCTAAAGATGACATTTTAAAAGCTACGGGAAATACCGTAGGGGTAAACAAAGCCTCTTTTGAAGTAGAAGAAGGAGAGATTTTTGTTATTATGGGACTTTCCGGAAGCGGGAAATCCACCCTGGTACGGCTATTCAACCGATTAATTGAACCAACAGCCGGCAGTGTCTGGATTGATGGAGAAGACCTGGCAAAGATGGATGAAAAAACGCTGCGTGATGCACGACGCAAAAAAATGAGCATGGTTTTCCAAAAATTCGGTCTTTTTCCATTCCGGACGATTCAAAGCAATGTGGAATATGGTCTTGAAATTCAAGGTATGGATCCGGCCGAACGAAAAGAAAAAGCATGGAAATCGTTAGAACTTGTAGGCCTGCAGGGATATGAGAACATGCATCCGGACGAGTTGTCCGGCGGGATGCAGCAGCGGGTAGGACTGGCACGTGCACTGGCCAACGACCCGGATGTGCTGCTGATGGACGAAGCGTTTTCGGCGCTTGACCCTCTTATTCGAAAAGATATGCAGGACGAGCTTCTTGATCTGCAGGGGAAAATGCAAAAAACGATTATCTTTATTACACATGACCTTGACGAGGCTCTCCGCATCGGCGACCGTATTATGATCATGAAAGATGGAGCGGTGATCCAGACGGGAACACCGGAGCAGATTCTGATGCACCCAAAAGATGACTATGTAGAAAAATTCGTAGAAGACGTGGACCGCTCGAAAGTGTTCACAGTAGAGCACGTGATGTCCCGGGCTGAAGCAATAAACATAGAAAAAGAAGGACCACGCGTTGCGCTGCAGCGTATGAAAGAAGGCAACATTTCCAGTATTTTTGTTACAAACCGTCAGAAAGACCTGCTCGGTGTTGTACACTCAGCTGACGTTTCCCGCCTGGTGCAAGAAGGAAAAGACAGCGTAGAGGAAGTTATTGAAAGGAATGTGCCAACTGTTGAAAAAGGAACCGTACTTAAAGAAATGATGAATCTGCTTACGTATACAAACATTCCTCTTGCGGTCGTAGAGGATAATAAATTAAAAGGTATAGTGTTCCGGGGTTCGGTTATGGCGGCACTATCAGGCGGGGAGGTAATCGAGCATGGAGCTTCTTCCGAAACTGCCGTTGGCAGCATGGATTGATGCATTTGTTGAATGGCTGACAAATGCAGAGTTTTTCTTTGATTCTCTGACAAACGGCATCGGCTGGATTATCAGTTCGATTGAAGGTATATTCAGCTTTCCGCCGGCCTGGCTGCTTATGATTATTATTGTACTGCTTACTTATTTCCTGGCAGGAAGGAAAATAGGGTTAACGCTTTTTGTGCTGCTGGGACTGTTCTTAATAGATAACCTCGGCTTCTGGAACGATATGATATTAACGCTTTCGATTGTTCTGACCGCGTCTATTATCTCGATTGTCATTGGGGTGCCTATCGGCATTTGGATGGCAAAAAAGGGATTAGTGGAAAATATAGTAAAACCTGTTCTTGACTTTATGCAGACAATGCCCGCATTTGTTTACCTTATTCCAGCGGTAGCATTCTTTGGAATTGGGATGGTACCGGGGGTTGTGGCCTCTGTTATTTTCGCCATGCCACCGACGATCCGCTTTACGAATCTCGGTATCCGTCAGGTTTCTACAGAAGTCATTGAGGCGGCGGATGCGTTTGGTTCCACCGGCTCCCAAAAGCTGTTTAAAGTCCAGCTTCCAATGGCTAAAGCAACGATCATGGCCGGTATTAACCAGACGATTATGCTTGCACTGTCGATGGTTGTTATTGCTTCCATGATTGGGGCCCAGGGTCTTGGAACGGCTGTATATTTTGCCGTAGGACGTAACGATGCAGGCGGCGGTTTTGAAGCCGGTATTGCGATTGTAGTGCTTGCAATCATTCTTGACCGATTGACGCAAAGCTTTGGAGCGAAAGCAAAACAGTAGTTTACCTCCGTTTGTTGGAGTAAACATATATTAAAACAAAAAGGGAGCGGATGAAGGTATGAAAAAGAACTTTAAGTATGTTGGCTTAACAGCAGGTCTATCCTTTACGATAGCCTTAGCTGCGTGCGGAGGCGGCGGCTCTGACGATGCAGAAGAGCAGGACGCTGAATCAGAAGGCGGAGAAGAAACGAGCGAAGAAAACGCTGAAGAAAGCGATGAAGAGAGCGCAGGCGGCAACGTTGGCGAAGAAATGGATTATACAATTACCGGTATTGATGCCGGAGCGGGCGTAATGGCCGCAGCCGATCAGGCAATAGAAGATTACGGCCTTGATGACTGGAATCTGCAGTCAAGCTCAGACGCAGCAATGACAAGTGCGCTCGACGATGCGATTTCCAATGAAGAGCCAATTGTTATTACAGGCTGGAATCCACACTGGATGTTCTCTGTACATGACTTGAAATACTTAGAGGATCCGGAAGGTTCCTTTGGGGAAGCAGAGGATATTCATACCATCGCACGTGAAGGATTGGAAGAAGATGCACCGGAAGCCTATGAAGTTCTTGATAACTTCGAGTGGGAAGGCGCACAGATGGAAGAAGTAATGCTCGAGATTTATGAAGGAGCCGATCCGGAAGAAGCAGCCAGAGCCTGGGTGGATGAAAACGAAGACCAGGTAGGCACATGGACAGAAGGCGTTGAAGAAGTAGACGGCGAGCCGTTAAACCTTGCTTTCGTAGCCTGGGATTCCGAAATTGCCTCGACCAATGTAATCGCGCAGGTATTAATGGATCAAGGTTATGAAGTAGAGACGACACCGATGGAAGCAAACATTATGTTCCAGGCTGTGGCACAGGGAGAGCAGGATGCTATGGTAGCAGCGTGGCTCCCGGCTACACACGAACAGTATTTTAGTGATTACGAAGATCAATTTACCGATCTCGGAGCTAACCTGGAAGGCGCCAGAATCGGCCTTGTTGTTCCGGAATATGTAGAAGCAGACTCTATTGAAGACTTAGCATCAGAATAACAACAAAAAAGGCAGAACCCGATTACACGGGGTTCTGCTTTTTTTTTAGGAGGTTTACGTAAGATTTACGCGAGCGAGTATCCGCCGTCGACGACCAGATTGTGTCCATTAATATAGGATGCTTTATCGGAGGAAAGGAAGTAGACGACTTCAGCAATTTCTTTTGGATCGGCCGCTTCCCCGCGGGGGTGTTTTTTCGAGGCTTCGTCAAAGTTGCTTTCTCCTCCATACAGGCGGTGGGCCAGACTTGTGTTGACCGGTCCCGGCGAAATGGCATTAAAGCGCATTTTTTGTTTGGCATGCCTCACAGCAAGTGATTTTGTCATAGCCACCACCCCAGCCTTGGCGCTTGCATAAGCAGGCAGAGCCGAAGGGTATTTTCCATTTCCTACGATCGCTGCGTTGTTAATAATAGAAGCGCCGGCTTTTTTGTCAAAAAGCGGGGTGGCATGCTTGATCATAAGGTAAACACTTTTCAGGTTAGCATCAAACAACGCATTCCAGTCTTCTTCTTTTACACGCTGCAGAGGGCCCAGCGCAAATTCGACCGTGCCGGCGTTGTTAAACAGTACGTCCACTGTTTTATCGGCATCGGCCAGCTCTTGAAAAAACGCTGTGACGTCTTTTTCGCTGCCGGCATCAGCCTGGTGGTAAGTAATGGAGAGATCGCTGTGCTCCTTTTCAAAAGCTCTGCCTTTTTCTGCATTCCGGCCGAGTACATGTACCTCGTATCCTTTTTCCGCAAATAGAACGGCGGTGGCACTGCCTATTCCTGAGGTTCCTCCTGAAATGACTGCTAGCATGGTTATCCATCCCTTCCCATATTTGTATAGTATGTATATACCTTTTGTACAGGAATTGAAAACCTGGCTGATCGATAAACACAAAAAATCCCCCGGCAGGGCCGGAGGATTTTCTGCTGTAGCACAATTACGGATGCAGATAATGTATCTGATCTATAATCGAGGTATGGGGTGGGTAATAATAGTATTCCCACTTTTCAAGAAATTAATCCTTTTTTTATCATATTCTCACATTTGTTTTACGTCGTTCCGTAGAATTCTTTTGCTTTTTCAAGAAAAGACTCTGTAGCGGGAGTCAGCTCATCTTCCTCCACAATGGCATCTACTGGACAGACAACAATACAGGCTCCGCAGTCGATGCAGACATCCGGGTCAATAAAGTACTGGTCCGGACCTTCTTCAATACAGTCTACCGGGCAGACATCGACGCAGTCGCCGGCTTTTTCACCAATACACGGGTCGAGAATAACGAAAGCCATTTTTCCACCCCCTTCATTGATCTTATTGTAACATGGAACATTACTATTTTATGCTATCTATATACCCTTTAACGGATAAAAACCATCTTCTTGTTTATTAGGTGATTTTTCTTTTCCACCCGGTTAAAGGGTTCTTTACATTTAGGAACGGAAAGGTATAATGATGGATACATTGTTAAATGCACAATACATATAAAATTACTTGGTTATTAACAAAAAAGGAGCTTAACGGCATGACCTGGGAAATAATCGCGCTTGCCCTGATCATCATCGTTATGATGGGGGCTCTCATAAAAGAATTAGCTCCTCCTGAAGTGATTTTGCTGCTTGCACTCAGTGTGCTTGTCCTAAGCGGCATTCTTTCTTTGCCTGACGCGTTAACCGGTTTTACGAACCAGGGCATGCTGACCGTAGGGCTGCTTTGTATCGTGGCAGGCTCGGTGCAGCGAAGCGGTCTGGTCGAATCCTTTATTAACCGGATTTTAAGCAAAGGGGAAACGCAGCGGCAGTCTCTTCTCCGTATATTGATTCCCTCTTCTATTTTGTCCGGTTTTTTAAATAATACGCCCATTGTGGCAACTTTTTCTCCACTTGTAAGGCAGTGGTGTGAGCGCCATGACGTATCTCCTTCGAAGTTTCTGCTGCCGCTGTCCTATGCGACAATTACAGGCGGTACGATGACACTCATTGGAACATCTACAAATTTAGTCGTGCACGGCATGCTCGTAGAAAGAGGGTATGACGGGTTTTCTTTTTTTCAGCTCAGTATTATCGGTATTCCTATTACGATTGCTTTAATCATTTTTATTGTGCTGCTCGGACCCGTGCTTCTTCCGGACAGGGTGCCGCCTTCTGATTTTCTTAAAGATGACCGCAAGCGTTTTATGATGGAGTTTATCGTAAAGAATACGGAAACGTATCATTTGAAAACGATCCGTTCCTCCGGTTTATGGACGGAAAAATCCATCGAAATAAAAGATATTTACCGGAAAAACAAACGCCAGCTGCATTGGGATGAGCAGTTTATCCTGCAGGAAGGGGACCGCCTCTGGATCAGAGGCACCCTGGATGCTCTGGCTGCAATGGAACGAAAAGAAGGCATCCGCCATTATTCTTCCGAACAGTACGGCATCGACAAACTAAGGGACGGGGAAAACCGCCTGCTTGAAGTAGTCGTGACCCACTATTCGTCGCTGCTTTTTCAGTCGATCGGATCGATTTCGTTTGCGGATCGGTTTGATGCGCAAGTGGCCGGCGTCCACCGCCACCAGGATGTACAGGAAAGCAGCCTGAATGATATTTCCGTAAAACCGGGAGACACGCTGCTGCTGCTGGCGGGGCCTCAGTTTGAAGAAAAAACCCTTCATCATAATGAATTTACCGTGCTTCTGAAAAAAGAGAACCCTTTTTTTACACTGCCTTCCTGGAAAGCGATCCTCCCGGTCATCCTGATGACGGGAATGGTGATGCTTTCCGCCCTGCAGCTCGTGCCCATTTTCTATGCCGCTCTCGCTGTAACAGGCATTCTGCTGCTGCTGCGCGTCATGACGGTTAAAGAAGCTGTGGATTATATTCCCATTCCGATTCTGCTGGTGATTTCTGCTGCATTTGGAGTGGGGGAAGCGATGCTGCAGACAGGGGCCGCCGCATTCGGAGCGGGGCAGCTGATTAACTGGATTCAGCCGTTTGGGATCATCGGCATCTTTATCGTGATTTATATTATTACCAATCTGTTTACTGAAATGATCACCAATAACGCCGCCGCTATCATTATGCTGCCGATTTCGATAGAAGCCGCAGGGCTTCTCGGCATTGACATTCTGCCGTTGGCAGTCATTGTGGCAATTGCCGCATCGGCCAGTTTTATAACGCCGATCGGCTATCAGACGAACCTGTTTGTATACCACCAGGCCGGATACCGGTTTACCGATTTTATGAGGCTCGGTATTCCCGTCAGCTTTTTTGTTATGTTGATCACGGTAACAATTACGTGGATTGTATGGGTGTAGTACAATAGAAGAACTAGACAAAAAGGAGACTTCATCCATGGCAAGACATCGTACCCTTGAAAAAGAACGGCTTTTCGAAGAAACAGAAAAGCTGCTGCTTGAAGAGGGTTATCATTCCTTTCATTTTCAGGCGCTCTCCAAACGGCTCGGTGTGGCACGGAGTACTATTTATAATTATTATTCAAAAAAAGAAGAGCTGGTCACCGAGTACATGATGTATGTCATTGACCAGATTATGCAGCGCATGGAAAAAGCAGCTGTTATAGAACCTTTCGAAGAAAAGCTCAAAGCCTTTCTCGCCGTATGGATTGATTATGCGGATATTCACCAATCCCTGCAGATTTTACCCGTAATGGACCATCATGCTTCTCCTTTAGTGGAAAGAAATGTAGAACGGCTGTTCAGCTTTTTCGGTGCGCTGAACCGCCATGTGCAACTGCTGATTGAAGAGGGAAAAGCGAGCGGACATATCGACCGGGAACTCTCCGGAACGGCACTGAATGCTATTATTATGTCTCTTGTGAGAGCCCCAAATGCCAGGCTGACCCGGGACGTATGGGTAGATACGATATATGCAGTACTTACAAAAGGAATGAGCCCGGGATAAAATAGTTTCCGCGGCTTCCTTTTTATGTTATAAATGACACAAGCGTCATATTTAAGCAGTCAAAGCGGCTGTTTTCTTTTTCGGAAAAAGGTGACACATGTGTCATTTAAAAGGCACCGCGGATAGAGGATCCGCAGTGCACTAATAATATGTGAGTGTATTGGGATGATAGTAGAGGGGGAATGTCGAAGATATATAGAGGGATTGCTGTCCAGATTTAGATAGGCACTCACATAGAAGACAGCAGAAGAATATCTGTTTAGCTGATGGTTAAGAAAAAACCGGATCTTCCATTGGTTCATCTTCATCTGCCGCAAAGTTATGCAGGACAGACGTTTCTTTTTGAGGCTGTAGTTTTAAAAACCGGACCTGTTCGGCATTTACTTCCACGACGTGTACGCGCTGCTGGTCTTTATTGTCATAGGAACGGGTATGTATCCGTCCTGTTACACCGACAGTGTCACCTTTATGGCAGTAGGATGCTGTGTTTTCTGCCTGCTTTCTCCAGACGGTAACGGGAACAAAGTCAGCTCCGTATTCTCCCTGCTGGTTTTTAAAATGGCGCTGAACGGCCAGGGTGAAACGGCAGACGGCAACTCCTTCTTTTGTATACAATAATTCCGGGTCCTTCGTGAAACGTCCAACCATCGTGACTTGATTAAACATACATAGCTCCTTTATGAAAGTATAGGGTGTTCTGCGTACTTAGATGAACGGATAAGGCAGCGGGTGGGTTCAAAGCTTTAATACTAAAGGGGATAAAATACAGGTGGCGTCCTGCTGGGGTAATACTTGAAGGGGTGGTGCATAGAAACTGCGGGCGCAATAAGGGGGAGGCGTCCGGCAGTACGAACATCAAGCGATAAAGCGTTAACGACTCTCCTTTCTTTTTAAGTTGTCTTTAATATACCAGAAGTTTGGGTAAAAAGCACTACATATTTAATAAAAATTAGGAGGTTTTTTCATGATTGAACAAATCATCAAAAAGCGGAAGATTACTATCCTTTTTTTCATTATGCTCTGTCTTGTCGGGGGGCTGGCGTTTTTGCAGCTCCCGCAGAAAGAAATTCCCGCTATTGATCCACCGGTCGGGCAGATTAACACAGTGTATCCCGGTGCTTCCGCGGAAGCTGTGGAATCGAGCCTCACTAATCCACTGGAGGAAGCAACGGCGGACGTACAGGGCATCGCCGAAGTAACGTCTGTGTCGAGTCCGGGCTTTTCTTCCGTCACTCTGGAGCTGGAGGAAGGCCGCAGTGACACCAGCGAAATATGGACAGAAATTGAAAGAAACATAAACGAAACAGCGCGCAGCTTCCCGGAAGATGCGGAAGCACCGTCCTTCAGCAACAGCACCGGAGGGCAGGGGCTGGCTATTTACCAGGTGACGCTTGATGAAGAGGCTGACCTCGCAGAAGTGCAGCGCTATATCGAGAGCTGGGAACGAAGCTTTACGCAGCTCCCATCCATTACCGAAGTGGGAGTGGAGGGAGACCTGGAGCGCGAGGTTCGTTTTACGCTTGATCCTGAAGCGCTGGCAGACGAAAGCCTTTCTGCCGGACAGGTTATTGGAGCCGTGAGCGGGGAAATGTCGACAGTACCGCCCGGTGAATGGGAAATAGATGGCAGAAATCAACGCGTGGAGCTTCAGAGTGCTTCTACAGCAGACGAGCTTCAGGAGCTTATTATCGGTGCAGACGAAGAAGGAAACAATCTCCTGCTCTCCGATGTGGGAAGCGCAGCGGATACGCTTGTGCCGGCTGTATCGACTGTTTCTCATAATGGACAGCAGGCGTTGTCTTTAACTTATTTCCTGGCAGAAGATGCAAGCGTCCCTGCAGCGCAGGAGGAGCTTGATCCTGTAATGGATGATTTTGAAGCCGGACTTCCGGAGGGAGCAGCATTGGAGGAGCTTTACACCCAGGCGGATCTGGTGTCCGAATTATTTGCTGATCTGGCACTTTCTTTTGCTTTGGCTTTTCTCTCTGTATTTCTTATCTGTGCGATTGGCCTTAATTTCAGTACGGCAGCCGCGGTGGGGATTTCTATTCCTGTATCGTTAACGATTGCAGCGATTGTGCTTCCTTTTGCCAACGTCGGGCTGGATCAGATTTCCCTGATTGCCTTTATTATCTCGCTTGGTATTCTTGTAGATGATGCGATCGTCGTAAACGAAAACATAGATCGGCGCCTGCGGCTGGGGGATTCTCCTTTTCGGGCGGCCACGCTTGGGGTCAGGCAGGTAGCGGTGTCCGTTATCGTATCAACACTGACCGTAGTGTTCACATTTTTCCCGCTGCTGCTGCTGCCGGGATCGGCCGGAGCCTTTATCCGTCCGCTTCCTGTCGTGCTGATTGCGGCAATTATTGCGTCGACTATTGTAGCGTTGACGATTATGCCTTTGTTTCGCGCCGCACAGGAAGAGCGGGCCCTGCGGCGTCCGAAGAAGCGGAAAAAGTATTCGTCCCCGGGTCTTCTCGGCTCATGGATTGATAAAGGGGCCGACATATACAGCGCGAACATACTAAAAAAAGTCGTCAAACGCCCGATATTGTTTTCAGCGGGAGGGCTTCTTCTCGGAACTGCGGCCTATGCGCTGATTCCGTTTACACCGATTGAATTTTTCCCGGACACGGATCGGGAAGAAGTATTTATCGAAGCGTCCCTGGAAGAAGGAACGACGCTTGCCGATACGGAGGAAAAAGCCGAAGAGATTGAAACGTGGCTGCTGGAGCAGGAAGAAATCCGCTCCGTCTCTTCCTATGCAGGAACCGAAGTGCCGAGAATATTTAATTCCGGCAACGGCGGCGGGGAACCTGGAGAAAATGATATGCAGTTTCTGGTGTATATTGATGGAAGCGAAGCGGCCGCCCGGGACATAATGAATACCTGGAATAACGACTGGTCCGGGGAATTCGACGGTATTGTATCAACGAGGGGATCTATCGTGGAGTCCGGTCCTCCAATAGGGGCTCCGATTGCGGTGGAAGTCTCCGGGGAAAACATGGATGATATTCTGCAGACAGCCGAACAGATAGAGCAGATTCTGGCAGACGCAGACGGCGTGCAGGAAACAGAGGCAGACGCTAATAACAATCTCTCTGCTTTGTCCTACGAGGTCGATGAAGAGGCAGCCGCTGATGCCGGCATTGATAAAGAAGCCATCAGCCAGGAGCTCCTTCTGCTTGGAGAAGGAGTGCCGCTTGGCACCATTCAGCAGGGAAACCAGCAGGTGGATATGAGAATATCCTACAATACAGAAGGGACAGTCAGCGAAGAAGACCTGGAGAGCATTGAATTTCCTCCGCAGGCAGAAGGCCCGCCCGCAGACGATGGCGCAGACGCTGTTGCGCTTTCCGAGCTGATTTCCGGGGAGCAGGAAACGTCATTCAGCGCGGTGCCTCATATTGGAACGGAACGGACGGTAACGGTTCGTGCCTATCCGGGCAATGAAAATGTAGAAGATGTGGAAGCTGCAGTGGAAGACCCTATTTTAGAAGCAGGGGAAGCGGCCCCGGGAGTAAACGTATCGATTGGCGGGGAAACATCGGAACGTACAGACGTCTTCATTGATATCGGGCAGATTTTTATTCTCGTCGTTTTCCTGATTTTTATTGTTATTGCGATCCCATTTTATTCGCTTCTGCTGCCGCTTATCGTGTTAAGCGCGGTGTACCTGTCCACAGCCGGCGCGATTCTCGGCCTGTTTCTCACACAGACGGGCCTTGGATTTATGTCAATGATGGGGGCGGTAAGCCTGGCAGGGATTGTTATTAGAAACGGGCTCGTACTGATTGATTTTATCGAGCAGCGCCTCAAGCAGGGGCTTCCGATTGATCAGGCAGTGCAGCAGGCAGGAAAAGAGCGGTTCCGGCCAATACTGCTGACAAGCTTAACGACAGCGGTCGGCCTGCTTCCGATTGCGTTTGGAAACAACCCGCTGTTTCAGCCGCTTGGTATTGCAATTGTGTCCGGCCTGGTCTTTTCGACAATGCTGACGCTGCTTGTTGTGCCGGCGCTGTATATGATTAAGTACAAAGTTGGCAGCAAAAGAAAGAAAAAGCAGGTACCGGCAGCAGATTGAAATATTTCCAAAAAAAAGGTGGTCACTACCGTACGGAAAAAGATATAATACAGAAGAATGCCTCCAGGAATTCACCTGGAGGTTACATAATAGAAAGAAAAAGTAAAAAGGAGGCCTATTCATGAAAGTAAGAAAAGCGATTATACCGGCTGCCGGTCTGGGCACGAGATTTCTGCCAGCAACAAAGGCGCAGCCGAAGGAAATGCTTCCTATCGTAGATAAGCCGACTATTCAATATATCGTGGAAGAAGCGATTGAGTCCGGTATCGAAGACATTATTATTGTCAGCGGGCGCGGCAAGCGCGCAATCGAAGATCACTTTGACAAATCCTACGAATTGGAAGAAACATTGGCGAAAAAGCAGAAATGGGAGCAGCTTGAAGAGGTCCAGGGCATTTCCAATCTGGCCAACATTCACTACATCCGTCAGAAAGAACCTAAAGGCCTCGGCCATGCGATTGCATGTGCGAGCAGCTTCATCGGAGATGAGCCGTTCGCCGTGCTTCTCGGAGACGATATCGTTAAATCAGAGGAGCCCTGCCTTAAGCAGATGATTGAAGTGTATAATGAATACCAGTCTTCTGTAGTAGGTGTCCAGGAAGTAGAAGACAAAGACGTATCCAAATACGGTATTGTAGAGCCGAAAGGCAAGGAATACAAGCCGGGCATTCTTCCATTAGCTGATTTAAAAGAAAAGCCGAAGCTTGAGGATGCGCCGTCAAACTACGCTATTATGGGACGCTACATTCTGAACCCGGAGATTTTTGAGATATTAAAAAATCTGGCACCCGGCTCCGGTAATGAAATTCAACTGACCGATGCCATTAAAGAATTAAACAAAACGCAGGAAGTACTGGCTTATGAATTTACAGGCCAGCGCTACGACGTAGGGGATAAGTTCGGTTTTGTAAAAGCGACCGTTGACTTTGCGCTCGAGCGTGATGATTTGAAAGACGCGGTCCAGGAGTATCTGGAAAGCATGATACCTGCCAGGAAATAGAATATTATAAGTAGTATTTATGCTTTACTACTTATAATTTAATTGAGTTTACATGGAAGCAAGCTACCTGTATAATTCATCTAGATTTAGCAAATTTCAAAGGAGTCCTACGATGAAGAGAATATGTGTAGTTGGTTTAGGATACATAGGGTTACCAACATCTGTAATGTTTTCAAATTATGGCTTTAACGTGCATGGAGTAGACGTTAATCCAAGTACGGTAAAAAGCTTATCTGAAGGAAAAGTCCATATAATAGAACCCGGTATAGAAGAACTTCTTGCAAAAGCCATTGAAAATTCTACATTTACGGTTTCGACCAAGCCCGAAATAGCCGATACTTTTATAATAGCAGTCCCTACTCCTATTAACGAAGATAAAACAGCTGATCTTTCGTACGTTATATCTGCTACAGAAGCGATTGTTCCTTATTTAAAATCAGGTGATCTTGTTATATTAGAGTCTACGGTACCGCCAAGAACAGTAAAAGATATAATGCTGCCGATACTAGAAAAAACAAATTTGATTTTGGGAGAAGAATTGTTTGTTTCACATTCTCCTGAAAAAGTTATTCCGGGTAAAGTAATTAAAGAACTTGTGGAAAATGATAGAATAGTGGGGGGGATTAACCATACCTCCGCAATAAAAACATCTGAACTATATAAAACTTTTGTTAAAGGTGAAATACATCTTACTGATGAAACTACAGCAGAGCTAGTCAAAGTAATGGAAAACACATATAGAGACGTGAATATAGCTTTTGCTAATGAAATGGCAAAAATTAGTGATGCAATTGGAGTAAATGTCTGGGAAGCTATTGAATTTGCTAACTATCATCCGCGAGTTAATATACATTCTCCTGGACCTGGAGTTGGAGGGCATTGTATAGCAGTTGATCCTTGGTTCTTAGTGGAAAAACAACCACAACTAGCTAATATTATCAAATTATCTCGTAATACCAATGACTCTATGCCACAATATACTGCTAAAAAAGTAGTAGATATTTTACGAGAAAATAACTTAAAAAGTGGAAAAGTAGGAGTACTGGGTCTAGCCTTTAAAGCAAATATTGATGACATGAGAGGAAGTCCTTCAATTGATGTTATTAATCATTTGAGAGAAGAATCAGTTGACTTCATAGCTTATGATCCTTATGCAAAAAAACTGGAGTTACCTGAACAAGTAGAAAGTATTGAAGAAGTGTTTGCAAATGCAGAACTCTTATTGATACTAACGGATCACCAAGCTTTCAAGGATTTTGATCCTCATAAACTTAATAAAAATATAAAAGCAAATATTATTTTTGACACTAAGAATTGTTTAAATAGAGTTGATTGGGAAGATAATGATTTTAATTTTTATAAATTAGGAGATTCAAAAGAGTATTAATAAAAATAAACTCGTATTCTCATTATGAGGTACGAGTTTATATCTTTTTATAGGAGGGATATTCAATTGAAAGAACAGATGTTAGGAGTAAACGTTAGTTCAGAGCCGATTGAGGTTTTAATAGAAAAAATCAATACAAACATCATAAAGGAAGAAAAAAGAAGAATTATCGCGATAAATCCTGAAAAAATAATGATGGCTCAAAATAAGAATCAATTTAAAGAACTATTAAATAGCTCTGATTATCAAATACCTGATGGTATTGGAGTTTCAATAGCTTCTAAAATACTAGGTGGAAATATACGCTGGAGAATTACAGGTATTGGAATGATGGAGAATTTATTAACTTTGGCAAACAATAATAAATATAAAGTGTTTTTTTATGGATCTAAAGATAGTATTCTAAATGTTGCAATGAGAAATGTGAAAAAACAATATCCTAATCTACAAATAGCTGGTTTCATTAATGGATATGAAACCGATGAAAACGTAATATTAAAGACAATAAATAATTCTGGAGCAAACATTCTTTTTGTTGCTTTAGGCAGTCCAAAACAAGAAATGTTTATTCAAAAAAATATGGAATTTCTTTCTCCCTCAATTTTTCAAGGAATAGGAGGCAGTATAGATGTTTTAAGTGGGGGCGTTAAAAGAGCTCCTATATTCTTTCAGAAATTTGGTTTGGAATGGTTATATAGATTAATTAATCAACCTTCAAGAATTAAAAGACAATTAGCATTACCAAAATTTTTATTCAAAGTAATAAAAGAATATAAATTAAAAAGAAAATAACTGGAATAAATTAATATATTAAGAATTGTGAAACAATTAAAGAATCTGTAACAAATTATTGAAAAATTGTATTTAAATAAGATGAAAAACGCCTGACGAGGTGTTTTTTTTTTTTTGTTCAATCAAAAATATCTCATATTCATTGCCATACATAAATAATTAACTAGATTAATATAGTGAAAATTGGAATTATTAAAATCTCAAAATTGAATTTAAAGTATTGGTAGTTTATACCTATTTTTGAAATACAGGACTATGAATTAGTTTAAAATAGTTATATCTTCATAGTAGCTGTTTCATTTGTATCATTTATTAGTACATATATTCTACATTCCAGCTATTTTTATAATACTTATGGAGCAGACTATACATAAGAAATGGAGAAAAGTATGATAAGAAATAGTTTTAAGGTTGTTCTTCCAATTCTTGTTGCTCTCATCTTGTTTATTCTTGTTCCTTTGCAAAGTTTCGCCCAGGATCAACGGGTAAGCGGCTCAGATCGTATTGGCACGGCAATTGAGCTTTCTAAGCACGGTTGGGATAAGAGTGGGAGTGTTATTATAGCGAGAGCCGATCACCCAGCGGATGCACTGGCTTCAGCAGGATTAGTAGCCAAAACAGGGGCGCCGGTTCTATTAACGAGCAAAGGCAGTCTGGATTCCCGTCTCACAGCTGAAATCAAGAGACTTGGTGCAAATCAAGTGTACTTGCTCGGTGGTACTGGAGCAATCAGCTCTTCTGTAGAAAGTTCATTAAAGTCACAAGGGGTTAATGTGAAAAGAGTTTCCGGTGATACACGTTATACAACGGCTCAAAGTATTAATAATGAAGCGGGTTTAGGTTCCTCATCTACTGCTATTTTAGTCAACGGGGAGACAATAGCGGATGCGCTAAGTGCTTCAGGAATTGCAGCAAATAAAAATATGCCTATCTATCTCTCACGCACTAACTCTACACCGGTTGCTCTTCCATCTACTGTTAAAAATGTAGTGATTTTTGGAGGAACAGCGGCAATTAGTTCCTCTGTAGAACAGAATTTGAAATCCCAGGGTAAATCAGTACAGCGCATTTCAGGTGCAGATAGATATGAAACAAGTGTCAATGCTGCTAAATGGGCTAATCTTTCAGGTAAGCACAATCTAGTAGTTAGAGGTACTTCAGTAAAAAGTGGAGCTGAAGATTATCCAGATGCTGTAGCATCTGCGGGTTTATCCAAAAAACTTGGAGCTCCTGTGATATTGAGCCACCACAACAGCCCATCTAGTGTAACTAAAAACTACATTAGTTCTTCAAGCAAAACAAACTTAGTTTTAGGCGGTACGAATGCTATTTCCGATAGAGCGTTAAACGAGCTTAACGTCTCCCTTTCCGACGGCGGAAATCCGAATCCAGGAAATGACAGCTCTTTAACTTCTGCAACTATTAATTCTCCATATGAAATCAACGTGCGAAGCGTCGCAAATTGGAGCGCTGATATTCTAGGCACAGTGAAAAACGGTCAAGGTGTCGAAGTATATGAAGTAAAAGATGGCTGGGCTAAACTTAAATTTGGAAATTCAGCCGGATTTATTCCAGCAAACTATGTTAATCTCACTGGGGGCTCGCCACAGCCTGAGCCATCTGTTTTAGCCGGCCAGGTCATCGCTATTGATGCAGGGCACGGTGGAAATGATCCCGGTGCAGTAGCTAATGGTCTTCAAGAAAAAGAACTTAATTTAAATGTAGCGCTTCGTGTCGAGAAAAGGTTAAAAGACCTTGGAGCAACGGTCATTATGACAAGAAAGACAGATACATTTATCGAACTTGGTCAGCGTGCCAGAATTGCAAATGACGCAAAAGCATCTTCATTTATCAGTATTCACGGTAACGCGGCCACTGCTGCGGCAAGTGGAACAGAAACGTTCCATCATCCAACAAGTACAGAAGGCAGAAAGCTTGCAACTGCTCTTCAAACAGAATTGATTGAAGAATTAAGCACTACAAACCGCGGTGTAAAAAACAACAATTTTGCCGTGCTTCGTCTTACAAACATGCCTGCAGCTCTTGTAGAATTAGGATTTCTAACTAATGCTGCTGAAGCACAAAGGTTAAAAACAAATGATTTCAGAGAAAAGTCTGCTATTGCAATTGTAAACGGTCTTGAGACGTATTACGGAAGTAAATAAAAGGCAGGAAAAGAGAGAAGCTGTCTGCTTCTCTCTTTTTTTATAATCATCAAGGTAGTATTTAAAAGGGTGGTAATTTATTGAAAAAAACAACTTGGCAAATAAGCGCAGCACTGACAGCAGGTTTCTTTTTTTTCCCAGCGGCAGCCGACGCAGAAGAAAAAGAAATTTACATAGAATATGAAGATCATGGAATAGAAGAATCGATAGGACTTGAATCTGTAGAACAACAAAGAGTAGAAACGGTAAGTGTTCCAGAAGAAGAGTATGAAGAAACGCTGGAAGATCTCGAGAATAGTGAAGAAATAAAATTTGTCGAAGAAGAAATTTACTACGACTACACAAAACTACCCAATGATCCTCTTCTTTCAAAGCAGAAAATCAACTTTGAAAAAATAGGCGGATACGGATCCTGGAAGAACTATACGCCGGCATATACGCCTACAATAGCAGTGCTTGATTCAGGTCTGCAGATTACTCATCCGGATATTAGTAAAGCAGTAGTAAAGCCATTCAATGTGGTAGACCAGTCAACAAATGTTAGAGATTTAGTCGGTCATGGCACTCATGTAGCCGGCACGGCAGGAGCAGCTACTAATAATGGAGTTGGCGTTGCATCATTAGTAAAAAATGCAAAAATTATGCCGATAAAAGTAGGAGAGGCTACTAATATTACAAATATGAATATTGCAAGAGGTATTCACTACGCTATTGATAACAAGGCAGATATTATCAATTTAAGTTTAGGAGGGCCTACTTCATCGGTAGTGGTACAGGATGCTTTAAATAGAGCAACCAATAACGGAATTCTAGTAGTGGCTGCAGCCGGTAATAATAGTTCATCTAATAAATTTTATCCGGCTGCCAATAATGGCGTGCTGTCCGTATCTGCTGTTGATGACAAAACAAACAATATTGCAGGCTACTCAAATTACGGGTCCTGGGTTGACGTTTCAGCGCCGGGCACGAACACCTGGAGTACTTGTACGAAGGGTTCCCTGTTTCCATTTACAAATTGCAGTCAGTCCTCCCCATACATTCAATCCAGTGGAACCAGCATGGCTGCGCCAATGGTTTCCTCTATGGCTGGAATGCTGATAAGCGAAGACCGTAAGCTTACTAACTACCAATTACGTTATTTGATAGAAAGCGCGGCTAATACAAAGATAGGGGATAATCAAAAAATAAAACACGGGCTTACAAGCGCAGAAAAGGCTCAAACTTTGTACAAAGATGAGAACAGGCTGTACGGAGCATCTTCTATAAAGACATCTAATGAAATCGCGCTGCAGGGATGGGATGGAGTAAGAGAAACCACGCTTTCTAAAGCCTCCGGCGTATTAGAGGGCTCTCCTGCACAAGGACGGTTTGCCATTATTGCAAACAATCAATCATTTGCGGACAGTCTTGCCGCAAGCGGACTGGCCGATAGAATTGATGCTCCGCTGCTTCTTACTTCCCCGCAGCGGCTGGATGCTTCAACGATAGAAACGATGAAAAAATTAAACATAACGAATGTGATCCTGCTCGGCGGGTTTAATGCTATTTCACCCAAAGTGGAAGAATCTATTCAAGCCAACGGATTTCAATCGATGCGCCTGCGTGGAAGTACCCGCTACGAAACAGCTTCGGCGATTAATGATTATGTAGCTGTGCCTGAAGGAGAAGTAATTGTGGCTTCCGGAGAAAATTTCCCGGATGCCTTGGCTGTATCGAGTTATGCTGCCAAAAAAGGGATCCCGATTGTGTTTGTGCAAAAGAATGCTGTCCCAGAAGCAACTAAAGAATTTTTAGATAAATACAACTTCAGTAAAGCCTACGTGATTGGCGGCACAAATGCTGTATCTGAAGCGGTGGCAGCGCAGCTTCCACAGGCAGAACGGATCTCAGGAAGCAACCGGTATGAGACAGCTATTAAAGTGCATGAATATTTTAAGGGCACGCTTACTTCAGATAATCTGCTGGTCGCAACGGGATCTAATTTCCCGGATGCTTTAGCTGGTGGAGTAATGGGAGCCAAAACAAACACACCTATGATATTTGTGGAAAAAAATAAAGTTCCGAAAGTTTCTTCTGATTTTATTGCGAATGACAGAACGTTTCGATCATTTACCGTTTTAGGCGGTACGGCGGCAGTCAGCTCCAGTACAAAGTGGGAAATTGATAAACAAATTTACAATAGTTATTACGAAGATAGATACGAAGCAGGCAGTGAAACACAGGCAGTGAAAAATTAAAGGGGGATATTGAAATTGAAAAAAGGAATAAAATGGACGGCCGCATGTGCTTCCGTCGCAGCTTTTCTTCAACTCTTACCAGCATCGGCACAGGCAGAAACGGCAATGGAAGAAATAACAATCGAACAAGACAGCTCCGAAAGTATGGAAAAAGGAGAAGCTTTTTCGCTTCAGGTACGTAATGTATCTAATAAAGGCATCTTGGAAGTCAATGGAGAAAACGTTCAAACAATAGAAAACGGCTATGTCGAAAAAGTTATTTATACAGAAGAGGAAGAAGCTTCATTTGTAACAGTGCTATCGCGTTATCAAGGGAATGGCAATATTATGAATGTAGATATTTATAAATGGAATGAAGAAAAGCTGGATTCTATTTATGAAGAAGAAGATATTATGAGCGGTTCTTTAGTAATAGAAGAGGATTCCATTGTAATCGGCAGACCTGATTTGGAGACAGCGGAAAGCCAGGCTGTACCTGAAAAGGTAGAAGCCAATACTATTACTTTCAATGAAGGAGAAATGAGTGAGTCCGGATTTGAAGAAATGAGTGTGGAAAGTTTTACTCAGTCGTATACAGAAGACGCCGGGGAGATGAATGCACTGGCTAATTACGAAAATCCATCTTTTATGGAAATTAATGCCCTGCTAACAAGAAAAGCCAATCAGCACGGAATTCCACCCGAGTTGTTAAAGGCAATCGCCTGGCAGGAGAGTACATGGAGACAATATGTGAATGGAGCTCCACTTATCGGCTTTGATGGAAAAGGAATTGGTCTTATGCAGGTGACACCGGGGTATACAGGTCTGCCCGAAGATGGAACTCCCGAGTTTGAGCAAAGGCTGAAAACGGATATTGAATATAACATTGACAAAGGGATTGAAATTCTTCTGCAAAAATGGAATTGGACAGGCAATATTATTCCAAAAGTAAATGACGGTTCCAAAGAAGTAGTCGACAACTGGTATTTTGCTTTAATAGCCTACAACGGTATTTCCAGAATAAATGACCCCCGGGAAAGATCTAATACGTATCAGGCAAAAATATTTGAACATATGAATGGAGATATGGGCAGCCTTGGATTAAAAGCATTTCCCGAAAACACGTTGAACATAAAATACACAAATCCCAACAGCCCAAATCTAATGATTTTTACCGATAAGATGCATTATCAGACTACGGCTCCATATACACGTTCTAAAGAAAACTATAAAAAAGACGATGTGGTGGCACCAAGAGCATCAGTAAACATGAGAAGTACTCCAGGAGGAGCAGTAACCGGCACACTTGGAGCAGGTCAGCTGGCTGTAGTAACGCAGCCTATTTCCTATCAGAATAACAGGTTAGTCCATCACGGCTGGTATCAGGTAAGAAATGCTTCCGGAAATACAGGTTACGTGCCTGCAAGCTATCTTTCTCCTCAGCGTCTTTCAGGACCAACAAGATATGATACGGCAGTAGAAATTTCAAAAAATGGCTGGATGCAGGCTGAAACAGTCGTTATTGCTACGGGACAAGATTTCCCTGATGCGCTTGCCGGAACGCCCTTAGCCTACAAATTAAACGCTCCTATTCTTCTCAGCGGCTCAAATGCCCTTCCCGCTCAGACAGAAGCAGAGATTAATCGGCTTAATGCAAAAAATATTGTGATTTTAGGCGGAACTCAGGCAGTGTCAAGCAGAGTGGAAACCAAGCTCAGAAGTATGGGTAAGTCTGTAGAAAGAATTTCAGGACCGACCCGCTACGCCACAGCAGGTTTGATTGCAGACCGCATAGGCAGCTCCAGCGAATACATCGTAGCGAACGGAAATTCCTATCCAGATGCTTTATCGATCGCTCCACACGCTGCACGTCAGGGAATTCCGATTCTACTTACAAGAGAAAATTCGGTCCCGTCAGAAACCTCAGCTAAATTGAGAAACAGCAGAAGCACAATAGTAGTCGGTGGAACAAGTATGGTAAGCAACAGTGTATTCAATTCTTTATCCAATCCTAAACGTATCAGCGGATCTACAAGATATGGGACTGCTGCTGCAGTAATCAATGAGCTGAACAGCCCTAAAGAAACAGGACTGATAGTTAGTGGAGAAAATTTCCCGGATGCTCTCACAGGATCAGTGCTCGCTGCCAAACAAAACGGATCACTCCTTTTAACAAGATCCAACAGTATCCCGGCAGAAACGTCTTCTTTAACGGGAAGCAGTTCTTTCCAAATGGTTAAAGCATTAGGCGGCACAAGTGCTGTAAGTACAAACACGGTTGTGAATTTCACAAGATAACCCAAATAGACTGCTCTTTATGGTAAATTAATAACATAAAGAGCAGTTTTTTTATGAGCGAATACATAGAAATGAGTGAAAAAATGAGAATTTTAATAATAAGCAATATGTATCCAACACAGGAATACCCGACTTTCGGGATTTTTGTAAAAAATCAAACAAAAGAACTTTCTGCTTTAGGTCATACTGTTGACGTTATTTCAAATAACAATCCAAAAATGGGAAAGAAAGAGCTGCTGAAAAAATACAGCACCTGGATGCTGCAATTTGTCGGACCCTATCTAAAAAAAAGCGGAAACTACGATGTCATTCATGCTCACTATGCTTTTCCGTCCGGGGCTATCGCAAGAATAATGGCAAAAAGGCTTAATATTCCCTACGTAGTCACCTGCCATGGCGGTGACTTGAATAAAATGGCTAATATTAATTCATTTTTAAAAAAACAGACAAGAAAAGTGTTGGAGGAGGCTTCGCAGGTTATAGTGGTCGGCGAAGATCTAAAAGACAAGGTTCTCAATGAATACCAGATTCCACAGAAAAAAGTTTCTCTTTATAGTATGGGAGTCGATTTAAAGACTTTTTATCCTGTTCCGAAACCTGAAGCAAAAGATAAAGTGGGTTTCACTAAAGAACGGCAGCATCTACTGTATGTAGGGAATTTAATTGAAGAAAAAGGGGTAATGGATCTTATAGAAGCTTTTCAGATTATTCATGAGAAAAACAACAACGCAGTTCTTCATTTGGTAGGACAGGATAAACAAGGTTTTTATCTGGAGTTGCTAAAAAACAAAGTATCAGCATATCGTTTATCGGAAGCTGTGCATTTTCATGGTCCTAAACCGTACGAAGAGCTTAAAAACTGGATGTCGGCCGCTGATGTATTTATTCTGCCTTCTCACATTGAAGGGTTTGGATTAGTAGCAGTAGAAGCCATGGCTTGTGAAACACCGGTCATTGGAACAAAAACGGGGGGACTTTATCACTTATTAAAAAATGGGGCAGGTATGCTTACTACTCCAAAAAAGCCGCAGGAGCTGGCAGAGAAGGTTAATTTACTTTTATCTGACCCAGTTTTAAAAGAAAAAATAATTAAAAAAGGTCTTTTGAAAGCAAAAGAAAATAATGCTGCACAAATTGCAGAGGAAATTGTTGAGATTTATAGAAATAATAAGTAAGTTGTGTAACTAAAATATTCATTTCCCGTCTAATGTAGTGGCTTCTGAAAAAAAAGATAAAATTCAATAGAGTGTTCTTAACAGCTCTGGGCCTATGTTACAATAAATAGATCTGTAAAAATTGATCTTAATACAACTTAAAATGTTTTTAAATGAGGAGGATCTTAATGATCACTGCCATTGCATTGATTAGCTGCTTTATGATTTCATTGCTCTTAACTCCGGTAGTGAAAAGAATTGCTTTTCGCATTGGGGCAACAGACAGTCCTAACCAAAGAAAAGTGCATAATAAAGCGATGGCAAGACTCGGCGGCATTGCAATATATGCAGCGTTCTTAATAGGCCTTTTAATTTTGCAGCCGGAAAGCACCTATCTTCCTTATATTTTAGCAGCTGGCGCTATTATAATTATCACCGGGGTGCTTGATGACATTATCGAGTTGTCAGCAAAGTATAAGCTTTTAGGACAGATAACTGCTGCCGTTATTGTGATCGTAGGTGGAGTTCAGATTGATTTTATCAATCTGCCTTTTGGAGGTTCATTGCAGCTTGGATGGTTAAGCATTCCAATAACGCTTCTGTGGATTGTAGGTATTACAAACGCCATTAACCTAATAGACGGTCTTGATGGACTTGCAGCAGGCGTATCTTCTATTGTATTGGCGACTATTTCTGTCCTGGCTATTATTCAGGGAGACATCTTTATTGTCGCTATGGGTATTGCACTTTTAGGTGGAACACTAGGTTTTCTCGTGCATAACTTTAATCCAGCAAAAATTTTCATGGGGGATACCGGGGCCCTGTTTTTAGGTTTTATGATTGCCGTTATTTCGTTACTTGGATTTAAAAATGTAACTATTTTCTCATTAGTGGTACCGGTTATTATTCTGGCCGTTCCGATTTCTGATACATTCTTTGCTATAATCAGACGGATTGTACACAGACAGCCGCTTTCATCACCAGATAAATCACACTTGCACCACTGTTTATTGAATCTGGGTTATTCCCATAAACAGACTGTTTTAATTATATATGGGATCAGTGCTATGTTCAGTTTGTCTGCTGTTATATTTACATTATCGACACTCTGGGTTTCTGTAGTGCTTATTACACTGATGCTGATTGCAGTAGAGATTTTAGCTGAACAAGTAGGACTTGTGAGCAAAAAGTATCGTCCATTTCTTAACTTAATGGACAAAATTTATAATTTCCCAAAAAAACTTTAATAAAATTTAACAGCGGCTTACGCTGTTTTTTTCTATGAAGATAAAGAATTTTAATATTCTATTTTGTTAAGGATTAGTTGCAAAAACACTTATAAATGAGGTAGTTGTATTTGAAATCTAAAATAAGATTGGCAAGTATATTGTTGTTACTGGCTACTTTAATATTGAAAATCTCAGGACTAATAAGAGATATATTAATAGCTTTTTATTTTGGAGACAGTTATATGGCTGATGCCTACTTAGCTGCTTTTGTTATCCCAAATATGTTAATACTTTTCTTAGCCACAGGAATGAAAAACACTCTAGTCCCAAGTTATATACAGTCTATAGAAGACAATAGAGCTTCGTATCATTTAAGCCAGGTATTTAAAGGTACTATAGTTTTATGTGTTTTTCTTTCAATAGCTGGCGTTTTATCAGCACCATTTCTTATTTCACTTCTTTATCCAAATTTTGGGATAGAAGCAACTGAGATTGCAGTTAAGGTTACTATAATCTTATTTTTGGCAGTGATTTTTGCTGGAGTAAATGCGGTTTTAGAAGCTTACTTTGACGCAGAAAATAAATATTCCCTTTCTGTAATTTCTCAAGTAATAGTAATTCTTTGTAGTATTAGCAGCTTGCTTTTATTTTCAAACCAATTAGGAGTATATTCTTTAGCGTATGGATATTTACTAGGAACAATTATATCTATTATATTTAAAATACCTTTAGCAAAACCTAATAAAATTATGAAATTACGTAGTAAGTTTGATTGGGAAGAAATAAAGAAATTTTATATAATATTTATCCCAGTTGGATTAACTGTAGCTGTAGGTCAAATTAATTTAACTATAGATAACGTTTTTGCCAGTTATTTTGATGAAGGAACTGTAACTTACATAAACTATGCAAAAAACTTAGTGCATTTTCCTCAAGCTATAGTAGGTGTTACAATTGGCACAGTCATTTTTCCGATTTTAGCAAAAGCAAAAGCAAAGAAAAATACTGAATTATTTAAAGAAGGAATTGCAAATGGTTTAATAATTATGTTTTTTATTTTACTCCCCTCATTGTTAGGTATGATGTTATTAATGCCAAACATTATTGAGCTACTTTATCAAAGAGGAGCATTTGATAATAATGCTACAAGAGCAACTAGCGAAGTTGCATATTATTATTTTGGATCTGTTTTATTTTTTAGCCTGTTAATTGTTATAAATAAAGGATTCTATATTTATAAAAAAGGTCATTATATTATGACATTAGGATTAGTGAGTATTTTTTTAAATAGCTTATTAAATTATCTACTCACAATTTGGATAGGGTATTTAGGTATTCCTTTATCTTCTTCTATAGTTGCCCTATTTTATGCAATAACTTGTTTGTTAATATTTTTAAAACTTTCTGGAGGATTGAATTTAAAATTTATTGGTTTAGAGTACATGAAGATAATCTTATGTACTACTATAATGGTAGTAATAATTCATTATTTAATGTTTTATACTGATAGCTTATCTACTTTTAGCGAGTTAATTGCAGTATCAATTGTAGGTTTAATAGTATTTTTGTTGAGTAGTTACATTTTTAAAGTAAACTCGTTAAAACTTCTACTTGGAAATTTCATTTCAAATAGATTCATAAGAAAGAAGGACTAAAAATAATGCATAAAAAATTGATTGAATTATTATCTAAGCCTTTTATTTATCCTGTTACTAGATTTATATTGAATAAATTTTATAGTTCAAATCGAAATTTATCTCCAATAGGTGCTTATAAAAATATTTTAGTTTTAGCTCCCCATATAGATGATGAAACAATAGGCGCAGGAGGGGTACTGAAAGAACATTCTTTAAATAATTGTACTGTGAATTGTATAGTAATGACAGATGGAGCTAAAAGCAATAGTAAGTTAAATGAAAAAGAACTAGCTTCTATTAGAAAAGAAGAAATGGAAGAGGTAAAGAATACCTTGGGATTTAACGAATTATATTATTTAAATCTTCCAGACAGCGCAATTAAAGTCGATTCTAATTCAAAGGAAAAATTAATAAATATTATTAATTTATTAAAACCAGAATTAATATACTGCCCACCTTTTGTAGATGCTCATGTAGATCATATTTCTACTGTTCAACTTTTATCAAATTGTTTAGAAGAGTTAGAGTACACTGGTAAAGTGAGACTGTATGAAATAAATTGTGCTGTACCAGTTAAAGATATAAATTGTGTTATTGACATTACAAATACATTTGGATATAAGAAAAAGGCAATTAACCATTTTAAATCTCAAAGTATTTCTTTTAACGGTTTTTTAGAATTAAACAAAGTGAAATCTAAATTAATTAATAAGAAAAACACAAAATATGTGGAAACATTTATTGAATTGAATGGTGAAGAATTTATTGAAAGAAGTAATAATATTAGATGTGAAAAAGAGCAATACAGTGTACTTTTTAAACAGATCAATAAAAGAATAACTCTTTTATGGGCTATTTTTAGAAATTACAATAAGAAAAAGAAGATTTATAAAAAAATTTTTTCTAACTGAAAATAAAATTATTAAATATTAGGAGTTTAAAATGAATATTAAAATGAAAGATATTCTGTTTTTGCCAATTGCTTTATTCGTATTGCTGATGAGTATAATGCTAACTAATACTTTATTAAGTTACATAGTAATCATAGTGACCGCTGCCTATACTTTTTATAATCACAAAAATGCTATGATTTTACTTTTTATATATTTTCCAATTAGACCATTTTTGATTGAATTTAATCCTACTTTAAAAATACTAGGTGATGTAATTATTATACTAGCTTTTATTAAAGTGGTATTTTTATATAGAAAAGAGTGGAAATCACTTATGAAATTTAGGTGGTTTGAGATAGCATTCTTTTCCTTTTGTATTATTGGATCTCTCTCTGCAGTTTTAACTGGAGTGTCAATTGTATCAATAATTTTTCAGTTGAGATCTTTCTTACTATTATATTTAATTTATTATATTGTTAAGAGACTTCCAATTACAAAAAATGATCTTATGAAACTTTCTTGGACAATTCTAACTATGGTAATTATAGTATGTATCCATGGGATCATAGAGAAGCTATCATTGAGAGGTTTTTTACTTCCTGATTCTTGGGCAGAATTGCCTCTCTCTTCACAAAATAGAATTAGAGTATATGGTTTAGTAGGTAACCCTAATATGCTTGCTGTATATTTATCATTAGCGTTAGTTTTTATATTTCCAATGAAAAAATATTTATCTACTAAACTAAATTTAATAAATAATTTATCATTAATCCTATTATTCGGAGTTTGGTTTTTAACTTTTTCTAGAGGAGCATGGATAGCTTTTGCAGTAACAATTTTATTATATTTTTTAATGACTAGAAATTGGTTTTTAATGAAAAAATTAGTAGTGACCATGGTTTTGGGGATCCTGCTAGTAGGTTTACCGGTTAATACGTTGGCTGAATCTCTTGAAAATGCAGGTTTTAACAGTGAAAAGAGAGAAGCCCAAAGTCAATATGACCAATCTAACGGAGGTATATCTGAAAGAATGGAAGGTACTTTTGATGAATCTTTTGTTGAAAACAGTCAAAGTTCAGGCAGGTTATTTATTTTATCTAAAGGTTTTGAAATCTATTTAGACAACCCTATAATTGGAACAGGTTTTGGTACTTTTGGTGACTCTGCAACACTTAGCTATGGCTCACCAATATATGATGAATATGAAATTAATCACGAAATATATTCTGATAACCAGTACATTCAAATTATTGCGCAAACAGGGATAATTGGCGTAGGGCTATTTGGTTTATTTTTATTAAATATGTCATATATTATATGGAAAAAGAGAGAAACATCAAAGGTTGGGCCAATCCTATTTAGTATACTCGTAGGAGCTATTTTTCTTGGACTATTATATAACGTTTGGGAGAATTACAACTTTGCTTTATTTTATTTTTCGATTTTAGGTTATTTATTGAATGAAAATGTAGAAACAACTCTAAGAGAATAAAAAACAAGTTCTTAGAATAAAACAAGTCTAATATATATTTAAGGGAGTTAAAAATGAAAAAAAAAGTTAATGTAATGACTGTATTTGGAACTAGACCTGAGGCAATTAAGATGGGACCCCTTGTGAAAGAATTTGAAAAAAGAGACGAAGATTTTAATTCTAAAGTAGTAGTAAGCGCTCAACATAGAGAGATGTTAGATCAAGTTTTAAATCATTTTGATATAAATCCAGACTATGACTTGAATTTGATGAAGCAAAAACAAACTCTAGCAGAGTTTACGGCACAGGCTTTGATAGAAATAGAAAAAGTGATCGCAATTGAAAAACCTGATATTGTATTAGTCCACGGGGATACTACAACAACTTTTTCGGCCAGTTTAGCTGCTTATTATAATCAAGTAAAGGTTGGTCATGTTGAAGCAGGATTAAGAACATGGAATAAATATTCTCCATATCCGGAAGAAATAAATAGGCAACTGACTTCAAAATTAACTGACATGCATTTTGCTCCTACAAATAAATCCAAAAATAATTTAGAGAGAGAGGGTCTTGATACTAAATCTATATATGTAACTGGTAATACGGTTATAGATGCTTTAAAAACTACAGTACAAGATAATTATAGAAACGAAATATTAGATGAAAACAAGGATAAAAAAATAATATTGTTAACAGCTCATCGAAGAGAAAACTTTGGTGAACCTTTAGAAAATATATTTCAAGCAATAAAATGTATAGTTGAAAATAATAAAGAAGTGATAGTGATTTATCCAGTACATTTAAATCCAGAAGTACAACAGAAAGCACAATTGATACTTGGTGGTATCGAAAGGATTTATTTAATACCACCTTTAAATGTGATAGACTTTCATAATTTCGCTGCAAAATCTTATTTAATTTTAACAGACTCAGGGGGTATTCAAGAAGAAGCACCCTCACTAGGTAAACCTGTACTAGTTTTAAGAAATAATACTGAAAGACCAGAGGGAGTTGAAGCTAATACTCTTAAATTAGTTGGTACAGATAAAGATAAAATTGTAGATAATGTTCAATTACTACTTAAAGGTGGAAAAGAATATTTAGAGATGTCTCAAGCTTCAAATCCTTATGGAGACGGAGAAGCATCAAAAAAAATTGCTGACATTATTATTTCAATCTTTAATACTTAAACTAATGTAATCTGATAAAACACATATTAATAAGAGAGAGTGATGACTTTAATTGAAGACCATACTCATTATTAGCATCTGTTCTACAATAATTTTATGTAGTTTGTTTTTTTATATCGTAAAAGAAGAAGATGAAGTGTCATTAAACTAGATAGTAGTAATGAAATTATAGCCTTTTCTAAAAATCACAAATTAGTAAAAGATAATGTTACAAATCAAACTAAATTCGGAGTTGAAGATAAAGTATTCAATATAAATATTTAAAATAATTATAATGAAAAATTCGGATAAACAACTATAACTCTATGAACTTTACCTAATAAAGATGTATTTGTTTTTATTAATCTTGATTCGAAAAAAGAAAATATAGAAATAGTAATTGAACAAGAATTGGAAACCGATAAACTAACTTCTAATGTAGCAAACTTTAAATTAAAAGAGGTATATCCAAATCGAAAAGAAAGGTCTATTCCAGATCCCACTTCAAATAAATTTACATATTTAGAAAATAGCAGCGAACAATATAGCAATAGCGTATTTGTAGGTGGCCAATATGTTTTTAAAACCATAAGTTATATTCATGAGGATATTAATAAGAAGAGTGAAGTTAATGAATTTTTATTTGAAGAAGAAAATTTCCAAACTAAAAAAAAGATAATAATATTGATTTTTCTTTTATAACGAAAGCTAATGAAAATATGGCAGAAGGTTAGTTTTTAACAAGTGAAAAATCTTATGGTGTATCTACGATTTATCCTAATTCAGAGACAGCGTTTGTACGTTCTTTAGTACGGCAAAGTGGGAAAAAATCATTATTAGAATACGAAGAAAATAATTCAAGGTTTTATGAAAACATTAATTGGAATTCTTTTATTCAACTAGAAAGAATAAGAGGTGATGATGGACTTTGGTATAGTAACTATACAAGCACATGGTTAATGGACAATTACGGTATTCCTACTCATTATGTCGATTCCCGACATAATGACAATATATTTAGAGATCAGCGTAGAAGAGCTGAAAATTTAAAGATAGATAGCTATTCAGAAAATTATAAAATCTATGCAGATTTTCTTTTGAATAGTTTTGAAAAAAATCAAACATTGGAAACAGAAAATGGGAGATTTTTAGTGGATTATTTTTCTGAATATGGAGATAAGTTACCTCATGTTTCATTGAACCATGCTTTGAGTCTTATGAATTATCTTTATTTTTCTTATGAAGAATCCAATGATGTACGATATTTAAAAGCGGGAGACGATATATTAAAAGGAATACTAGATACTGGTGAGAACTGGATAAATTCTGAAGGGAATTTATATTATCAAATAAACCAAAATGGAGAATTCGAGGCAAATGATTACAGTTTAGTAACTTACTATGATTTATTGTATTCCAAGAAACTTATAAAAAGACACAAGGGAAAAGAGTATGAAGTAATTGAGAAAATGATAGAAGCTAAAATAGAATACTTAAATGATAAAAATATTAATTCTAAAGTGAATGTAGATCAAATCGAAGATGAAATTGGGTTAATTGAGTAACTATTAAGTAGATAATCACGTTAAATTAAAGGAGGATGTAAGTGAGTATACGGAATATTAGAAATGAAGATTCAGAAAAAATTTATTTGCTTTTTAATAAAGTTTTTAACAAACTACCAAGTACTGAGTATTATAATTGGAAATATAAGAAGGTTTTTTACGAACCATTGATTTTGGTTTGGGAAGAGAATGATTGTATTCTTGGTCATATTGCTTTATGGATAATGCCAGCGTATATTAAAGGAAAAGAAGGGAAAATAGCCTTAAGAGTTGATACTATGGTCGATCCTAAAGCAAGAGGCAAGGGAATTTATCGTTCTTTAAATCAAGAAATGTTAAAAAGAGCTAAAGAAAAAGATATTTCTTTTTTATACGGTTTCCCTGCGAATAGAGCAAAAGAAATGCTATTAAAATATACAAGAGCAATACATGTAGATGATATTTCAAGACAAATTCTTTTTTTTCCATTTTTAAAAAAAAGAAAAAAATCTTTCTTGAGTAGAAATATCAAGATAAAAAAAATCACTAATTTTAATCATGATTTTGATGAATTATCCAACGAGCTAAAAAATGAACATCAAATTCAAATAATAAGAAACTCTGCTTATTTAAATTGGAGATTTAATGAACATCCGTTAAATAAATACATGACTTATGGACTTTATGCAGAAGGTGTACTTAGTGGTTATATAGTAATTAAAAAAGAGATTAAAAAAGTGAAGGGAATATCAGTAAAAACAGGTAGTATTGTTGATATAGTGTATAAATCTAAAGAAATTCAAGATATTCTTCTAGAAGAAACGAAAAAGCAACTAAAATTTTGCTTTTTCATTCAAACTTGGGCTCTGCCAAATTCCTCTTATTTTGAAGGGTTACAAAGAGCAGATTTCCAAGAAAAAGATCGCCCCATGCCCTTAGTTGTGCACGATTTAAATCAAACAGAACAAAAAGATAATCAGAGTAGTTGGTATATTACACAAGCTGACGCTGATTCATTTTAATAAAGCGCTAAGTATTATGAACTGGTTCGGTATTGACCTTCAATGTCAAAGTTAAATCTAGTGTGTGCGCTTTTTTAACTACTTAGAATGTCAAGACCGTCCCATTTCTGGTTCTCTTGATCTTTTGATAAAAACTATTTAAAAGCGTAGTGATGATCTACCAATATAAGGGAGGTCGTCATGGATGTTAATAGACAGTTTTTGACCCATATGTCACTGGAGCTCTTCAAGTATCAATAGTTTTATTGAAGAATGTTGACAGATATATCTATAAAAAATAGATTTGTTGTTCATATCTTCGTGTTCGTAAGTCTTTAAGACGCCCCCCGCATGCAATTAATGTATCTTTATAAAAGGGCGTTCTTCCTCATGTTAGCTTCATATCTGAAAAAACGATCGAATTCTTTCTTTTCTTACGACGTTTGGGGTTTCCTTATTAGGATAATATTCTAGTCAATCTATTCCTTTTTATGGAGTACATGTTTCTGCTATATGTTTTGTCCTTGTTAAGAAATGAATTGATTCCTTTCCTGTCAGACTATTCGTTCAATGCCGTTGGCTTGAACGAATGGTCTGATCTTGACAGAAGCAAAAATTGGCAACATAAGGTCTTACTTAATGACATAGCCAACTTCAAAGGTTTTAGAGCAAGCCTGCTTAGGGAGGTGATAGATTTACCAAAGTTCTCTGATCAAAGGCTAGATCGGTCGTATTTCTCCTAGTCTAAAAAATTTAATTTATTCATTAGCAAGGAATTATAGCTTTTCCATTGTTTCAAACAGATTCGGAAAACTTCATTGAGGTTTTCTTTTTTAATTATAATTCAGCCTGATTTTTAGTGAATTCAGTCATAAGGATGTCCACTTTTCTATAGTTTAGCCCGGTAACTTCATTACACAAAAAATATTTCATATTTTTGAGTGAAACATGTTAATTAACAGTTATGATATAATGTAATTGATAATAACGTGAATATAAGTAATAGACAAATATTTTAATAAAGAATTGAACCGAATTAGAAGGAAACCATAGGTACAGCGATTGCTTTAATACATGTTATTCTGTAAAAAATTGCTTTTAAAATAAATGCCACAGATCAGCAGATCAAAGAAAAATCATATGGAAGCAATGACAAGACTTAGTATTATAATTATCATAGGAATTCTCGATGATATTATAGAGCTTTTTACTTAAAGAAAATATTAATCAGATTAGAGTAGCAGTTATCATTGGTGGAGTACACATTGACTTTATTAATCTGCCATTCGGAGGACTGTTGAGTCCTCTTAGCCTTCTAAATACATTTTTGTGGGTTATAAGAATCTTGAAAGCTATCAAACTAATTGATGGATTGGATGGGTTTGCTGCAAAGTATGATTTATCGGATTAGTAACTATTTCTGTGCTAGTTATTATTCAACAGACAAATTTATTGTCGATATAGGCATTACGCTGCCCGGAGGTACGTTATGGTTTTCTTGTTCAGAACTTAAATTCTGCAAAAATCTTCATGAGTATATGGAAGGCTTTTTTTCAGGATTATGATTTCAAATATTTAATTGCTTGAATTAAATAATGTCATCTTTTTTTGATTGTACCAATTATTGTGATGCTATTAATAGCTCTAGAAATCATGGTGAAAAGGAGAGGACTAATCAGTAAAGAATACAAACCATTTCTAAAACTCTATAATAAATTAACCAATTCCCCCCGAAGGATAAAAAAAGTGTTTTACAGGGTATACTGTAAAACACTTTTCTTATGAGTAATACATAATAAGGAAAGATCTTTCGATTAGGATGTGTCATAAATGATGAAGATAGTCAAAATGCTGTATGAATTATTTGGAAAAAGAGAAAAGAAAAAATTTATTCTTCTGTTTTCTTTTATGATAGTAGGAGCGGTGCTTGAAACCGCAGGAGTCGGTCTGATTGTTCCTTTTGTCGGTATTCTTACCAACCCCGATCAAATTACGGAAAATTCGTTTTTAAACTTTTTTTATACAATGTTTAATTTTGAATCCACGTCGTCGTTTCTGATTTTTGCAACGATTGGCTTGTTAGTTGTTTTTATATTCAAAAACGCCTACCTGGTGTTCTTTTATCACTTTCAATACAAAGTAATTTACAATGAGCAGATTAAATTATCTAAAAGAATGCTTACGGCTTATCTATTAAAGCCTTATATCTTTCATTTAGAAAGAAATACCGCACAGCTGCAGCGCAACGTGGACCAGGAAGTGAAAACCATCTTTAACCGGATTGTTATTCCGGGATTTGTGGTACTTACAGAGTCAACCGTTATGCTGTTTGTACTGATTCTGCTGTTATTTATTGCTCCGCTGCCTACTTTATTGGCAGGTGCGTTATTTGGGGGTGGAATATTTACCTTCTTTCACTTCTTTAAAACAAAAATTGCCGTTTTGGGCAAGGCGAGGCAAAGCGCCCTCGGCCAGATGATAAAGTGGATTAACCAAAGCTTTGGTTCGACAAAAGAAGTGAAAGTACTTGGAAAAGAAGCCTTCTTTATTGATAATTTCACAAATGAAAGCAAAACCTATGCGAAATCGATGCGTTTCTATCAGCTGATGAAACAGGCACCGAGAATGTTTGTGGAAACGATTGTAGTAGCCACCATTCTGATTATTGTCCTGGTCATCATGATCCAGACCGAAAATTTAACGACATTAATTTCTACTACAGCTTTGTTTGCGATGGCGGCTTTCCGTCTCATGCCTTCGATTAACCGAATGGTAAGTGCTATTACGGATGTCCGCTATAACAGGCCTTCCCTTGATATTGTGTATGAGGATTTGATTGTAAACAATGTTGAAAAAGATATTGATTTTGATTTCAGAAAACGGGATGCAACTGCCTTTTCAAAAGTAAATAAGAGTCAGCCGTTTAACGATAAGATTGAATTGAACCATCTTCATTTTAAATATCCGCTGAGTGACACCAATGTCATACAAGATGTATCACTTGAATTCCCTATAGGATCTTCGGTGGCGTTTGTAGGGCCTTCTGGTTCAGGAAAAACGACACTCGTAGATATTATGCTGGGCGTTCTTCAGCCGGACAGCGGAACGATTGAAGCTGACGGCATCAATATTAATGAAGAAGAATCAATGTGGCAGAACAAAATCGGCTATATTCCACAAGGGATTTATCTATTTGACGACACGATAAAAAAGAATATCGCTTTTGGCGTCCCTGATAACGAGATCGATGAAGAAGCTGTATGGGAATCGCTGCGGAAGGCGCAGCTCGATGAACATGTGAAGGGGCTTCCCGACCAGCTGGAAACGTCTGTAGGAGAACGCGGGGTTAAGCTCTCCGGCGGACAGCGGCAGCGTATCGGGATTGCAAGGGCGCTTTACAGTAATCCGGAAGTGTTGTTTTTAGATGAAGCCACTTCTGCTCTGGACAATGAAACAGAAAAGGGAATTATGAAAGCTATTGATGACCTTAGAGGAGAGAAAACCCTTATTATTATTGCACATCGACTCAGTACGATTGAAAACTGCGACATTATTTTCGAAATGGAAGATGGCAGGCTGAAGAGCCAAAAAAAAACAAAATTTAAAAAAAGAGTACATTTATAAAAGTTTAGACAGGATTAGCAGTGGAACCTGTTTAACTATTTAAAAGTGGGGTAAAAAAATGGCGAGTAAATATGATCTAGAACTGGTCAGCGTTATTATACCAACTAGAAACAGAAAAAGTTTGCTTAAGCAGGCTGTAGATAGTGTATTGAACCAGACATACAGTAACTTAGAGTTGATTATAGTAGATGAAGCTAGTACAGATGATACGAAAGAGTACCTTTCTTCTATTACGGATAAGCGTGTCAGCTATATTTATCACAAAACCCAACAGGGAGGAAATATTGCGAGAAATAATGGATTCCAACAAGCGACGGGAAGATACATTGCATTTTTAGATGACGATGACATCTGGGCAAAGCGAAAGCTGGAACTACAGTTTAAAGCTTTCCAAGAAAATTCCGAAGTTAGCTTAGTAAGTTGCAATAATATTGTTATTAATGAAAAGAATGAAATTATAAGAAAAAGTGACCGCGGTGATGATATTAAATATGAAAATGAAAAAGCCTTCGAAAAAATAATGCTCGGAAATTTTATTGGAGGCGCATCTTTTCCGCTCATAAAAAGAGAAGTGCTTGAAGAAGTAGAAGGCTTCCAAGAGCATTTAAAAAGCGCTCAGGAAACAAATCTTTATTTGCGAATTATTGAAAAAGGTCACTCTGTTTACATATGCAAAGAGCCTCTTTTGTTATACAGAGTGCATTCTCAAAATAGGATTACCGACAGCTACGAACCGAAGCTTCAAGGACTCAATCAGCTTTATAATTATAAGAAAAAAAACATTTTCCCGTATTTAACAGACGAGATGATCGATCAAGTAACGTACGAGCATTTGAAGAAAATAAGTATGGTATATATGCAACATAAAAAATATAGCGAGTTTATAGAAGTGAAAAAACGCATTATATGCGAGAGTTCAAAAAAGAAAGAAAAAAATTATTATATAAAAATAAGAATATATGTATTAAGAAATAAATTAGTCCGTACGTATCCGGGACGTCTGTTTAAAACCACTCGGCAAAAGATTGAAACAAAGAAGTTGAAAAAGCGGTGGGAGTATTATATAAATAGTGAATTTATTTCCTACCGTTAAAAGAAAGAAAGGAGTACAAAGATGAAAAAAATGCCTAATTTTATAGTAGTCGGTGCTGCGAAAAGCGGCACGACTTCTTTATATAAGTACATAACCCAGCATGAAGATGTTTTTGTTCCTAAAGGAAAGGAACTGCGTTTCTTCTCAAATATGACCGGGGATTACCAGGGACCGGGAGACGAGAGGTCCTGTAACCGCCGGATTATCAGCGAGGTCGAAGACTATCAGCGGCTTTTTGAAGACAGGCAGGAAAAAGCACTTGGAGATATGTCGACGGAATATTTGTATTATCATGAGGAAAGCATTAAAAATATAAAAAAGTATACAGATGATGATGTGAACATTTTTATTATTTTAAGAAATCCTGTAGAACGGGCTTATTCGCATTACCTGCATATGGTAAGAGATGGAAGAGAGGACCTTTCTTTTGAAGAGGCAGTGGAAAAAGAAGAAGAAAGAAAAAATAATAACTGGGCCTGGCACTGGGGTTATACAACGAATGGTTTTTACTATGAACAGGTAAAAGATTATCTGACTCATTTCCCTGATGCGACGGTGTATATCTATGATGACCTGAGAAAAGACCAGGAATCTATTATTAACGATATGTTCCACAAACTGGACGTTGAACCGATCCCGCTCAATACGAATCTGGAACACAATGTATCCGGTATACCAAAGAACAGAAAGCTGCATATGTTGTTAAATAAACCAAATAGATTTCTTGGCCTTCTCAAAAGAGGCGCTGGTCTGATAAATAAAGAAGATGCTTTGTTTGAAAGGCTGCAGAAAATCAGCAGAAACAACCTGGAAAAACCTAAGATGAAGGAAGAAACAAGGAGAGCGCTTGTAAAACGTTATGAGGAGGATATAACACAGCTTGAAGGTCTGCTGAACAGAGACTTAAGCAGCTGGAAGCTTTAGAAGAAAAGTATACAGCCACACTTCTTGCCTAGCCTAAAAAGTTGAAAAGTATGTAAGGTTATCTAGACTTGGAAGATAGCTAACTCAAAACTTAAAGTTACCCTAGGAAATGTAAAGACCTATCGATTTCTAATTCTCTCGATCTTTTGAGGAAAGCTTTTAAAGGCATAACAGTGACATAAAGATGAAAGGGAAGGCTGGTATCGATGAATATGTCTTCCTTGTCTTTTCAATGGAGTTTCTTACATGTTATTGTTTTTTCATTTAGCAAGCACTTTGATCTTCAAGGTTAAGCAATGCACAATTATTGGCCCATATATCACCCATTGTATCACTAGTTTTATTGCATCATACTGAAAACACATCCATAGGAAGTAGACTTATTATTCTATATCTTCGTGCTAACAAGTTATTTATGACGATTTGACATGCCGGTCAGTGTAACTTTGCAGAACGTTATTCGTTCTTATTTTTGTCCAATATTTGAAAAATCGAGCGACTTCTTTCATTATGAAGCTTGGATTTTCTTTGTCGATGAAATAATTGGATCTAAAATGTCTCATTGAGGAAGCTAAAGATGGCAATATTCAAACTATACAATAGCTTTATTTAATTTTAGTGATTTTTAGATTTTTGTTTCATTTTTTAGGAAAAAGCTCTAGTCACGATAACTCTCTAATTATTTAATTTCTATTAGTTTAAAGGGAACTTCTTTTCATTCATAAAAAGCCTGAATTCTAGATTTTTTATTCATAATTTGGGTTATTGTTCAAGTAGCTAGATTTTTTTCATGAAGAATTGGTAAAACGTTGGCAGTACAATGCAGCTTCCTTAAATTTTTCTACTTCCGTATGTTTCAAAAACCCTTCACAAGCCATTTTTTTGCTGCCTTCCAGGTAAATTCGGTTAAAAACATAGGAAAATATTACGTCATGAAGGGTAAGCTGGTGCCGGTCGAGTAGTTTATTAAAGTCAGGATGATCAAAAACATCCAGTTTAATCACTTCACTCCAGCTGAGCTTTCGTTTCATTCCTTCTTTGCGGAGCAGCAGGTGAAAAAGATCCAGAATGTAGGAACTCTGCTTTTTATAATGCTCCCAGTCAATTAATTTTCTTTCATTGCTTTTCGTGAACACAATGTTGTTCGTATGAAGATCGCCATGTGCATCAGAGACAGGAAGATGAATCCGGGAGGCATTATGTATAATATCTTCGCTCGTCTGAGCATCAAGTCGGCCAAATAACAGGTGATCAAATAAATGAGGCAGGTCAACAAGCTCGTTTAATGGTTTATTGTCAGGAGCGTCAGGCTGCAGCAGGGAAGTGAATGTTTCAAAAGATGCTTCATCTAAACTATTAATCGTTCGGCCTTTTTCTACAATAAGCAATGAACCTGGAGTGTGGAATTCCGGAATCAGGGAAGCAAGTGGGCCTCCTTGACGAGCAGCCTGTGTTAAGCCGGCTCTTTTATTGGAAACTTTCGTTTTCGTGACATGATTAAAAGGAATCTCCCACACATAAGAAGCACTTTTAATCATCAATGGACGTTTTGACTTATTTTTTATTGTTTTTTTTAGTACTGTGATCGATAACAATATTTCGATACCCCCCTAATAATACGTTCGTATGAAGACGGTTACCTGTAAGTATAAAGGAAAAAAAGGCAGGAGAAAAGACCCGGAAAACAGATTCCGGGTCTTTTTTGTTATTCATTTGTAGAATAGTAAGGTACTTGCTGCTGAGATGATTCTTCTTGAGGAGCTTCGTTGGAACTATCTTCCTCGTATTCATACGGTTCTTCTTCCGATAGTTCCTCTCCAGGAAAACCCTCCTGCTGGGCAGGCTGCTGTTCTTCAGCCGGAGCTCCATATTCATTAGATGAAGAAGATCCGGAAGTAGGCTGTTCAGGCATAGCTGCACTTGTTATCTCAATATCAAGGTGAGATTTTAGTTCTTCCGCAATTTCCTGGCGGGAACCTTCATCAATCTGATAATAATAAATACCGTCAATCGTAGCGTCTGTTCCCCCAAGCTGCAGACTCTCTACATCTTCAAGAGAACGGGAGTAGCCCTGAAGCGAAACGATATTTCCAAACGTGAAATTCATTCGCATGTTGGAACGGACGCTGTCGAACACATCATCAAACTTATTAATAGAAGAAAAAGAGGCTGATCTATTGATTAACGATTCAATCACCATCTGCTGGCGTTCGCCGCGTCCTAGGTCACCGCGTGGATCATCTTTTCTCATACGGACAAAAGCCAGTGCTTCTTCTCCGTTTAACATCTGTTCGCCTTCTTCGATTTGAATCGCATCAGGATTGCTTTCGCTGTCCTGCTCGGAAAAAGCGATTGGTGAGTCTACTTCAATGCCGCCAAGTGCATCTATAATTTCCACAAACGCGACAAAATCAAGCTTTACGTAATAATCGACAGGAATATCAAAGAGATTTTCCACGCTGGCAATAGCCAGGTCCGTGCTACCAAAAGCGTGGGCATGCGTAATTTTATCCTCGCCCCGGCCGGGGATATTAACAAGTGAATCCCTTGGTATGCTGGTCGTTTTTACAGTGTTTTCTTCTTTATTGAACGTAGCAAGAACCATGGCGTCGGTCCGGCCTTCCAGGTTGGTGCCTTCTCTGTCATCCACACCCATAATCAGGACGGAAAAATTATCTTCCTGTAAGTCAACGGCTTCTGTGCGGAGCTCTGATTTTTCTCCGCGCTCCAATTCTTCCTGCGTGTCGGCGGTAACGCTGCTGAGCTGAAAAAGGAAGTAGCCAACGGCTACTGCTACAGCGAGAATGCCAAGTACGCCCAGAACCCCGAAGATTTTGATTATTCTCCGGCGCCGGCGTCCTTTTTTGTTTCGACGCTGCAGCCTTGTTTCTTCATTTATATCTGCCATGTAATTAATTGCTCCCTCATATATAAAGTTCTAATAGTTAATGATGTTCTTTAATAGATGGAGCTTGCTTATCGGTGTCTATTCAAGGCCTGTGCTCCTTTACGGCTTGTTTCAAAGCAAACAGCCAGTGCTCTTCATTCTACAGAAAGAACCTCCGTTAGTAAATATAGGATACTTATATTTAGTCTCCTTTATGTAAGACGTTGTAACAAAATATTTGTTACAAAAAAAAGGAAGAATACTTAAATGAAGAGATAAGTATTCTTCCTTTTTTATAATGCTTTTTCAAGAAAGGCGGTTTCTCCTTCTGTTACAGCAGCCTGGCCGTTCGACAGTTCGATTATCCACGCAGTAAACGTTTCCGTTTCGTCAATGGGTACATACGTATCGATCAAGACGTTTTCTTCGTAGCGGATGTCTTTAAGCTGGTAGGCGGAACGTCGGATATCATTTTCAAGTTTTCCGAGCAGGGTGTAATCTGCGGTGGCTGTCATGATCCGGGTACGGATCCGTTCGACCATCCCGACGGCGGCGATGCCTTCGGTGACGGAAGTGCCGTAAGCGCGGATTAAGCCGCCGGCGCCAAGCTTGATTCCGCCGAAATACCTGGTAACGACCACAACGGTATTTTTCAGTGCCTTTTTCTTCAGGACATCCAGCATGGGAACACCAGCTGTGCCGCTCGGTTCCCCGTCGTCATTGGCTTTCTGGATGTGGTCCTGTTCGCCTATCAGATAGGCCGAGCAGTTGTGATTGGCATTTTTATGCTCCTTTTTAATCTCTTCAATAAAAGACTGCGCCTCCTCTTCTGTATAGGCCCGGCGGACAAAGGTAATAAAGCGGGACTTCTGGATAACAATTTCATGGCTGCCCGGTTTTTTAACGGTGTAATAAGATGTAAGCATATGGTAACTCCTTCTAGTTATGTCATCACACTATAATCATATTGTAAAACAACGTAAAAATAATAAATGTTATGATTTATAAAGACATTTTACGAGAATGTTTATCAAATAGGAACAAATTATTTTTTTAAAACCTGTAATAGGTAATTCAGAATGTGCTAAACTAATCATAGTAAAAGCGTTTTTTCTATTCAGGCTGATAAGTCTGTCAGAAAAAAGGCATGCTAAAAAATCATTCTTTCCCCCTTGTTATACATTAGGTAAAGGATGTAAAAAGGGTGAGGGTATCCTTGGTATGGAAGCCTGCTTTAGATGAAGTAGTAAAGAAAATGCTCGGTACCGTAGACCTAAGCAAACGTCAGCTTTTTGATATCGGCGAGCAGTCGCGGTCCGAATTTGATGCATTGAATGATGAATTAAGAGAGATAAAGAAAAAAGTAGCAGAGACAATTGAAGCTTCAGACAAAATGGAAGTCCGTGCCCGTATTGCAAGAAATAGATTAGCGCAGATGAGCCGGTCATTCAAGGAATACAGCGACAAAGATGTACAGAGTGCCTATGAGAAAGCGAATGCCCTTCAAGTGGAGCTTGCGGTCATACGCCAGGAAGAAAAACAGCTGCGGGAGCGGCGCGATTACATCGAACGCCGGCTCGTGCTCCTGCAGGAGCAGATTGGCAAGGCGGAGACACTCATTCATCAGGTATCGGTCGTGTATAACTTTTTGGATGGAGATTTAAAAGATGTTGGGGAACTGGTGGCAAATGCACAGGAACAGCAGCGTTTTAGCTTAAAGATTATTGAAGCGCAGGAAGAAGAACGGAAGAAAGTCGCCCGTGAAATTCATGACGGGCCCGCCCAGATGCTCGCCAATGTGATGCTTCGCTCCGAACTTGTGGAGCGGGTATACAACGACAAAGGTATAGAACCGGCACTGGAGGAAATAAGGGATGTGCGGTATTTGATCCAGGACAGCCTGGAAGAAGTGCGGCGCATCATTTATGATCTACGTCCGATGGCACTCGACGACCTTGGCTTGATTCCGGCGCTGCGGAAATACCTGCAGACGGTGGAAGAACGAACCGGCATGACGATTTATTTCCGGGAGCTCAGCACAGCGCTGCGCCTCCCGCCGCATCTTGAAATTGCGTTATTCCGCCTGATTCAGGAAGCAGTCCAGAATACGACCAAGCATGCAGAAGCCAGTATGATCCGTGTGAATCTTGAAGTGCGGAACGATTTTGTGACCGCTTTAATTAAAGACAACGGTAAAGGCTTTGAAACGGGCAGGTCAAAAGAAAATTCATTTGGCATTGTCGGCATGAAAGAACGGGTGCTGGCCCTTGACGGAGAAATACGTGTGCAGTCGGAGCCCGGTAAAGGAACTACGGTGATCATTAAGATACCTCTGGAATTAGAAGATGAATAAAAGTTTCGGCTGAAACATGCTGGACACATAGGTCTACTAGACTATGCCGAGGTATGTATTCGAAAGGATGAATGTGATGATACAAGAGCATATTAAATTAGTATTAATAGACGACCACCAGCTGTTCCGCGAAGGTGTGAAGCGAATCTTAAACATGGAAGACCATTTTGAAGTAGTCGGTGAAGGCGACGACGGCGAACAGGCTATTGCCCTTGTAGAAGAAAATGAGCCGGACGTTGTACTTATGGACATTAACATGCCAAACGTGAACGGCGTCGAAGCGACCAGACAGCTTCTCGACCGTTTTCCAAAAGTGAAAGTATTGATTCTTTCGATTCATGACGACGAAACGTACGTGACCCACGTCCTGAAATCAGGAGCATCCGGTTATCTGCTGAAAGAAATGGACGCTGATGCCTTGATAGAAGCTGTAAAAGTAGTCGGATCGGGAGGCGCTTATATTCATCCGAAGGTTACCCAGAACCTGATCAAGGAATACCGCCGTCTCGCTCTTGGCACAGAAGGCGAAATGGAGCCGGAGGAAATCGGCTACCGTGAGGTGGAGTACCGCAAGCCGCTTCATATTTTAACAAGACGCGAGTGCGAAGTGCTTCAGCTGATGACAGACGGCTACAGCAACCGGATGATCGGGGAAGCGCTCTACATCAGTGAAAAAACGGTAAAAAACCATGTAAGTAATATTCTTCAGAAAATGAATGTGAACGACCGCACCCAGGCTGTAGTTGAAGCCATTAAAAAAGGCTGGGTCAAAGTCAGATAAGGCAGCTGCTATAAACAAAAGAAAGCCGGAGGTGTCATGCATCTTCGGCTTTTTTCATCCTGCCGGAGAAATATCCATTCTATAAAAAAGCGAGGAACAAGTATGCCGCAGATTGCAATAGTTACCGACAGCACGGCCTATCTGACAGAAGACGTCAGAAAAGCCAATCACATATCCGTGATTCCGTTAAGCGTCGTTTTTGGCGATAAAGCCTACCGGGAAGAGATCGATATTTCCAAAAACGAATTTCTGGAGAAAATGAAACAGGCGGAAGATCTGCCCACTACATCGCAGCCGCCGATCGGCGAATTCACCGCGCTTTATGAAGAGCTCAGCAAGGACTACGGGGCTGTGATTTCCATTCACTTGTCGAGCGGTATCAGCGGAACGTATCAGACCGCCTGTGCCGCTGCAGAGCAGGTGAGCGATAAAGTGGAGGTCTACTGTTTTGATTCGGAAATCAGCTGTATGCCGCAGGGGTTCTACGCGATCCGGGCTGCGGAAATGAGCGAAGCCGGGCACACCGTGGATGAAATTCTCGATGTGCTGACCGGAATGAAAGAACGCACGAAGGCGTATTTTGTCGTGGATAATTTAAACCACCTGCACCGCGGCGGCCGCCTGAACGGGGCACAGGCTATTGTAGGAAGCCTGCTGCAGATTAAACCCGTGCTCCATTTTGAAGACACGAAAATTGTGCCATTTGAGAAAGTACGGACTTCCAAAAAAGCGATCGCCCGTATTTACGATATTTTTGCCGACGATATTAAAGACAGCCCCTCCGTCCAGGCGACGGTCATTCATTCCAACCGCGCGGAAAAAGCCGCACAAATGAAAGAAGAACTTTCCAAGGCCCATCCCCAGGCTGACATTGTAGTTAGTGAGTTTGGGCCGGTCATTGCCACCCACCTCGGCGAAGGTGCGTTAGCACTCGGCTGGTACAGCAAATAATCCAAAACGGCAGGCTTTGAAAAAGGCAAAAAAAATGTATAGGCGGCGCTTTCCGCAGGCCATGTCTCAGCTAAAGAGGAAAAGATCGACCTCTTTATCTTCACCGATGGCTGTTCTGCAGGAAACGCCGCCTGTTTACTTTTTCAATATTTAAGCAGCCTTTCTTAAAAAATGGCGCTATATATAAATAGATTGAACGAAACGGTTTTCCTCATCTAAATCCCTCATTTAAGGAGTGACCCCCGATACGTATCCATCCTTTTCTCTCCGGTTCCGGAGAAACACGTTACCTTCCTGTAACAAATGATTCCACCGCTTTACGAAGTATCGATATTCTTCCTGCGGTGTCCACGGTTACAGCGGACGCTGATTTTACTCATCCATCTTATGATTCACTCTGCGGCCAGCTTGCCGGCCGGGAGCTTCTGCTCGAAGAAATCAATGAACCGCTGGACGTGCTGCTTCCTTTTCTACAGGCAGGTCATATCGTCATGCGCGCCGGTTTATCGAAGCTGGATAAGCACTATCTCTGCCACCGCTGCCTGGAAACAGATCCCGGGTTGTTTGCGGCATTTTTCTGTGCGCGCTGCGGCCGGTCCTGCCATTACTGCCGTACCTGCCTGGATATGGGACGGATCGACACGTGCCGGGTGCTGTTCTCCTGGAATGGCAGAGCGGTCCGTTCAGCAGGAGACGCGTCCCTGCAGTGGCAGGGAGAGCTCTCCATGGACCAGAAGAAGGCATCGGATGCATTATGCCGGGCTGCAGCCAACCGGACGGAGCTGCTTATCTGGGCGGTGTGTGGAGCCGGGAAAACAGAAATCCTCTTTCGCGGCATAGAAGCGGCCTGCCGGAATCGGAAACGGGTGCTGTTGACGACTCCGCGCGCCGATGTCGTCATGGAGCTGCTTCCGCGGATCCGGACTGCTTTTCCGGGACTGATCGTTAAAGGCCTTTACGGCGGAAGTGAAGAACGCTTCGGGTATGCGGATATTCACGTCGCGACGACCCATCAGACGAGACGGTTCCGCGATGCCTTTGATGTGGTAATTATTGATGAAATAGATGCGTTTCCCTTCTCCTACGACCTTTCCCTTAAAGAGGCCGTTAATAAGGCAGCTAAAATGGATGCCGCCCGCATTTACTTAACCGCGACCCCGTCCCGCCTTTTAAAAAAACAGGCGCGGTCCGGGAAGCTGCCCTTTATCCAAATCCCGGTCCGCTACCACGGCTTTGCGCTTCCCGTCCCCACGCTCAAGTGGATAGGCAATTGGAAGAAAGCACTGAAAAAAGACCGGCTGCCGTCGGCCCTTCTCACCTGGTGTGAGGAAAAGGTAACGGCATCCATCCCGGTGTTTGTATTCGTGTCCTCCGTCGATCAGGCCGAAACGGTCTCCCGGCTGCTTGCCGAAAAGTGGGAGGGGACGATTGGTGTACATGCAGCTGACCCCATGCGTCATGAAAAGGTGCAGCAGTTCCGTGAGAAACAGGCGCCGATTTTAGTAACGACAACGATTCTGGAGCGCGGCGTTACGATAAAAGGAGCGGAGGCAGCCGTGCTTGGCGCGGAAGAAAATATATTTGACGAAAAGGCGCTCGTCCAGATTGCCGGCCGTGTCGGGCGGAGCGCGGACCAGCCGGACGGTGACGTGATCTATTTTCATTACGGCAAAACAACCGCAATGCTTGATGCGGTCCGGCACATCGAATCGATGAACAAACAGGGGAGGACAGAGGATGACAGGTAAGCAGCGCTGTTTATACTGTATGGAACTAAGGCAGGAGCGGCTCTCCTGGCGTGACCTCATCAGCCGTGACGACGATCCGGTCTGTGCGGACTGCCGGGCGCTGTTCACCGCGGTGCGTTCCCGGGACTGCCGAATCTGCGGCCGCGAAAAAGACGAGCGCAGCGCTCCGTTTTTCCGGGATACGTGCTGCGGCGACTGTATCGCATGGGGAAATAAAGACATTGGACAGGCTTTTGCCCATAATGTGTCGCTGTACCATTACGATGAAGCGATGCAGCAGTGGATGGTGCGCTGGAAATACCGCGGTGACCCGGCGCTAACGGCTGTGTTTCAAAAAGAATGGGTGCAGGCCTGGAGGCGCTCTTTCGCTTCCTGGAAGGTGATGGCACTGCCGGCGGGGAGGGAAAGAATGCAGGAAAGAGGCTTTAATCAAGCGGCGCTGCTGGCAGATCTGCTGCCAGCGGTTAGGATAAACGGACTAGAAAAGAAAGATGAGCCGAAAAAACAGAGCAAAAGTACTAAAAATCAAAGAGAAAGCTTGATCTATCAACCTTTCTATCTTACCGAGCAGAAAAAAGATATATTTCAGGGTGAAAAAATTCTATTGGTAGACGATATATATACTACAGGGACCACCGTCAGGAAAGCAGCGTCTGTTCTGCGCAGTGCAGGGGCTGAGCGGGTTGCTTCGCTCACGCTTGCAAGAAGTACGGGTACCCTTTCCAGAAAAGAGGAGAAAGCCCAATGAACCAGCTTGAAAACTGCAGCGTCTGCGAGCAGCTCTACGTACGAACCGTACGGAATGTCTGCCCGTCCTGCCATAAAAAACGCGAAGACCGGTTTCAAGCCGTCTATACGTTTATTCGTAAAAAACAGAACCGCCAGGCAACAATGGCCGATATTTCTGACGCCGTGAAGGTGGAAGAAAAGGAAATTATTCAATTTATTAAAGAAGGCCGGTTGGAGCTGAAATCTTTTCCACAGCTGTTTTATCCGTGTGCATCCTGCGGAGATGGCATTCGTGAAGGGAAAATCTGCACATCCTGCCACATCCGACTGAAAGCGGATCTGGATCAGGAAACGTACGAACAGGAGCGCTCGGACAGGCTTCGAGAAGATCATGCAAACATCTATCGGTCGAAACCGGTCCGGTAGCCATGTAATAATAGAAACAACAGCCGATATAAGAAAGAGAGCAGTACCGATCGGACTTATCAGAGGAGGCAGCAGTCATGAAAATCAATCCAAGCGGACCAATCAACAACCCATATCAAAAAACGGTAAAAGCGCAGGCCTCGGGACAGGCCGCGCCGCAGAAGACCGACAAACTGGAAATTTCAAAGGAAGCCAAGGATATGCTGAACAGCGATAAAATTGACCCGGCCCGCCAGTCAAAGGTGGACGCGTTAAAGCATAAAGTAGAAAGCGGCGATTACAAAGTAGATGCCGAAGAAACTGCCAGAAAGTTTTATGATTTTTGGACAAAGCAGTAACGAGGAATAGAGAAGGGGAGAAATGAGCATGTCGGTGAAAGAACTGGTAGAAAACATGGAACAATTGGCGGGCCTGCATGAGAAACTGCATGAGCTGAGCCTGGAAAAAACAGAGCTTCTGAAAAACAATGAAGCCAAACAGCTGCAGGAGCTTGTAAAAAAAGAAGCGCTCTGCGTCCGTGCCATTGAAACCGTGGAAGCGGGGCGCGCCGAGCAGGCGGCCGCCGTTGCCGGGGAATACGAGGCAGACGAGGTAACGATCCGCAGCCTGCTGGCCGTTCTTCCAGAAGCCGTGCAGGCAGAGCTCCACCGGCTGCAGGAGCGGCTTGGGGAAACCATCCAGAAGCTCCAGAAGCAGCAGGAACTAAACCGTATACTGCTTGCTGATTCTCTCTACTTTCTTCAGAAAAATATCGAATGGATGCGTCCGGCAACGGATCAGTCCCGCTATACACCGCCCGGACAGAAAAACCAGGCGCAGGCATATTCGTTTTTTGATTCAAAGGCGTAAACGCCATACTTAAAGGAGGTGTCATGTATGTATTCTACGTTTCACGGGCTGGAAACAGCCAAGCGGGCCATGACGGCCCAGCAGTCTGCACTGCAGACGACAGGCCATAACATAGCCAATGCAAACACTCCGGGATATACCCGCCAGCGGGTAACAATGGAGGCGGCACAGGCCTTCCCAAAAGCGGGCATGAATGCCCCGATGATTGCAGGGCAGATGGGAACAGGAGTCCACACGCCGTTTGTCGAACGAATCCGTGAGCAGTACCTGGACATCCAGTATCGAACGGAAACGAGCAAAACCGAATATTGGAGCACGCATGCCAGCGCGATGGAACGGATGGAAGACATCATGAATGAACCTTCCGAACACGGCCTGGCAAACTCGGTTACCCAGTTCTGGGAAGCTGCCCAGGACATGTCGGTCCAGCCGGAAGATGCAGGGGCCCGTTCAGTTATGCGCCAGCGCGGGGAATCCCTTGCGGAAACGTTCCGCTACATAGGAGATTCGCTTCAGGCTAATAAGCTGGATGTGAGAACAGAGCTCGATATTACCGAAAAAAACGTAAACTCGCTGCTATCACGTATTAACGAAGTAAACACCCAGATTGGAAAAGTGGAGCCGCACGGCCAGATTCCCAATGATTTGTATGATGTGCGCGATAATCTGGTCGATCAGCTCTCCGGTATGCTTTCGATAGAAGTGGTCCGCAACGAAGGCGGCGCCAACGCAATGGCTTCTGCGGAAGGCAAGATGAACATTTACGCTACAGACGGAGAAGGCGGCAGGCTTTTCACACTCGTGGACGGCCAGGCCGGAGCGTTTAAACAGATGGCTGTCACAACGAATCCCGAGCAGCAGCATGATCCAATTGACGGACTTACTTTCACATGGGCGAACGGGAACGCCGGAACCGAGCCGGAAAACGCAGGCGATCCCGGAGCAGTAGCCGTGCTGAACAGCGACGGCAAGCTCAAAGCACTCGTGGAAACATACGGTTACGTCGATCCAACCACAAACGAAGCCGCAGGCACGTACCCGGATATGATGAACGACCTGGACGTGATGGCGCTCACCTTTATGAACGCGTTCAATGAAGTACACCAGGCCGGCTGGAACCTGCAGGATATTGAAAACAAAACAAAAGGCAACGATATTCCCTTTTTCACGATTCAAGAGGACCGCGCCGAACTGGGAGCAGCACGTTCCATCGGGCTCAGCGCAGAAATTAAAGGCAACCTCGACCTGATTGCTGCCGCATCGCCGGTTGCAAACGCGGACGGAACGATGGCAGCCTTCAGCGGAGACGGCTCTAATGCCCGTGCGCTGGCAGCACTAAAGGACGTGAAGCTTGGATTCGGCGAAGGCCCGAACACAACACTTCAAAGCTTCTATCAGGGAGTAGTCGGGGAGATGGCGGTTAAAATTTCCGAAGCCGGCCAGAAAGCGAGCACGTCCGACTCCCTGCGGACGAGCGCAGATAACCGCCGCATGCAGGTAAGCAGCGTGTCGCTCGATGAAGAAATGGTCAGCATGATTCAGTTTCAGCACGCCTACAACGCAGCCGCCAGAAATATTACCGCCGTAGATGAAATGCTTGACCGGATTATTAATAACATGGGACTTGTCGGCAGATAACCGAAGAAAAGAGGAACGCGTATGAGAGTTACACAAGGGATGCTTGCCCAGCAGTCGCTGCGCCATGTGACCCAAAACTATAAAAACTTAAGCGAAATGCAGAACCAGCTTTCCACCGGTAAAAAGATCTCGCGTCCGTCCCAGGATCCGGTCGTCGCCGTAAACGGCATGCGCTACCGGGCCCAGACCGCCGAAGTGCAGCAGTTCCAGCGCAACGTCCAGGAAGCCCACACGTGGATGGATGCCGGAGACACTGCCTTAGGCGAAGCCACGCAGGTGCTGCAGCGGTTAAAAGAATTGACGACGCAGGCGGCAAACGATACGTATGACGCAGGGCAGCGGGACAATATCGCCAAAGAAGTCAAACAGTTGAAAGAACATATGGCTACAATGGCGAACTCATCAATAAATGGAAAATATATATTCAATGGCACGGACACGAAAAATGCGCCGGTCGATTCCGCCCGACTTGGGATTGCGCCGGATGAAATGCTTGCAATGGAAGCAGACGAGCTGGAAACAATCCGCGTGAATGTAGACGGAGCGGTGTACAGCAACGCTGTCCGCGTCGATGAAAACACAGTGCAGTTTACAAATGATGCAGACGAAACGGTGACCTTCACCCAGACCGAAGACGGGCTGGAGCTGAACGTAAACGGAACGCCTACCGATCCGCGTGCCGCTTTCGTTTATGACGAATCGGCATTATCTAATAACGAAGCCCAGGTGAACATTGAACTGCTTCATGATACAATGATTCCAGTGAACATTTCACCGGCAAGCGTTTTTAATCAGGAGCTGTTTGCCGACCTGGAACGGCTCGAGCGGACGTTAAGCAATCCGGATGCCGGCTCGGCCGACATAGAGAAATTTTTATCTAAAATAGATAATCATATGAATAACACGGTTAACGAGCGCGCGGAGCTTGGCGCCCGCACAAACAGGATTGAAATGATGGAGAACCGCCTGGGGAGCCAGGAGTTGATTGCTGAAAAAGTCATGAGCAAAAACGAAGACGTGGACCTGGAGAAAGTGATTATTGAACTGATGCTGCTTGAAAATGTGCATCAGGCGTCTCTTGCCACCGGCGCGAGAATTATTCAGCCATCGCTTATGGATTTTCTGCGTTAAAAAGAAAAGCGGGCGGAACAAAGCCTGTTTTTCTTTTTTATTTTGTAAAGGAGGATATATATGAAGATACATACGAAATACAGTGGTACAGTAACGATTTCACCAGAGGATAAATTTATTTTTGAGCATGGCCTTCCGGGCTTTGAAGAGGAAAAAGAATTTGCGCTGCTGCCATTTGACGAATCAGGACTTTTATATGTGTTACAATCAATTACAAGAGCGCAGACAGCACTGGTTATTACCGATCCATTTCCATTTTTCAAGGACTATGAGATTATGCTGAACGATTCGCAGACGGGGGAACTTGAGGCAGACAGCCAGAAAGATGTGGTCGTATTTACCGTGCTGACCGTGCAGGATCCGTTCCAGGAGACAACCGCAAACCTGCAGGCGCCTGTTGTACTGAACCCCGCAAAACAGAAAGGCAGGCAGATCATTCTGCCGGATACGGCTTACCGCACAAAGCATAAGCTGTTTCCCAATACCCCGCAGACAGCTTCTGCCGAAAGTGGAGGACGGTAAATGCTTATACTTACGAGAAAAAAAGACCAGACGATTAAAATCGGCGACGACATTGAAATTACCATCACCGCTGTGGAAGGGGAACAGGTAAAGGTAGGCATAAGTGCCCCTAAACATGTCGAAATTCACCGAAAAGAAGTATACGAAATGATTCAAAAAGAAAACAACCAGGCCTCTAATATTGATGTATCAATGCTTTCCCAGATTTCTGAATTAATGCAGAAAAACAAAAAATAAGCCAAACCTCCTTTTTTTGCTGCAAAAGTCTCAGAATTTTAACAAAATACCAAAAACTTCTTGATGCTTAAAAGTATGATACGGTATAATGTGTGTCAAAAGTACCGCGACAAATAATGCTTTTGGCGTTCTACTTAAGCGAACACAAGGTCTTTCGGTCGTTGTAAGAAATCGGCATTCAAGATAAAATTTGAAAGCATAGTCATCTTTACGAAACATAAGGAATTGAAAAGAACAACCGCTTGCATAAACGGCTACATATAGATATAGAGGGAACAGGGCAGCAAGGGGCAGCTTGGTGGAAGTGTAATCATGTACCTGCAAGAAAAAAATCACACTTTCAGAGATAGTTCAGGAGGAATACATAATGCCAAAAATGCTTAGACGTAAAGGTCCAGTCCACCGCCGGCCGGTATTGTTTATTGATACCTCCGGGGAAGCCATGGTTAGACGTGCAGTGGCGTACATGGGAAAATCAGTCGAAGCGGAAACGCCGGAGTCTCTTTCTCTCCTACCGCAGGAAGGAATCGCGAAAGACACGGTCTACTGTACCGAGTGCAAAAACGTAGACCTGCTCCAGCTTATGGAAACGATAGCCGAAATCGGGCTGCCGGTCCGCCTTGGAGTAAACGTGTCTTCTGAAGACTCCCACTTATTGGAGTATCTAATGAGTAAAGACGTATCCATCATGATGGCGGCGGACCGTTCCATGAAGGAATGGTGCGAGCAGTTTGAAAAGGCGGAAGCTTTTCAGACGTATATGGACCCATACTTCCAGCCGTATTTCATGGAGCGTTACCGCAGCCTTCACCGCCAGCAGGAACAGCCAAAGGAGCAGCAGATGCAGCTTGAAAGCGAGAAAGCCAGATCGGTTCTCTCTGACGCGGAAATCCGCATACTGGAGAAAATCATTGAAGGCAAAAGCAACCGCCGCATTGCGGAAGAATGCTACCTCGCTGTGGCGACTGTTAATAACCACGTGAGTCACTTAACGAAGAAAATGAAAGCAAACGACCGCACGCATACGATTAAGCGGGCGATCGAAGAAGGCTGGATTAATATCTCCCAGTCTCCTGACTCGAAACGGTACTAAAAACACATAACGAATCCCCCGGAGGCAACGCCATGGCTCCGGGGGATTTTTCGTTTCATCTAAGTACGACCTGTTTTCAGCCGATATCGGTAAAATGGGACATGCAGTGGCTCGTGCGGAGTAGCTGCTGCTGGATCGAATAGGCGCTGACTTCCGTTGGCATCGTGGAGCGGTCGCGGAATTCGATCACGCCTTCTATTTTTGCAGGCCGCACGTGCGAGTAGAACAGCCAGACGTTATCGGGCGAGCGCTGGGAGTGAATCGGAAAAGCAAAAATACGGCGCTTTTCATCTATTGGTATAGGTTTGCGGCGAATAAAGCCGGTAAGGTGCTTCACCGCGTCTCCCCGTCCCTGCAGGGAAGAGCCGTTTTCCAGGCAGGCGTAGCTGATAATTGCAGCCGGCGTCTGTTTAACGTAATACCGGGCTCCTCCTTCTTCCCGGACAAGAGCCTTTGCTTCCCCTTCGAAGCACGGCTCAATCGCCTGGGTGTTCGTTGTGATCTGATACGATGGTAAAATGTTCTGTAATGTTGTTTTCAAATGTTATTTATCCCCTTTTAAAGTATTGTGGCTGCAAAGCCCACTGCTCCGCGGTCACAAGACTAAATTACCATAATAAGAATAGGTAGTCCATCGATTTTAGGAGGATATACCTAATCGGCATAAAATTTCTAAAAAAACATCTAAAAAAACATTAAACATGTCAAAACCCCTGCCGATATAAACAGTGTAAGCAGGAAAGACAGACCGGTCAGCGATCGTAGCCGGTGTCCGAATGCCTTACATAAACGCTCCACAAGGATGTGGAGTAAAAAACAATATGGAGGTTTTATATTATGATTATCAACACGAACGTAAGTGCAATGAACGCCCACCGTCAACTTGGAGCAAACCAGGCAAACATGCAAAACTCAATGGAGAAGTTGTCTTCCGGTTCACGTATCAATCGTGCAGGAGACGATGCAGCAGGTCTTGCTATTTCTGAAAAAATGCGTGCGCAGGTGAATGGCTTAGATCAGGCAAGCCGAAATGCACAGGATGGTATTTCTCTTATTCAAACAGCAGAAGGCGCTCTTGATGAAACACACAGTATTCTACAAAGAATGCGTGAGCTTGCTGTTCAGTCTTCCAATGATACTAACACTGAGGGTGATAGAGAAGAAATCCAAAAAGAAGTAAACCAACTAGTATCTGAGATTGATCGAATTGCAGAAAATACACAATTTAACGAAAAGGATTTACTAACAGGTGATTTTTCAGGAGTTGGATCTGGTTTAGTATTTCATGTTGGTGCAAATGCAGGTCAAAATATTGAATTGACTATTTCTAATATGAGTTCAAGTGGAACACTTGCAGTAGATGATCTTGACTTGGAAAGTCAATCTGGAGCAGATGCTGCGATTACAATTATTGATGATGCTATTAAACTTGTTTCTTCTGAACGTTCGAACTTAGGTAGTACCCAAAATCGTTTAGAGCACACAATTTCTAACCTTAACAACTCCTCTGAGAACCTCTCAGCAGCTGAATCTCGTATTCGTGACGTAGATATGGCTAAAGAAATGATGGAAATGACAAAGAACAACATTCTTTCCCAAGCATCTCAGTCTATGCTTGCACAGGCAAATCAGCAACCGCAAGCAGTACTACAGTTACTTGGATAATAGTTGTAAAATATTTATAAAAAGGGGCGTCCTAAAAGGGGTGGCCCCTTTTTATTTCCCTTATTTCACAGTAATAATAGTCATTATTACTTTATAATTGTATAGATCAAACCGATACTATTTATAGAGAAAAGAATAAAGGGAGGTAGACCATGAAGTTTGTGATCCGGGAAAAAATTTATGAGTTTAATAATAAAAGTGAAGCATTACATTCTATGATAGATTTGGTTAATAGCGAATTAGAAAATAAAGATTATTATTTTAGTCATTTTAATGTCGATAATACGTTTGTTTTTGATGATTATGAACAGTACTTTGAAGAAAATTTTCAATTGATCGAAAGGGTCGAAGCTGTTTTTAAAACTGTATCTGAATTTTTCATTGAATCTTTACATTCAATGAAAAATTATCTTGAAAGATTATTACCAGAGATTAGAATTTTTGTGAATGAACTTTACAGTAGTGAAGCAGATATTGGATCAAATAAGACGCTCCAATTGCTAGAAGGCATTCAATGGATACATAGAACCATAAAAAATGTAGATCAGTTAGAAATGCGTCCTAAAGATTGGGATAGCTTACTGATTTCAGTTATAAGTTTAGAAATAGTTGTAAAAGAAATGGAAGAAGTATTTGAAAATCAAGATACGATTGTATTTGCGGATTTACTGAGATATGAAATTGAACCATTGTTAGTTGAAATAAAAAAAAAATCAACAACAATCATTGATAAGGTAGGAGTTAGATATGGTACGAATTGAAAATATTAATTACCTTAGAAAAAACTTCCCGATGGTTAGAACAGTTACCAAAGATCACTATAAACATAACAATATAAAAGTAATAAATTCTAAAATAGATCTTCCTACTTTAACTATAAAGAACGATGGACGTATACTCTATTTACATAGTAAATACGATCCTATTCAAGAAGCGGAAAAATTGGTTGAACAGTATTCTGAAGAATTAAGCGAAATAAAAAATGTATTTTTTTACGGAATAGGGTTAGGGTATCATATTGAAGCGATTAGAAAGCAACATCCAGATATTTCTATAACATTGTATGAACCTAACATTGATGTTTTCCAATGTCTGATGGAAACCAGATTAATTAAATACTTAGTTAATAAACCTATAAAAAATTTGTTTGTGGAAACTTCTGAGGAAAATAGAAATCAATTCCTTCGTAATTTTGCGAGTGAAGTAAATAACGATGTTCTTTTGATTACTCTGCCAAGTTATGAGCGAATATTTAAGGAAGAGTATCGAAGTTTTATTGAAATATTTACTGATGAGATCAAGAATAAAAGAATGAATTTACGAACAAACTTTGCCTATGAAAAACTTTGGACTATAAATAGTTTGATGAATTTAAAAGAAACAATTCGAACACCAAACATTTTACATCATGAAAACAAACATATATTTAAAGGGAAACCAGCAATTATAATCGCAGCAGGTCCATCTTTAAATGAAGAACTAGATCATCTTAAGCATATTAAAGTGAATGGGCTTGCATATATTTTTTCTGTTGGCTCTGCTATAAATACATTAGTGGAGTATGGTATTTATCCTGATGCTGCATGTACATATGATCCTACTTCACACAATTATAGAGTTTTTGAAAAAGCAATTAATACAGAAGCGGATTGGGAAATCCCTATGATATATGGAACGAGTGTTGGTTTTGAGACAATTCAAAAATATAGAGGACCTAAAGCGCATATGGTAACCAGCCAAGATACGGTATCTTCATATTTTTATCAACAAGATAGTCAAAAAGAATTAGTAAAAGTATCAGACGCATCCTCTATTGCTGTAGTAGCGACAGAAATGTTAAACAGGCTGGAGTGCGAGCCGATCATATTTGTTGGACAAAATTTTGCTTATTTAAATAATTCCCACTATGCAAAAGGAATTGAATATGAAGGAAGATCAAATGCTGTCTCTGAAAATGTTTTGGATAAATCGATAACTGTAGAAAATGTTCAGGGAGAACTCATATTAACAAATGAGGTTTTTTTAAAAATGAAGATGCAAATGGAGCTGGTTATCGAGGCTTTTCAAAGAATAAACAATTGTAAGTTTATTAATACAACTCAAGGCGGGGCAAAAATTAATGGAACAAAATTTTTGTCTTTGCAGCAAGTAATCGAACAGGAATTAACTAATAAACAGATTGTTGCAAATTGGTATGAATTTTTGGAAGAACCTTTAAAGCCTTATGAATTTATGAGTAAAAGACAAATAATGGATGAGAGTTTGAATGAATTAATCGATATTATTGACCATTTGCAGCAAATTATAACACAAATAAATAAACTAACTGATACTCAGTCGATTCAGTTAACTAACAATCTATTTAACAAATTCGATAAATTTTTTAAAAATCTTAAAAATCTAGATTTTTATAGATTGTTTATTTTGCCTATGATCCGTGTGCAAAATGAATTGGTAGCTAAGCAAGTAGAGGAATTTCGTTTTGAACAGGATACAGTAAAAAAGAGAGAAAAAATGGTAAAAGCATTCTCGAACTACTTTAATCATATTGAAAAAATTCTTGAGATGATAGTGCCTATTTATAATAATGTGATGACAGAGATTGAGGGAAAATCCAAAGAAAGATAACCAGAAATATGCTGGAGATTTGTTGGATATTACAAATAAAACTATTTCAATAACGGGTGGCACTGGTTCATTTGGCAAAATGGTCGTTGTTCGAATCTTAAAGCTAGATATAAAAAATTTATTATTTTAGATAGTAGGAAATGAATCAGTTTATTCTTTTATTATCCAATCAGATATTAGGAAAATATTGATGATTAAAACCGTAAGTATGAAATAAAAGCTAGATATTTTAACTCTATTCTTATAAAAAAATAAAAGGAAATGTCACTAAAAACCTCCCATAAAAGACGGGATTGTTAATTAGAATTTAATTCAAATGCCGAACTGTCGTTATTTGAATGAGTTGCTGCTTTTAACCTATTTATTAATTTTAGCTGTAGCCATTTTCAAATGTGTAGAGGAGAATAAAAAAACCATGTCGGAACAGCAAAGTTTTAATATTCCAGCTCATCACAATATATATACAGGGACTAGCGGTAGAGAGTTAAGAATTGATTTTTCTTTACCTCAAAATGGAGTGAATACACAAACAGGATTATTAATCTTTGTACCGGGTTTTGGTGGGGATATTGATTCAAAGGTGTACAAGAAGATGAGAGGAGTATTTGCAGATGAAAACAATATGGTAACTATCCAATGCGATTATTTCGGAAGTGAATTTATGCAAACTGCGAATAACTACTATATTCAAGACAAGCAAATTCTACATAATATCTTTACAGATGAAGAGTTAGAACAAATAAAAAAAGATTCTTCAATGCTATTAAATTCATTAAAAAATAAAAAAAAGATTCTGCCTGTAAAAGCAAAAATAGATGAAAAGGAAGAATTATTTAATGATATGAGTTACATGCAGGCAATAGATATTATTACTGCAGTTGAGGCTGTTAAAATGGTATTAACTGATAATGAATTGGAATTTAATCGAAAAAGAACAATAGGTTACGGTCACTCACATGGTGCATATTTGCTTCATCTATGTAATGTGTTAGTACCAAATTTATTTTCATATATTATTGATAATTCTGCTTGGTTAGAGCCGGTATATATAACAGGAAATAGGCATATTTATCATCAAATTGGTTACGGCATTCTTGATGTCGAGTTCGAATATCTAGCCAAAAAAATTATTAAAAATAAAAAAGACTTGAATCTAGATGTGTTATATGAGAACTATTCAGGAAGTACTCAAATTTTATCTTTTCAAGGTAATAACGATAATTTAGTAAATCATAAAAATAAACAAACTTTAATTGAAGGGTTATTCAACTCTCTTTTTATTCTTGTAACTGAGAAGGATATAGACGACAACAAATATAAATCAAATACCCACGGTTTAAATGCAGATTTTCTAAAATTGTTTACATACGCATTAGAGTATGAGTTATCCACTGCGGAAATTCCGTCGATTTTATGGGGACATACAGTTTCCTATGGTGGTGTAGAAATCACAAATCATAATAGGCTAGGATTGCCAGTATTTAAATTCAATTTCAAATAATATTAGAAACCGAATTGAAATATTGTAGAAATACATTCGGAAATCACAGGGCAACTTCCGAATAGTTTTAGATGAGCGAATAATTAACTTTCTAACAAAATATTTATTCATAAACAATTTCAAAGATTATTTGACTTAGAGTGATTAGAGAGTTGGAATTGCTATCCAAAGCCAATGCGGTGCACAAATCCTATATTTTTACATAAGTTTTGTTCATTCTCCAGTTCAAGCTTATTCCTAACATGAAAAGGCTAAAGAGGAAATGAAAACGTTATTTGATTGGCATATCGTTTTTTAATTCTAATTGAAAGAAGGTGCTATGGTGGATATTGCTGCATTATCTATGGCAATGAGTCAAGGAGAAGTGAAACAACAGGCATCGGTCTCGATGATGAAGAAAGTGATGGGGCAGGCAGGTGAACAAAGTGAAGCTCTAAAAAAGCTGATGGAATCAGCGGATGTGCAAAAGATAGAGCAAGCCGCTCAACCGCATCTTGGAGGACGTATTGATGTAAAAATATAATAAAGGGTGTGTAGAGCAGCCTATGCGAACAAGTATTAACAAGGTGGAGCAAAAGAAATAGAGTAAGTGACATATTGTTCATTAACTAGTACTTTTCGATTAGAAAATTATCATTTTGGTAGAAAAAAAGCATTTATTTCTCTCAAGATAAGATAAAAAGGAAGAAGGAATGACCTATGAACGAGGGGATTTCAGGATTCAGCGATGCGGTACAGTTTTGGAAAAAAGCAGTCATGGAAGAACAGAAAGTGACGTCTATTGAGCAGACTGATAAAAAAATTGTTCGTCCCGGTATTGAAAAGGGATATGACGCGATTCTATTATCCAATACTGTAAGCGAAGGAAATAAGCTGATGCGGCATACAAGCCTGCAGTTTTCCCTGCATGAAGACCTGCATCGCCCGATTGTTAAAATAGTAGACCGTGATACAAAAGAACTTATTCGGGAGATTCCACCGGAGAAGTTTATGGACATGGCAGCTGCCTTTATGAAACAGGCAGGATTAATAGTAGATAAAAGTGTGTAAAAGTTTATGGAAGCCTCGGCCGATCAGCTGGGGTTTTTATTATGTGAAAAATACATAAACACCTTAATAAAATTTTTCAGCAAAAGGTTTAGTTTATCGTTGTACAGGCCGATAAAGAGAGTAGAGTTCGAGAACGAGAGGATGAAAACAGATGGCGATGAACCGGGTTACCGGCTTTGGCTCCGGAATGGATATAAATCAAATGGTAAAGGATCTCATGCGCGCAGAGCGGATGCCGATGGATAAGCTCACGCAGAAGAAAACGACGATTGGCTATCAGATGGAAGAATACCGAAGTGTAAACCGCATGTTCAACGATTTCCGGACAAGCACCTTTGACACGGTTATGAGAGGGGCACAGATGCAGGCCCGTACGGCAGGCTCTACGAATGATGCCCGGGTGACAGCGACGGCCAACTCTGAAGCCGGTAACTCCAGCTATCAACTTAGTGAAGTGCGGGAGCTGGCAAAAGCAGCGTCGTTAACTACTTCGACGCGCGTGGGAGATACGACTTTTAAAAGCACTACCAGTCTCGGTTCACAGAGCTATACAGCTAATCCGCCGGAATGGAAGTCGGGCGTGACGCAGAAAGAAACGCTGCGCGGCAACGGTTCCCAAACAACATTTACGGTATCAAAAGACAATCTAAAAACAGATGCAGCCGGCGACATGATTATAAAAGGTAGAAATCAAAATTATGAAGTTGTAACAGGAGACGGACCGCTTTCAGCCAATCAGGTTCGTGTCACTTTCGCCGGAGACGGCAGCAGTATGGATTTGGAATTCGGGAAAGCACCGGCTAGCGGCGACGTGACCGTTGATTATTTTACAACGAGCGCCACCCAGTCATTTAATCCAACCGCAGCCCAGTCGACTTTTTCTCTTGGGAAAGGTTCGATTGATCCGGCAACGCTCGATATACGGGTAGGTGGCGGAGGTCCGCTCACAATTATTACGGATGCCAACCATACGCTGCAGGCAGGCGAAGCGTACCTGAACAGCGCAACCGGCCAGATCCGCCTGGCGGAGGGTACGACGGAAGCCGTCGAAGTGAACTATACCCAGCAGTATGAAACCGGGGCAATCTCTACCTTCAACGCGGAAGGCCAAGAAGTGAAGGAACAGTTCATTATCCAAAGCGGGCAGTCGCTGGATCAGGTCATGACGGCAGTCCGTAATTCCAAAGTCGGCGTGCAGGGCTTTTATGACCAGTTTACCGGTAATATTTCCATGAACCGCTCTGAAACCGGAAAGTTTAATGAGGATGGGCCGGAAATGATATTTGAAGGGAACTTTTTTCAAAATACATTGGGGTTGGGTAGTGCCAACTATAACGATGGATCAAACGCAAAATTTACGCTAAATGGCCTGGAAACAGAACGTACATCCAATACCTTTACCGTTAATGGTATGACGATGACACTTAAGGATACATTTACCGCTGCGGAAGGTGCGGTTACACTTTCTTCCACCGTCAATACAGACAGCGTATTTGATACGGTTAAAGGCTTTGTGGATGAATACAATAAAATGCTGGAGACGATTAACGGCAAACTGAAGGAAACCGTGAACCGCGATTATCCACCTCTCACCGACGAACAGCGCGCAGAGCTCAGCGATTCGGAAATTGAAAAATGGGATAAATTGGCCCAAAGCGGCATGATCCGTAATGACCGCATCATTAGTAACGCGATGACAACGATCCGCAATGATCTCTACGGTTCTGTCAGCGGCTCCTCTTTTGGCAACCTGACGGCTCTTGGTATTACGACGACGAGCAACTATATGGACGGCGGTAAGCTTGAAATTGATGAAACGAAGCTTCGGGCAGCGATTGAGTCTGATCCGGAAGGTGTATTCAACGTGTTTGCTGCCAACGGTGCGACGAAGAACGAGCAGGGCGTTGCCCGTCGGATGCGTGACAGTCTCGATACCGCGATTACGCAGATTGCCGAGCGGGCAGGCGGTTTAAAAGGAAAAGTCCAGAACAACCAGTTTACGCTCGGACGTGAACTTACAAATACAGACAGCCGTATCAGCGATTTTGAGCGCAAGCTGACGATGATTGAAGACCGCTACTGGAAGCAGTTCAGTGCAATGGAAAAAGCGATGTCTGCAGCAAACAGCCAGTCTGATATGATCTATTCGATGTTTTTTAACAACCAATAATAAAATTGCAATACGTCTGGGAGGACAGCACATATGGCATTTAACCAAGCACAGGACCTTTATAAAAAAAATATGCAGGCTGCAGGCCCTTCTAAGCCGCTTGCTTCCGTTAGTACGATGGCAAGAGAAACAAAAGCCCCGGCTCCGCCTCTAAACGCTCCATCACAGGCATACAAAAGCCAGTCGGTGCAGACTGCATCCAAAGGCGATTTAACGCTGCTGCTGTATAACGGCTGCCTGAAATTTATCAGCCGGGCAGAGACCGCTATTGCGGCAAAAGATCCGGAAGAACGGCATACGTTTATTATGAAAGCCCAGGATATTATCCGCGAGCTCATGATTACGTTGAAAACAGACAGTGACGTCGGCAAAAATATGATGCAGCTGTATGACTTTATTTTATCCCGCCTCAAAGACGCCAATGTTAACAACGATCCACAGGCGCTGCAGGAGGCAGCCGGGCTTGTGACTGATTTCCGTGACACGTGGAAGGAAGTTATGAAACTCGACCGCCAGCAGCGTTTCGGGAGTGGAGGCCAGGCATGATTGAGGCGTTATATGAAGAAACAAAGCAGCTTCATGACTTAGTTACCGACAGCGATCCTGAAGGAGAGAGTGACCGTGAAGCTTATTTAGAGCGCGTGAATGAACATTTGTCCAAACGAGATGCACTTCTTGCCGAAGTCTCTACAGCTGGCACGTTTACATCAGAAGAACAAAAGCTCGGTGAAGAAATGACAAAAATGAATCAAGTCATTGATGCTCATATGGAAAATGTGCTCGAACGCTGGAAAAAAGACGTGCAGCAGCTTAAAGCGAAAAAGCAGTCCAACAAGCTTTACCAGAACCCTTATGCAGAACCGGCATCCGACGGCGTATTTTTTGACCAGAAAAATTAATAGAATTTTTATAAGTATAAAATAACGAAACAAACAGGCGGCGACTCAGGCAGAACAGCCATCGGTGAAGATAAAGAGGGCTCTTTCCTCTTTAGCTGAGGCATGGCCTGCCGAAAGCGTTCGCCTGTAAAATCTATATCTTTTCAACAACACAAAAAACCTGCCCATTCCAGAGCAGGTTTTTTGCTTTTTTTTCAGCAGGCAGGCGTGATAGGGTTAAGGCAAAGGGGGGATCAGGCGATGGCGAAATCATTGGAACGGGCGGAGCTGGATTTTCTGGCTACATACTCCGCTCTGCTTGATACGTTGGAGGATGGATTCAGTTCGGTAGCGTATTTCTACCGGGAAGGGTTTGAAGAAAGCGGGGACCGCCTTCTGCTGCAGATGCTCGACAGCGTACTGCCTTATTCACCGGAAAACATGACGATGGCGCATATTTTATCCGAACGCGGGGAGCATCAGCACGTATTAAAACAATTTTATCAGGCGACAGCGGAAGCGGAGAAAAAGCTAGAAGGAAAGAACCGTCATGAAAAGATCACGTACATGAGTACGGTGCTGCTGCCGGTATTCCAGCGCTGGAAGCTGTTAGTGGACGGTCTGCAGACGCAGGAGGATTAATCTATGTAATAGGGGAAAGATAGAGGCGCTGTCTGGTTTTTACTATAACAGGAAACAGAGAGTCTGCCTGTTTCCCTATGTAAAAGAAACGTTCCACAGTATCCTGCTGGCGTGTCCGTACGTTACGTACGGCGTCCGTTCGATGAAATTAAGACTCTTTCTAGAATAAACTTCCATCAATATGGGTATAGAGTACATGTGGTAACGAACGAAAAAACGTGATTTTAAAAGGAGTGTCCGTATTGGATAGTAAACTTTACATCAACGGAGAATGGAAAGAAGGCTCCAAGGAACGCTTTGACGTACTGGATCCCGGCACAGGTGAGAAAATCGGCACCGCAGCCAATGGCGGCAGCAAAGAAACAGACGAAGCCATTGAAGCGGCGAATGAAGCATTTAAAACATGGTCCAAAACAACGGCCGGCGAACGGGCTAAATATATGAAGAAAATTCATCAGCTTATGCTTGAAAAGAAAGATGAGCTCGGTGAACTGATTACGAAAGAAATGGGAAAGCCCCTGCATGAAGCAAAAGGGGAAATTGAATACGCCGCTTCCTTCATTGAATGGTTTGCTGAAGAAGCGAAACGCGTATACGGCGAAACAATTCCGGCGAGCTCCACGGAAAAACGGATTATGGTTATCCATCAGCCGGTCGGCGTTGTAGGTGCGATCACGCCGTGGAACTTCCCGCAGGCAATGGTCACCCGTAAAGTGGCGCCGGCGCTCGCTGCAGGCTGCACTGTAGTCTTAAAGCCGGCAGAAGATACACCGCTGTCCGCGTTTAAATTCGCAGAAATCTGCGAAGAAGCCGGACTGCCGAAAGGCGTATTTAATTTAATCAGCGCCGACAGCGGTTCGGAAATCGGCGAAGCGATGATGAGCAATAAAGCGGTCCGCAAAGTAACTTTCACCGGTTCCACCGAAGTCGGCAAAATCCTCATGAAACAGGGTGCGGATCATATGAAGAAACTTTCGCTTGAGCTGGGCGGCCACGCACCGATTATCGTACTCGATGATGCGGATGTGGATAAAGCCGTTACCGGTACAGTTGCATCGAAATTCCGCAATGCCGGGCAGACATGTGTGTGCGGCAACCGGGTTTACGTGCAGGAAGGCATTTACGATGAATTCGTAGAAAAATTCCAGAAGAAAGTCGCAGAGCTGAAAGTCGGCAACGGCTTTGACAAAGTCGATATCGGTCCGCTGATTAACAAAGACGGCTATGAAAAAGTAGAGCGTCACGTGAAAGATGCGGTCGAGCAGGGCGCCAAGGTCGTTCACGGCGGCGATGGCTACGAGCAGGACGGCGCTTATTTCTATAACCCGACCGTGCTGAAAGATATTAATCACGATATGGTGATTATGAATGAAGAAACGTTCGGTCCGGTAGCGCCGATCCAGAAAATCTCCACCGATGAAGAAGGCGTGCGTCTTGCCAACGATTCTCCGTTCGGTCTTGCTTCCTACTTCTTTACTGAAAGCATGAGCCGCGGCATGAAAGTAGCCGAAGGACTTGAATTTGGTATTGTCGGCTGGAATGACGGCGCGCCGTCTGCCGCCCAGGCACCATTCGGCGGCTGGAAAGAAAGCGGTATGGAACGTGAAGGCGGCCACCAGGGACTGGAAGCATTTCTTGAAACTAAATATATTTCCATGGGATTGTAAAAAAACCGGGCGCTTCGATCATGAAGCGCCTTTTTCTGTGTATAAGGTCCTGAGCCCTTGTTCCGAAGGGAAATTTTTAAAAAATAAATGCCCTTTTTTTAAAATTTCTTTTGGGTTTAAGAAGGTATATAAGAGTGGAATAGAGAAGTGTAGTAACAACCGAGAGGAGGAGTTTACTAGTGAATTACAACATTCGTGGTGAAAACTTAGAGGTGACTCCCGCATTGAAAACATATGTGGAGAAAAAAGTAAGCAAGCTTGAGAGGTATTTTGATACTACCCCGGTTGCAGATGTTCACGTAAAGCTTCAAAAGCAAAACAGCGACAGCATTATTGAGGTGACGATTCCAATGCCGCAGCTATTACTGCGTGCCGAAGAAAATCATGCCGATATGTACGCGGCTGTAGATCTTGTAGTGGAAAAGCTGGAAAGGCAGATTCGTAAGTACAAAACAAAAGTAAACAGAAAATTCAGACAAAACGGCAGCGTCAAGCAGCTGTTTAATAACAACATGGAAGCCCTGCAGGAGCAGGTATCCCAAAATGGGGACCCGTCCAACGCAGAATTTCCTGAAAATCCGGTCGATGATCTTGAAGTCGTCCGCACGAAGCGCTTTAATTTAAAGCCGATGGATGCAGAAGAAGCGATTCTGCAGATGGACATGCTCGGCCACAATTTCTTCGTTTTCTCCAACGCAGTAAACGGAGACACAAGCGTTGTCTACAAACGTAAAGATGGAAGATACGGGCTGATTGAGCCTGAATAAATAAACAGCCGGACAGCAGACATGCTTCCGCACAGACAGGAGTCCTTTCGGGGGCTCCTTTTTGCATACCGTTTTTAATTGTAAGCTCCTATTGAAACTGATAGAATAATATAAGGTATGAAGAAAAATAATTGATACTATAAGTACTCGATTTTCCTCTGCTACACAGGCAGGAAATATATATGGACAATCGATTCTATTTCCCAGAAGGGGAAGAGAGGACGATGATGAACAAATGATGGGCATGCTTAAAAAAGTAATAGGAGACACCGACCAGCGCCACGTAAAGAAAATGCAGAAAACAGTGGAGGCAGTGGAATCCTTTGCTGACGATATGAAAAAACTGAGTGATGACGGTCTCCGTACCAAAACGGAGCAGTTTAAAAAAGACTATGCGGACGGAAAGTCGCTTGACGATCTCCTCCCGGAAGCTTATGCCGTTGTCCGGGAAGCAGCAACCCGCGTCTTAAAAATGACGCCGTTCCCGGTACAGATTATGGGTGCGATTGTCATGCACCGCGGCAACATTGCGGAAATGAAAACCGGTGAAGGTAAAACGCTCGTAGCCACCATGCCGGTGTACCTGAATGCGCTCGCAGGAAAAGGCGTGCACGTGGTTACCGTGAACGACTACCTTGCCCGCCGGGACAGTGAAATGATGGCGCCGCTTTATGAATTTCTAGGCATGCAGGTCGGCCTTAACCAGAAAGGCATGACAAAGGACGAAAAGCGCGAAGCGTACAATTTTGATATTACGTACAGCACAAACAACGAGCTCGGCTTTGACTACCTGCGTGACAACATGGTTCTTTACAAAGAGCAGATGGTCCAGCGCCCGCTCAACTTTGCGGTTGTCGATGAAGTCGACTCGATTTTAATTGATGAAGCGAGAACGCCGCTCATTATTTCCGGTACCGCGGAGCAGTCTACGAAAATGTATGCAACGGCCAATACGTTTGTGCGCCGCCTGGAACTGGAGACGGATTACACGTACGATGAAAAAACGAAAAACGTTCAGCTCACAGAAGAGGGCGTGAACAAGGCGGAATCTGCTTTTCAAATTGAGAACCTGTATGACCAGCGCCACGTGCAGCTGATTCACCATATTAACCAGGCGCTTAAAGCACGTGTCGCGATGCACCGCGATTCCGACTATGTGGTCGAAGACGGCAACGTCGTCATCGTTGACCAGTTTACCGGCCGGTTAATGAAAGGCCGCCGCTACAGCGACGGGCTTCATCAGGCAATTGAAGCAAAAGAGGGAATGGAAGTTCAGAAAGAAAGCATGACGCTCGCCTCGATTACGTTCCAGAACTACTTCCGGATGTACCAGAAGCTTGCCGGGATGACCGGTACGGCCAAAACAGAGGAAGAAGAGCTCAAGGACATTTACGGAATGAGCGTTACCTCCATTCCGACAAATAAACCGATCGACCGGACGGACAGCCCGGATCTTATTTTCAAGTCCAAAGCCGGCAAGTTCAAAGCGGTTGTGAATAAAATTGAAGAATTGTACAAAACCGGCCAGCCGGTGCTCGTCGGTACGGTAAGCGTGGAAACATCCGAGCTTGTCGCAAACCACCTGCAGAAGCGGCGCGTGCCGCATCACGTACTCAACGCAAAGAATCACGAAAATGAAGCAAAAATTATTGAAAACGCCGGTCAGCGCTCCGCTGTGACCATTGCGACAAACATGGCCGGACGCGGAACCGATATTAAACTCGGTGACGGCGTACGTGAGCTCGGCGGACTGTTTGTGCTTGGTACCGAGCGTCACGAAAGCCGCCGGATTGATAACCAGCTGCGCGGACGTGCCGGACGCCAGGGCGATCCGGGTGCATCCCAGTTCTTCCTGTCTATGGACGATGAGCTGATGCGCCGGTTCGGATCCGACAACATGCGAAGCATGATGGACCGCCTCGGCATGGAAGAAGACCAGCCGATTGAAAGCAAGCTCGTCAGCCGTGCGGTGGAACAGGCCCAGAAGCGGGTGGAAGGCTCCAACTTTGATGCCCGTAAACAGGTACTGCAGTATGACGATGTGATGCGCGAACAGCGTGACGTCATTTACAAGCAGAGAATGGAAGTACTCGAGTCCGATAACCTCAGCGCGATCGTGAAAACGATGATCGGTACGGTCATTGAACGAACCGTCCATATGTACACACCGGAAAATGAAGTGCATGAAGACTGGGATCTGGAAGGTCTCACGCATTACCTGAGCGGTACTGTACTTTCCATGGATGATCTGAAAGTAAAAGACATCGAAGGACTGGATTCCGAAGAGATTATTGATAAAGTCAAAGGCATAGTAATGACGAAGTATGATGAAAAAGAAACAGAACTTTCCGCGCCGACGATGCGCGAATTTGAAAAAGTTATTATGCTGCGTGGAGTGGACCGTAAATGGATGAACCACATTGACCAGATGGACCAGCTCCGCCAGGGTATTCACCTGCGGGCGTATGGCCAGAACGATCCGCTCCGTGAATACAAGTTCGAAGGCTTCAACATGTTTGAAGACATGATAGCTTCAATCGAAGAAGAGGTAGCCACCTACGTAATGAAAGCCCAGGTGAACAACAACCTGGAGCGTAAAGAAGTGGTCTCCCAGAACCAGGCGGTTCACGGAGAAACAGACCGCTCCGACGCCGCCAAAAAGCGGCCGGCCCGAAACACCGAGGATGTAGGAAGAAACGACCCCTGCCCATGCGGCAGCGGGAAAAAATACAAAAACTGCCACGGCCAGGAAGATACGAAAGCTCAATAAATAATTCAAGGGGAGGAAAGGCGGACGAGTCTCCTCCTCTTTTTTTTCAGGCTTCTATAGAAACAACGATAAGGAAAAGGGGAATTACAATGGAAATCGCAGACATTCGTAACGAATTATCAAAAATGAGCAAGGTGCTCGACGACTTTAGGGGGTCTCTTTGACCTTGCTGCCAAAGAAGAGCGTATAGCAGAACTGGAAGAAAAAATGACGTACCCGGACTTTTGGGACGACCAGAACCATTCGAAAAAAGTCATTGACGACGTGAATGGTTTAAAAGAAACGGTCCATGGTTTTAAAGAGCTCGAAGAGGAGCTTGAAAACCTGGAAGTGTCGTACGGCCTCGTCAAAGAAGAGCCGGAAGAGGATTTAAAAAAAGACCTGGACGACGGCATGAGTGCCCTGCGCCGGGCGATCAGTGATTATGAGCTGCAGATGCTCCTCAGTGAACCGTATGATGAAAATAACGCGATCCTGGAGCTGCATCCAGGCGCGGGCGGCACCGAGTCCCAGGACTGGGCTGCCATGCTGCTGCGGATGTACAAGCGCTGGGCGGACCTGCGTCACTTTTCCGTCGATATGCTCGACTACCAGCCGGGCGACGAAGCCGGCGTGAAAAGCGTGACGCTTCTCATCAAAGGACGCAACGCCTACGGCTACCTGAAAGCGGAAAAAGGGGTGCACCGCCTCGTACGGATTTCGCCGTTTGATTCTTCCGGACGCCGCCACACGTCGTTTGTTTCGTGTGAAGTGATGCCGGAAATGGACGACGATGTAGAAATTGAAATCAACACCGAAGATTTAAAAATAGATACGTACCGCGCGAGCGGTGCCGGCGGACAACACGTCAACACGACCGATTCCGCTGTCCGGATTACCCACCTGCCGACCAATGCAGTCGTCACCTGCCAGAACGAACGCTCCCAGATCAAGAACCGCGAGCAGGCGATGAAAATGCTGAAAGCGAAGCTCTACCAGTTGAAGCTGAACGAACAGCAGGAGGAAATTGATGAAATCCGCGGCGAACAGATGGAAATCGGCTGGGGCAGTCAGATCCGTTCGTATGTGTTCCACCCGTATAATATGGTCAAAGACCACCGCACCAATTTTGAAGTCGGCAATACCGGCGGCGTGATGGACGGAAAAATAGATCCCTTTATTGATGAATACCTGCGTTACAGCATGAAAGCATAAAGGAGGACATTGGATATGGATTTAGGGCTGAAAGGAAAAGCCGTAGTAGTACTGGCTTCGAGTAAAGGACTTGGGTTTGCAACCGCCTCTTTGTACGCAGCTGAAGGTGCGAACGTTATGCTTGCCGGTCGCACCGAAGACAGCCTTGAAGAAGCGGCTGCCGCTGTAAAAGGAGAAGGTTCCGTATACTGGCAGGTGTGTGACGTGACCAGGCCGGAGGACATTAAGCAGCTGATGAAAGAAGCAGAGATGAAGCTGGGCGGCATTGATGTGCTGATCAATAACACCGGCGGGCCGCCGGCGGGCGACTTCGAAGACATGGAAGATGAAGACTGGCAGTATGCGTTTGAGCTGACGCTGTTCAGCTATATCCGTGCCATACGGGCTGCACTGCCGCTTCTCAAAAAAAGCAGGGGGCGGATCGTCAATATTGCCTCTTCTTCGATTAAACAGCCGGTCGATCACCTGCTGCTGTCCAATACGTTCCGCTCCGGCATTGCCGGTTTTTCCAAAAGCCTGGCGATCGAATTTGCGCCGCACGGCATCTTAATTAATACCGTCGGTCCGGGAAAAATAGAAACCGGCCGGATGAGAAGCCTGCTTGAAAAGAATGCCTCCCGACAGGGCGTGGCGGTTGAAGAAGTGAAAGAAAAAAGCGAAGCCGCGATTCCACTTGGGCGTTTCGGCATGCCGGAAGAGTTTGCCAGGCAGGTCGTGTTTCTCGGTTCGCCGGCCAATACCTATACAACCGGCCAGATCCTTCTCGTCGAAGGCGGAGCGGTCAGCGCTTATTAGTTCATGAAGATCCCCTGCGTTTTTATTATAGAAAAGCAGGGTATAAAGGAAGCAATAAGACAATTGAATAGAGAGGGGTATTATTATGAAAAAAGCATTGCTGGCTGTTGCAGGAGGATCCATGTTTATGCTTGCAGCCTGTGGCGGAGGAGGCGGCGACGAAGAAGATACGACGGCGGCTCCGGAACAGCTTTATCAGCAGAGCTGTGCGACTTGTCATGGGGAAAACCTGGAAGGCAATAATGGCCCGGCACTCGATGGCGATCTCGATGAAGGCCACGTACTTACGATGATTGAAAACGGCGGCGACGGCATGCCGGCTGGATTATTGGAGGGCGCGGAAGCAGAAAGTGTTGCAACCTGGGTTGCTGAGCAGTAGTATATAAGTAACGGTTAAAGAATGGAGAGGCCTCTCTCCTTCTTTTTTTGTTTACTTACCAGGTATTTAGACCTGATCTTTACCTCCTTTTTCATCCTCTGCTTTCCCACACGCATTTCTTTCCCGTAAGAAACCCAATGTTGCAACGTACGCAGTATGTATTTTAAAAAGAGGTGAGGCGCTATGTAAGATGAGCGGCGTATTAAGTATGGCCATTGTTCCTTCGTCCAGTAAAAAATAGGAAGTGACTGCATGGAAAAACGAATCTCCTGCTTTAAACCAAAGGGTCCTTTAAAAAACACAGCGCTGCATAAAAAACGGATCTGCTTCACCACCGCCGCGGTCTGCCTGTTTGTTTTTGCCGGGCCGGAGCCTGCCGCAGGGAAAAAGGTTATTGTCCGCCCGCCGGTACCGGCAGAGCATGTAAAAACAGAAGCGGCGGTGTTTTTCGGTTCGGCGGTTTCGGTCCAATCCTTTTCCACCCCTGTCACAGCAGAAGAGTCCTCCGGATTTGTCCGTCCGGCAACCGGCCGGGTCACGTCGGAATATGGTCCGCGTAACGGCCGTATGCATCACGGTATTGATATCGGGCGGGGCGGGCGCATCAATGTCCCTATTACAGCCGCAGCCGCCGGTACGGTAGTGGAAGCCAAATACCGCAACGGGTACGGCAATACCGTGATGGTATCCCATAGGATGAATGGCAGGGAGATGATGACGCTTTATGCCCACCTTGCGTCCATCGGTGTGACAGCCGGCCAGACAGTAGACCAGGGAGATACACTCGGCCTAATGGGTAATACAGGCGCTTCGAGAGGGCCGCACCTTCATTTTGAAATTCATGAAGGCTTCTGGGATACGCAGAAATCCCGTTCCGTGAACCCGCGTAAATATGTTACTTTTTAAGCAGAAAGAGAGACTGTCCCAAAATTTACTCTGTAGACTGTATTCTTCGTTTTACCAATAATAAGAGAAGCCAGACGAAAACCCTCGTATTCCTTCCAAAAGGAATACGAGGGTTTTTACATACAGCGAGGGTCCTTTCTTTTGACAACAGGGTAAAACAAAACCATAAAAAAGGACCAGGCGGGGACTCAGGCAGACCAGCCATCGGTGAAGATAAAGAGGTCGACCTTTTCCTCTTTAGCTGAAGCATGGCCTGCCGAAAGCTTCCACCTGGATAAACCTCTGCCTTTTTTTAGATTCTGATAGAGGTGTTTCATTTTTTAACAGTCCGTTTAGGACAGCCCCGCTCTTTTGTTAAGTAAGAATAGCCTTCAATGCTTCAACAACCGTAAACACATCCTCATCGGTGCTGAACGGTCCGAGGCTGAAGCGGACAGATCCTGCACCTTCCTTGTCTGTCAATCCGAGTGCGCGGAGCGTCGCGGATAATTCAACTGAGCCGCTGTGGCAGGCAGCGCCGGTGGAGGCAGCCAGAAACGGCATCTGCTGGAGAAGGTCCTGCCCGGTGATGCCGGTAAAGCGGACATGAAGCGTGTTGGGAAGCGTATGCACCGGATGGCCGTTACGGTGCACTCTTAGCGGGAAGTTCTGCTGCAGCAGTTCCCAGAATAAGTCGCGCCGCCGTTTTACCGCGGTCATATCAAAGGAAGCCGCATCCGTGCAGGCTTCACCGAGCGCGGCGGTAAACAGTACATTTTCCGTCCCGGCCCGACGTCCTTTTTCATGAGGAGCCCCGTGCAGAAGCGGCGGGAGAGCTGCTGTTTTTCGCATATATAATGCGCCTATACCTTTCGGGGCATATATTTTATGACCGGCTATCGTTAAATAGTCAACGCCGAGCTCATCGACATTGACAGGTACTTTGCCGAGCGACTGGGAAGCGTCGCTATGAAACGGAATCCCAAACCGGTGTGCTATTTCGCTGATTTCTTCAATCGGCTGGAGGGTTCCCGTCTCGTTATTGGCATGCATGACGGAAATGAGCGCCGTGTCTTCGGTAATAGCAGCTTCAATATCGAACGGATGAACACGGCCGAAAGAATCTGTTCCGACATAAGTAACGGACGCTCCCTGCTTCTCCAGATACCGGCACGGTTCCAGTATGGCGGGGTGTTCAATCGTCGTCGTAATAATATGGCACGGTTTTGTTCCGCAGCGCTCAAATATCCCTTTTAGCACATGGTTGTTCGCTTCGGTTCCGCCGCTCGTAAATATAAGTTCGTCCGGATCGGCTCCAATAAAGGCAGCCACACGCGTCCGTGCGGTCTCAACCGCCTGTTTCGCTTCGGTTCCAGCCCAGTGGGAGGCGGAAGGGTTGCCGTAGGAACGCTTCATCCAGTAGGAAAGAACGTTTTTTACATTGGGGGAAAGCGGAGTGCTGGCATTGTAATCCATATAAACCTGATGCATGATAGATCCCGCCTTTCTATAATATCTAGTATTCATATTTTAGCATACGCCCTGCAGGCAGATATCTGGAAAGTGGGGATATTTTCATTTGTTACATGCTTCTTTCATGCTAGAATAAAGGAAGTATGTTCATCGTAATGGAGGATACATAGACCGGCCGGCGCGAATACTGCAAAGACAGCACCCACAGCACATAATGGAGTGGATTATATATGGGATGGAATAAAAAAGCGGCCGCGGCGCTCACAGGAGCTGCGCTGGTCGTGGGAGCAGGAGGCGTCGTTATAGGCGCCAATCTGCCGGGTACCGGTTCTGGTTCATCCGGCAGCACGAACCAGGCCTCTACCGGAAATGGACACATGGAAGACATGGAGCGGTTCGAGCAGGTGTATAACACAATCAGTGAAGATTACATGGATGAAGTGGACTCCGGCCAGCTGATGGAAGGAGCTATGGAAGGAATGATCGAAGAACTGGGCGATCCCCATTCCTCCTACATGAATCAGGAAATGGCAGATGAATTTACCCAGTCGCTGGAATCTTCTTTTGAAGGAATCGGGGCAGAAGTCAGCCTCGTGGATAATACCGTCACAATTGTGGCGCCATTCAGGGATTCCCCGGCGGAACAGGCAGGCCTGCAGCCTAACGACCAGGTGCTCGAAGTTGACGGGGAGTCGACGGAAGGTGAAACCCTTAACGAAACGGTACTCCGCATCCGCGGCGAGCAGGGGACGGAAGTTACGCTTACCGTGCAGCGCTCGGGAAGCAGTGAACCTTTTGATGTTGTAGTCGAGCGTGATGAGATTCCTGTAGAAACCGTACAATCTGAAATCATAGAAGAAGACGGCGTCCAGGTCGGTCATCTTGCGTTAACCTCTTTCGGAGAGAGTACGGCTTCTGAATTTGAAGAACAGCTTGCCTCTCTGGAAGAAGAAGGCATGGAGGCGCTCGTTATCGATGTGCGCGGCAACCCGGGCGGCTTTTTAAATGCCGTGGAGGAAATAGGTGAGCTCGTTATCGCAAGCGACAAGCCGCTCGTGCAGATTGAAGACCGCAATGAGCAGGTGGAGGAATTTACGAGTGATCTTTCCGAACCGAAAGACTATCCAATTGTCGGGGTGATTGATGAAGGAAGTGTTTCTGCTTCCGAGATTCTGGCAGGTGCCTTAAAAGAAGCCGGCGGCTATGACCTGGTCGGCCAGAAGACGTACGGAAAAGGAACCGTTCAGCAGTCGATGGAGCTTGGGGACGGCAGTCAGCTGAAGCTGTCGATGTTTAAATGGCTCACACCTGACGGAAACTGGGTGGACGGCGAAGGCGTAGAGCCAACAATCGAAGCCGAACAGCCTGATTACTTTACTTCTGCGGCACTTGATCCAGAGAATCCATTGGAACCCGACCAGGTAGGCGAAGAAATCGAAACCGCCCAGTCGATGCTGCAGGGACTCGGCTATGAGCCGGGCCGCTCCGACGGGTATTTCAATGAGGAAACCGAAGCAGCCGTACAGGCTTTCCAGGAGGAAGAGGATCTGGAAGCAAGCGGCATTATTGATGAGGAGACAGCAGAAGCGCTGAACCAGGCCCTGCTCGAAAATATCCGTGATCCGGAAAACGACGATCAGCTTGAGCGTGCCCTGCAGGAAGCAGCCGAGCAGTCATCTGAATAAACAAACTGCAGGCAGGGCGTGTCCTGCCTGTTCTTTTCTTCATGAATACAGAAGGTTTACCAACTAAGTCAAAGGATAGGAAAGGAAGGTGCTTCATTGGACTGGACAATGTGGTTATGGGAAATAGCGAGGGCCATTGGCTGGTTTTTCGCCAACCCTCTTACATATGTGATTATCGGAGCGGCACTATTGATAGGTTCGAAAAGAGTAAAACAGGAACGGAAAGATTTTAAAACGAGGCTGTACCCACCGCTTTATGATGTGCTTGTTTCTGTCGGGCCGGGCATTCTTTACGGCCTGCTTATATCGGTGCTGATTCTTATTTCAGGGCTTTTCGTGCCATTGGAAGTACTTGTCCTGGCAGGGCTGTTATGGATTCTGTTTATTGTCACAGGTCTCCTGCGCTTTGCCACACCGGCTCACGTGTTTGGACTGAGCCTAATAGCCGCGTATGTGGTTCCGCTTGTCTGGAACCCGTCCAGCGGCTTCTGGGGCGGCGTGGTATCGTCCCTGGAAGCAGCGGACCTGCGTCCGGTGCTCGTACTGATCGCACTGCTCGTTCTCGGAGAAGGGCTGCTTCTGCTTCGCACAAAGCGCCATCATACTTCTCCATATTTGTTTAAAACCCCGCGCGGAAAATGGCAGGGGGCCCACCGCTTAAAGCGTGTATGGCTGCTTCCTGCATTTATTCTCGTACCGGGAGACGCGCTTCAGGCCGCAGGCTGGTGGCCGTTGTTTCCTATAGAAGGAACCGGGCTGTCGCTGCTGTTGTTTCCGTTTGCTGCTGCCCTCAAGCTGAATATTATCGGAAGCGTTCCCCAGCAGGCGGTCCGCCGTACCGGCGGGAAAGTGCTGCTGTGGGGGTTTGTTCTTGCCGCCGCGGCCGGTGCCGGCTACCTGGTGGATTATCCGGTCTACATTGCCGCTGCAGCGGCGCTTCTCGGAAGAGAGTGGATTACCTGGTCCCAGAAGCGTCTGGAAACATCCAGCCGGCCGATTTATACCGTGCCGGACCGCGGCCTGCGCGTAGCGGGCATCCTTCCTTACTCCCCGGCTGAGAAAATGGATATCAAGCCGGGTGAAATTATTACGAGAGTAAACGGACAGACGGTTACGAATGAAAATGACCTGTATCAGGCAATTCAGCTCAATTCCGCCTACAGCAAAATCGGCGTCGTCGACCTGAATCAGGAGCTGCGCTATACGCAGATTGCCGTTTATGCAAACGAACATTACCTGCTTGGCTTATTGCTTGTAAAACAAGAGTAGGATGCTTATACTTTATAGAACCAGACGAAAAGACCATCTTCCGAAGATGGTCTTTTACGTCTTTAAGAAACGAACGTGCATTCGTTTTTTGCGTTTGGAAACCGCATATATGTGGTATAATAGAGCAGACTAATAGACGGGAAATAAAGAATAATATAGGAATATGGAGGCGGAGCACGCCATGAGCGAAGCATTTGAATTAGTATCCGAATACAAGCCGGAAGGCGATCAGCCGAATGCCATAAAAGCATTAAATAAAGGACTCCGTGAAGGGAAAAAGTATCAGACGCTGCTCGGAGCGACAGGAACGGGAAAGACATTTACCGTGTCGAATGTCGTGCAGGAGATTAAGAAGCCGACTCTGGTTATTGCCCACAACAAAACGCTGGCGGGCCAGCTGTACAGCGAATTCAAAGAACTCTTTCCGAACAACGCGGTGGAGTATTTTGTCAGTTACTATGATTACTATCAGCCGGAAGCCTACATTCCGCAGACCGATATGTTTATTGAAAAAGATGCCAGCATTAATGATGAAATTGATAAGCTCCGCCACTCCGCTACAAGCTCCCTGTTTGAGCGTGAGGATGTAATCGTTGTTGCAAGTGTGTCGTGCATTTACGGACTTGGTTCCCCGGAAGACTACCGGGACCTTGTGCTGTCGCTCCGCAAAGATATGGAAATGGAGCGCAATGAGCTGCTGCGCCGACTCGTCGATATTCAATACGACCGCAACGATATAAACTTTGTACGCGGAACGTTCCGCGTACGCGGCGATGTGGTGGAAATTTTCCCGGCGTCCCGTGATGAACAGTGCATCCGCGTGGAATTTTTCGGGGATGAAATTGACCGTATTACAGAAGTGAATGCACTTACAGGGGAAATCAACGGAGAACGCAGCCACGTCGCGATTTTTCCAGCCTCCCACTTCGTAACAAGAGAAGAAAAGCTTAACAAAGCGATTATCAATATAGAAAAAGAGCTCGAGCAGCAGCTGGCCGTATTCCGGTCCGAAGATAAACTGCTGGAAGCACAGCGGCTCGAACAGCGGACGAGGTACGATATCGAAATGATGCAGGAAATGGGATTCTGTTCCGGAATTGAAAACTACTCCCGTCACCTCACGTTCCGCAACCCGGGAGATTCACCGTATACCCTGCTTGATTTCTTTCCGGACGATTTTCTCATCGTTGTTGATGAGTCCCACGTCACGCTGCCTCAAGTGCGGGGCATGTACAACGGGGACCGGGCGAGAAAAGAAGTGCTCGTCAACCATGGTTTCCGTCTGCCGTCGGCCATGGACAACCGTCCGCTCAAGTTTGACGAATTTCAGGAACGCATTCATCAGGCGCTGTTTATCTCTGCGACTCCCGGAGCGTTCGAAGAAGAACATACGCCGGAAATGATTGAACAGATTATCCGTCCGACCGGTTTAATTGATCCGACAATCGACATCCGTCCGATTGAAGGGCAGATTGATGACCTGATAGGTGAAATCAACGAACGGGCTGCGAGGAATGAGCGCGTCCTGATCACAACGCTCACAAAGAAAATGTCGGAAGACCTGACCGATTATTTAAAAGAAGTCGGGATCCGCGTGAAGTATCTGCACTCTGATATAAAGACGCTGGACCGCATCGACATTGTCCGGCAGCTGCGCATGGGGCACTTTGATGCGCTCGTAGGGATTAACTTATTAAGAGAAGGGCTCGATATTCCGGAAGTATCGCTCGTTACCATTCTCGATGCAGATAAAGAAGGATTCCTGCGTGCCGAGCGTTCATTGATTCAGACGATGGGACGGGCTGCACGAAATGCCAACGGGCACGTCATCATGTACGCCAACCGAATTACAAAATCGATGGATATTGCTATATCCGAAACGAACCGGCGCCGCGAAATACAGCTGGCGTATAACGAAGAGCACGGCATTACGCCGAAAACGATCCAGAAATCCATCCCGGCATTAATTAAGGCGACTATTGTGACCGAAGATGGGGAAGAAGTGGAACAGGTACCAATGCTTTCGAAAATGAACAAAACCGAACGCCGGAAATATGCAGATGAGCTTGAGGCGGAAATGAAGCAGGCAGCAAGAGACCTGCAGTTTGAACGGGCCGCCGAGCTTCGTGACCTCGTTCTTGAATTAAAAGCGGAAGGATAGATAGAATGGCACTGGAAAATTTACAAATAAAAGGCGCACGCTCCCATAATCTAAAGAACGTGGATATTACGATCCCAAGAGATAAATTGATTGTATTTACAGGACTGTCGGGCTCAGGGAAATCCTCCCTGGCTTTTGATACGATATATGCGGAAGGGCAGAGACGTTACGTAGAATCGCTCTCCGCTTATGCCCGCCAGTTTCTCGGGCAGATGGACAAGCCGGACGTGGACTCTATTGAAGGGCTCTCTCCGGCCATTTCCATTGACCAGAAAACAACAAGCAAAAACCCCCGTTCCACCGTAGGAACGGTTACGGAAATTTATGACTACCTGCGGCTGCTGTTTGCCCGTATTGGCCGTCCGGTTTGTCCAAACCACGGGATTGAAATTGCCTCCCAGACTGTTCAGCAGATGGTGGACCGTATGATGGACTATCCGGAACGGACGAAAATGCAGATTCTCTCCCCGCTTATTTCGGGACGCAAAGGCGAGCATGTGAAAGTGCTTGAAGACCTGAAAAAAGAAGGTTATGTTCGTGTTCGTGTGGATGGAGAAATGCGTGAAGTCAGCGATGAGATTAAGCTGGAAAAAAATAAAAAGCACAGCATCGAAGCTGTTATTGACCGGGTCGTTATTAAAGCCGATGTAGAAACAAGGCTTGCCGACTCATTAGAAACGGCCCTTCGTCTTGGAGACGGCCAGGCAAAAATTGATGTCATTGGGGAAGAAGAACTGTTGTTCAGCCAGCATCATGCCTGCCCGCAATGCGGATTTTCCATCGGCGAGCTGGAGCCGCGCCTGTTTTCCTTTAACAGCCCGTTTGGCGCCTGTCCGTCATGCGACGGTCTTGGAACAAAGCTGGAAGTGGACAGAGAACTGGTAATTCCCGATCCGGATCTGACGTTAAATGAGCATGCGATCGCCGCATGGAAACCGACCAGTTCCCAGTACTATCCACAGCTGCTTGAATCGGTATGCCGCCACTTTGGCATTAAGATGAACGTCCCGGTCAAGAAAATCCCGGAAAAGAAAATGGATATTCTGTTAAACGGAAGCACAGAGGAAAAAATGACGTTCCGGTATGAAAATGACCGGGGCGGGGTAAGAGAGCGCAAGATTTATTTTGAAGGCGTGCTGGAAAACATCAACCGCCGTTATCATGAAACAAGCTCCGACTACATCAGGGAGCAGATGGAACAGTACATGACGAGCAAGCCCTGCCCTACCTGCAAAGGCCACCGCCTCCGTAAAGAAAGTTTGTCGGTGAAAATTAACGATCACCACGTCGGCCAGGTAACCGATATGAGCATAAAGAACGCAATGGAATTTTTCGGCGAATCTCTTCATTTAACAGACAAAGAAAAAGAAATTGCGAACATGATTCTCCGCGAAATCGAAGAACGCCTCGGCTTCTTAAACAACGTCGGGCTTGATTACCTGACGCTGAGCCGTGCAGCGGGCACGCTTTCCGGCGGGGAAGCGCAGCGTATCCGCCTTGCCACCCAGATCGGTTCTTCCTTGATGGGTGTACTTTATATACTCGATGAGCCGTCGATCGGCCTTCATCAGCGCGATAACGACCGCCTGATTGCCACCCTGCAGCGCATGAGGGATCTTGGCAATACGTTAATTGTTGTCGAGCATGACGAAGACACGATGCTTGCCGCTGATCATATCGTTGATATCGGTCCGGGGGCAGGCATGCACGGCGGTTATATTATTTCGGAAGGCACGCCGGAAGAAATTATGGCAGACGAGAACTCCCTGACCGGCCAGTATTTATCCGGTGCACGATTTATTCCGCTGCCGGCTGAACGCCGGAAGCCGCAGGACCGCTGGCTGAAAATTAAAGGCGCCTCCGAAAACAATCTAAAGCGGGTAAATGCTGACTTTCCACTGGGACTGTTTACCGCTATTACAGGCGTTTCCGGTTCCGGGAAAAGTACGCTGATTAATGATATCCTCTACAAATCGGTGGCTCAGAAGCTTTACAAAAGCAAGCACAAGCCGGGTGCCCATAAATCGGTGGAAGGACTCGATCAGCTGGAGAAAGTAATCGATATTGACCAGTCTCCGATCGGCCGTACCCCGCGTTCCAATCCGGCCACGTACACCGGTGTGTTTGATGATATCCGCGACGTATTTTCGATGACGAACGAAGCGAAGCTGCGCGGCTACAAAAAAGGACGCTTCAGCTTTAACGTGAAGGGAGGCCGTTGTGAAGCCTGCCGCGGCGACGGAATTATCAAAATTGAAATGCATTTCCTCCCCGACGTGTACGTGTCCTGCGAAGAATGCGAAGGCAGACGGTACAACCGGGAAACGCTTGATATTAAGTACAAAGGAAAAAACATTGCCGATGTGCTGGAGATGACGGTGGAAGAAGCCGTGGACTTCTTTGAAAACATTCCCAAAATTAAACGAAAGATCCAAACGTTATATGACGTCGGATTGGGGTATATAAAACTAGGGCAGCAGGCAACGACGCTCTCCGGCGGAGAAGCACAGCGTGTGAAACTTGCGTCCCAGCTTCATAAACGATCCACCGGCAAATCGCTCTACATTCTTGACGAACCGACTACCGGGCTGCACGTGGACGATATCGACCGCCTGCTGAAAGTACTGCAGCGTCTCGTAGACAACGGCGATACCGTCCTGGTTATTGAACACAATCTGGACGTTATTAAAACGGTGGATTATATTGTGGACCTCGGCCCGGAAGGCGGAGACAACGGCGGTATGATCGTCGCAAAAGGAACGCCGGAAAAAATAGCCAAAGTAGAGGAATCCTACACCGGCTATTATTTAAAACCGATTCTCGAACGGGAAGAAGAACGAATGAAAACCCGCCGTCTCCAGGCGGACCGGGTCGCAGAAACTTCTTCCTGAGTACCATCTTATTAAGATGAAACGTCCCTGCAGGTCTTTCGTAAATAAAGAATACAAGCCGTAAAGCTTCATTAATGAAAAGATACCTGAAAGGAAGGGTACAGCATGGAAGAAGAACGCAGACAAATATTACGCATGATTGAAGAGGGCAAGATTTCAGCAGAAGAAGGGGTCCGCCTTTTAGAAGCATTGTCCGCTGATAAAGGCAGCTCCTCCCGTTCCGGCAGAAAAAACGGCTCCACGCGGTTTAACCAGCGTTCCTCTGCCGGTTCCGGCTCTGATCCATTCAATATTTTCCGCGAGGCGGCCGGACGTGCGTTTCAGCGCAGAGACCGTCAGCCGCCATTCGACAGAGAGAAAAAAATGTTCCAGGAATGGTCGGACCAGGCAAGTTCCTTTGTAGATACGGCCGTTAAAAAAGTAAGGGAAATGGACCTTGATTTTAACTTTGGTCCTTATACAGAAGTAAGCCATACGTTTGAGCTGCAGCATCTAAGTGATAAAAACATCGAGTTTGCTCTTGAAAATGGTTCGTTTGAATGGAAAACATGGGACATGCCCGGTATTAAAATCGACTGCCGTGTGAAAGTGTATCAGGAGGAGTCGGAAGAACAGGCTTCCAGCCGCTTTCTAAACGATGCCGAATTTGGTTCGGAAGACGGCCGCCTGCTGTTCCGCACGAAATCCAAATCCATAAAAGTGGATGCGGTTGTGTATGTTCCATCCAAGCGGTACGAGTCTATTAAATGGCACACGTTTAACGGCCATTTAAAAGGGGAATCTATCGATACAGACCGCTTCTCCGCCAAGGCTTCAAACGGTTCCCTTTTCTTCCGGGATGTTCAGGCCTCCCGTATGTTTGTGGAAACGGGCAACGGTCCGATTACCCTTCAGGGAGGCAGTGTGGATCTTGCTACGCTGAAAACCTGGAACGGTTCTGTTATCTGCCGCGCAGAAGTTAAAGACCTCGAAGTGGAAGTGTTCAACGGTTCTGTTACCGGTATTCTTTCCTACAATGAAGATGCGAAAGCAGTCATTCAGGCCAAAACAGGCAATATTGATCTGGAGCTGGAACCTTCAGCCCGTACGGACGGCCATCTGGAAACTATGACAGGGACGTATCACAATGATCTAGCCGAAGTGGAAATACTGGAAGAACAAAAAGAGTTTGTCCAAAAATCAGTGCGGTTTATGTCGCGTCCAACTGCTTCTCCTACACTAAGGCTGGAGGCGTTGACGAAGACGGGCTCCATTACAGTGAAGCCAAAGGTATAACCCGCAGACAAGGAGATGTATGATGAAAAAATTGTATCGTTCCGAAACCGATAAAATGCTTGCAGGAATATGTGGGGGACTGGCGGATTATTTAAACGTTAATACGACCCTTGTGCGGGTCAGCACCGTCATTCTTTCCCTGCTGACGTCAGGGTTTCCTATTCTTATTATTTATATCGTATTAGCGTTCGTGCTGCCTAAAGAAGGAAGCACGAGCTGATGCTGGGCTGTTTAACGCCTTTTCTTGTTAATACGCTGACGCTTATGGCAGTAGCGGGTATCTTTAATGGATTCCACCTTGAAGGTTTCGGCGCAGCGCTGATGGCGGGTATTATTCTGACGGTTGTTAACTTTTTCATCCGTCCGCTTCTCGTGCTGCTGACGCTGCCATTTACCGTTGTTACATTCGGTTTATTTATATTCGTTATTAATGCGCTCATGCTTATGCTGACAGCCGCATTAATGGGCAGCGCTTTTGAAATTTCCGGATTCGGCATGGCCCTGCTGGCTTCTGTCATCATAGCCCTGCTGAACATGGTACTTTCCAATTTCATTGCGGATCCTTTAAGCAAAGGAAGCCGCCGCTGATACCCAGCTATTCCTGACAGGATGCCGTCTTTCGGCATCCTGTTTTTCATAGGCAGGCAACGTTATCCTTTGCCTCCAAATCATGCTACAATGAAAAAAGTGACAGCGCCCGGATGGGCAAGAACGAGTGGAGGGAATAGCATGGCGAAGGTGACAGCAAAGGACCTGGTCGAGCATTTTGATTTTGAGGTGCTTGCCGGAAATGAAGGCGTGTATCGTGCAATTACAACAAGTGATATTTCCCGGCCGGGAATTGAGATGGCCGGTTATTTTACGTATTACCCTGCAAAACGGCTGCAGCTTCTCGGAAGAACGGAGCTTTCTTTTTACCAGCAGCTCAATGAGGAAGAAAAGCAGGAACGCATGGAAAAGCTGTGTACATATGATACGCCGGGCATTATTATTTCCCGGGATCTGACCGCACCGGATGAATTAATCAACAACGCCAATAAAGTCGGCGTGCCCCTGATGCGGGCAGACGTCACGACGACAAGGCTGAGCAGTCAAATCACCACGTTTTTGGAGACGAAGCTGGCCAAGTCAACAGCAATGCACGGCGTCCTGATGGACATTTACGGTATTGGCGTGCTTCTAACCGGAGCAAGCGGCGTTGGTAAAAGCGAAACAGCCCTGGATCTCGTGCGCCGCGGCCATCGTCTCGTCGCAGATGATTCCGTGGAAATCCGCCAGGAGCAGGGCAACACGCTTGTTGGACGCGCGCCTGATTTAATTCAGCACCTGCTGGAAATCCGCGGCCTCGGCATTATTGACGTTATGACTCTGTTCGGTGCCGGAGCGGTGCGTCCGTTTAAACGGATCGCGCTTACGATTAACCTGGAGCTCTGGGATGATAAAAAAGCCTATGACCGGCTGGGCATCGAAGAAGTAACGGTGAAAATTATTGATTCCGAAATACCAAGGCTGACTATTCCGGTCAGACCGGGAAGAAACCTCGCCGTTATCGTAGAGGTGGCAGCGATGAATTTCAGGTTGAAACGAATGGGAATAAATACCGCGCAGGAGTTTTCGGACCGCCTGACCGGTGTGATTGAAGAAGGCGACAAAGAAGATTTCTAAGAAGAGGTGACAAGCATTGTTATTTTCAATACAGCCCATCGACCGGACGGCCATTGAAATTGGGTCGCTGACGGTTTACTGGTATGGGATTATTATAGGACTCGGCGCTGTGCTCGGTTATATTATTGCCAACCGGGAAGCGAAAAAAAGAGGCCTGCCTGATGATATTATTGCGGACCTGCTTATCTTTGCAGTGCCGATCGCGATTATTTCCGCGAGATTGTATTACGTATTATTCAGCTGGGATTATTATTCGCAGAATCCCGGCAGCATTTTAGCCGTCTGGGAAGGCGGACTCGCCATTCACGGGGCGTTAATCGGCTCCGTAATCACAGCCGTTGTTTTTGCCCGCGTCCGGAAGATATCATTTTGGAAGCTGGCTGATATTACAGCACCAAGTATAATACTTGGTCAGGCCATCGGGCGCTGGGGTAACTTTATGAATCAGGAGGCCCACGGAGGCCCGGTAACGCGGGAGTTTCTGGAAGGCCTGTTTCTTCCCGACTTTATCGTAAACCAGATGTTTATAGATGGTATTTATTATCATCCGACCTTTTTATATGAATCCTTATGGAACCTGGCCGGGTTTGCAGTACTGATCTGGCTCCGCCGTTTCAACCTGCGCCGCGGGGAATTGTTCCTTTCTTATGTGATCTGGTATTCGGCCGGACGCTTCTTTATAGAAGGAATGCGAACAGACAGCCTAATGATCGGCGAGGTCCTGCGCACCGCTCAGGTAATTTCCATCGTGCTTATTGCAGCTGCATTTATTCTCATGTGGTACCGCCGTTGGAAAATGAACGTAACCGCGCACTATCTGGATGATGACGGCGGCGGCCTGAAAAAAGAAAAGCCGGCCGCAAAGAGTCCGTCGAAAAAACAAAAGAAAAAATAAGGAGGCTGACCATGGCCGTTAATACTATGCTGTTCGATTTGGACGGTACGTTAATTAATACGAACCCGCTGATTATTTCCTCTTTTGAATACACGCTGAATCACTATTATCCGGGGGCCTACAGCCGTGACGACATCATCGGAATGATCGGCACGCCGCTCCTGGAGAATTTCGAAGATATAGATGCCGCCCGTGCACCGGAGCTGGTAAAGACATATCAAACGCACAATATGGAACATCATGATGCATTAATTGAAGAATACGCAGGAGTGAAAGAAGCGATTCACTCCCTTCATGAAAAAGGCTTCAAGCTGGGCATTGTGACAACTAAAAGACGGGAAGCGGCGCTTCGAGGCGCTGAAAAAATGGGGCTGCTTTCCTATTTCTCAACGATGGTGGCTATTGAAGACGTCGAGAACGCCAAGCCTCATCCGGAACCGGTTCAGCTCGCGATGGCGATTCTCGGTTCCGTACCGGAAGAAACGATTATGGTAGGCGACAGCCAGTATGACATTCTATCCGGACAGAATGCCGGCGTGAAAACGGCCGGTGTTTCCTGGACAATTAAGGGAGAAGAATGGCTGCAGACGTTTGAGCCGGACCATATGCTTCAGGATATGCGCGAACTGTTACGGCTTTATGATGGAGTGCATATCTAATGCGACGCACGGACCGTTACCCTGTTACTTCGTCGAACGCTCTGTGGCAGGTATACAAAACGGTGTCGTTCTGGAAAGTAATGAAAAATTTTATCGTCATCCAGATGGCCCGGTACACGCCGTTTCTTTCAATGAAAAACTGGCTGTACCGGACCTTTCTCGGGATGAGAGTCGGGGAGCAGACCGCATTTGCCCTGATGGTTATGGTAGATGTGATGTTTCCGGAAAAAATTACAATCGGGAAAAATACGATTATCGGCTACAACACGACGATCCTCACCCATGAATATTTAATTGATGAATATCGGCTCGGTGACGTGATTATTGGAAGCAATGTAATGATAGGGGCCAACACGACGATACTTCCCGGTGTCACGATCGGGGACGGAGCGGTCGTATCAGCTGCAACGCTTGTGTATAAAGATGTACCGGCTGGTGCGTTTGTCGGAGGCAATCCGATGATCGAAATAAAGAAGCCATAAAGCCGGACACTCCGGCTTATAAAAAAAGAACCACACCCGCTGTTTTGCGGACAGCCAGAAGCTTCTTTTGCCAAAAAAGAAGCTTTTTTCTTTCCAGGTGGTTTTCTATTGACCCCTCCCTGAATTGTGTGTAAACTACAAAATATATTCTTTACCTTAGTAGTACATTAGCGAACTAAAGCAAATAGATGAGCAATTAAAGGAGAGTTACCATAAATGAGCCAGCCTTTTATGTTTGAAAAGCCCGTAGGAATGAGAGACAGGCTGCCTGGATATTTTCAGGCGAAAGATGCAATCCGCCGTTCGATTGCAGAAGAAATGGAAAAATGGGGATACTTAACCATCGAAACGCCGACGCTCGAATACTATGAAACCGTCGGAAATGCTTCAGCAATTCTTGATCAGCAGCTGTTTAAACTGCTCGATCAGCAGGGCGATACGCTTGTACTTCGTCCGGATATGACAGCACCAATCGCAAGAGTGGCAGCTTCAAGCCTGCAGGATCAGGCGTTTCCACTCCGCCTTTCCTACCATACTAATTTATTCCGTGCCCAGCAGCGGGAAGGCGGCCGTCCTGCAGAATTTGAACAGGTCGGCGTCGAGCTGATCGGTGACGGCACGACGAGCGCCGACGGTGAAGTGATTGCCCTGATGGCAGCCGCACTGGAAGGAACCGGACTGAAAGATTTCCGCATTGCAGCAGGCCACATTGGATTTGTGAACGCACTGCTCGTGGATGTGCTTGGAAACGATGAGCGAGCAGATGAGCTGCGCCGCTTTTTATATGAAAAAAATTACGTAGGCTACCGCTGGCACGTAAAGCAGCTTCCATTATCGACAATTGATAAAAACAGGCTGCTCAGCCTCCTTAAGCTGCGCGGGGGAGAGTCCGTGCTCGAAGAAGCATCCGCCTTAAGCAGTCACCCGCAGGCAAAAAAAGCCATTGAAGACCTCCGCCAGCTGTTTGACGTGCTGAGAGCCTACGGCGTGAGCGAATTAGTTACGCTGGACCTTAATCTGGTCATGCACATGAGCTACTATACGGGCATCGTGTTTGAAGGATATGGCAGCAATCTTGGCGTGCCATTATCAAGCGGCGGGCGCTACGATGAACTCCTGGAGAAGTTTGACCGTCCGGCCCAGGCAACAGGGTTTGGTATTCGCCTGGACCTTCTCGCAGAGGCGCTTCAGCCTTCTGAGAAATTTCCGGAGCCGTCGTGTATCGTGTTCAGCAAAGAGCGCCGTGCAGAAGCAATCGCAGAAGCAGTAAAGCGCAGAAAAAACGGAGAGCGTGTCGTGCTTCAGGACCTGCAGGGGGTAGAAAGCGTGGACCAGCTGAGTGAAGCTTACGCGGATCTGTATTATTACATTGGAAAAAAGAAAGAGGCCGATACGCATGAGTGATTTTTTAACGATAGCAATGCCGAAAGGGCGTATCTTTGAAGAAGCAGTCGATCTGTTAAGAGAAGCGGGCTTTCCCATTCCGCCGGAGTTTGACGACTCCCGTAAACTAATTATAGACGCGCCGGAAGCGAATATGCGTTTTATTCTGGCCAAGCCGATGGACGTGCCCACTTATGTAGAGCACGGTGTCGCAGACCTCGGCGTAGCAGGGAAAGACACGATGATTGAAGAAGAGCGCGACGTATACGAAGTGCTTGATCTTCATATCAGTGCCTGCTATATGGCCGTCGCATCCCTTCCCGGCTATCAGAAAACAGATATCAACCCAAAAGTCGCGTCCAAATACCCGCACCTGGCAGCACAGTACTTCAAAAAACAGGGCGAACAGGTGGAAATTATTAAACTAAACGGTTCGATTGAGCTGGCTCCGATGATTGGGCTCGCCGACCGGATTGTAGATATTGTGTCCACCGGGCAGACGTTGAAAGAAAACGGCCTTGTGGAACTGGAAACGATTGTACCGATTACATCCAGACTGATCGTTAACCCGGTCAGCTATCGAATTAAAGACAAACAAATTGATGAAGTAGTGGAACGGCTCGCGAAAGTGGTAGAGGAGGAGTAATATGCAGATTCAGGAAATAGCCGGAAAGCCTCAGTTAAAGAGAGATGTGGAAACCGGAAACGAAAAGCAGCGTGAAGCGGTAGACGCGATTATTACACGCGTTCGTGAAGAGGGAGATAAAGCGCTCCGCGAACTGACCGAAATCTTTGACAATGTGGAAATAGACGAGCTTTTTGTTACAAAAGAAGAGATGGAGCAGGCGTATGAAGCCTTTGATCCGGAGCATCTGGCATCGCTGCGCCGCGCTATCGTCAACATCCGCGACTTCCATCAGCGCCAGGTGCAGCAGTCCTGGTTTGTCACAAAAGACGATGGAACGGTGCTTGGACAGAAGGTCACGCCGTTTGATTCTGCCGGCGTGTATGTACCGGGCGGAAAAGCGGCCTACCCATCGACGGTGATGATGAATGTAATCCCGGCCCAGACGGCAGGGGTAAAGCGTATTGTGATGGCCACTCCGCCGAACGAAGAGGGGGCAGTTTCTCCAACCGTTCTTGTCGTGGCAGCAGAGCTTGGCGTAGAAACAATCCTGAAAGCTGGAGGCGCCCAGGCTGTAGCCGCGCTTGCCTTTGGCACCGAGAGTGTGGAAGCCGTGGATAAAATTGTCGGTCCCGGCAATGTGTACGTAGCGCTTGCCAAACGCGCCGTGTATGGATGGGTCGATATCGATATGATCGCCGGACCGAGTGAGATTGTTGTACTCGCTGACGAAACAGCCCGCGCCGAGCTTGTCGCAGCCGATATGCTCTCCCAGGCTGAACACGATCAGATGGCCTCCTCCGTTCTCGTGACAACATCACGGGAACTTGCCGAACGAACGAAAGCAGAAATTGAAGAACAGCTTAAAGACCTTCCTAAAAAAGACATCGCCCAGGTTTCGATTAAAGACCACGGTGCGATTTATGTGGCTGATTCGATGGAGGAAGCCGTGCAGGCAGTAAATGATATTGCCCCGGAGCACCTGGAAATTATCACCGCTTTTCCATATGAAATCATGGGGAAAATCCGTCACGCAGGAGCTATTTTTCTCGGGCCTTACAGCCCGGAGCCGCTTGGCGACTATTTTGCAGGGCCGAACCATGTACTGCCGACAAACGGCACCGCCCGTTTTTCGAGTCCGCTCAGCGTGGATGATTTTGTGAAAAAATCAAGCGTTATTTCCTACAGCGAGCAGGCCTTTTTCAGAGATGCTGAAGACGTTACCGCTATTGCACGCATGGAAGGCCTGGAAGCGCACGCCCGGGCTGTGGATATACGTAAAAAGGGGGAGAAAGTCGAATGACGGAACGGAAAGCATCGATTACACGAAAAACAAATGAAACGAATATCACACTCGATTTTCAGGTGGACGGAACAGGAACGAGCCGGATCGAAACCGGCGTTCCTTTCATGACACATATGCTGGATCTGTTTACAAAGCACGGCCAGTTTGACCTGACCGTGGATGCAAAAGGCGACACCGACGTAGATGACCACCATACGACAGAAGATATCGGGATCTGTCTCGGCCACGTACTGAAAGACGCGCTCGGCGATAAAAAAGGCATCCGCCGCTACGGCAATGCCTTTGTACCGATGGATGAAGCGATGGCGCAGGTTGTTGTTGACCTGAGCAACCGGCCGCATCTGGAATTCCGCGGAGAATTTCCGGCTCAGAAGGTAGGAACGTTCGACGTGGAGCTTGTCCATGAATTTCTCTGGAAGTTCGCCCTGGAATCCAGAATGAACCTTCATGTAATTGTGCATTACGGATTTAATACGCATCATATGATAGAGGCTGTCTTTAAAGCATTGGCACGGGCGCTCGATGAAGCGACCCAGCTGGATGAACGCGTGAAAGGTGTACCTTCTACAAAAGGAATGCTGTAATAAACAATAGAGCCTGATTGATAGAAATAGACAAGGAGTGGACGTGCATGATTGGTATTATCGATTATGGAATGGGTAATCTTCACAGCGTAAGCAAGGCGCTTGAACGCCTGGACCAGCCTTACTTTATTTCCGAAGACCCCGAAGAGCTGAACAAAGCAGAAGGTCTGATCCTTCCAGGTGTCGGTTCGTTCAAAGATGCGATGACGCTGCTGAAAGAAAAAAACCAGGAAGACTTTATTAAAAAATGGGCGGCTGACGGCAATCCGCTGCTCGGCATCTGCCTTGGCATGCAGCTGCTGTTTGACGGCAGCGAAGAAAACGGCGATACTGCAGGCCTTGCCTTTCTTCCCGGCTATGCACGCCATTTTTCCAAGCGGAAAGACATGGATCCAGCTTTAAAGATTCCCCACATGGGATGGAATAAGCTCGAATTCCGACTGCCCGATCACGACGTGCTCCGGAATGTGGAAGAAGGCCATGTGTATTTCGTGCACTCCTATGTTATTGAGACAAAAGATGAGGACGTCCTGATCGCTGTTTGTGATTACGCAGGCGACGTGCCGGCTATCGTCGGACGCGGGCGCATTATCGGCACGCAGTTTCATCCGGAAAAAAGCAGTACAGTCGGCATGAGCATTCTTAAAAACTTCGTGACCGACGTAGCAAAGGGGCGGAACACGTATGAGTGATTTTGTATTATATCCGGCTATCGATATGAGAGACGGCAAATGTGTACGCCTTGTACAGGGCGATTACGATCAGGAAACGATTTACGGCGAATCGCCGGTAGATATGGCGCGCACGTTTGAGCAGTCCGGTGCCTCGTGGCTGCACATGGTGGACCTCGATGGCGCAAAGGCCAAAAAGCGGATCAATCATGAGCATGTGCTCCAGGCAGTGAAGCTGAGCATGCGTGTGCAGATCGGCGGCGGTATTCGTACAAAAGAAGATGTAGCCTACTACCTTGACCGTGGAGTCGACCGGGTTATTCTCGGAAGTGTAGCCATCAGCCACCCGGACTTTGCCAAAGAAATGCTTGCCGAATACGGAGAAAAAATTGCGATTGGCCTTGACGCAAAAGACGGCTATGTAGCGGTGAACGGCTGGCTCGAAACGTCTGAAATGACGGCGGTTAACGTTGGGAAAGAAATGGCCGCCCACGGAGCGAAAACGTTTATTTTCACGGACATTGCAAAAGACGGTATGCTATCCGGTCCGAACGTGGACGCCATAGCCGAGCTTGCCCGCGAAACCGGCCGGGAAGTGATTGCCTCCGGCGGTGTCAGCAGTATTGAAGATCTGCAGAAGCTCGCTTCGTACAAAGATAAAGGAATCAGCGGGGCTATTATTGGCAAAGCTGTCTACACAGGCCGGTTTACGATGAAAGATGCTTTAAGAAAGGTGGAGGGCTCATGCTGACCAAACGTATTATTCCGTGTCTGGATGTAAAAGAAGGAAGAGTAGTAAAAGGCATTCAATTCGTAGACCTCCGCGATGCCGGTGACCCCGTCGAACTGGCGGAGATATATGACGCCCAGGGAGCGGATGAGCTTGTTTTCCTTGATATTTCCGCATCGCATGAAGGACGTAAAACGATGGTGGAAGTAGTGGAGGAAGTCGCAGGGGCGCTCGCAATTCCGTTCACGGTCGGCGGGGGCATTCATACCCTCGAGGACATGCGCGCAATTCTACGGGCCGGAGCGGATAAAGTGTCAGTCAATACTGCCGCAGTCGATCGTCCAGAGCTGATCAACGAAGGCGCGGATCATTTTGGATCGCAGTGCATCGTGCTCGCCGTGGATGCCAAATACGAAGAAGCGCTCGGTTCCTGGCGTGTGTATACGCATGGCGGGAGAACACCGACAGACTGGGAAATTCAGGACTGGGTAAAAGAAGCCGTCCGCCGCGGAGCCGGGGAAATTCTCTTAACGAGCATGGATCAGGACGGAGCCAAAACCGGTTTTGATATTAAGCTTCTCCAAACGGTCAATGAAGTCGTAAACGTCCCGGTTATTGCGTCCGGCGGCGCCGGATTGAGCGAACACTTTGTAGGAGCATTTGAAGAAGGAAACGCGAATGCCGCGCTTGCCGCTTCGATTTTTCATTACAAAGAAACGTCCATTGAAGAAGTAAAAACATACTTACGAGAGAAAGGGGTCCGGGTACGATGAACAGCAACAACCTGACCTTTGATGAAAAAGGCTATATACCAGCGATCGTCCAGGATGCCGTGAGCAAAGAAGTTCTGACGCTCGCCTACATGAATGAAGAGTCTCTGCAGAAAACCATCGAAACGAAAGAAACCTGGTTTTACAGCCGTTCCCGCCAGGAACTGTGGCACAAGGGAGAAACGTCGGGCAACATTCAGAAAGTCGAAGACATCCGCTATGACTGCGATGCCGATTCTCTGGTTGTTCTCGTTCACCCGGCAGGTCCTGCCTGCCATACCGGCTCCTACAGCTGCTTTACCTCTTCTCTTCTCGGGGAACAGGTACCGGAGAAGCAGACGGACCGTTTTGCGATCATTAATGAGCTCGAACAGATTATAGCCGAGCGCGAAGCGGAAATGCCGGAAGGGGCGTATACGACGTATTTATTCACCGAAGGGGTGGATAAAATTTTGAAAAAAGTCGGAGAAGAGGCAAGCGAAGTTATTATTGCTTCCAAAAACCGCGATTCGGAAGAGTTAAAGTGGGAAACCGCCGATCTTCTTTATCATCTGCTTGTGCTGTTAAGAGAGCAGAAGCTTCCGCTTGATGACGTCCTGGACGTATTGGGCCAACGTCATAAAAAATAAGATTCTGCGCCCGCTGCCGAAAAGCAGCGGGCTTTTTTACGGGCGATTCCCGATAATAGCACTTTTCTTATCGTTTGAATAAATGATATACTACTCTTATTGCAATCGGGACCCCAATTGGAGGGAGAGAGTGAATGAAGTCATTAACAGAAAAAACCGGCAGAGTACTGCCGTTTCTGCAAAACGAAGAACATTACTTTAAACGCGGCATCCACGCTTTTCAAAAGCGAGAGCTGGATCGCGCGGTCAAATATTTGAAAAAAGCGATTGAAATGGATCCATCCCAGGGGGTGTTTCAATGCCAGCTGGCCGTCGTCTATTCAGACACCGGCGAGTACGAAGAGTCCAACCGCCTGCTCTGGCACGTGCTGGAAGACCTGGACAGCAGCCTGAGCGAATGCTATTTCTTTTTAGCCAATAATTATGTGTACCTTGGTTTATTTGATAAAGCGAAAGAAATGGCAGAAGCCTATCTGGCGATGCAGCCGGAGGGCGATTTTTCCAAAGACGCCCAGGATCTGCTGGATCTGCTGCTCGAAGACGAAGAAGAAGAAAACAATCAGCAGGAAGAAGAGCTGATTATGAAATACGAAAAGTCGGAACGTTTAATGAAAACAAAGCAGTATGCGGAAGCAGATGAGCTTCTGGAAGAAATTATTGCCGACTACCCGGCCTATCTGCCGGCAAAATGCCAGCTTGCCCGGCTCCTGCACGAGCAGGACCGGACCGAAGAAGCGCTGGCGCTTGTAAAAGATATTGTTCAGGAGCATATGTACCTGCCGGCACTGTGCCAGCTCGCCGTACTTTATGCGGAAATGGGCAGGGAAACCGAAGCAAAACAGACAGCAGAACTGCTGCAGAACATTATTCCGCTTGATAAATCGCACCTGTTTTACTCGGCTTCTACGTTATGCCGGCTCGGGTATTACGAAGAATCCCGCCTGCTTTTTGAACGCTACATCAAACGGCATGCGCCGACCCAGGAAGGGTTCCATTTACTTTTCGGAGCATCGGCGTATCAGTCCGGAAGAGCAGTTCAGGCTGAAAAGCAGTGGAAGCAGAGCGTAAACAAAGACAACCAGACGGCCGCCGCCCTGTTGGCACATTGGCGTGGAGACAGTCTTTCCCGGGAAACCGTTCAGTCTGCAGTAAAAGAGCATTACAAGCTGTAAGCAGATTAGTGGACGCCGGTTGGAAAAACTCATACGATGAAACAGAACGATACAACATTCCGACAACAACGAGCAAACAATAAAAAAGGAACCAACCAAAAGGAGGACTTACGCGTGAGTGAAGAAAGAATTTATGATGTAATTATTGCCGGGGCAGGCCCGGCGGGAATGACAGCAGCAGTGTATACTTCTCGTGCAGAGCTTGACACACTTATGCTGGAGCGCGGGATCCCCGGCGGACAGATGGCCAACACCGAAGACGTCGAAAACTATCCCGGCTTTGAGCATATTCTTGGTCCCGACCTGTCCAATAAAATGTTTGAACATGCAAAGAAGTTCGGCGCAGAATATGCGTACGGCGATGTAAAAGAAATTATTGAAGGAAAAGAATATAAAACCGTTATTGCGGGAAATAAAGAATATAAAGCAAGAGCAGTTATTGTAACAACGGGCGCTGAGTACAAAAACCTGGGCGTTCCCGGTGAAAAAGAACTCGGCGGGCGCGGCGTATCCTACTGTGCCGTCTGTGACGGAGCGTTTTTCCGTAAAAAAGAAATTGTCGTAGTAGGCGGAGGAGATTCGGCTGTCGAAGAAGCGGTATATCTTACCCGTTTTGCCGATAAAGTAACGGTTATCCACCGCCGCGATGAACTGCGCGCCCAGAAAATTCTTCAGCAGCGTGCTTTTGTTAACGATAAGATTGACTTTAAATGGAGCCACGTTGTAAAAGAAATTAACGGAGAAAATAATAAAGTATCAAGCGTGACGCTGACGGACCTGAAATCGGGCGAGGACTATGATTTCCCGACGGAAGGTGTATTCGTCTATGTCGGCATGCTGCCGCTTAACAATGCCGTAAAAAATCTCGGCATTACGAACGAAGAAGGCTATATTGTAACCAACGAAGAAATGGAAACGAAGATTCCCGGTATTTTTGCAGCTGGCGATCTTCGTGAAAAAACCCTGCGCCAGATCGTCACGGCCACAGGAGACGGCTCTCTTGCTGCCCAGACGGCTCAAAAGTATGTAGAAGAACTGAAAAACGCCGTCCAGGCATAATAAGGAAGATAATGTAAAAATATTTTAACCTTACTGTAATAGAGATGCAATAAATAGAGGGTATTGCATGAATAACACCATCCCCCTTATTTTATTTTTAAGCACAGGCCGCTGAGCCTGTGCTTTTTTTTACAATAAAGCAGTCGGAATTGGGACCCGTTCTCTCTTTAGAAATGGTGATTTTCTATTTGTGGGAAAAGAAAAGGAATAGTATACTTAAGAATAGGCAATGTGAGGTGATGAGCATGCAGCGGATAACAAATTGTGTTATTCATGATGATAATGGAAAGATACTTATGCTTCAAAAGCCCAGCCGTTTGTGGTGGGTCGCTCCCGGAGGGAAAATGGAACCGGAGGAATCCGTTCAGACTTCCACGGTCAGGGAAATAAAAGAAGAAACAAATATATTAGTGAAAAATCCAAACATACGAGGGATTTATACGATGGTGATTAAAGACCAGGGAAAAACCATTTCGGAGTGGATGCTGTTTGCTTTTGAAGCATCGGAATGGGAAGGAACCGCCTGGGAATATTCACCGGAAGGCCTGCTGGAGTGGATCGATAAAAGCAGTGTGAGCGAATTGGATATGAATCCCGGTGATTATCATATTCTGCAGCATACGCTTTTTGGAAAAGGCGTGATGTACGGAACATTTTATTTTACACCGGATAATGAACTTATCTCTTACCAGTTACATGGGGGAGAACTGAATGAATCTGGAAATGAGAGAGGATGAAGATGCCGTGGGAAACCGTGAAAATGATTTAGATGTAGTTATCATTACGGGAATGTCAGGTGCGGGAAAGACGGTAGCTGTGCAAAGCTTTGAGGATTTAGGCTATTACTGTGTCGATAATCTTCCTCCTGCTATTATTCCAACCTTTATCGAACTGGTGGAATCCTCAGAAGGAAAAGTAAAGAAAATTGCGCTCGTTATTGACCTGCGCGGCAGAGAGTTTTTTGAACATTTATTTGAAACAGTGGATCATTTGTCTGCCAAGCAGAATCTGAATCTTCATATTCTCTATCTGGATGCAAAAGATAATGTCCTCGTGCAGCGCTATAAAGAAACAAGACGCTCCCATCCTCTTGCTGCAGAAGAAGCCCCGCTAGAAGGGATTCAGCAGGAGCGGAATATGCTCGCGGAGCTCAAAGGCCGATCGGCTCAGGTGATTGATACGAGTGAAATGAAGCCCAAACAGCTGCGGGAACGAATTATTCAGTACATTTCCGGGACGGCGAAAGATGTATTTTCTGTTAATATGATGTCTTTTGGGTTTAAATACGGTCTTCCGATCGACGCTGATCTTGTGTTTGATGTAAGATTTCTGCCAAACCCTCATTACGTAGAACTGCTGCAGCCGAAAACCGGCCTGCAGGAGGAAGTGTCTTCCTACGTTCTGAAATGGTCGGAAACACAGGAATTTTTAACAAAATTAATTGATCTTCTTGACTATATGCTGCCTCAGTACAAGAAAGAAGGAAAAAGCCAGCTCATTATTGCGATTGGATGCACCGGCGGAAAACATCGGTCTGTTACATTGGCTGAATACCTTTCTGCGCACTTTTCTTCCTCGTATGCCATGTCTACGACGCACCGTGATATTGAAAAAGCAAAAGGCCTGCTTGTATGAAACGGTCTAACATTGTCGTCTTAGGCGGAGGGACAGGTCTGTCTGTATTACTGAGGGGATTGAAAACCTTTCCGGTCGATATCACAGCCATTGTTACCGTGGCAGATGACGGAGGAAGCTCCGGCCGTCTGCGGAAAGAAATGAACATTCCTCCGCCCGGGGACGTGCGAAATGTCCTTGTCGCCCTGGCAGAGGTGGAGCCTATGATTGAGCAGCTCTTTCAGCACCGGTTTACAACCGGTGAAGGACTGGTCGGGCATTCTCTCGGCAACCTGCTGCTTGCAGGCATGACTTCCATTACAGGTGATTTTGCCAAAGGAATCAGCGAGTTAAGCACCGTATTAAATGTACGCGGAAAAGTACTGCCTTCCTCAAACCAGAGCGTTGTGCTTCATGCAAAAATGATGGATGGAACAACGGTGGAGGGAGAATCAACCATTCCACGGGCTGAGAAGCAGATCCGTCACGTCTTTCTGCGTCCGGAAGGAATTAAAGCGCTTCCAGAAAGCATAAAGGCAATCGAAGAAGCCGATTTAATTGTGCTGGGACCGGGAAGCTTATACACTAGTATTTTGCCGAATCTTTTAGTACCGGGTATTATTGAAGCAATTCAGGATTCCAAAGCAAGAAAAGTATATATCTGCAACGTGATGACGCAAAAAGGAGAAACAGATAACTTCTCCGCATCAGATCACGTACAGGCTATTTTTAATCATACCCATGAGCAGTTCATTGAAACAGTCCTGGTGAACAATGGAGTGATTCCAGATGAGCTCATTGAAAAATATCAAAAAGAGGACGCCTATCCGGTTCCGTATGATGAAGAAAAAATGAGGGCCTTCGGCTGCCGTGTGGTAGAAGACGAATTCATCCGTTACGACGGGATGGTTCTGCGCCATAATGCAGTCAAAGTCGCTCAATCTCTTCTTATGGAGCTGTAGGCGAAGTAGAAAGAGGCGGTGAAAAGCCTATGTCGTCATTTGCAGCAATGACTAAAAAAGAATTAACACAGCTGGAACTAAGAGATTGCTGTGTGAAGGCAGAACTTGCTGCGCTTATTCGGATGAATGGAACGATGACATTTGGAAACGGCCTGCTGACGCTTGACGTTTCTACGGAAAATGCGGCGATTGCCAGGCGCATTTATACGTTGATCAAAAAAGGATTCAACGATATGCAGCTCGAAGTACTCGTTCGAAAGAAAATGCGCTTAAAGAAAAATAACGTTTATATTGTACGGATCAAAGAAAACACCCAGCAGTTTCTGGCGGATCTTCATATTATGGAAGAAAACTACCGGTTTGTCCGGTCTATATCTCCGGATATGATCAAGAAATCCTGCTGCAAACGGGCTTACCTGCGCGGGGCTTTTCTGGCCGGAGGATCGATCAATCATCCGGATACGTCTTCGTATCACCTGGAAATATTCTCGAATTACGAGGAGCATAATTATTCCCTCCGTCAGCTTTTTAAAGAGTTTCACATTCCTTCCAAAAGCCTGGAGCGGAAAAAAGGCTATATTCTATACGTGAAAGAAAGCGAGAAAATAACCGAATTTCTCAGTGTTATCGGTGCCCATCAGGCCCTCCTGTATTTTGAGGACGTCCGGATTATGAAAGATATGCGCAACTCCGTGAACCGTTTGGTGAACTGCGAAACAGCCAACCTCAATAAAACAGTAGGAGCGGCTCTTCGTCAGGTGGAAAATATCCGTCTGATTCAACGGGAAATCGGCCTTGAAAACCTTCCGCATAAAATCAGGGAAATTGCAGAGCTGAGAGTGGAGCACCAGGATGTTACGCTGAAAGAACTGGGCGAAATGGCCTCAGGCGGACCGGTCAGCAAATCAGGTGTGAACCACAGGCTTCGAAAAATTGATGAATTAGCTGAAAAAATCCGAAACGGGGAAACGGTTTCATAGTATAATAGAAGGCATAACTGGCAGCTGGAGGAGATAGACATGGTAGAAGAGAACGTAGAGGTTCAGTTGAAAACAGGTCTTCAGGCAAGGCCGGCGGCTTTGTTTGTACAGGAAGCCAACCGATTTCATTCGGATATTTCCATTGAAAAGGATGGAAAGGTCGTTAACGCCAAAAGCATCATGGGGATTATGAGTCTTGCCGTTCGAAACGGCGCCTCTATAAAGATAATGATCAATGGCAACGATGAAGCAGAAGCCATGAAGGCACTGGTGGACTATGTAAAGAAAGAATAAAGAGCTCTCTCCTCAAAAAAGGAGAGGGTTTTTTAAGGGAAAAAAAGCAAAAACGTGTATATTTTATACAAAAGCTTGTATAGGCGACGTTTGCTGCAGGCCATGCCTGGTTCATTCTTTGTATTTCTAAGCAGTCTTTCTTAAAGAAACGGCGGCACATATAGATGAGCTAATGAAACGGTTTCACCAAAAATCTAAAAAAACCCTCTCCCCATAAGCTGGAGAGAGGGTTTTTTGGATTATTTTTCGTAAACGGTGTCGATCAGGCCGTATTCTTTTGCTTCTTGTGCTGTCATGAAGTTATCACGGTCTGTGTCGCGCTGAATGACTTCAAGCGGCTGACCGGAACGATCTGCTAATATCTGGTTCAGCTTCTCGCGCATTTGAATAATGCGGCGGGCGTGAATTTCGATATCAGAAGCCTGACCCTGCGTGCCGCCGAGCGGCTGGTGAATCATTACTTCACTGTTTGGAAGAGCAAAACGCTTGCCCGGCTCACCGGCTGCAAGAAGAAATGCTCCCATAGAAGCTGCCATACCAACGCAGATAGTAGAAACTTTAGGCTGGATATACTGCATCGTATCGTAAATAGCCATACCTGCAGTGATAGAGCCGCCTGGGCTGTTAATGTAAATAGAAATGTCCTTTTCCGGATCTTCTGCTGCCAAAAACAGCAGCTGGGCTACGATGGAGTTGGACACGTTATCGTCAATTCCAGAACCGAGCATAATGATGCGGTCTTTTAAAAGGCGGGAATAAATATCATATGCTCTTTCCCCGCGGCTTGTTTGTTCAATTACTGTTGGAATTAAGTTCATGTCTTATTTCCTCCTATTATATAAAATGTGTAAACACTGACTCCATAACAGGAAACAGCTGGGCTTCCTGTATTGTTGAGAATAGTTATATCATACTCGAATGGTCAATGTTGGTCAAATAAAAAGCGCTTATTTCTTATCTTTTTATTTTCCAGAGCCAATTCGCTTCTCTTACTATAACAAGAGTAAAGAGAACCTTTCAATCTTCAAAAGCGAAAATAAAAGAATAAGCAGTGCAGAGTGCCTAATAGAGAGTATAACCTATTTTCTGCCTCTTAAAACTATGGAAGATTATATGCCACAGGATAGTTTGGCTTCATGTACGTTTGCTACACTTAGTATGAAGGCCTAATTACATATAGACGATCATTTCACCTATGATATAATAAACGGTAGAAAGCGCTTACAAGAAAGAGAGGTCATTTTATATGAATTTAGAAATGGGATTGTTTCAAAAACAGACGATGAACCTCGTGATGACGCAGGAACTTCGCCAGGCCATTTCATTGCTTCAGCTCTCAACTCAAGAGCTTTCTGATTACATATCGGAGCAGGCTCTCGAGAATCCTCTTATAGAAACAGAAGAACCAGTTCTGGAAGAAAAGGAAACACCTATATACGACAGTCCAGTGATGTGGACGGATGATTATGGAGACGGATATGAAGCCTATGAGGGCAGGAACGAATCCTACCTGGATAGAATCCTGGCCTACGAAGAAGGGCTGGCTGACCATTTATACAGCCAGATCCGCTTTATGGATACAGCAGACCAGAACAGGGAGCTGCTGTTGTATCTGGCCGACAATGTGGATACAAATGGCTACCTGCAGGGAAGCTGGGAAGAAGCGGGCCGTTTCTACAGCATTACAGAAGAAGAATATGAGCAGGGTATCCAAATGCTGCAAAAGCTGGAGCCTGCAGGTGTTGGAGCAAGAAATCTCCAGGAATGCCTGCTTCTGCAGTTAAAAAGAAATCATGCATCTGATCTGCTTGTGATTGAAGTGGTGGAACATCACCTCGAAGACCTGGCAGCAAGAAGATGGAAGCAGATCGCAAAGGCGCTGCATATTTCTGTAGAGGACGTGCAGGGCATTTACGACGCGATTCAGCAGTTGACCCCGCATCCCTGCGCCTGCATTGGAAAAAGTGAATCCGCAGCGATTACGCCGGATGTGTATGTAGAAAAGAAACATGGAGCTTTTACTGTAGTGCTCAACAACGAAAGCCTGCCGAAAATAAGACTCAACAAACAATACCGGCACCTGCTTGAAAGCGGGGAAAAGGGAGAGGCGGGAGAATATGCCCGCAAAAAGTACAAGCAGCTTGTCTGGCTGTTAAAAAGCATTGACCAGCGGCAGACGTCGCTCCGCAAAATCACCGAAGCTATTCTCCGCTTTCAGGAACCCTTTTTTGAGAACGGTCCGTCCGGCATGAAACCGCTGACGCTCAGAGAGATTGCTGAAGAGGCGGAAGTGCATGAATCGACCGTATCACGGACGACTACAAACAAATACGTGCAGACGCCGCATGGATTGTTTGAACTAAAACATTTCTTTTCTGCAGGAATGAACAATGCAGAAGGAGAGCAGACGTCCACCAATGTCATTAAAGAAATAATGAATAAAATGGTGGAGAAGGAAAATAAAATCCGGCCGCTGTCCGACCAGAAGATAGCCGAGCTCATAAAGGAAGAACACGGTATTGCGATCTCCCGGCGCGCTATTGCGAAGTACCGCGGGGAGCTGCAGATTGCGCCGTCTTCCAAAAGAAAACGATATGCCTGATGTTTTAAAAATGAAGGGGCGGGAATGAGCAGGATATAGCTTAAACCGTCCTTTCTTTTTTATTGCTAAGTTATTTTATTCTTGGTATAATGAATTTATCAGAAGATTGAACCATCGCTTAGGGAAATCCCTAGGTATTATCTTTTGATAAAGTGGGACTTAAAATGTCTATATGGGACAAAAAGTGTCCCTGAGAGAAAACAGGTGAACCCTGAATGAGAGAACTACTCGAATGGCAGAAAAAACTGCAGCCCGACATTTTAGAAATTATGGGGAAACGCTATCGGATTCTTCAGTACCTTCGGCTGATGCAGCCGGTCGGCAGAAGAACACTTGCTGTCAGCCTGGATCTTTCTGAAAGAGTACTGCGGACCGAAGTGACATTTTTAAAAAACCAGGGATTGATTACGATCCAACCGTCCGGCATGACTCTCTCTGATGAAGGAGAAAAGCTTCTGGAGGGGATGGAAGCGGCGATGAAAATTGCTTTCGGACTTGAAGATCTGGAAAAGCAGGTAGCAGAAGTGCTGAACGTCGAGAAAGTTATTGTTGTTTCCGGAGACAGCGACGAATACAGCTGGGTAAAGAAAGAACTGGGACGTGCATGCGTACAGCAGATGAAAAAACAGATAGTCCCCGGTGATATCATTGCCGTGGCCGGCGGCACTACGCTTGCAGCCGTGGCCGATATGGTCAGCCCATCTGAAAAATGGAAAGACGCGGTTTTTGTACCGGCAAGAGGCGGACTTGGCGAAAAGGTGGAAATTCAGTCGAACACGATCAGTTCGACAATGGCTACCAAAGCCCGGGCGGCCTACAGGCTTCTGCACGTACCGGACCAGCTGAGCAGTGAAACAAGAGCTTCGCTGAGTCTGGAACCGGGCATTAAAGAACTGCTGGCTCTTATACGTAAAGCAAAAATTGTGATTCACGGCATCGGCGAAGCTGAAATTATGGCGGACCGGCGTGAAACGAGCGACAGTGCCGTACAGCAGATTAAAGAAAAAGCGGCTGTCGGGGAAGCATTCGGCTATTATTTTGACCGTGAAGGACATATTGTTCATAAAGAGAGAACGATCGGCCTTCAGCTCAATGATCTGAATGAAGCGCAGACGATTATCACCGTCGCCGGAGGAAGCTCCAAAGCAGAAGCTATTTCTGCTTATATGAAATACCGTCCCAGCAATCTGCTCATAACAGATGAAGGGGCGGCGAAGGCAATTTTAAATCGATGACAGCTGATTTTTTATAATCAGTTTTTCATATATAGTATTGATTAACGTGCACCATAATAAGAGGAGGAAATTAAACATGGCTACAAAGATTGGTATTAATGGATTTGGAAGAATTGGACGCGCAGTATTCCGTGCTTCTCTTGAAAATAACAACGTAGAAATCGTAAGCATTAACGACCTTACAGACGCTAATATGCTTGCTCACCTTTTAAAATATGACACAGTACACGGCAACCTAAAGCAGAGTGTATCTGTAAACGGCGACAACCTTGTTGTTGACGGCAAAGAAATCCGCATCACAGCTGAAAAAGATCCGGCACAGATTCCATGGGGACAAGCTGGAGTAGAAATCGTTGTAGAAGCAACTGGACGTTTCGCAGACGGCGAGAGCGCCGGCAAACACCTTGAAGGCGGAGCAAAGAAAGTTATTATTTCTGCACCTGGTAAAAACGTTGATGCAACATTTGTTATGGGTGTTAACGAAAACACGTATGACCCTTCGAAGCACAACGTTATGTCCAACGCATCCTGCACAACAAACTGCCTTGCGCCGTTTGCTAAAGTGCTTAACGACAAGTTCGGCATCAAGCGCGGCCTCATGAACACTGTTCACTCTTACACGAATGATCAGCAGATTCTTGACCTTCCGCACAGTGACTATCGTCGTGCACGTGCAGCTGCTGAAAACATCATTCCAACATCAACTGGAGCTGCAAAAGCAGTAGCCCTTGTTCTTCCAGAACTTGACGGCAAGCTTAACGGCGCTGCAATGCGTGTGCCTACTCCAAACGTATCTCTTGTTGACCTTGTAGCAGAGCTTGATACAAACGTTACTGCTGAAGAAGTAAATAACGTACTAAAAGAAGCAGCAGAAGGCGATCTTAAAGGCATTCTTGGCTTCAGCGACGAGCCGCTTGTATCCAAGGACTATAACGGCAACTCCAATTCTTCTACTATTGATGGTTTGTCTACAATGGTATTGGAAGACAACATGGTTAAAGTTATTTCCTGGTACGACAACGAGTTTGGTTATTCCAGCCGCGTTGTAGACCTCGTAGAATATATCGCAAAACAGCAAGCTTAATAAAGCAGATAAAGGGCAGGGGGAGAAGAAAAAGTATTTTCTTGCTCCCCTTTCCTATGCAGTTTCCTGCTACAATAGATATCGGGACAGCACGAATCAGCTGCAGCTCATGTTTGCTTTTTATCAGCGGCAGACCCGGCCTTCTCTAAATAAACGCGGAGATAATCAGCCGGGTTTACGCTTTTCTTTGTATTATAATTATACGTTCTTTTTTGCATCATTTAGGGAAAAGGATGAGGAACACAGAGGAAAAAAGGAGGCAGCACAATGAATAAGAAATCTATTAAAGATATCGATGTAAAAGGAAAAAAGGTTTTCTGCCGGGTGGACTTTAACGTCCCAATGGAAGATGGAAAAGTAACGGATGACAGCCGTATTAAAGCAGCCATTCCTACAATTGAATACTTAGTGGACCAGGGAGCCCGTGTTATACTGGCCAGCCACCTGGGCCGTCCAAAGGGAGAAGCAGTTGAAGAACTTCGTCTCGGACCGGTAAGCGTGCGTCTTGGCGAACTGCTCAGAAGAGACGTTCGTAAAGTAGATGAAGTCTACGGACCAGTAGTAAAGCAGGCGTCCAACTCTTTAATGGACGGAGAAATTCTTCTTATTGAGAATGTTCGTTTTGAAGCAGGAGAAGAAAAAAACGATCCAGAACTCGCAAAAGAATTTGCAGCACTTGCTGACATATACGTAAATGATGCATTTGGAGCGGCTCACAGAGCACACGCTTCTACAGAAGGCATTGCGCAGCACCTCCCAGCCGCTGCAGGACTTCTAATGCAAAAAGAACTTGATGTACTCGGGAAAGCACTATCTGACCCGGCACGTCCTTTCACCGCGATTGTCGGCGGTGCGAAAGTAAAAGACAAAATCGGCGTGATTGACAACCTGCTTGATAAAGTAGACAACCTCGTTATCGGAGGCGGTCTTGCCTATACATTCGTAAAGGCACAGGGCCATGAAGTAGGTAAATCCCTGCTTGAAAAAGATAAGCTTGACCTTGCAAAAGAATTTATGCAGAAAGCAAAAGACAAAGGCGTGAACTTCTATATGCCGGTTGATGTCACCGTAGCTGATGATTTTTCCGGTGATGCCAATATTAAAGTAGTGCCGATTGACAGCATTCCTTCCGATTGGGAAGCTCTCGACATTGGACCCGAAACAAGAAAAACGTACCAGGAGGTTATTGAAAGCTCCAAGCTTGTTATTTGGAACGGACCGATGGGCGTATTTGAAATAGATGCATTTGCATATGGAACGAAAGCTGTTGCAGAGGCACTCGCCGGAGCAACGGACACGTATTCTGTTATTGGAGGCGGCGACTCCGCTGCAGCTGTTGAGAAATTCGGCCTTGCCGATCAAATGGATCACATGTCCACAGGAGGCGGCGCTTCCCTTGAATTTATGGAGGGAAAAGAACTTCCCGGCGTCGCAGCATTGAACGACAAATAAACAAAGAAGAGGTGGAGCAATTTGAGAAAACCAATTATTGCAGGAAACTGGAAAATGAATAAAACCCACGGAGAAGCAGTCAGCTTTATCGAGGACATTAAAGCAAAAGTACCGGCTGGCAGCAAAGTAGACACGGTCGTCTGCGCCCCGGCCCTATTTCTTAAAAGCATGAATGATGCAGTAGAAGGAAGCGACGTAGCCGTCGGCGCCCAGACGATGCACTTTGAAGACAACGGTGCATTCACAGGTGAAATCAGCCCGGAAGCGCTGGCTGACCTTGCTGTTCCTTACGTGATTATCGGTCACTCCGAGCGCAGGGAAATGTTTAATGAAACAGATGACTCCGTAAACAAAAAGCTTCACGCCGCATTTAACCACAAGCTTGTGCCAATTATGTGCTGCGGAGAAACGCTTGAAGAAAGAGAAAGCGACAAAACGGAATCCGTTGTACGCGGCCAGGTCGAAAAAGGCTTTGCAGGTTTAAGCAAAGAGCAGGCAGCACAGGTTGTTGTGGCATATGAGCCTATCTGGGCTATCGGCACCGGCAAATCTTCCACAGCAGAAGATGCCAATGAAACGTGCGGAACGATCCGCCGCATTCTGTCCGAACTGTATGACCAGGAAACAGCAGAAGCTGTCCGCATTCAGTACGGCGGAAGCGTAAAGCCGGAAAATATCGGCGGCTATATGGCGATGGAACACATTGACGGCGCCCTTGTAGGAGGAGCCAGCCTGAAGCCGGATGCATTTCTACAACTAGTGGAGGCGGGATCCAATGAGCAGTAAAAACCCTGTCGCTTTAATTATCCTGGACGGCTTTGCCCTCCGCGATGAAACAAAGGGAAATGCAGTAAAGAAAGCAAACACGCCAAACTTCGATCGTTTCTGGAACAAATATCCGCATTCCCAGCTTACGGCAAGCGGAGAAGCTGTCGGCCTTCCGGAAGGGCAGATGGGCAACTCCGAAGTCGGGCATTTAAATATCGGGGCAGGAAGAGTAGTTTATCAAAGCCTGACCCGGATTAATAAAGATATTAAAGAAGGTACTTTTCAGGACAATAAAGCTCTTTTAGGAGCTTCCGAGCATGTACTCCAAAACGACGGCAGCCTGCACATTTACGGCCTGCTGTCTGACGGAGGCGTACACAGCCACATTCAACATCTATATGCTCTCCTGGAAATGGCCAAAAATAAAGGCATCAAAAAAGTCTATGTCCATGCTTTCATGGATGGGCGTGACGTGGGCCAGCGTACGGCAGAACAGTACGTGGAGGCCCTTGAAGGCAAAATGGATGAGCTTGGCATCGGAGAGATAGCGACGCTTCACGGCCGCTACTATTCAATGGACCGGGACAACCGCTGGGAAAGACTGGAGAAATCCTACCGTGCGATTGTCTATGGAGAAGGACCAAGCTATTCGTCTGCAAAAGATGCTATAAAGGCAAACTATGATAATGACGTCTGGGACGAATTTATTATTCCGGCTGTAATGACAAGAGAAAATGGCGAACCGGTTGCAGAGATGCAGGATGACGATGCTATTATTTTCTTCAATTTCCGTCCGGACCGGGCTATCCAAATGTCCCGTGTGTTCACCGATAACAGCTTTAACGACTTTGACCGCGGAGACCGTTTTCCGAAAAATATTCATTATGTTACGATGACTGATTACAGTGAAAAAGTAACAGCAAATGTAGCCTATCCTCCGCAGGAACTAAAGAACACGATGGGAGAAGCTGTTTCCAAAGCAGGGCTTAAGCAGCTCCGCATTGCCGAAACAGAGAAGTTCCCGCACGTTACGTTCTTTTTCAGCGGCGGCCAGGAAAAGGAATTTGATGGAGAAAAACGTATTCTTATTGATTCACCTAAGGTGGCAACGTACGACCTGCAGCCGGAAATGAGCGCCTATGGAGTAACGGATGCGCTTCTGCGGGAAATCAAAGAGGAGAATCATGACTTTATCGTTCTGAACTTTGCCAACCCTGATATGGTCGGACATTCCGGTGATATGGACGCCACGGTGAAAGCAATTGAAACCGTAGATGAATGTCTCGGGAAAATTGTAGACCTTCTTCACGAAAAGAATGGTACAGCTATTATTACCGCTGACCACGGAAATGCGGATGAGGTAACGACACCAGATGATAAACCAATGACCGCTCATACGACCAATCCGGTCCCGGTTATTGTGACAAAAGAGTCCGGCGAAATCCGCGAGGGCGGTATTCTCGCAGACTTGATTCCAACAGCGGTGGATCTTCTTGAAATGGAAAAACCGGAAGAAATGACAGGCACATCCTTATTAAAAAAATAGACACGACAAAGGAGCGATTTTTACAATGGGTATGATTACTGATGTTTATGCACGCGAAGTACTGGATTCCCGCGGGAATCCAACAGTTGAGGTAGAAATCATTACAGAAACAGGCGCTTTTGGACGCGCACTGGTACCAAGTGGTGCATCCACCGGTGAATACGAAGCAGTAGAACTACGTGACGGCGGCGATCGTTACATGGGTAAAGGTGTTCTTAAAGCAGTAGATAACGTTAACGAAGAAATTGCACCTGAACTTCTTGGTATGGACGTAACTGACCAGACCGGCATTGATAAGCTTCTTATTGATCTGGATGGTACTGAAAACAAAGAAAAATTCGGTGCAAACGCGATTCTTGGTATTTCCATGGCTGCAGCCCACGCTGCATCAGACGAGCTTGGACTTCCGCTTTATCAGTATCTTGGTGGATTTAACGCGAAGACGCTTCCTGTACCAATGATGAATATCCTAAATGGCGGCGAGCATGCAGACAACAGCGTCGACATTCAGGAATTCATGGTTATGCCGGTTGGAGCAGAAAGCCTTGCCCACGCTGTACGTATCGGTGCAGAAATTTTCCACAACCTGAAAAAAGTACTAAAAGAACAGGGCCATAACACAGCTGTAGGTGATGAAGGCGGCTTTGCACCAAACCTTGGTTCAAACGAAGAAGCGCTTCAGACTATCATTACAGCCATCGAAAAAGCCGGCTACAAGCCGGGCGAAGAAGTAATGCTTGCAATGGATACAGCTGCTTCTGAAATGTACGAAGACGGCAAATATCACCTTAAAGGTGAAGGCGTCGTGAAAACAACGGAAGAAATGATCGCATTCTACGAGGATCTTGTATCGAAGTATCCTATCGTTTCCATTGAAGACGGCCTGGACGAAAATGACTGGGACGGATGGAAGAAGCTTACAGAAGCTCTTGGAGATAAAGTACAGCTTGTCGGCGACGACTTGTTCGTTACGAACACAACGAAACTTGCTGAAGGTATCAAAAAAGGCATCGGTAATTCCATTTTAATCAAAGTTAACCAGATCGGTACGCTTACAGAAACATTTGATGCCATTGAAATGGCGAAGCGCGCCGGCTATACTGCGGTTATTTCCCACCGCTCCGGTGAAACAGAAGATGCGACGATTGCAGATATCGCTGTAGCGTCAAACGCCGGCCAGATCAAGACAGGTGCTCCGTCCCGTACGGACCGTGTCGCTAAGTACAACCAGCTTATCCGTATTGAAGATGAGCTTGATAACACATCTGTCTTTTTGAAAAAAGACGCATTCTACAACATCAATAAATAAACAGCATTCAAAAGACAGCGGGCATCGGAATCCCGCTGTCTTTTGCTGTATAAAATAATATTCTGTTTATTCGAAGCGAACACGTCTCCTTCTATTGTAATTGAATACGTTTTATGTTAATTTTATATATGTGTGATTTGAACGTGGAGGTGGCGGAGATGCAAACAATATTGTATGTCCTATTGATTATTGTATCGATTTCATTGATAGCCGTAGTACTATTACAATCGGGAAGAAGCGCAGGTCTCTCCGGGTCTATTTCCGGGGGAGCGGAACAATTAGTCGGAAAGCAGAAGGCACGTGGAGTAGAAGCCTTTTTAAGCAAAATGACGATTATTCTAGCCGTTGTCTTTTTCGTACTAACGATTCTTCTTGCTTATTTTCTATAAGAAGAGACTGCGCGCCTATAGCAAATATGAAATGAAATCATGCAGCAGGACATGTATTAGTGTCTTGCTGCTTTTTTTCATACTTTTTACTAAATAGAATAGGGAAACAGGAGGCGTTCGGCTTATGATTGGGTGTCTGTGCCTGCACGGCTTTACAGGAGCACCATGGGAGCTAGAACCGCTTTCCAAAACACTTGCGGAAGAAACAGGATGGCTCGTCTACACACCTGTCCTTCCCGGTCACGATATGATGACGGATCTAAGCGAGCGTACATTTCGTTCCCAGTTTAAGAAATCAGACCATAAAACCTGGATTCATACAGCAGATCTGGCAGCAAAAGAACTATTTGAACGCTGTTCGAAAGTATATGTGATCGGTTTTTCGATGGGAGGTCTGTTGGCTGCGTACATTGCTGCGCGATATCCGGTAGAAAAACTGGTATTGTTAAATGCAGCGGCCCATTACGTTAATCCGTCCCAGCTTTCAAAGGATATGGCTGTCATTATAAAGAATATGATTAAAGGGCAGTTAAAAAAACAGCCGTGGTACCCAATATTCTGGTCAAAAATCCACACCCCGGTCCGATCCCTTTCCGAATTTCAGAAAGTGGTCCGCACGATTGAACCATTTATTAAAGAAGTGGAAGTACCCACGTTTATTGCCCAGGGTATGAAGGACAGCCTTGTCCGAAAAAGCAGTGCTCTTTTTTTATATAAAGAAATTGCTGCCAAAGAAAAACAGCTTTATTTTTATGAACAGTCCCATCATTTTATTGTACACAGCAATAATCAAACACAGCTGATTGAAGACGTAAAGCGATTTCTGCTGGCAGAAAAAATAGAGCCTGACGTTGTTTGGAAAAGCAGCGATCAGGTGTGATCTGGAATAGGAGTGGAAGAACATGAAAGTTGTGCCCCCCAAACCGTTTACCTTTGAAGGAGGCGACCGGGCCGTCCTGCTGCTTCACGGGTTTACCGGAAGTTCCGCAGACGTCAGAATGCTGGGACGCTACCTGCAGAAGCAGGGCTACACGTCGCATGCGCCGGTTTACAAAGGCCACGGGGTTCCGCCGGAGGAATTAATGGATTCCAATGCCACGGACTGGTGGAAGGATGTCGAAGCCGGGTGGACCCACCTTCGGGATCAGGGCTACGAAGAAATAGCAGTAGCCGGTCTTTCCCTTGGAGGACTAATGTCGTTAAAAGCAGGGTATACATTCGGAGCAAAGGGTATTATACCGATGTGTGCGCCGTTGACGACCATTGAAAACAAAGAGCGTCTGTACAAAGGCGTTCTGCAGTACGCAAAAGAATACAAACAGCTGGAAGGCAAAGAGGCCGGGCAGGTGGATGAAGAAATGGAAGCCTTTAAAAAACTTCCTCTTGATGCACTGGATTCCATTAACGGCACAATTAAAGAAGTGAAAAATTCCCTTGATATGATTTATGCTCCGATCAAAGTAGTCCAGGCCAAAAAGGATGAAATGGTTGAATTAAAAAGTGCAGAAATTATATATGAGGAAGTAGCTTCTTCTGTTAAATCCCTGGATTGGTATGAAGATTCCCCGCACGTGATCACACTGGGACCTGAGAAACAGGACCTGCATGAAAATATATATCAGTTTTTGGAAAATCTGGATTGGAGCACAAAATGACAGCACAAAATACAGCAGTACAAGTAGATAGAGAGGAGATGACAACAATATGACAGAAGAACAAAAGCAGCAGATGATGCAGTATCTTCAGGATATCGCTCAAAAGCCAATGTCTATTGAAGAATTACAAGAAGCGTACCATATGACAGAACCTGAACAGACGAAGGAACTCATGAAAGCCCTGGATGAACTGGAGGGAAGCGGGAAGCTGGTCCGTACGAGAAGCAACCGTTACGGGGTTCCCGAGAAAATGGATATTATCCGCGGCAGAGTGCAGATGCACCAGCGTGGATTTGCATTCATCCTGCCGGAAGAAGAGGGAGAGCCCGACGTATTTATCCCCGCGCCGGAAATGGGAGGAGCCATGCACAAAGACACCGTACTTGTGCGCGTCCAGCAAAAAGGAGGCGACTCCAAGCCGGAAGGTTCTATTATCCGGATTATTGAAAGAGGCACAACAAAAGTGGTCGGCACATATCTGGCCAATAAAAATTACGGCTTTGTCGAAGTGGATGACAAGCATATCAACCAGGATATCTTTATTCCCCAGCACAAACAGCACGGAGCAGTCGACGGCCATAAAGTGGTTGTGGAAATAACAAAATATCCCGAAAAGCGCTTTAGCGCTGAAGGGAAAGTAGTCAATATTCTCGGCCATAAAAACGACCCGGGTGTGGATATTTTATCCATCATCCATAAGCATGAGCTGCCGGGCGAATTTCCGGAGGCGGCGATTACGCATGCCAATGAAGCGCCGGACAGCATTACGGAAAATGAGATCAGCAAAAGACGGGACCTGCGCGAAGAAACGATCGTGACGATCGACGGCGCCGATGCAAAAGACCTGGATGACGCAATTGGGGTTAAGAAGCTGTCGAACGGCAACTTCCAGCTCGGCGTGCATATCGCCGATGTGAGCTACTATGTACCGGAAGGCTCAGCCATTGACGAAGAAGCAGTCGAGCGCGGCACAAGTGTGTACCTGGTCGACCGTGTGATTCCAATGATTCCCCACCGCCTGTCCAACGGAATCTGCAGTTTAAACCCGCAGGTGGACCGTCTGACGCTCTCCTGCGAGATGGAAGTGACAGAAGACGGAGACATTGTAAATCACGATATCTTTGAAAGTGTAATCCGTACAAACGAAAGAATGACGTATAATGACGTTCGTTTGATTCTGGATGAAAAAGATGAAGAAACAAGAAAGAAATACGAAGAACTCGTGCCTTTCTTTGAGCGTATGGAAGAGCTTGCAGCCATTCTTCGCCAAAAGCGGTTCGACCGCGGCGCCATTGACTTTGACTTTAAAGAAGCCCAGGTGAAAGTCGACGAGAACGGCAAGCCGGAAGATATTCTTATCCGGGAGCGTTCCGTTGCCGAAAAGTTGATTGAAGAGTTTATGCTGGCGGCAAACGAAACTGTAGCTGAGCATTTTTCCAAAATGAAAGTACCATTTATTTACCGGATTCACGAAGATCCACATGAGGAAAAACTGCAGAAATTTATTGAATTTGTAGCTAATTTCGGCTACACCATTAAAGGAAAAGGCAGTTCGCTTCATCCAAGCGCCCTTCAAAAGATTCTTGCAGATGTAAAAGGAGAGCCGGAAGAAGCTGTACTCAGCACGGTTATGCTCCGTTCTATGAACCAAGCAAAATATGATCCGGAAAATCTTGGGCACTTTGGCCTGGCATCTGAGTACTACACTCATTTCACGTCACCAATCCGCCGTTACCCGGATTTGATCGTGCACCGTCTAATCCGCACGTATTTGATTAACGGAAAAACCGATCAGAAAACAAAGTCCAACTGGCAGAATAAGCTTCCTGATATTGCCAAGCATACGTCAGAAATGGAACGCCGGGCGGTTGACGCCGAGCGGGAAGTGGATGATTTAAAGAAAGCGCAGTATATGGAAGACAAAGTGGGCGAAGAGTACACAGGCGTTATAAGCGGTGTGGCTAACTTTGGACTGTTTGTGGAGCTCGAGAACACCATAGAAGGCATGGTGCACATCAGCTACCTTACCGACGACTATTACCACTTTGACGAAAAGCAGTATGCGCTGATAGGAGAACGTACGGCTAATATCTTCCGGATCGGTGATGAGCTGGATATCCGCGTGCTGAAAGTCAATGTAGAAGAAGCAGATATTGATTTTGAAGTAGTCGGTATGAAAGCCCCGGTTAAGCGGAAAAGAAAAGAAACACCGAAAGTGATCGACGGCAGGGGCGGATCAAAACGGCCGGGCAAAAGCGAAGCGAAGCCAACGGCTAAAAAAGGACGCCAAAAAGGAAAAACGGGAGCAAAAAAACCCGGAAAAGATAAGCCGTACTATGAGAACGTAGGAAAGAAAAAAGCTCAAAAAAGAAAATAACACAGTGCGCTTGAGAACAGGGGGGATGGACGCATGGCTCAGCAGACAGAGGGCAGAGTGCTTGCTCAAAATAAGAAAGCCCGCCATGACTTTTTTATCGAAGAAACGTATGAGGCCGGACTTGCGCTGAAAGGAACAGAAATAAAAGCGATTCGGGAAGGCCGCATGAACTTAAAAGACAGTTTTGGGAAGATTGATGGGGGAGAGCTGTTCCTCCATAATGCCCATATCGGTCTTTATGAACATGGCAACCAGTTTAACCATGACCCGCTCCGCACGAGAAAGCTGCTACTGCACCGGCGGGAAATCAGTAAGCTGATCGGCCAGAGCCAGCAGCCCGGGTATTCCATTATTCCGTTAAAGGTCTACATTAAGCGGGGAAAAGCGAAAGTACTGATTGGTCTCGCTAAAGGTAAAAAGCAGTTTGACAAACGGGAAACATTGAAGCAAAAAGATGCGCAGCGCGAAATGGACCGGGCGATCCGTTCCCGCATGAAAGGCGAGTAATAAGGCTTTTCTATTGAAAAAAAAGCAGAAAAGTGATAATATAATTATCTAAGGAAAAGATTCATTTCTTTTCCTTATTCCTAATGGGGATGACTTGGCTTCGACAGGGATAGGTTGAGCTTGAGTTGCGAGCCGAGAGGCAATCTCGTAAAATGGCCACGCCAATAATAACTGGCAAAACTAACGAAAACCTCGCAGTAGCAGCATAATAACTGACTAATGCGGATCCCGCACTCGATCGCCCATGTCGAGTGATTTGGGGTCTCACCTAATAGTGGGCTACGCAGCTCCGATCTCCGCCTGAGGTCGGCTGAAGAGATTAATCAGGCTAGCTGTGCTGAAGCCTGTTGCTAGGCTGAAGCATAGGCGAAATATAATATAGCGACTACGCTCGTAGAAGCTCAAGTGGCGATATCTCTGGACGTGGGTTCGAATCCCACCATCTCCACCATACATAGTGAATACGTAAAGATGCCGGCAGCCGGCATCTTTTTTTGTTTTGCATTTGTGTTTTCGGGGAAGAGATCAACAGATATGAAAGGGGATGCAGCATGAAAAAAGCAGGACTATTTCTACTAACGGCAAGCCTTCCTTTTGCACTGGCAGCATGTGGTTCGGATGAAAGCGGACCGAGCATAGAAAGCAAGCCTTTAAGCGGGGACGATCCGGAACTGGAAGACGTTTGGTATGAAGGGCTGGTCTATACTTCTTTTGAAATGGAAGTAGATTACGAATATGGTGAATATGAAGTATCATACGATTACAATGATGGAGATCCGCAGGCGGAAATTTCAGACTCCCGCGGGGATGAAGAGAGAGAAGTAGACGATGAAGAGGCTCTTTCTGAACTGGGGCAGGTGCTTCCTAACCTTGCGATCACGCTCCAATCCAATGAACTGCAGCTGATGAATGAAAGTGTGAATAATTTCCATTTGGATGATAATTATCAGGAACTACAGATAGAAGTAGAGTTTGAAGAAGCGGATGACATTCGGGCAGAAGATAGAACCCAAAGCTGATCAATAGAAGACTGTGCGAACAGCATAGTCTTTTTTCTTTGATAAATTTTACCAATTCCTAAAATTATATTAATTATGTATAAAAAAGATTGAATATGGAAGAGGAAGGGTATCGTGTAGGACAACCGTTCTTTATCAAAAACAAAGTTAATATGTAAAAAGGACATGTGTCTATTTCATTTCAAGAGCAGGAGGAGATTACTATCGCAGGCCAGTCGAAAGCAAAAGCGTCCAATAAAAGCAGTGCTAAAAAGTTGAACGTGAAGCCTAAGTCAAACACAAAAAAAGAAACAGCTTCTATGGGTCAGGTTCTGGATACGATTCAGTCTTTTTTTACGACCAATATACTTCCCCCTTTTAAAATTACCTCCGTCGACTCTCATGAAGAAGGCTGGGATGTAGAGGTGGAAGTAATTGAAGAAAAAGAATACATGAAGAAATATGCAAAAGACATGCTTCTCGGCGTGTACGAAACAAAAATCAATAAAGATTTAGAAGTTATTTCCTACCAGCGTGTCAGCCTGCGTCCAAGAAGCAAGACATTGAAAAAAGAAGAATAACGACAGCTAAAACTAAACCAATAGTGAAAGAAGGAATATGTAATGAGTAAAAAAAGAGAAAACGCCATCGTAGAAATCACAAATGAGGATGATGAAAACGAACAAATAGATTTGGACACGCTTAGTGTAAAAGAATTAAAAGAGCTGGCAGAAAACAGCGGCCTGGAATTAAGCGCAAAAAAGAAATCGGACATTATCGATGAAATTATAGAGTTTGTCGAAGAACAAACATCCAGTGACAGCGAAGACGAAGAAGAAAACGAAGATACAGAAGAAGAAACTGCAGAAGAAACGGAAGAAGAAGGCGAAGAGGAAGAAGACGAGGACGAGGAAGAAGAAGAGGAAGAAGAGGAAGAAGGCGAAGAGGAAGAAGAGGAAGACGAGGAAGAGGAAGACGAAGAAGAGGAAGACGAAGAAGAGGAAGACGAAGAAGAGGAAGACGAAGAAGACGAGGAAGACGAGGAGGAGGAAGAAGACGAGGAAGAAGAAGAAGAAGACGAGGAAGAAGAGGAAGAAGAGGAAGAAGGCGAAGAAGAAGAAGAGGAAGAAGGCGAAGAAGAGGAAGAAGAGGAAGGTGAAGAAGAAGAAGAGGAAGAAGACGAGGAAGACGAGGAAGACGAGGAAGAAGAGGAAGAAGAGGAAGAAGGCGAAGAAGAAGACGAGGAAGAAGAGGAAGAAGGCGAAGAAGAAGACGAAGAAGAGGAAAAAGAAAAAGATAAAAAGTCTCAACTGCCGGATAGTACGGTAAGTCAGCTTGTAAATGATATTAAAGAAGAGCTGAAAAATGAACTTAAAAAAGATATTCTGGAGCAGGTAAAACAAGATGTAATGGATCAAGTACGTCAAGAGCTGACAGATGAATACAAGCAGAAGCTTGTAAAAGATGTCCAAAAAGATTTAAAAAAGCAGATAAAAAAAGAAATGAAAAAAAGTAAGAAGTAAAGAAAACCCGCCGGGCAGTCCGGCGGGTTTTGTGTATTATTAAATAAAAAGTCCAAGCCAGATGGCTGTGGCCATAGCTAGAAGAAGCAGCCATTTTTCATCATTCGTTACCTGCTGCACATTATGAACGTTCATTTTCCAAACGAGCAGCAGGGACAGTGCAATAAACAGTGATGCCCCGGCGGCCGCCCATATCCGGTCGCCGCCAATCCAAACAACACAGGCGGCTGCCAATAGTAAATAAATAAGCGCCGGAACTTTCGCCGCCGCCGGCCCAAAACGGGAAGCGGCCCATACGACAGTGGTATTTTTAACCGGATCAGCCTGTTTATCGGCTTTTTGGTCCGGAATATGATGAACCATTACCCAGGCCAGACATAATAGAGCATTCACTGCGGCGTTTTGATACCCCCATTCCGGAACGGATCCGAGAATAAGCCATGGTCCGGCTAAACCAAGAACAAAGATCGAAGGAAACAGGCTCAGCCATTCCCCGGCCAAAGGACGGTAGCTGAATTGAAAAGGAGGAAGAGAATAAGAGGCGGCCGCCCACACGCCAATAACCAACAGCACGGCCACGGGAATAAATCCAAGCAGAGCCGCTGCCAGGGCACCTGCCAGCAGAAGGGCTCCCAGCACTTTACCAAGCGTTAAAAGAGCTTCCGGAGAGATACGCCCTTCCTGAATCACCCGGCTTCCTCCTGAGAGGAGTGCAGGGCTCAGCGTATCCGTTCCAGAGAGATGATCACTATAATCATTAAAAGCATGTGTTAACACGCCGTGGATGGCAAAGGCTCCCACCAGTAAAAAAATAGTCGTAAAAAGTAAAGAAGAAAAAGAAAAAGCATAATAGATAAATAGTGGCAGCATCGTAGACAGAACGGCGACTGCACTGGAAGAGACGACGGCTACTGCTCTCATAAGCTGGAGAAGTATCTGATAGATCGAGGTCGGAGAAGAATTCAATGGCAGTCAACCCTTTCTACATGTACTTTACATGGCTTTTCTCCAGTATGAACGAGAAAGGATCCAGTGGAAAGAAAAAAGAGAAACCGGTTTGATAGAAATAAAAGAAGCAGTTGTATTATACTGGAAAGATAAATAAAAAAGATAAAGGAGCAGATGATGCCTCGTTATTTCGTGATCGTATATACAGCAGTCTTTCTCGGACTGGCCGGCTGTTCTTTTGAAGCAGGAGAACCGGTGGAAGAAGAACCACCCGCAGACTGGGGCCAGTCGGACCGGGAAAACGTAATAGAAACCGCTGCTTCACAAATAGGAAAAACAGAATATGAATTCGGCGCCGGCAGAAATCAAACAGAGCGGAAAGAAGGTCTGTTTGACTGCTCGAGCTTTGTGCACTGGGCATTTGAACAAGAGGGAATGAAGCTTGGGTCCATGCGCGGTGTATCAACAGATACGTTGAAACACAAAGGCGAGGAAGTACCGCCTGAAGAAATGCAGATTGGTGATCTTGTGTTTTTTGATACGTATAAAGAAGACGGCCATGTAGGCATTTATGTCGGAAACGGCGAGTATATTGGTGCCCAGGAAAGCACGGGGGCAGCAGTGGAAAGCCTGGAGGAAGGCTATTGGAATGACGTGTTTAACGAGCACGTGAGACGCATTTAATATAAATGTTTAAGAGAAGGGAGGAGGGGAACATAAACAGAAAGAAGAAAAAGGGTGGAGTGCTATGAAAACAGCAGAATGTGTAGTAGATGCAAAGGCAGAACTTGGCGAAGGACCAAGCTGGAATGCAGAACTGGAAGTATTGTACTGGGTTGATATTGAAGGGAAAAAGTTAATGATCTATGACCCGGCTGCAGATAAAAATGAAACCATTTCCCTGGAGCAGTACATAGGGGCCGCGGTGCCTAAACGGGACGGCGGTCTAATATTTGCGATGCAGCACGGGTTTTATGAATTTGATTTAAATAGTAAAAAGTTAAAAGCGATTCATGATCCAGAAGAAAATAAGCCGAATAATCGATTTAATGATGCCAAATGTGATCCTTTCGGCCGTCTTTGGGCAGGAACAATGTCCTTTGACCAGGAAGAAGGCGAGGCGTCTCTTTACCGTCTCCATTCAGATCATTCGGTTTATACGGTAGTAAGCAATCTAACCATCTCCAACGGGTTGGCCTGGTCAGCAGACGGAGCTGTCATGTACTTTATCGACACGCCGGCGAAGACGGTTTATACGATGAATATTGATCCATTAACAGGAGTGGCGGATGAGCCGGTAACAGCGTTCGTTGTACCGGATGAAGAAGGTCCGCCCGATGGCATGACGATCGATTCTGAAGGAAAGCTGTGGATTGCCCATTTTGGTGAAGGACAGGTAATCCGCTGGGACCCTGAAAACGGAAAGGCTCTGGAGAAGGTAAAAGTACCTGTTTCCATTACGACTTCGTGCACATTTGGAGGAAAAGACCTGAAAGATTTATACATCACGACAGGAAACGGTCCTTTAGATGAGGAACAGAAAAAAGAACAGCCCCAGGCGGGTGGTCTTTTTAAAGTCCGGGTCGATGTAAAAGGAACACCAACTTATTATTTTGCAGATTAACACATGAGGAAGGCTGCCGGCTGGCAGCTTCTTTTTTTTATGGAATTTTCTTTAAAATAAGCAAAAACATACAAAGCTATTGACAGGGGATAAAAATAAGATAGAATGAAAAGTGTTCCTAATTGATAATGAATATCATTATTAATGAAAAACATAGACTAAATACAGGACATTGTATGTACGTAGAAAGTTTGATGGCATGAAAATATGGTACTTAGTTGCGGCACTGCTTGTTTTATCGTTTATCTCTTTATTTATCGGAGTGAGTGACCTGACTCCGCTTGACCTGTTCTCCATGACGGAAGACCAATGGCAGACATTGACCGTCAGTAGAATTCCCAGGCTTGCAAGTATTATTATCGCCGGCATGAGCATGAGTATCTGCGGATTGATCATGCAGCAGCTGACGAGAAATAAATTTGTTTCTCCAACTACTGCAGGAACGCTTGATTCAGCAAGTCTCGGCATCCTGGTGTCGCTGATGTTTTTCACCGCGGCCAGCCCGCTTTTTAAAGCAGGCATTGCATTTTTATTCGCTTTGGCCGGAACGTTTATATTTATGAAAATTCTTGAAAGAATCCAGTCCAAAGACCCCATTTTTATTCCGCTCGTCGGCTTGATGTTCGGAAGTATTATTGGATCGGTGACGACCTTTTTTGCCTACAGAAACGACCTGATTCAAAATATGAATTCCTGGATGTTCGGTGACTTTTCCTTAATCATCGGCGGGCAGTATGAATTGATTTATCTGGCTCTTCCTGTACTGGGAATCGCTTATTTTTTTGCCAATCGGTTTACGGTCGCCGGCATGGGCGAAGAATTTGCAGTGAATCTGGGTTTGAACTACAGGCAGGTTATTAACATCGGACTCGTTATTGTAGCAATGGTTACTTCCGTTATTGTACTGATTGTCGGGGCTATCCCTTTTCTGGGTTTAATTATTCCGAATATCGTCACTATATACTTAGGAGATCATTTAAAGAAAAGCCTCCATCATACCGCACTGCTCGGAGCGGTGTTCGTTCTGTTCTGCGATGTGCTTGGAAGGCTGATTATCTATCCGTATGAAATATCAATTGGGTTGACTGTCGGTGTGATCGGCAGTGCTGTATTTATTTACCTGCTGGTGAGGAGAAGGCATTATGGGTTATAAAATAAAACTAGCCATCCTTGCTGTATTAGCTTTAGTTCTGATTGTCTTGTTTATGGTAGTGGGAGCCAATGGAAATTGGGATTATATTCTCCCCAGCCGTGGGAAAAAACTTTTCGCTATTGTATTAACAGGGGCGGCTATAGCTTTTGCCACGATGGTTTTTCAAACGATTACGAATAACCGGATTTTAACACCGAGCATACTCGGACTCGATTCCCTGTATATGCTGCTTCAGACATCTTTTATCTTTTTTCTCGGCTCCACGAGTCAGGCCCTGTTAAACCGGGAGCTTAACTTTCTGCTTTCCGTTGGGATGATGGTTCTCTTCTCGTTTCTGCTTTATAGATTATTATTCAAACGGGAAGGGCCGAACGACATATACTTTTTGCTGTTGATCGGCATTATCTGCGGCACTTTCTTTTCCAGTTTGTCTTCGTTTATGCAGATGGTCATTGACCCGAATGAGTTCATGACGATACAGGACCGCATGTTTGCGAGCTTTAACAATGTAAATACAGACATTCTCGGACTGTCTGCTTTATTGCTTCTGCTCTGCAGCCTGTATTTTCTCCGCTTTTCCAAGTACCTTGATATTCTGTCTCTCGGCCGGGATCATGCCGTAAACCTCGGGGTCCCTTACGATCGTGTCATAAAAAGGCTCCTGGTCATTATATTTATACTAATTGCTATTGCTACCGCGCTGGTCGGACCGATTACGTTTCTCGGGCTTCTCGTAGCAAACGTCGCCCACGAATTTCTGAAAACGTACAAACACGGAGTGCTTATTATCGGCTCGATTCTTATCAGCATCATTGCTCTTGTAGGAGGCCAGTTTATTGTAGAACGGGTATTTACTTTCTCTACGACCGTCAGCGTTATTATTAACTTTATCGGAGGCATCTACTTCATTTATTTATTACTGAGGAGGAACAAAGAATGGTAGAAGTTCAGGATATTACAAAGCAGTACGGCGGAAAAAATGTGATTGAAAACATTTCGCTGAAAATACCAAAAGGCAAAATCACCTCCTTTATCGGTCCAAACGGAGCAGGGAAAAGTACTCTGCTTTCCGTTATCAGCCGCCTGATTAAAGCGGACGAAGGAAACGTATGGATTGATGACAAAGAAGTGAGCGCATGCAACAGCAATGAGCTTGCAAAAAAGGTGTCCATTCTTAAACAGGCCAATTCCATTAATATCCGTCTGACCGTGAAAGAATTAGTCTGCTTTGGACGGTTTCCTTATTCGCAGGGTCGGTTAAAAAAAGAAGACTGGCTTCATATAGAGGAAGCTATTGAATATATGGAGCTCAAGGACATGGAAGACATGTATCTGGACCAGCTGAGCGGAGGCCAGAAGCAGCGTGCGTTTATTGCGATGGTTATTGCCCAGAACACAGAGTATATTCTTTTGGATGAACCGTTGAACAATCTGGATATGAAACACTCCGTTCAGATTATGAAAGTGCTGCAGCGCCTCGTAAAAGACCTTAACAAGACAGTGGTTATCGTCATTCACGACATCAATTTCGCTTCCTGCTACTCGGATTATATCGTCGCTTTGAAAGAAGGCAGAGTGATCAGCGAAGGACCGAAGGAGGCAATGATGCAAAGTGATGTACTTAAAAACATTTATGAGATGGAGATGCCGATCCAGACCATTAATGATAATAAAATCTGTGTGTACTTTTCCTAGAATCTGCGAGTCAGGGAAAGCCGAAAGGAGGGAGCACGATACAGGCTTGTAAAACACAGTTGAAAAGTTCATGCAAACATACTATACAGGGGGAAATAAAAATGAATAAAAACATATTTCTAGTTATGATGCTGGCTTTTGCCGCTGCATTCATGGCAGCATGCGGAAGCGGTTCGGCAGAAGGGAATACAGATGGAAACAACACAGAGGAAGAGAGTGAAGCATCCGGAGCAGAAGAAGTAACCGTCACACATGAACTTGGAGAAACAACAGTCGAAGGAACACCGGAAACCGTTGTTGTGTTTGATTATGGGGTACTTGATTCATTAGACAAGCTTGATATTGAAGTAGCCGGCGTAGCAAAAGACAGCCTTCCTTCCTACCTGGAGAAATATGAAGGGGATGAATATGAAAACGTTGGTTCGCTGAAAGAGCCCGATTTCGAGAAAATCAATGAAATCGATCCGGACCTGATCATTATTTCCGGCAGACAGGCAGAAGCCTATGAAGAACTTGAAGGAATCGCACCTACGCTTTATTCGGCTGTAGATGCTGCCAATTATATGCTTTCGTTCGAAGAAAGCATGACCAATCTTGGCCGGGTATTTAACAAAGAAGCAGAAATAGAAGAAGAAGTCACAGCTATTCAGACTCAGATTGAAGAAGTAAAAGCGCAGACGGAAGAAACCGAAGGAGAAGCGCTCGTGGTGCTGGCTAATGATGGCAGTCTGAGCGCCTTTGGACCAGGCTCCAGATACGGCTTAATTCATGACGAATTTGGTTTCACTCCAGCTGATGAGAATATTGAATCAGACACACGCCACGGGCAGAACGTATCGTTTGAATACGTAGCAGAACAGGATCCGGAACATTTATTTGTTGTCGATAGAGGAGCTGTTGTTGGAGGAGAATCGTCTTCCGAACAGGTGCTTGATAACGATCTAATGCAGGGCACACAGGCAGTAGAGAATGACAATGTAACGTACCTTGATCCGGAAGTCTGGTATTTGAGCGGCGGTGGATTAACCTCCGTATTGATGATGGCTGATGAAATTCAGGAAGGTATTTCTGAATAACTATAAGTAACTGAGTCCTCTTATGGGGACTCAGTTTTTTAACAGCATAAAAAAAGCAAAAAATATGGCTGATTCATACAAAAACTTGTACAGGTGGCGCTTTCCGCAGGCCGAGCCTTAAGCTAAAGAGGAAAAACCGACCTCTTTATCTTCCCTTATGGCTGTTCTGCCGGAGTCACCGCCTGGTTCATTCTTTGTATTTCTAAGCAGCCTTTCTTAAAGAAGCGGCGCGATGGATAGATAGGTTAAATAAAACGGTTTCCCGACAATTTAGAAAAAGGAACCTTCTATCGCAGAAGGTTCCTTTTTGCAGCACTTATTTTTTGGAAAGCAGCAGGGCTGCCGTGATGATAGAAAAAGCGCCGAACGCCAAAAGCGGAATCGTAATAAATCCCAGCATATTAATATATTCGCCGGAGCACGGCACGCCATCCGAACAGGAGGCGAGGCTCGCGAAATAAGGAATTTTCTGCTGGGCATAATGAAAAAGTGAAGCAGCGATCCCGAGTACTGCGAAAGGGAGCGCATAAATCTTTACGGCCCGGTCGTCCCGGAATAAGCCGATACCGAGCAGAACGGGGAGCGGGTACATTAAGATTCTTTGGTACCAGCACCATTCACAAGGCACAAACCCGCGAACTTCACTGAAATACAGGCTGCCGAGTACCGCAATAATAGAAACAATCCAGGCAAGGAGAATTCCCCTACTCATTCGAGGCTTCCTCTACCATTTCACGCAGTTCTTCAAACGAACCGCCTTCAAACTGTTCGCCGTTTACAAACAGCGTAGGAGTGCTCTGCACACCAAGTTCGGCTACATAATCGGTATCCACTTCAAGCGCATCTTCATATTCCCCGGCCTGAAAAGCTTCGGACACCTGAGAAGCCTCTTCTTCTGATACAATGCCTTCGAGAATAGTGTCGAGACGTTCTTCTGTGAAAAAGTCCTGGGATTCTGCTTCCGGGTCCTGTTCGGCAAACAGCTGATCGTGGAATTCCCAAAAGGCGTCATTTCCAAGTTCCCCGTAAACCGTTTCAGCATAAAGCGCCGCCCGGCTGGAATCTACATTCAAAAATGGATAATGCATGTAGGTAAAGGACGCATCCCCGGTTTCTACAAGCTCCTGCTCAATCATAGGCACCATGGATTCGTGAAAGTTTTTGCAGGCCGGACATTTATAATCGCCGAACTCTACAATGGATACAGCATCTTCTTCTCCTTGAACCGGCTGGCCTTCAAGATCAATATCCCCGGCAGGAGAAGGCTCAATATTTCCGACAAATAGGATAGCTGCCATGACGACAGCCAATGCGGCAATGATAAGAATAAGAAGCTTTGGGGATCGTTTTGACTTAGTTGAAGCAGATGTGTTTTTTTTAGCCACTGCATGTCTCTCCTTTTAAAAAATGAAAGGACCGTCAGAAAAACTATCCTCTGACGGACCCTGCATTCAACGTATTACAAGTCCAAATCGGTAACGGCGCCTTTGGCACTGCTTGAAACAAGTTTTGCATATTTGGCAAGGGTGCCGGTTCTGGCTGGAAGTTCAGGCGTTTTCCAGGCTTGTTGGCGTTTTTCAAACTCTTCGTCGGTAATCTTAAAGTTGATTTCCTGCGTATCGCTGTCGATCGTTACGATATCGCCTTCCTGCAGAAGACCAATTGGACCGCCGGTGTGTGCTTCAGGAGCTACGTGACCGATAACAAACCCGTGTGATCCTCCGGAAAAACGACCATCTGTCAACAGCGCCACTTTACCACCGAAACCTCGTCCAACAATCATGGAAGTGATGGAAAGCATTTCAGGCATTCCTGGTCCGCCTTTTGGTCCTACGTGGCGGATAACGAGAACATCGCCTTCTTTAATATCGTTATCCATAATTGCTTTTGTTGCATCATCTTCTGAGTCATATACGCGGGCAGGGCCCTCAAACCGGCTGATTTTCTGACCGGACATTTTGGCTACTGCTCCCTCGGGGGCAAGGTTTCCTTTTAATACGACAAGCGGGCCGCTTGGTTTCAACGGATTGTCGAAAGGTCGGATAACGTCCTGCCCTTCCGTGAGGTCAGGCGCTTTTGCCAGGTTTTCAGCAAGCGTTTTGCCTGTTACAGTGAGGCAGTCGCCGTGAAGAAGTCCATTTTCCAAAAGAATCTTCATTACGCCGGGTACGCCGCCTACTGCATAAAGGTCCTGCATGACATAGCGTCCACTTGGTTTCAGGTCCGCCAGATGAGGTACGTGTTTACGTACTCTTTCAAAGTCATCGTAGGATAAGTCAACGCCGGCAGAATGGGCGATAGCAAGAAGGTGAAGGAAAGCATTGGTAGAACCGCCAAGTGCCATAACGACCGTAATCGCATTTTCAAACGCTTCTTTTGTCATAATATCTTTTGGATAAATATCTTTCTCAAGCAGCTGAATTACCATTTCTCCAGCCTGCAGGCACTCTGTTTCTTTGTATTGATTGATAGCAGGAGTAGAAGATGAACCTGGAATACTCATACCAAGTGCTTCTACTGCAGCGGCCATCGTATTCGCGGTATACATGCCTCCGCACGCACCGGCTCCCGGACACGAGTTGCACTCGACTTCATGAAGTTCCTCGTCATTGATAATGCCCTGCTGATGCTGGCCTACAGCTTCAAAGGAGGAAACAATATCAACGTCTTTTCCGTTCAGCTTTCCAGGCTGAATCGTGCCGCCGTATACGTAAACACTTGGAAGGTTAAGGCGGGCTAATGCAATGAGGGAAGCTGGTGTTGTTTTATCACAGCCGCCGATTGCTACTACGCCGTCCAGACGTTCCGCACTGGTCACAGTTTCCATGGAATCTGCGATGATTTCACGACTTGGCAGGGAATAGTGCATCCCTTCGTGGCCCATCGCGATACCATCTGATACCGTAATTGTATTAAATATCATTGGAGCGCCGCCGGCTTGGGCTGCGCCTTTTTTTGCTTCCCTGGCAAGGCCATCGATATGTATATTACAAGGGGTGACCTCACTCCATGTGCTGGCAATGCCAATCATTGGCTTTTTAAAATCTTCATCTTTGAATCCTACAGCACGAAGCATGGCACGGTTTGGCGTGCGGTTTGCTCCTTCACTGATTACTTTACTGCGGATTCGGAGGTCTTTCTTATCTCCCATTTTTATACATCCTCTCTCATCTGTTGTCAGAAAACTATGGCAATACTACTTATCATACTAGGAAATGACAGAACTCGCAATATAGAAAAAGAAGCAGCCGAGACGGCTGCTTCTGATGATTATTTTTCCATTGATAAACGCTGCTTAAGTTCTGATTCAAGTTCTCTGTATTCTTTAAGCTTATCAGTAGTTTCTGAGATATTACGAAGGCTATTATAAAATCTTCTTTCGTTGTATTCAAATATGAAAGGAGTGATATAGCCGCGGGCAACCATTCTCGCGAAATTCCAGCACATTTCATGATTTTCTCCGGCCACCGACTCTGTAAGAAGAGTTAATGCTTCTAGTACATCATTCGTAATAATCGGATCTTCTTTTGCATAGTCACTGATATGGGCAAATGCGGCATACAGATAATAATCAAAGGATTCGTCTTCGATAATAATACGAAGGTCATTGTTTCTATCGGTTAAATATGGAGTGAAGCGGGTGATCTTGGAAATGGAAAGCAGCAGGTCGGTAAGCTGGTAAATTGCATTGGATGCCGTATTCGGATCATCGTTTCCAATCGATTTAATGGCTATTTCTTTCAGCTTGTTAATACCAAACTCGATATCCTGCACTTCCGTTTTTTTCGATCCGAGAAAAATAAGTTGACGCAGGGCACTTTCATCCACCGCGGTACTGTCTTTTTTCCAATAGCTGATAACTGGAATTCCCGTGAGCACAAAATCACCAATACGTTTTTCTATCTTGACGACAAGATTATGGGATTCTGCGTAGGCGATCATCCGCCGGTAATCAATAATCTGCACGAAGCCGGCTTCATCGGCGGCAATATACATTTTGTCGTCCTCTGCTAATTCATCGGCGGACGTGTTCGGTTCTTTCGTACGGTAAGGCTCAAGGTCCTCCACTAACGTAGCTAAAATCCGCTCCTGAGATTCGCTTTTCATGTTTAACGTAAGGTTGGGCACCTGCATCCATTTGACTGCATGATTAAGGAAGTAAATAAATGTTGCCAACCCGAGAAACATAAAGAAGATGGTCAGCGTAGGAAATGCAACATAATTGGCTACTTCGGCATTAATTAAGAAAAACGCCATTAAAATAAATACGAATACCAGGTTAAACAATCCGAGCACATGCTGGGTCCGCTTATCTGATATAAATGTAACGAGCATCCGCGGCGTAAACTGCCCGGAGAAGTTCGTAAGTACAACGAGAATAGAGTTCAGTGTGAACGCATTCAGTGTAATACTTCCGGCAATCAGCGAGCTGACAATCAAGCTCGTCAAGTCATAGCTTGCCGTAAAAAAGGCAGGAGCTGTATCCCCGAGCTGCATGGAAATATCAATCCAGTAGGCGATACCCGCGATACCTATTCCTATAAGTGCATATATGACACAGATAAACCATAGGTTTGATCTTATTTCATATTTTAGTTGATGTTTCGATAAGCTTAACAGCTTACGAATAGGTCTTGGCATAAATCGTTGCAAATTCATATATCATCCCCGCATTCTATTTTTGGTGCAAGATGTACTGTACCACTTTTTTCATTGTTTTACACTTCTAATGACAAAAGAAAAGTGCGATAACCTAGTACAATAGTAAAATAGATTAAAAAAAACAAAAAAAAGACTGCTGCGGGGAGGTCAACCGCAGCAGTTTATTTATGATTTTGTTGTAGAAGTGGTAGTGGATGGGATGTCTGTTAGTTTCACAGGTTGTGGGATGATTGGCTTGACGTTCTCGCGGTTGGCCAGGAATTCCGGACGCGGCGGCTGCCCGGAGAACGGGTGGGTGAGTTGGTTTTCCATCGAGTTGAACACGAAAAACACGTTGCTGCGTGCATACGGGGAAATATTCCCGGACGAGCCGTGCATGGTGTTGCAGTCAAAAAACAGCACCGAGCCGGCCGGGCCGGTGGCCCGGTCAATGCGGCCGCCGGCTTTATCGACGAGCCAGCTCATGCTGTCGTTATCCGGCACGCCGCTTTCCTGCTTCTGCAGCGACGACTTGTAGTTGTCCTTCGGCGTCTCGCCCGGGCAGGAAATGTACCATTTCTGCGAGCCCGGGACGAGCATCAACGGGCCGTTGAACTCG